>JBMCRE010000023.1:0-4248 GCA_048625195.1 Nanobdellota archaeon | reverse complement strand
AGATACATAAATACTTGAATATTTGTGTCGTTAATTTCGGTTTAGGTCATTTATTAGAATGTATTGAAATTTTTATTAGAAATAATCACTCAAAGATTACAAATAGATAATTTAAATGTTTAGTTTATTGTATTATTATGAATATCAAATATGACTTAGTAGATAAGAGTTATTGTTACAAGTGTGATAATAAAAGTGAGGTTGAAAAGTTAAACTTTCTTTTAACTAATACTAAAGGGGACTTCTTAAATTTAGGGTATAAAAAAAATTGTACTAAATTTCAAGGTTTTAATGTTTGCAATAAAAACACTTTAGAGATTTTTAAATTTTTAGATGAGATAGTAGTTGGAGATGTTAATTGTGTGGAGGGTACTTATGGTGGTTACTATTCAATGAGAAAGTTTGCTTCAAAATTGACTCAAAATTTAGTTTTGCCTGTTAATAAACAAGGAGATTTTTCTGAGACTTTGGGGAGTGAGACAAAATTAAAATATGATGAAAATGGTATTTTAGTTGAAGATATTGATTATGAAAATACTCTTTTGCCTCAGGATAAGTTTTATTTAGGTCCAACAGGTGGATTTGTGTATGAGATTAATGATTATGAGGGAAAGATTTATATTGATTTAGATATGAGAAAGCAAAATGATTTTGATAAATGGGGAAGAATTTATGAAGTTTATGAAGAGGATGGAATAGTTTATGTTCATTTTACTAAAAAGAATGGTGATAATAAGGATTATGATTTATTTTTTGGAATAAAAGCAATGAACTTTTCTTATGATTTAATTAAAGATTTTATTAAAAAAGAATATAACTATTCAAAAAGAAGGAATTCTTTGTATGAGTGGTATGTTTATAGGTTGATGAGTATTAATGTTGATCATAATAAGAGGTTAGTTATAGGAGCTGGTTTTTCTAAGGAAGATGTGCAAGAGCAAATTTTATTGCTTGATCAGCATCAAAATGAATTAGAAGGTTTTGATATGAATATTTTTAAAGATTTAATTGATAATAAAGAATTTCAAAAGCCTTTAACTCAAGATATTTCGCTTGCATATAAATTATCTTCTAATGGGATTTATAATTTTTTAAATAAAGATTTAACCCATGAAGATATTCGGGTAGGTTCTTTTGCTGGCTTCCCTTGGTTTGCAAATATTTGGACTAGAGACGAATTAGTTGGATTGAGAGCGTTTATTAATTTAGGTGAGGAAGAATTGGTAAAAGATCAGTTGTATAATTATTTAAATTTAGTTGATTACAATGATGGCTTAATTAAAAGAGTTCAGCAAGAAGGTTCTTTAAAAAGTGCTGATGGATGTTTTTGGCTTGCTAAAAGATTTGGTGATTTTATTTTTTATTTAGAAAAGGAAGGAAGGTTGAGTAAGGTTTTAACTACAGGAGAGCTTAAGATTATTTATGATAAATTTTATTTGATTTTTACAAAATTAACAGAACATTTTTGGGATTCACAAGAAGAATTATTAAAAGTTAAAAAAGGTGATTCTTGGATGGATACTGTTGATGTTAATTATCCTATTGATATTCAAGTTCAGTTTTTAGAATTTGTTTCTTTGCTTGGAGTTTTAGCACAAGTTTTACAAAGAGAAGATGAAAAAATACATTTAGTTGAGTTTGAAAATTTACTTAAGATGAAGGTTAAAAATTCTTATTTTAGAGGTGGATGTTTATACGATGAACCTTTTGAGGATAAAATATCTTGTAATGTATTTTTAGTATATTATTTTTATCCAAATTTGTTTACTAGAAGTGAATGGGAATTGATTTTTGATAATGCTTTGATGCATTTGAGAACAGGTTGGGGTGGTATTAGTTCGATTAGTTCTAAAGATAGTAGGTTTAAGGAAAGTTATACAGGAGAAGATAATGCGAGTTATCATAATGGTGATAGTTGGTATTGGATTAATAATATTGCAGGAATAGTATTGGATGATTTAAATGAAAAAAAGTACAGAAGAGATATTGCTAAAATTTTGCAGAGTTCTACACATGATATTTTGAAGTTGGGTTCTTTAGGTTTTGCCTCAGAAGTTAGTAGTTCATCAGTTCAAGAATCTCATGGATGTTTTGCTCAACTTTGGTCTTCTTCAACATACATTGAGATGGTTGATAAGATTTTTAAAAGATAAATTTAAATAGTTTATTTATTTTTATTATATAGATGGTAAAGAATAGCAGTGTAAAGTTTTATTTTGCAATAGGTATAATATCTATTTTTACGATATTAATTTTTTTTATGTTAAAGAGTTATATTAATGCAATATTAACATCAATTGTTTTAACTTTTTTGGTTTATCCAATTTATGTAGCTTTATTAAATAAGATTAAAAATAAATCTTTGAGTGCTGCTTTAATATTATTTGGAGTATTATTTTTAATTTTAGTTCCTTTAACTATTTTTAGTGGTGTTTTTTTGAATTATGTAAATAATATGGATTTGAGTGAGCAAAAAATAGAGCAATATGAAAATTCTATAAATTCAATTACAGGTATTGAGATATCTATTGCAGATACGATACTTACTATTGAAAATAAATTAAAAAGTGAAGCAAGGTCTACTTTACCTAAAATATTATCTTTTACTTCTAATTTTTTGCTTTCTAGTTTTATTATCTTTTTTATAATGTTTTATTTATTAGTTCAAAAAGAGATATTTATGAAATATTTTATTATGCTTTTACCTTTTTCTACAAAAGGTTCTAAACATCTTATAGATGAAGGTGGAAAGATAATTAGAGCTGTTTTGATAGGACAAGTTTTAACTGCAGTTGTTCAAGGAACTTTAGGTATGATATCTTTTTTTATAGCAGGTGTTAGTGGAGCATTTTTTTGGGGAATAGTAATGATAATTTTATCAATAATTCCTGTAGTTGGTGCTTTTTTGATTTGGTTACCAGTAGGAATATTTTTAATCTTAGAAGGTAATTATTTTATGGGAGGATTTGTTTTAATTTGGGGTGCTGTAGTTGTAAGTCAAATTGATAATTTTATTAGACCAAAATTAGTAGAAAAATTTGCTAAGATTCATCCTTTGGAAACTTTTATTGGTGTTTTAGCAGGAATAGGAACATTTGGATTTATTGGAATAATTTTGGGGCCTTTGTTTTTGTCTTTATTTAAAACTTTTCTAAAAATTTTTATTAAAGAATATATTGATTAAAAAAGTTATTTTTTATTTATACAAATTATAAAAGTTTCTGCACTTTTTTTTTGAGATGATTGTGGTTTGTATTCTTTTATTTGGTGAAATATTTTTTTTGATTCTTCTCTTACCATATTTAAATCTTCTCCTTCAAAGGTTTTAAATAAACAATTCGCATTTTTTTTTAAGTGGTCTTTACAAAATTCTAAAACTTTTAAGTTTAATTTATGTGTTCTTCCTCTGTCTACTTTATAGTTCCCACTAAATTCTGGTGCCATATCTGATAATACTAAGTCAAATTGAATATTTGTGTAGTCATTAATATTGTCAAAGTCATCTTCAATTATTTCTATATTGTCTGAGAATTCTTTATGTTTAGGTGTTTCTAACAAGTCAATTCCTATTATTTTTCCTGTTTTGATTTTAGAATCAATATATTGAAGCCAACCACCAGGAGCACATCCTAAATCTATAATATTCATATTTTCTTTTATTAGGTTGAATTTTTTATCTATTTGTTGTAGTTTGAAATAAGATCTTGCTCTGATATTTTCTTTTTTAGTTAGTTTTGTATAATTTTCTTGCTTTCTTTTTTGTTTGAAAGTTTTGTAACTTTTTGTCATAATTAATAAGAATAAAGAAAATTTTATAAATAGTTTGTTGGTATTTATTATTAATATAGATTTTTGATATTGAAAAAGATTGTTTTTTTGATATTATGATGAAATTTGTGTTTATTATATTGTCGATTTAGCTCAGTTGGTTAGAGTGCCAGACTCATAATCTGGAGGTCCCGTGTTCAAGTCACGGAATCGACACTACGTACGATTCTTGCTTGAACGTGCACAGTCACATGCTGTGCATGTTCGGTGGTCATTTAAATCATAGATTTGAAATGACTTTCAAGTCACGGAATCGACATTTTTTAGAGTAGGGGTTTTGGGCTCAGAGTTTAGGGTTTTATTTTGTTCTGAAGTTAGATATTTATATAATAGAGAGTTGATTAAAGTACTTTTGTTTTGTTTTGTTTATTTTTTATTTTTTTTAAATTTTAATTTTTTAATCACTCATTGTTAGGACAA
>JBMCRE010000022.1:0-4361 GCA_048625195.1 Nanobdellota archaeon | reverse complement strand
TAAAGCTCTTAAAGATTATTTAAATTTTTAATTTAAAAATTTTTTAATTTAAAAAATTTTCATTATATTTGTAATATAATAAATGGTCAAAAAAGAATATTGAAGTTCATTACTTAAATTTTTACTTAAAATCACATAAATTTTTAAATTTATGTGATTTTTTTTATTTAAAAAATTTTAATTACATTTATAATATATTAATAACCAAAAAAAAATAAATCTATGGAATACAAAGTAATTAAAGAAGGTAATATAGAAAAATGGTTTGACCAAAATGACCAATTAGTAAAAGAAATAGCTTATTATAATAATGGTCAAAAAGAATATAAAGCTTATTTTTTAAATGGTCAAAGACATAGAGAAGATGGTCCATCTAGTCAAAGATGGTATAAAAATGGTCAAAAACATTATGAATTTTATTATTTAAATGATAAACGTCATAGAGAAGATGGTCCAGCTCGTCAATATTGGTATGAAAATGGTCAAAAAAGATTTGAAGAATATTGGTTAAATGGAAAAGAAGTATCTAAAGATCAGGTTTTTAAAGAAACCCACAAAACAATAACAATCAAAGGAAAAGAATTTTCTGAAGATACTATTTATAAAGCTCTTAAAGATTATATGAACTTTTAACTTATAAATCATAAATTAACTCCCATACTATAACAACAAATCGTAAGTAAAAGAGATCTTTTACTTACGATTTGTAAGTACATATTTTTATTTTTTTTATTCAATAATTTTAACTATATTTGTAATGTTCATTATGGAACTACCTCATAGTACTTTATGGAAATGACAGGGTTAATCCATTCCTACTCATATTTTTTTAAAAATATTTAACATATTATTTTTTTAATTCATTAATTTTCACTATATTTTTAATATATTAATAATCCAAAAAAAATTAAAAAACTATGGAATATAAAGTAATTAAAGAAGATAATACAGAAAAATGGTTTGACCAAAATAACAAATTGGTTCAAGAAATTCATTATTATAATAATGGACAAAAAGAATATGAATTTTATTATTTAAATGATCAATTACATAAAAAAGATGGACCAACTGTTCAAAGATGGTATAAAAATGGTCAAAAACATTATGAATATTATTATTTAAATGGTCAATATCATAGAGAAGATGGTCCAGCTATTCAATGGTGGTATGAAAATGGTCAAAAAGAACTTGAATCTTATTTTTTAAATAATCAAAGAAATAGAGAAGATAGTCCATCTATTCAATGGTGGTTTAAAAATGGTCAAAGAGAATTTGAAGCTTATTATTTAAATGATAAATTCCATAGAGAAGATGGTCCAGCTGTTCAAGAATGGTTTGAAAATGGTTAAAAATCATATTTAATTTATTATTTAAATGGTAAACAAGTTTCTAAAGACCAGCTTATTAAAGAAACAAAGACTTTAACAATAAAAGGAAAAGAATTTTCTGAAGATATTGTTTATAAAGCTCTTAAAGATTATTTGAATTTTTAACTTATAAATCGTAAATTAACCCCCATAGCAGCAAATTCTTTTAAATGTGGAGTAATATTTACATTATTTTTCAACAATTTCAACATATATCCAACAATAATTGATATTATAAGTTCTTCATTTTTCATTTTTTTGATTTATTTTTTAGATATTCTTCTATAAGAGTTTCTATCAACTTGGATTTATTCAAGTTGTTCTCTTCTATATGTTTTAGAAACTCATCATATAGTTCTTTATTGAGTGTGTAAAAATCTCTACTTTTTCTTTCTTTTTTCATGGACTTTTTATTTATTTTTGACTATAAGTTATATATTAGAAAATAAATAAAGTTTTTGTGAAAAATGTGAAAAACGTGAAAAACTAATTTTGGAATTTAATATATAAATAAAAAGAAAAATAATTTATGATATTTGAAAATAAATATACAGATAGTGAAAAGAAGAAAAATGGAATCTTTTACACACCACAAGATGTATCCGAACTGATGTCAAATAAAACAAAGATATTTGATGATGGTGAAGGTATTTGGTTAGATCCTTGTTGTGGTTTGGGTATATTGTCAATAAATTTAGCTTCTATACAAGAGGATCCATTTGATTTTATAAAAAATAGGTTAATAATTAATGAAAAGGACAAATCCCAATTAGAAATAGCTTTAAATAATTTCAGAGAAAAATTTGGAGTTGTTCCCAGAAGTTTCAATGAAGATTTTTTAGAGTATAATTTTCAATGTGATTATATAATAATGAACCCACCCTATTTTAAATATAAAGATAGTGATATATATGGTTATTTTCTAGACAAAGCTTCCAAAATAACAAGAGGTTTTATAAGTATAAATCCTATATCCTTTACAAATGGAAAAAAATTCAAAAAAACAAGAGAAAATATACTTAAATTTAATTCTATAACTTTATATCATTTTGATAATATACCAGGTCATATATTTGATGATGCTGCTGTTAGAGTTTCAATAATTGTGGCACATAACATATCAAAAGATAGAAAAACAACTGGACAGATTAGATGGCAAAGTAAGAGAAGAAAGGAAATGTTAGGAAATTTAGATAGTAATTTGAGTGATGGAATTTTAACATCAGAAATTTTTTATAAAACTATACCAGGGACAAAAAACCTTATACACGATAATAAACTATCAAACTATGTTGTTAGTAAATCAAATTTCCCTATCTATATCACAAATTCACCAAGATATTTTATAACAGCTTCATCAAAAAAATTAGATAGAAATGGACAGATAGAAATATTCATGAAGGATGAAGATAGTTATAATAAAGCTTTAATAATGTTAAATAGTTCCTATTTATATTGGTGGTGGAGAACGTGTGATAGTTCTATGTCATTGACAAAAACAACATTACTATCTCTTCCATGGGTGAATTTTGATTATGATCATAGTTTTATAGAGAAAATAAAAATAAGCGAATTAAATAACAAAGTATATAAGAAGAACGCAGGTAAATTACAAGAAAATATAAAACATCCAAAAGACTTGGTGATGTATCTAAATTCACTTTTTATTCCTGAAAACTTAATAAGATTACATGATTAAGGAAATTTCCTTAATCATTTTTTTTTCTTAAAATGTTGTATTGAAATTTCACCAAGATGTTGATTAACCTTATCAAGATTTATAAATAACTGACCATCTTTTTCCTTGACATCACTCTTTTTGAAAGAGAAAGTAGCATTGTTTTTAACATATTTATATCTTGATGATGTTCTTCCACCTCTTTTTTTTATATCTAATAAATCTTCTTTATTCAAGAGAACAATATCTCCATTTAAATCCAATTTACTTTTTGTAAAAGCCTTTCTTGTATTTCTACCACAACTACGAATTTCAATTTTAAAATCAAAACTATCTTTATACTCTTCGGAAGTCATTATATCTAAAATCCCATTTGCGTCATAACTGATGATATAATCAAACCTATTTGTTATAATATCATTTGTTTCAAATATTTTGTTATGCCCTATATTATCCAAGATGTTATAGTTTTCTAGAATAGACCCAACTTCAAATAAAGATTTAACGTATTCTTTATATTTATTGTCCTTTGATGTAAAATCAACAGGTTTTCCTGTATCATCATATGTAAATCCACAAGATTTACCATAAGCTATCGGTTCTTTTATTTCAATGATATATTGGGTATCCGTTGATTTATCTATTATTGATAAATCTGATTTTCCAGATCCACCATCTTGCTTTACAATATAATCATCATTTTCATATACACCAGATCCTTTATATTGACAACTTAAAAAATCAGATATAGATTGAATTATAATGGTTTCAACTATTCTCCCAGGTTGAAATAAATTGTCGGTTTCTATTCTTTTTGAAATATCATCTTTTAGAAATGGTAGTAAATCTAAAATTTGTGAAACTTCGTCAATTTTTTCAAAATTATTTTTGACAGCATTTTTTAACTTATTTATACTATCTATATTTATTCTTATCTCACTTGATTTTAGTAATTCAATAACATTCATTTTTTCTATATTTTTTAATTCAACTTAACTTTACAAATATAGTAAAAATATCTAAAAAAAAAAATTAAGATGATATAATTTATATATACAAAATTTAGGTTAAATAAGTATATAGTTCCCTTTTTTAATATTTCACATAGTATTTTTTTATCTAAATATTTTTCACTATATTTGTAATATATTAATAACCCAAAAAAAATTAAAACTATGGAATACAAAGTAATTAAAGAAGGTAATATAGAAAAATGGTTTGACCAAAATGACCAATTAGTAAAAGAAATAGGTTATTATAATAATGGTCAAAAACATTATGAAAAATATTATTTGAATAATAAATGTCATAGAGAA
>JBMCRE010000021.1:0-7018 GCA_048625195.1 Nanobdellota archaeon | reverse complement strand
AGAGCTTAAGAGCTTAAGAGCTTAAGAGCTTAAGAGCTTAAGAGCTTAAGAGCTTAAGAGCTTGGGCTTAAGGACTTAATCTTTATTTTTTGACGCCCAAACCGGGATTTGAACCCGGGTCTTTACCTCGACAGGGTAAAATGATAGGCCGGACTACACTATTTGGGCATAATTCAGATAAGTCCCAACACCCGGATTTGAACCGGGAACCTGTCGGTTTCTGCACACATACAGATACAAGTGGGGACTGTCATTAATTCATCCCAGCCATAATATAAATGACCAGTCATTAGGATTCTACAGCCGACCGCTCTACCGTTGAGCTATGTTGGGATAAATCAAATGGCCTACTTAAATGAAATCACAAACCTTTTATAAAGGTTTTCATAATATTTTCATAAAAATTTTTAATATTTAAATTCTTATTTGTTCTATATTATGTTTATATTATTTTGTGATTTTATTTAAAACTTATTTTTCAGATTTCTTAGCTGAAAAATTTATTTTTGGTAAAGGAATTGGAGATGGCAAATTTAAAGAATCTGCAAGACTCAAAACTTTTACTGCTGATTTATTATATATAAATCTAAACACTGACTGACTCACTGTATCATTGAGCTTTTTTTCTTTATCCCATTGCTTTTTTGTCTCCTCAACTATTTCTTTAGTATCTGAATAAATAACCTCTCCTTCTAAGTTTATTTTACCTATTTGTTCACCATATGTGATATCAAATGCAAATTTTATTTTTAATATGTCAGTTTTTCCTGACCCTACAACATTAAGTTTTGTTGACTCTACAGACTTTATACTGATATTATGCTTTATTTCAATACCACCTTTAACCTGCTCTGACATTCTTTTACAATCAAATTTTGAAAAATTAAATCCTATTATGCTCATTTTATTTCACCTTTTTTTTATTTAAATCTTTTTTAATCTCTGTTAATGTTTTTTTTAAAACATCCTTTGCATTACCTTTTTTAACTTTAATTAAAAGTTCAGTCTTACTAACTAAATAATGCTCCTTATAAACTCCAACTATATCAACTTGTGAGTTATTAGATAAATATTGCTTTAATAAAAAAAATAATGATTCCTCGTTTGAATCTACTATTATTCTTAGCAAGTTTTTATCCTCAATTTTTTCTATAATTTTCATTTGCTTTTATTTATTATAACATGTTTGAATTCAAATGCTTTTAGAGGAAATATTTTTTTTACTTCATTTCTATAACCTAATTGGACTTTTCCTCCTGTCACATCTGCAACAAATACTTCTGCTGTCTTAGATTTTATATCTTTTTCTACGAGTTCTTTAACTTTTGCTCTAATTGAATTTAAAACATTGACACTTGTATTTTCTTTTGTTACAATAAAAGGCTTTATAGTTACTACTTTATTGTCTTTTGAAATACATTCAAATGAATCAGCGATTAAATCAGAACCTTTTTTTACAAATCTATTCAAATAATACGGAATTTGTTGACAAGATACTATCTGAGTTTTTGCAACACCTGCATTTACTTCTGATATTTTAAATATTAATCTTATATTTTGATTTCTAACATTATTTGTTACATACATTAAATTAATTTTAACTTGTTTTCCAATTAGTGTATTTAAATCTGTAACATTGGATTTGCCTAAAGATATTGAATTAAAAATTTCTGGTGCTTTGATTTCAACAGGAAATTTTCTTTTTACTTTTTTAACTTTTGATTTCACTACTACCTTTGCCATTTTTAGTTATACTTCCAATTAGAAGCTAATCTCCCTCCTTTTTTATAATAATTAGATAATCTTCTAATTTTAGATTCTATTAATTGAAGACCTCTTTTGTTGTGAACATCTCTTGTGTTTGATTCGAGATGTTTTTTGAGTGTGTTTGCCTTAGTAACTAGTGATTGCAAATCCTCTGGTACCTCAAGATTAAGTTTTTTTTCTTCCATAATTTTAGAAATTGATTTTCCTGTAAATTGTTTTACGTTAGGAATACCATATGTATCTCTTAAAATTAGTCCTATCTGACTCGGTTTTTTATCTTCTTTTACCATATCTATAACCAAATTTTCTACTTCTTTTGGTTTTAGAGTAACAAAAGAAAAATCTGGAGTTACAGGTCGTTTTGAACCTGACTTTCCTTTCTTCCTTGCATGTGTTCTTGCCATTTTCAGGTATAATATTGTTTTAAAAACAAACATATCCTATAGAAAATTAGTATAACAATTTAACCTTATTGTATATAATTCTCTTTAAAGTATTTGCTTGTTATCTATAAATAACTAACTATGTTTTAAAAAGCTTTTTATGTTATTGTAATAAATTTTGATAAATAATTAAAATGAATAAAAAATCAAAATGATGATTATATGGATTATAAGTCTGAACTTATTTTACTATATTAGTATTTTTTAAAATAGAAATGACATTCCTAGAGAATATATAAAATATAAAGAGGTAACTATTATCATAAGACCTAGAGTTATTGTAAAATATCTAGCAACACTAAATAAAGAATCAGCATTTTTTCTATTAACTTTAAATAAAAATATATCTTTTAAATTCATCTGATTAGTGTATAATAAAACTAAATTATAAAAAAAACTACTAATCCTTCCATTGAATATAATTATAAGTATTCCTAATAATAGATAGAAATGAAATATAAATCTAATTAGCTCCATTAAACTATTTTAATTTTGTTTATTTATATATCTTTATTACAACATAAGAGTTAAAACTCTTTATTCACATAGTTATAAGCACTATAACCAGCGTGAGCTCCTTGAGCTGATGCTGTTATTGCTTGTTTTAAATTAGTATTTGTAATATCTCCTGCAGCCATTACTCCTTTAATAGATGTTTCAAATTCTCTATTTACAACAATTTCTTTTTTTGAATTTAATTTTATGTTTAAATCTTTTGCAAGAGAACTTTGAGGCATTTGACCTATAGCAATAAAAATTCCATCTAAATTGATTTGATTTGAGGAATTTATCTTTTTATCTAATTTAACATATTCAACTTTATTCTTTCCTCCAATCTCTTTTACGTTTACACCTTCAATAATTTCGATATTTTTATATTTTTTTAAGTAACCAACATTTATTGGTTCTGCTTTTATAGTAGATCTTACAAACATATAAACTTTTTTTGCAAGTTGACCTAATACCATTGCATCTTTTACTGCAACATTACCTCCTCCTATGATTCCTACAACTTTATTTCGAAAAAAATTACCATCACAAGTTGCACAATAACTAACTCCTTTACCTAAAAATTCTTTTTCTCCTTTAATTCCTAAATGTTTATGTATTGAACCTGTTGCAATTATAAGAGCTTTTGCTTTGATTTTTTTTTCTAATATTTGTGTTTTTAAAATAAATTCTTTTCCTTTTTTATTTATTGATGAAACTTCATCGTTTAAAATAGGAATATTGTTTGCTTTTACATGCTCGAGCATATTATTAGCTAATTCTTGACCACTAATTGATGGGAAACCTGGATAATTCTCAACTAAATGTGTTGTAGATATTAGACCACCATCAAGTTTTGTTATTATTAATGTTTTCAAGTTAAATCTTGCTCCATAAATACCTGCAGAATACCCTGCTGGGCCTCCACCTATTATTACTAAGTCATATTCTTCCATATAAATATATGATATTTTATTTATTTTATTAAGTTTTGCAAATAAAGAATGTATTAAATTAAATTGCACAATTGTTTATTATTTGATTTTATGATTATATATTTTATAATGCTGATTGAATATATTAAGGTATATATAATTTATATAAATAAAAACTTATGAATTATATAAAATATAAAACATAATATTAGATTTAGTAATTATATTTCTTATACTTAATTTTACAAGTAATAATTCTTTTAAATATATTAAATTACTTTTTTAAACAATTTTTGGACGATTTCTATTAAAGAATTATTTGAAATTATATCTAGTTTTTTGTCTTCTAATAATATATCTAAATTTAATAAATTATATTTTTCTTTTGCTTGTTTTTTTGTTAAATTATAAGTTTGAACTAGAGATTTTTGAATTGCATTTTTCACTTTTGAATTTGAATTAAAGAATAAATTTGTTATGAACTGCTCTGATTTTGTTTGATTTTGTTTAATTGTTAATTTAATTAATGATGATTTTGTTTTAGTTGGAGGAGAAAATTTATCTCCACTAATATTTTGAATTTCATCAATATGGTATAAAGATTTTATATATAAGCTCCATCTTGATTTGTTGTTTTGAATCTTTTTGTAAAATAGTGAACCTTGTAATAAAATACAAAATGGTATCTTTTGTCTGATTATTTGTTTGTATATTGTCTCAGTTGAAGAATATGGAATATTTGCAATTAATTTTGTTGGCTTGTAATTTTGCATTTCAAATAGTGCATTTGCAAATATTAATTTAAAATTTTTATATTTATTTAAATCTTTTAATTCGCCTTTGAGAGTATCATCTATTTCTATACTAATTAATTGTTTTGGATTTTGTTTTAATATTTCTCTTGTTAATATACCTTTTCCACATCCTATCTCTAAAATTATATCCTTATTTGATATATTAGAATATTGAATTGTGTTTTGTACTACTAAATTGTCAGTTAGAAAATGTTGATCATATTTTATCATTTGTTTTTAAATAATACCTTTTAGAGAACTTAGTAATTTTTATGAAGCATATTGAAAAAAGTTTAAAATTGAAAAATTTATAAACTTTACTTTATAAAATCATTATTTTCTCAAAGTTATCAAATATAATTTTAAATAATTATTCTTTTATAAAATTATATTTTTTGATTATATGTTCTAATTTATTTTTTTGAATTAATGCACCTTTTTGTTTTGAAATATCTACTAGTTTCAAAAAGTTATCATATTCACTACCATAAGTTGTGTCGATAAAATACTCATAGTGTTTTTTTGCATCTTCTGGACGCATTAAAGGAGGATTTTGATGATTTATATCTGTGTCATCTCTTAGTTTTAAATCTGCAAGGACATTTATAAACTCATGTTGTGGTAATCTTTGCTGCATCCATCTTCTAAGTGCTCTTACATGAATATCTGCATATAAGTATATAGTGGTATCTGGATTTCCCATTGCATCAAATGCCATGTTTCTACCTTCTGCTATCCAACCTTTAGTTTGAGAAGTTATTAAATTTTGAGCATCTATAATTAATCTTTTTAACCTTGGTTTTGCCCCATATTGTGCAACAATTTTATCTACATGAGGAGTTCTAATAATATTGTCACAATATGGCTCATTATTTACATAAGGAATTTGACCGTCATAATTTATATTTTCAATTCTTTCAAGATAATTAGGAACTTCATCTGGATTAATATTTCTTTGGTCAAAAAATACTGCAACTGCTCTGTACATTGAACCTGCATCTAATAATTTATAACCTAATAATTCTGCTAAGGGTTTTGTTAAAGTACCTTTACCTGAACTTGCAACTCCATCTACTGGAATATTTAATTTGTTATTAGTTTCTTGAGATGTTTTTGTATTCATGATAAGAATATTATGATTATTTGTTTATAATTTTTTGTATAGTTATTAATTTATGTAATAAATTTCAAATTTAATTATCTAAAATATTTATAATCTAATATAATTTAAATCTTTCAATTAACAAGTAATTATCATCTACTAATTTATCTATATTTTTATCATTTACTAATTTCTCAAATTTTTCTAAATTAGTTTGGGTCAGTGGATTTTTTGCAACTAGAGAACAACAATCCTTATATTTTTTTAAACTCATATTGTAAGTTTCAATTAAAATTGCCTTTTTAATAATATCTTCTTTATCAGCTGTTAAAAGAGGCCTAAATATTGGAATATTGATATTCAAACTTGTTGCTTTTATATTTTCAATTGTCTGAGATGCAACTTGACATAAATTATCTCCACTAATTATTGCATCATAACCTTTTTCTATTGCTAATTTTTGAGCTATTTTAAATATAAAATGTTTAAAAAATATCATTTCATATCTTGGTGGTATTTTATTTATTGTTTGAAATTCGTAATACGAATATGGAAGCAAATATAAATTTGAAACAAATTGATACTGGTTTAACTTTTCAACTAATTGTGAAATTTTAGTATTTAAAACAAAATCGTTTTTTTGGTATGTATGAATGTGTAAAAAATCACATGTTAAACCTCTTTTCATTATCTCATAAGATGCAACAGGAGAATCTATCCCACCTGATAATAATACTAAAACTCTTCGAGAAGTTCCAACAGGAAGTCCGCCTGGTCCTTTTATTCTTTTAGTATGTATGAATGCTTTTCTAAAACCTATTTCTACAAAAATTGTTTCTTGTGGGTTTTTATAATTTGTTTTTATGTCATATTTTTGAGCAATCTCTCCCATTTTTGCATTAATTTGTGGAGATTGTAATTCGAACTTTTTATCTGTTCTTTTTGTCTTAAAAGCTATTTGGTTAATATTACTATCTTTAAATTCTTTAATTATTTCTTCTGCCTTGTCTAAAATGCTCTCAATAGATTTGGGTATTTCACACACAAAAGAAAATATTTTTATTCCAAAGATTTTTTTTAAACAATAAGTTATTTCTGCATTAGAATTGTCATATTCACAAATAATTGTTTGCTTTTCAAATTTTGCAGAGTGTAAATTTAATTTATGTTTTTTAGAAGATATCTTAATATTTTTTAATAATTTTTTTTCGTATTCTCCTCTATTTTTTCCCTTTAGTGCTATTTCGGAATATTTAATTAAAACCTTATTCATTATAATTTAAAAACTTGTATTAATATAAAAGTATTTGCACTAAAAGTATTAATTTTAATTAGAAAAAAAATTATTTTAATTATTTAGTTTTTTGTTTTTGTTTTAGATGTATTGGTTTTAGGTTTAGATTGAGGGTTTGTTTTTGTTTTAGATGTATTAGTTTTAGGTTTAGATTGAGGATTTGTTTTTGTTTTAGATGTATTTGTTTTAGGTTT
>JBMCRE010000020.1:0-9221 GCA_048625195.1 Nanobdellota archaeon | reverse complement strand
CTCTTAATCTCTTAATCTCTTAATCTCTTAATCTCTTAATCTCTTAATCTCTTAATCTCTTAATCTCTTGAGCTCTTTGTCTCTTGAGCTCTTAATCTCTTGATTCCTTTTCAAATAAATAAATATAATAGTCTTGTTTGCCTATTTTTATATTTTGATTTGTTTTTAATTGAATTGTTTTGTATTTTGAATAGTATTTTTTGTCAATTTTTTTTTTTGAGATAATTATAAATTTTTTAGATATTATAAATTCTATTTGATAAAAAAAAGTGTTTAAATAATTTTTTAATTCATCATTTTCTTTAAAAATAGGTAATTGTGTTATCCCATAATCTATTTGGTTTTTTTTAAATTTAACATCTAACCAGTCTAATTCATATTGTGATACTTTTATTTTGGTTCCATGAAATTTGATGTTTTCTTTTATTTGTTTAAATATTTTATTATTTTGAACTATTGCAATAAATTTGTTTTTGGTATTATTATCTTGTGGGACAGGAGGGTTTTGTGAAAATATTTTATAAATTGGTAGATGAAATTTTTTTTTCATATTTAAAGTATTTCTTGGGTTGAATAAACTACTCTCTATGATTAAGTCGCCTAAATTTGCGTTTGTATCTATGATTGTATAATTTTTAATTTTAGGATTGTTTTGAAGTTTATTTAATTCTAATAAATTTAACGCATATGTGATTACTAAGGAATTAATTGTTGAATGATTCGTGTTTATTTTATAGTCTCTTTTTGATAAATTGAATCCTAATAAATCTAATCCTAGATATGATTGTTTATTGGATGAAAAAACATGGAAATTTATTTGAGGATTGCTTAGGTCAACTTCTAGATGATTATTTTTATTTATTAGTTGTCCAAAATAATTTTCTGCTTTTTTTTTATCATCATTATATTCATTGGTTGCATCAACTTCAAATGTTAAATTGGTTTTTATAAAATCTAAATTAATATTTTTAATATCTTTTATTTTTTCAAATTGACAAATTTTTAGAAAAACTTTCTCAAAACATCTTGAATAAAATAAGATATTATAAACAAAATTAATCATCGTTTTTTTATCATCAAATTTGACAAGATATAATCCTTTGTTTAGAGTTTCATATTTAATATTAAAATTTTTTTTTAATTCTTCTTTTGCAAAAATGTCAATAAATTCTTTAGTTTTTAATAAGATTTCAAACATAAAATTAATATTACTATTTAATTTATAAATCAAACTAATTTTTTGAATTTTTATTGATTTTCTTGTTTGTTCTAAAAAATTTTTAAAAATATAAATAAGTTATTTAAAGTTTAAATTTTTGTTAATATGAATCCTTTTTTGGCGGTGTTAGAATCTTTAACTTCGTATCCTAATTCTTTAATTTCTTCTCTTATTTCATCTGATTTTTTAAATTCTTTATTGTCTCGAGCAACTTTTCTATCTTTTGCAAGTTCTAATACTTCAAGAGGGATTTCATCATCATCTTTTAATAATCCTAAAACACTATCTGTTTTTTCCATAAATTTTTTTGCAATGTTGACATCATTTTTATTTACTTCTTCTTTTAATTTGTTAAATTCAGATATAAAGTCAAAAACATAAGAAAGAGCAAGTGGAGTGTTTAAGTCATCAGCTATAGCATTTTCAAATTTTTTAATTGATTCTTGAGATAAATTTTCTATTAATGATTTTTTATTTTGTGTAGTATTAATTAAAGTTAATTCTTTATAAAAATCATTAATTTTTTTAACATTTTTTTGAGCAGCATCTAAACTTTCAAATGTAAAATTCATTTGTTTTCTATAATGTGTTCTAAGGCATGTTTCTCTAAATGATATAGGATTATATCCTTTATTTTCTAGATCAGATAATACATAGACATTCCCTAATGATTTAGACATTTTTTCATTATTAATTAATAAATGTTCATTATGCATCCAATATTTAATATCTTTGATAGTGTTTGAACAAATATTTTGAGCAATTTCATTTTCATGGTGGATAGGAATGTGTTCGATGCCTCCTGTGTGTATATCTATATAACTTCCTAAATATTTATGTCCCATAGCACTACATTCAATATGCCATCCGGGAAAACCAGTTCCCCATGGTGATTCCCATTTTAAGATATGATTTTTATTTTCTCGTGTAAGAAATTTCCATAGAGCAAAGTCAGCAGAATTTTTTTTTTGGCTATCTATTTCTATTCTTGCACCAGATTTTTTAGTTTCTTGAGATTGTTTTGATAATTGTCCATATTCTTTAAATTTTGATGTATCAAAATAAACTCCATCATCAATAATATATGTATATCCTTTTTTTTCAAGTTCTTTTATTATATTTATTTGTTCTATAATATGTTCACTTGCTCTTGGAAGATATTTAGGCATATTTATATTGAGCTTTTCTAGGTCTTGTAGGTAAATTTTTTCATAATATTTTGCAATTTCAAATGGGTCTTTATTTTCTTTTTTAGATGCTTTGAGTATTTTATCTTCTCCATCATCTTCATCACTTACTAAATGTCCTACATCGGTTATATTTAACACATCTTCAATTTTATATCCAAAATATTTAAATACTCTTTTTAGAGTATCTGTGAAAATTACAGCTCTCATATTTCCAATATGTTGTGTAGAATAAACTGTTGGACCACATGAATATATTTTTAGAATTCCTTCATTATATGGTTTAAATTCTTCTTTTGTTTTAGATAAAGTGTTATATATTTTTATCATAATGAATAATTTAAAGTCTATTTATTTAAAAAACTTGTGTATTTTTTTTTTTTTTTAAATGTTTATTTTAAAATTTTTTAAAAAAATATAATAAGAAAAATGTTTATTGTTTTATTCTTCTTCATAAAAGTTAGGGTTGATTAGATGAAATCCTGACAAACTTTCTTGAAGTGTTTCTACTTTCTTTTCAGTTTTAGTAACTACCCCATCTCTATCTAAATATTCTAAAGTATATGTTACTTCTAATTTTAATCTAAGGTTTACTTTTTTTTCATAACCGTTGATTTGAGATAATGTTAATTTTTTATTAGATAGTTTATCTCCTATCTTTGATAATCCTTCTGTATAGCTTGTAGATGCTAATAATGTTGATGCTGTATTTTCAATTCTTAATTCTTTTACAATTAAGTTTTTTATGTTTGAATTTGTCCTTGTTTTGAATAATGACATTTCAATTTCGATTTCATTTTCTTTCTCTGTATTAAATACGTATGGTTGATTATAAGAGATTTTGCTATTTATAGTTATGTCTGAATTTTTAAATTCCATTGCTTTAGTTTCTTTGATAATTTTTTCATTTGTATTTAAGACGCATTTTTTTTTATCATTACAACTATATTGAGTATATTCTCCTATTGTTCCGCTGCATCCTTTTTCAGGATGGTCTTGAGGTACATCATTAGGACAATTACAGAAGTTTTCATTACCTTCAATTATTCCATTGCCACAAACATTTTTTTCAATTTTTTGAGAAATACATTTTTCAAGTTTTTCATCCCAAGTAAATTTTTCATAAGTAGTATCTTTTTGTGAACAATCAATTTCTTTAGAGCAACCAGTTAAAAATAAACTTAATATTAAAAGTAATAGAATAATGATTTTTGTTTTTTTTGGTTTCATTTTTATTTAATATTAATTGTTAAACTTTTTGAGTTTGTATGTGTAGTAGTACTAGCACTTTGATCATCTGCACTATAGTAAATAGTTAAATAATATACCCCTACTGGAATTTCTTCAGTTGTTCGTATCATATACATTTTAGATTCACCCTTTCCAGCATCGATACTAAATCCTTCACCTGTAAATTTAATCTCATCTTCTGTATACACTGTACCATCATCTTTATATATTTCTGTTTCAAAGTTCGTACAGGTGGAAAGGGGTCCGGGGATGCATGATATTTGTTCGCTATTTTGTATGTTTCTTGCATATATATATACTTTACTTTCTTCTCCTTTTTTAATATTTATATTTCCATGTGGGGTTATACATAAGTTATCTTTACAATTTTGAGCTAATCTTTGTAATTCTTCTTGGTCACTACCAGTTAATTGGTTTTCAAACTCACTACTTCCTTGATTTACTAATCTTGTTACAAATCCTATTACTAGAGCAAGTATAACCATCCCTATAATAAGCATTATTATTAAGTTAAGACTTAGCTCTATTGCTCCTTTTTTGTTTTTTAATTCTTTCATATGTTTTTAAAACTTTTATATTTTAAAAGATTTTGTATACTATATTTAGTAGTTACATGTTGTTTGACAAAAGAAAGATTTAAAAAATAGTAATTTTATTTTCTATTATGACAAAAAGTAAAGTTAATCCTTGGAGTGTTGAGGGTGAGGTTGATTATGATAAATTAATAAAAGAATTTGGTGTGGAATATTTATCATCTAATATTAAAGATAAAATCAAAAAAATCGCAAAAGATAAAAATTTAGGATATCATATGTTTTTAAAAAGAGAATTGTTTTTTGCACATAGAGATTTTGATAAAGCAATAAAATCATATATGAGAGGCGAGCCTATATTTTTATATACAGGTAGATCTCCTGGGGGTAGTATGCATATTGGTCATTTAATTTCTTTTTTATTTACTAAGTATCTTCAAGATTTATTTGATTGTAATTTATATATACAAATTCCTGACGATGAAAAATTTTTATTTAAGAAAGATTTAAAACTTGAAAAAATTGAGGAGATGGTTCAATCTGATTTAATTGATATTGCAGCTATTGGTTTTAATTTAGATAAAACATTTATATTTAGAAATACTCATTTTATTAAAAATATATATCCACTTTATTTGAAAGTTGCAAAGAAAATATCTTATTCACAGGTAAAAGCAATTTTTGGTTTTGATAATTTATCAAATGTTGGAATGATTAATTATCCTGCATTACAAATTGTTCCAACTTTTTTTGAAAAAAATTTCTGTATTATTCCTTGTGCTATTGATCAAGATAATTATTTTAGATTGCAAAGAGATTTTGCTGAGCAATTAGGATATAAAAAAAATGTTAATATTCATTCTAAATTCTTAGCACCGCTTACAGGAGTAAAAGGTAAAATGTCTGCGTCAGATGAAAGTAAAGCAATTCTTTTAACAGATAATCCAAATATTGTTAAAAAAAAAATTAATAAATATGCTTTTAGTGGGGGGCAGCCTACTGTTGAAGAACATAAAAAATATGGTGGTGACACAAAAATTGATGTTAGTTATCAATGGTTATATTATCTTTTTGAAGATGATGATGAAACCATTAATAATATAAAACAACAATATGAGAAAGGTGAATTATTGTCAGGTGAATTAAAAAAGATGTTGATAGATAAAATAAATAATTTTTTATCTGATCATCGAAGAAAAAAAGAGTATGTTGTAAAAAATAAGATATTAGACAAATATATGTATAAAGGAAAGTTAGCAAAGAGGATGTGGATGAATGATTTTAAGTGATATTTTATTTCATAAACCTTTCTACAATTTTCTCTAGGTCTTTGGTTATTTTTTTTCTAAATTGTTCTAGTTCTGTTCTTGTGACAAAATCCATTGGTTGCCATAAGTCTATGTACTTGTCTAGTTTATTTACATCATCTTTTGAGGCTGTTATGTTTAATTGTTTTTGTACTTTTGTATTAAATTCTTTTATTTCGTTGATATCAGATTTTAATTCTCTTAATTCTCCTCTAATAGATTTAATGTCATTAAATATTTTTTTTATATTTTTAATACTGTTATGGTCCAATAAATCTAATTTTTCTTTTAATAAATCGACTGAACTTTCTACGTCTTTTTGTTTTTCGAATACTGTTAGTATTGCTTTAGATTGAGTATCAACTTTTTCTTTAAATTCAGTTTGTAATTTATCGTTTCCATTTCCAAAAATATTGCTTACCATGTTTTTGTATTATTTTGATATTAGTTTATTATAATAAATAAACAAATTAATTTATATTATTATTTTTTAATTGTTGAGTAAAATATTTTTATAATTCTGAATTGCTTCTTTGTATATATTGTGAATTTTTTGAGCAGGTTTTTCCCAAGTGAAGTTATCAAATTCATGATATGCACTATGTCTCATATGAGTGTGGAGTGGTTCATATCTTAGTAGAGATATAATTTTATTTGCTGTTTCATCTATATCCCAAAAATCTACCTTGAAGCAGTTGTATAAACATTCGGAAATTCCAGATTGTTTTGATATAATTGTAGCAGTACCTTTTGAAATTGCTTCAAGAGGAACTATGCCAAAAGGTTCTGAAATAGATGGCATAACAAAAATGTCTGCCATTGTATAAAATTTGTCTGCTTCTTCTCTTGTAAAAAATCCATGGAAATATATATTTTTAGAGATACCTAATTGAGCACTTAACTCTATACATTGTGGAAGCATATGCCCAGAGCCAGCAACTATGAATTTAGTGTCTGGTTCATATTCTAAAACTTTTTGAGCAGTTCTTACAAAGTATTCAGGTCCTTTTTGTAAAACTGTTCGGCCTGCAAATAGAACGTATTTGGTTTCTTTTGTTGATATTTTGTATTGAGTGAAATATTTTTTTATATCTGTTATTCCACCATTATGAACTAATCTGATTTTGTTTTCTTCTGTATTGTATTTTTCAATTAGCGTTTGTTTGATTTTGTTACTAATTGAAATTATTAGGTTGGCATTTTTACATCCAGCTATTTCTATTGCTTTTTCATGTCCACATCCTTCTCCTAAGTATCTATCATAGACAGTGTTGTGAACGTGTAAGATAAGTGGACAGTTTAAATATTCTTTTGCTAAAATTCCTGCAGGTATTGTCATCCAATCATGTACATGTATTGCATCGAATTGTTGATTTTTAACAATTTCTTTGACTTTTTGTGCGTATCTTTCGACTTCTAAATATAGATTTTTTCCATAAAGTTCTATTGCTTTAGTATCATTACAGGTAATACTATCCTCGTATGCTTTCATATATTCTTCTGGGGACATGTATGCTTTGAATATTGTATCTATTGTCTCAATTTTGATATTTATGTTTTGTTCGAAACTATTGTTATTTGCAACTAAAAGATTTAAGTGATTAGTTTTGTTCGACTTGTTTGCATCTTTTGGTCCGTATGGCATTATATATGTAATTTCTAAATCTTTAATATGACTTAGTGCCTTGGTTAGTTCGTAACATACTATCCCTACTCCACCAGCAAAAAATGGTGGAAATTCCCAACCTAGCATTAAAATTTTCATCTAAGAATTTCAATGTGTGATTCCTTTAAACAATTTATTTTCTACTATTTAATTATTAAGAGTATTTACTATAAAAAGTAGTTACTAAAACTTAACAAAATTAAAATAAAAATATTAATATGAAAGAGAATGATTTTTTATTTGAAATCTCTTGGGAGATATGTAATAAGGTAGGTGGGATTTATACTGTTATTTCGTCTAAAGCACGTATAATTAAGAGTTATTGTAAGAATTATTTTGTAATAGGTCCTTATTTTAATCATGAGAATAGTGATTTTATTGAGAAGGATATTCCAGAGAATTTTAAAATAGCTTATGATGAACTTTTAACTCTTGGTATCAAGTTACATTTTGGTAAATGGAATATAGGTAATATTGAGAGTAAAAATAATAATAGTGATAAACAAGTTGATACGAATAAAATCCAAGAAGATGAAACTAATGATGATAAATTTAATGTCTACAGTGATGTAAATACTATATTAATAGAATATTTAGGGTATGCTCATAATATAAATGATATAAAATCTAAATTATGGGAATTATACAATATTGACTCATTAAATTCAAAGTGGTATGATTTTGATGAAGTTATTTTGTGGTCTTGGTGTTGTGGTATTGTGATTGAAAAATTAAAAAATAATATGAATATATTGGGAGATATTTATGTTCATGCCCATGAGTGGATGAGTGGGGGGAGTATTTTTTATTTGAAGAGTTTAAATGATAATTCGTATAAAACAATTTTTACAACTCATGCAACAATGCTTGGAAGAACTTTAGGTGGAAGAGGTGAAAATGTATATAATATTGATGATGGTTTTGATGTGGATAAGAAAGTGTATGAATATGGAATTCATACCAAACATCAAACAGAAAAAGCTCTTGCTCATTTTAGTGATGCATTTACTACAGTTTCTCAAATTACTCAAAGAGAGACTGAAAAGTTTTATGATAAGATTCCAGATAAATTATTATATAATGGTTTTGATAATTTTGAAGAGAATTTCTTAAAAGATATTGACTCTATTTGTTTTAGTTATAAGAATAAGATAATTGAATTTTTGAAGTTATATTTTAAGCAATTTTATGAAATTAATTTTGATAATACAAAAATATTTTATACAAGTGGTAGAAATGAATTTAGAAATAAAGGAATAGATATATATATTAAATCACTTGGAAAATTAAATAATACATTAAAAATGCAAGATAGTGATGAAACTATAATTAATTTATTTTTAATACCTATTGGTAATTTTCCAGTTAATGATAGAATTTTTAGTGAGGTTTCTGTTGATATGAAATCACAATTGTGGGATATTGCTCCTTTGTCTACACATAAAGTTCCCTTAGAAAATGATATAATATCTAATTTCTTTAAGGAAGGTTTATTTAACAAGCAAGATGATAGGGTAAAAGTTATATTAATACCTATTTATTTAAATGAAAATGATGGTGTTTTTAATGAAAAATATTATGATGTTATTAAGGGAATGGATTTAGGGGTTTTTCCTTCTTATTATGAACCTTGGGGGTATACTCCACTTGAGAGTATAAGTTATGGTGTTCCAACTATTACATCTGATTTGTCTGGTTTTGGTAGGGCTATTTTAAGTGATTATGGGGGTAGCAAAACTGCTGTTAAAATTTTGGATAGAATGAATAGTTCAGATGAAGAATCAATTATTTCGTTATTTGATATTTTATATAAATACTCTAAGAAAGATTTAGAGAAATTAAATCTTGAAAATTCTGCAGCTTATATCTTTTCTAAAAATTTTTCATGGAAAATATTTATTAAGAATTATTTGCAAGTTTATGATATTGCACGAGATAAGGTTAATGGTTTGAAATAAAAAAATCTTTATTATTAAATTAGATTGTTAAGTTTATTAGAATGTATTGTTCTGAGACGAAATTAACGACAAGTGTTTAGCTTTTTACTAAGAACCTGCT
>JBMCRE010000019.1:0-11848 GCA_048625195.1 Nanobdellota archaeon | reverse complement strand
GGTGAAAATCATTGTGCCATTCAGAGAAAAAAATATGAGGGCGCAAGGATTTGAAGTATTGTAAACTTTGTTTACAATGCACCGAATGTAAAAATCAAAGATTTTGGAATGACTGTGTCTGAAAGGGTGAAAATCATTGTGCCATTCAGAGAAAAAAATATGAGGGCGCAAGGATTTGAACCCTGATCTGCCGGTCTGGAGCCGGCCGTTCTGCCAGATTATACTACACCCCCTAAATTATATCCTTAGTATTTTATAAATAAATAATACTATTATTCAAATATACTCAAAATTTAATCTTCAATTATAAATTGAAATTTTGATTATATATTATAAAAATAAATAATCTCTTTTAAAAGTTTCTTTTTTAATCATCAACTTCATCTAACAATAAAGATGTTTTTTTTGAATCATACTTCTTTTTAGCAGCCAAAATTTCCCTAATATAAACCCTACCTATCTCATCTCCTTGAATATCTAATATCTCTAAATATTTTTCTACCATCTCATATGAATCACTTTCAATTTCTAATATCGGTTTCATACCAACATATTCGTCTATATCAAATTTTACATCACCTAATTTATATTCAGTTCTATATTTATTTAATTCAAAAATTTTAATATATCCTAACTCATTTAATATTTTATGCATTATTTTTAAATTAAAAATTCTAACCCCTATCTCATCTCTACCAGTAATATTTTCTATTGACTTTTTTTTGCCTTTCAAATTTAAATAAATATGTTTTCCTTTTCTACGAATTCTCAGAGCTTTACCCTGCTTAGATAATTTTCTATCAGGAGTGTCAAATCTAAAATCAATTACCCTACCTGTAAAATTTTTAACACCTCCTAATTTTTCAATTTTTTCAATAATATCTTTTTTATTAATATTTCTAACTTTTACTTCTACTTCTTTCATTTTTTTTGCCTTGTTATTATATATTTTTTATCATCTATAAACAATACTGTTTCTTCAAATTGTGAAATGAAACTTGAATCCTTACTCGATAAAATATCATACTCATGTACTATCTTATACAATTTTAAAATTTTAATTGCATAATCAACTTTTTTTTTATCAAAATGTTTCAATAACCATCTTTTTGAAAATGGTAATTTTGGATAATTCTCTTTTATACATTCTAAAACTTTTTTTGCAATAGGATCTCTTACAGATTTATCAGATACTAAATGTAAAATATTAGAATTACCAATAGACTTTACAAGTGGAGCCCCATAAGTTAAAAATGGTTCCAATGCAATTAAAGCATTTGAAGGAATCTCCTTTAAAGAACCATTAGAATAATTTGGGATATGCAAACCATAATGAAGATTATCTTTACCTATCTCATGTCCTGATAAATTGTGAATCGTATTCAAATTACTATCTTTTGCAGTATCAAAAACTATTTTGCCTAATTCATCTAATGTTTTTTTTGGTTTAATATAATCCAAAAGATTATTTAATGCAATTTGATTAGCCTTAATTAAATCATCATATTTATTTGTATCTATTTGTATTGTAAAGGCATTATCAGTAATATTTCCTTGATAGTTTATACCAAAATCTACTTTAACTAAATCTCCTTTTTTCAAAATATAATCTTCATCATAATAAGTATAATGTGCTGCAATCTCATTTATACAAACAGTACATGGAAAAGCGGGCTTATATCCTTCTTTAAGAATAGATTCTTCTACAAAATCAACAATAAACGATAAACTAACATCTTTTTTTACTATCTCAATTACTTTTTCTCTTAACTCTTGCGTAAATTTTCCTATATCCAAAAGAATTTCTCTAGAAAATTGTTCCATTATAAAAATAAATACTCTAAAATATTTAAAACTTTGCTCAAAAAAGTAAATATAAAGAAAATATAAAGAAAAATTTATATAAAACTTGAAATTTATTTTAACTTATGAATAGTCATATAATAAATTGGAAAGACAAAATCAGATTAAAAGAATATCGAGGGCATCCAAAAATTTCACTAAAATTAGAAGATTATCATATAATTGGAATTGACCCAAATACTTTAAACAACATTCAAAAACGACAACTCAATTTTATTGATGGATTTATAGAATATTTATTTGTCTTAAAAGCACCTAAAAAAAATAAGATTTTAAATAGTGCAACAATAGGTTTCAATTTAGAAAACAAACTAATTAATTGCAAACAAATTCAAGGATGTAAGGGAAGATATAGAGAATTAACCCCAATTATCTGGCAAAGAAGTTTATTAAATTCTCTTAAAAAATTTGGATATAAAAATGGATTCACACAATTGAGTGTTCCATCATATATTAAAGTAAAAGGTGCAGAATGGTTTAATATGGACACTCTTAAAAAACATTATGATTATAATGCACAATCACTAAATTTTAAATACAACCAAACAAAACAATCATGGATTTTTGAATTTTAAAATTATACTTATTTTAAGTAACTAAAATAAGTCATATTTTTTTACATCTATAACACACAACAAAAGTTTATAAATCATAAAAACACATTATTATTTATGACAAAAAAAACAAGTCAATTAAAAATTAATCACTATATGCAAAAGCTAAATACAATATCTAAATTGTATAATCAAAATGAACTATTAATTAGTTTTGATAGACTAAAAAATAACAAAGAAGTTGATTATGAATTATTATATTTTACAAATAAAGAAAAAACAGAAGAAAAAGGATTATTCATATTCTCTTACAAAGCATTTATAGAAGAATTAAAAAACCAAGAATCTAAAAAAATATTATCACAAAACTTTTTAAATTTTAGAATATATACAACATACGAAAAATTATATCAAAAATCAAAAATTGTCAAAGTTAGTGAAATTTTAGAAATTCTAAATAAAAATGATCCTAACTTATCTAAAAATAGAATATTAAATCGATTATTTACACTTGCATATTATCATAATTGGAACTTTAAAAAAGATGAAAATTGCATAGACCCCGACTATTTTATAGAAATACCTAACAATTTTACCAAAAGACCATCACAAAGATTCAATATGGATATCTTTTTAGAAATCAAAAATACCAAAAAAATATTGTTTTTTATAAATCTAAAACAAGATTTAATCTTAGTATTAAAAGAATATCAAAACTTCAGTAAAGACACACTAAAACAAATTGTTCAAAAACAACTAAAAGACGAATTTAATATTAAAAAGATAATTTACAAAGACAATTAAATTTAAAATGAATTTTTTTAAAAAAAATATAGAAATAGAATACCCTACAACTATTACAATAAACAATGTAGATTATAAAATAGAAGTGTTACACATTAAAAAAAAAAATTCATCAGTAAGTTTAAAAGAAAAAAAGTTAATATTTAGATTATCAAATTCTTTAAACTATAATAACCAACAAAAACACTTCTCACAATTATTAAAAAAGATTACTCTCAACATAAGCAAAAAACCTCAAATTGAACAAATTAATATTTCAAATGTACTTGAAAAAATGTTTTTTATGTTTGCAAATGAAAAATATAATATCAAATATGTCAAATATAACAAAAGAATAAAACTCATTGACAACACCTTTTATATTAATCCAAAAATTGACTCCGATACATTAGACAAAAACATTTCAAAACTATTAATTTACAAATATACTAAAAGAATACAAAAATACATCAAAAAAATTAACCAAGAAACATATAACTTCAAAATAAACGATATAACTATAAAAAATTTAAAATCTAAATGGGGACATTGTACTCAGAATAACTCAATAATGATAAATCTCAAATTACTAAATGCACCAATAGAAATTTTAAATTATGTAATTATACATGAATTAGCTCACATTAAACACAAAAATCATTCTCAAAAATACTGGTTAGAAGTTGAAAAATTTTGCCCTAATTATAAAAAACTAAGAAAAATATTAAAAAACTCTCCACCACAATTATATAAGTAAAATGAAAAAAATAAAAAATAACAATAATTATTATGATTTTATTAAAAAAAATAATAATCTCCCTCCTAATTCAAATAATACAATTCAAACTGACTCTTATCTGTTAATAAAATTATTAAAAAATCTTTTTATCTATACTCTATTTCTAATACCAAACATATGTCTTTTATTTTTTTCTCTTTTTTCTCAAGATAAAAACAAAAAAATTATTTACTTTAAAAAAATATTTTTCATCCCTTTTGATATCCTAAAATCTATAATTGAATGGTTTTTTCAAGCAAAAATTACAGCATGGCTTATAATAATATTATTTTTCATATTTTATATCCAAATTATGTATTTAGAACCGTTTATGAACTCATTAATGACACATCAATTACATCTTTTTCAAGGCAATTATTACAGTATTTTTACCTCTATATTTCTACATGCAAACATTATTCACTTATTGTCAAATTGTATTGCCTTATTAATTTTTGGTAGAATAGTAGAAAAAGAAATAAAATTCAATACAATATTTTTATTTATAAGTAGCGGTGTTATAGCAAACCTAATTTCAAATTATATATCATATATCCAATCTGACATATATTATTCACTTGGAGCATCAGGTGCTATTGCAGGTTTGATTATCTTTGCAATTTTATTAAATCCTTTTAGTTTCACTTCTATATTTGTAATTCCTATTCCAATTTTTATAATAGGATGGTTATTAATAGGAATAGATTTAATTGGTTTAACTGCACCTTCCAATACAAATCACTTAGCACATATTGGAGGCTATTTAACATTATTAATTTTATTTTTCTTTTTAGAATTAAAACATAAAAAAAAAATTCTTAATGGATTTATTATAAACTTAATTCTTTTATCACTTCTTTTCATATTAAATCAAATTTATAATCTAAGACCTTTATTTTTCTAAAATAAAATAAAACTTTATTTGTGTATATACAAATAATTAATTAGATATATTCTACATATAATTAACTAATAATTAAAATCAATAATAATTAAATTAAATTATACTAATTTATAACTCATTAAACATTTTCTAAAAAATAAAAATAAAATATTATTTAAATGTGTGATTCTGTTAAAATATCTTCATGTTCTTTAATATTTCTTTTAAGAATTTCAATCTTTCTTGTTTTATTCTCTTCATTCATTAAAGCACCGCAAACAGGACATGTAAAATTATTTTCTAAAGATTCTTCAAAAGGCAATCTTTTACAATAATTTGGACAAATATAATAAATACTATCTTCTTCTTCTTCTAATCTCTCTTTAAACTGTTCTAATTTAGTTTTTTTCTCATTATAATAAACAGTATCAAAATTTTGAGGTAAAACTCTCCAATAATATAAATACCAACCTTTTTCTTTATCCTTTTTTCTATCATAATCTATCAAGTTTTTAGCTTTAAGCTCATACAAAATACTTCTAATCTGACTTACAGTAAATCCTACACCCTCTGAAATATCAAATTCTGAAGCTCCTGCATTATAATATAAAAACTCTACTACTTGCACAGATTCGTCTCCTATAAGTTCACTTGTAATTTCTAATATTTTATCTAACATCATTTTTTTTTGTAATAAGGTTATATTTTTCAGATTTATAAAACTTTTTCAATTATAGATTCGAGAAACATATACATATATATACTAACATTTATTTAAAATTTTAAAAAATTTATAGTTAATTTTTAAAAAAATCTAAAATCTCAAAACGATATATAAAACCAACTATAATAGAAATACCCAATATTACTAAAAAAATAATTAAAAAAACATTAAAAAAAGTCTTTTTCTCAATAAATTCACTTGTAGACAATTCTACAATCTCTGTATTATTATACAAAACATCTAATGGTAGATCAAAATCATCTTTATAACTAATATCTAATATCTCCTCACCTAATTGATTTGATTTAAAATTATTATCAAATGAATCAACTACCCTTAAAAATATCTCATTATTACTCTTAATAATATTATTATATATATCATTATGAGTACTATGCTTCATAAATCTCAAACCAAAATCACTATTTTCAACAGTATTATTATAAACTTCTGAACTTGTAGTATTATAAAAATAAATACCTGCTCTAACATTAGTAAAATGTGAATTTCTCACGACAATATTTTGAGAGTTAACAACTAACACTCCATCACTTTTCTCCTCTCCATTTATAATCTGAATATTCTCTAAAATCCCTTTATTTACTCCACATAATATAATCTCGGAATATTTTCCATCATTAATTTTTATTCTATTCTCATTATCAATATATTTAATTGGATTTCCACTACCTCCAATATTTGATAAATCAACAATTTCATTATTACAATTAATAGGAGCTATTGCATGACCAAAATTATATCTTAAATCATTTTGAGCAATATAATTATTAAAACTATTACCAAAAATTTGAATTCCATCTATAGTATTATATTGAATAATATTATTTGAAATATTATTGTTAGAAGAATTAATTAAAAAAATTCCGTCCCAATCATTAGCATTTAAACTATTATTAAAAATTCTATAATTAAAGACATTTTTTAATTCTATTCCTGATGCAAGATTATTAGAAAAATTATTATTAATTAAATTCCCAAACTTTGAATTTAAACTCTCAACTCCATTATAAAAACCTGATACGTCACAATTTTCAATTGTAACATTATTACTTGTTATTATAATCCCAGAATTTTGAAAATAAGTAAATCCAGTAATTTTATTATTTAAACAATCCAAATTAATATTATCCACTTCAACTTTTAAAGCATAACTCTGGCAAGATTTTAAATTATCCCTAAAAGACAACTCTCTACTCTCAGTTAAAGTATCTCCACATTCACAAGCAATATCACCACCACAATCTTTTGCAAAAGAAAAGTTTACAAGACAAACTATAATTCCTAATAGTAAAAATATTTTTATTTTTTTCATTTTTATTTCCATTGTAATATATATAATAATATATAAACTAAAAATGGCGTAAGTTGCCATGAAGCAATATTAGCACAAAACGAAATAAATATTGCTTTCTTAATTCTTATATTATATATTATTTGATTTAATATATAACCTTCACCTATTATTATAATAATTTCACTAATTACTAAATAGTAGATAAAGTTTAATTCTAATAAAGGTAAAAAAAAAATAAAAATAAATTGAGTAAATAAATTTATTGCCAAAATAATTCCTAATAACTCAATTAAACTAAATCTGAAATCTTTAAACAAAAATAAATAAAAAATTAAAAATTCAATCAAAATCGAACAGAAAAAAAATAAGAAATAAAAAATAATCATTTTCTTACCCTCTCATAATTAAATTTTCGTCGACTATAACTTAAAAATAAATAAGAAACTATTATTGTACTTAATGATATTAATATTATTAAAGGCGAATTATATTTTTCTGGCTTAACTTCAAGCAAATATAAAAACCAACTAGTTAATTCTTTATCAAAACCAGTTAAACCATGTATTAATCCAATAGGTGTTGACATATAATACCATTTCAAATCATACAAATTCATATTCATAATTATTGATAAAAATAAAACTATTAAAGTTGAAAAAAAAATAAAAAATAAAGAAATATATATAAACTTAAATTTAAAAAACATTTTTAATTGATATTACAATCAACTATCTTCCATTGAGGTCCTAAATCTGCATCATTAAAACAAACATAACCTTCACCATCCAAATCTATAGTGTCACCATAATACGCTTCTCTAACATTACCTAATTGAATTTCATCTGCAGATAAACCATATTCACATTTATATATATGTTCTTCTGCACATGCATAATATCCTTCCTCTGAAATCCATCTTTGACCTGGATCACATCTTTTATAAATAGTTATAGGAATCACTAAAGAATTAAGTCCTCTTGCACCATCAAAATGATAACCATAATTCAAGTCATAATCTTCTTCCATAGTTTGCTTACTCCAAAAATAAACAACAGAATCTTTAACTGGTCCATATCCTAAATCTGCAACTTCACTCATTTCCCAACTGACTCCTGACTCATCTCTCTTATTTAACAAACATTCATCCCAATTATATAAACATCGAGATAATTGATTCAATGTAAGAGATTCTAAAGAACGCCAGTTCCATGTAGACTCAGTTGAAGTTGAATATTCAATTTCGATTTCAACTGAAGCATCAATTTCATAACTTTGAGATGTTTCAACATCCACATTTAACTCTACTTCCCTTGTATAATAGCTTCCACTTAATTTTATTTCATTTTCATCTTCAATTTCAAGATTATCAATATCCTTTAAAAGAAACATATCCTCAATATAATTATTTTCAATTAAATCCTCTGAAAATGACGAATAATCAGTCAAAGAATCAATATACTCATACAACTCAGTTGCATTATCTTGGTCAAAATCACTTACATCTAAAATTAAAGTAATACTTTCTAGATTATAATTAATATCAATTATCTCAGCTATCTCTTCTCTTGGAGATTCAGACAATATACCCTCATCTCTCAATTCTCTACTCAGTCTAAATTTATTATTGTTTGCCCAACTTTCAAACTCTAAATAATTATCATAACTTTGAGGTCTAATATCTTTAATATCTTCAACAAAAAGCACTCTATTATCACTAGTAATTTCATATGTAGTAATCGGTTCAATAAACTCCACATCTGCAACTGTAGAATCATCATCCAGATTACACAGATCAGAATCTTGATTTAAAACATCTATAACTTGATTTTTTTGAAAACCAGATTGCAATGCATTTTCTAAATCTTCAGCATCATTAATACTTCCAAGATTTAAATCATTTACATCAAAAACACAAAATACTCCAAAAGTTTGAACTATATCATCACCCACTGGAAACTGATTAACATTTTCAACCATATGTGCACCCATCATAAAATCTCTTGAAAAATAAATCTGACCAAAATCTTGATCCGAATTAGAATATAAAGAATCTACATCAATGTCACCTGGAATACTTAAATTATGATTATCAACCATTCTTTGTAATCCTTCGACAAATCTCTCTCTAAAAGACCACATTCTATAAGTTTTTAAATCTGAATTTAAACCATACGCAACTCTAAATTTATTTTGTTGTGGAATTACAAAATTTGGTAAAAATCCTCCAGTTGGAGTTGCATCATAATCCAAAGTTTCATGTCTTGCATAAAGTCCAACCTTATCAGAAAACTCATTATTATTTTCATCTTTTAAATAGGAATTAAAATTAATCATCGGAATCCTATTAACACATGCAGGAATATACGCATTAAAATACAAATCCATTACACTATCACTTCTAAAAGATATATCTCCAACCACAATAGAATTACCAGAAAAAGATAAAGTATCAAAATTTGGATTTAAATTACCTGGTTGATGCATTTGTGCTAAACCATAACCATCTTCACATACCCAATCATCACTTAACTCTACAGTTTGCCATTTATTATTATCATTAACACTATTAACATAACATGGTTCACCATTAGTACAACGACTATCTTTCCCACAAACTTTTACTTCAGGATGAACAGTTATCTGACCATTATTACTTACAACTTTTTGTCTTACATAATATTCATCACAAAAATTCGCAACACCATCATTAGGACCACAATCCTTAAACTCATCAGTTAAAACATACGTAAAACTAGTTACTGGTGGTGGTGGTGGTGGAGCTGCAGGATCAGCAAATGAAATATGTACACTTGTCATAAAAACTATAAAAATTATAAAAAAACTAAATACTCTATTCAGTTTCATTTTCTCTTACCTCTTTGATTTTTGAAATAAATTAACAAAATACTAATTAATATCGGTACCAAAATTAAAATTAAAATCATAAAACTTCTCATTATTAAATTCTCATTTTCAACAACTCCTTGCTCAATAGGTTCAACTTTTTCACTTACATTTTGTTCTTCTTCAACTTCAACACTATCATTAATTCCAAAACAATCTAAACAATTACCAATATCCTTTTCTTCATCAGTACATATACCATCATCAAAACAAGCAACAACATTTGGATCAAACACTCTTCCATCAGCACTAATAACTAAATCTGGATTTAAAGGCTCATAATTTAATTCAACTTCATCATAAATTTTATCACCTTTCCTTAATGTTACCTTTACCTTATAATAATCTAAAATTACATCATTTTCAAAAACAAAGTTATATGTTTCTGGGTTAAAAGGAAGTTCGTCTATCTCTTTTGAATCCTCATATATTAAATTATCTTCTTTAAATATTTCCATTTTTAACTCAACATCTCTAACAATAGACATTGCATCTGCAGGTCCCACTAAAGAAACATCAATCTTTCCTAATTCTCCAACATCATAAACATCTTTATGATTGAAAACATCAATCAAACTTCCACCATCACCAATTATAACAACTCTTACCTCTTTATTTCCAACGACTTTATTATCTTCATCATATATTACAACAAATAAGTCATAAGTTCCTGCTTTTTCATGAGAATATTCAATACTAAAATCTTTTCTTTCATTTGCATTAATAGAAATATTTTCCTCATAAACTTTCTCTAATTCACCACCTAAATAAGAATTTTTCATAAAAATCTCAGATCTTAAATCTTTTGAAACATCTTGTTGATTATTAAGAGAAAAATGAACCTCAAAAATATCCCCTGGAACAATTGGTCTTCCTGTATTAGTATAACTTAACTCTGAAGTCTTTCTCCCATCAACATGATCATAGTAAATCTTCAAAAAAGGAAGAGTTGAAAAATAAACAGACTCCAAGTCATTTTCAATACTAATATCATGAGATATAAAAGATAAAGGAGCACCCGAACCACTTCTAAGAGATATAGTAAAAAAATACTCGTCTCCAGGAATGTCATCAAATGAAAACTCCTTCTTAAGTTTTTTAACTTCAAAAGGAGCAAAATCTAATTTTTCCTCAGATTTAAAAAACAAAGACATATCACTTATTCTTCTTAGTTCATAAACAACTAAAACTTGTGCCTTAACTAATTCTTCTCTATTTACCACATTAAATTCCACATCTAATTTCTCTCCTGTAGTTAAAGTGCCTTTACTAACTTCACTTCCAAAGAAACCCACATTACCAAATGCAGAAAAAATCATAAGAAGAAAAAGAAAAAAAAATACCAAAACCCTGCTTAACTTATTTGAAATGACCACTTTTTATAATTTAATTTGACTCAATCCAAGATTGACAAACACTCTTCCAATCATCATAACACTCTCCATCTAAACACAACTCACCATTAACATGTAAGTTCTCTGGAAAAGTATAATTACCTCCTCCTTCATCATCACCAAAAGTTCCTGCTCTAATGTCCTCTGCCAAACTCCAAACGCCATTAGTGTCTGCCCATATAAAACCTCCAAAAACTAAAATCATTAACAACAATATATTTGTTATGAAATTAAACCTTGCAATAAATGTACGATTTACCATTGTTAAAACATTTAAATAGAAGTATATAAACATTTTTCATCACTTGCAAGTAAACTTTTAAAAAATACTTATATCAACCAAATATAATCATTAAAATTCAAAAATAAGAAACAATTGAAATTTCAATTTTTAACTTTCAACTTTTTAACATGAACCTTATCAGAAATAATTGCTGAATTTCCTGTATAATCAACTAATTTGACACTTATCTTCCTATTACCTTCCAATACTTCATCTATCCCTTTCAAAATTGTCTTTATTCTTTTTCTTTGAGACTTATCTAAATCATCATCTCGTTTTAGAATTAAAACTTGCCTCTTAAATCTTAAAATTAAACCTTCAATATTAGTTATAAAACCTTCTGAATTCATTGTTGATTCTACAGAGA
>JBMCRE010000018.1:0-14771 GCA_048625195.1 Nanobdellota archaeon | reverse complement strand
AAATGTTCATCTGCCAACCCAAAATAAAAGCCCTCCGACCGGGATTTGAACCCGGGTCCCCGGCTCGAAAGGCCGGAATGATTGGCCGGACTACACTATCGGAGGATAATTAAAAAAACCTTAAATCCTTTTTAAAGTTTTTGAATTTTTTAATACGGCCCCAGTGGGATTCGAACCCACGATCCACAGCTTAGAAGGCTGTTGTCATATCCAGGCTAGACCATAGGGCCAATATCAATAAAAAATTAGAATTGAATTATAAATCTATCTAAAAATTTATTTTATTCTAGTCACTGTAAATCTAATTGGTAACTTTGAGGCTCCAATTCTCAAGGCATTTCTACCTAATCTTTCTTGTCCTTCTGGCAAATAAAGTTCCAAAACAACCTTCCCTTTATTTACTTGTGCAGCAGTTCCAACTGTTTTTCCAAAAGAATGTTTCATTCCTGTTGACAACCTATCTGCACCCGCTCCTGCAGCAAGAGCATTTTCTCTAAGAACATGGTGTGCAAATGTTTTAATTTGAAAATAAAAACCATTCTTACCAAACTTTTTTTCTATTCTTCTTAAAATAGAAATTCTTGCAGCCTCAATAGCATTAACTCTTATTTGAGCATCATCTTTTGAAATTAAAGCTAACCCTAAAGATAAATTTGCAGATCCATTTTTTAAATCTCCCATATCATATTTAATAACTTTTTTTCCTGGTCTAGACTTAACAAAACCTTTTGCTCTAAACTTTGAAAATCTAGTATAGGGTCTTTCAATCTTTCTATAAGCAGTCCACTTCCTTAATTTTGCCATTTTTTACTCTAACCTCACTTTTTGTCCAATTGCTTGTCCAGGCATTCCTGTTTCAAAAAGAACTCTAACTGCACCACTATTTCCATGAATAGCACTAACCTTTCCTTGAATCTCTTTTTTTTGTTTCCCTTCACAAACGTAAACTACTTTTTTACCTACTAATGATTTTGCTTTTTCTTTATCATAATCCTTAACTTCAACAATCATTTGATTAGTAGTTTGAGTTTTTCTTCCTCTTCTATAATTTATAACAATACCTTCCATTTTATTGCTCCACCTTTTTAATAAACTCCCTACCAGTTTTTGTTACAACTCTACCTTTTTTTTGAGTTTCGGCTAATTGAATTAAACCTGCCTTATCTAATTGTTGAATAATTTTTCTTACAATATTCCTTGAACCTGCATATTTTATATCTGGCTTATATCCTCTATTCTTTCTAGAACCATAATGCTTAGCCAATCTATTAGTTCCAATCGGACCATATTTATTAATTTTCATTAAAATAGAAGCAGCTCTTACCTGCCACCAATCTTCTTGAACAGGAGGTCTCTCCTTACTAGAACCTGTTTTTACAAAAGCTGCCCATTCAGGCGCTTTAATTTCTTTTGTTTTTTTTATTTGGGTTATAAGTTTATCCATTTTGAACTACCTCTTTTTTTTTAGTAGATTTTTTATTTGATTCATCATCTTTTTCATCTACTTTTTTTTCATCTTTAGTTTCAACTTTCTTTTCATCCTTAGTTTCAACCTTATCTTCTTTTTCTACATCTTTAGTTTCAACTTTTTCCTTTTTTTCTGCAGATTCTTCCCTTTTAGAATCTTCTACTTGAGAAACTGTTTCTTGAGACTTATAAGAATCAATATATTTATCAACACCTACACTCAATAAATTCACTAAAGTCTTTTCTTCTTTTAAATGTTCAAATTTTAATGCTACTACTGAAACTTTACCTGGTGGACTTTTGATTCCCCTCTCCCAAATAGCTTCATTTAATTCTTTACAAATAATCACACTGTCTGTTTTCATATGTTTTTTTATAAACTCTTTTAAAACAGACACAGCTTTTTTACTTCTTCTCCATTTAGGTGCAGTTCTTATTTTTCGCCTTAATGGGACTACATACTCTCTTTTTAGCTCTGTCATTTTTTTACTAACATACGAAATTTCTATCAATAAGAATATAAAATAGAAAAATCAATAATATAATAAAATTATAATTGATTTAAAAAGTTTTCTTGAAGATACAAAATAAGCATAAAACATATATTTATAAAATATAGAATTATATTAAAAATATGAAACTTACACCAAAATACTCTTTTGAATATAATTGTATATTAAACCAACACTTTACTCAAAAAATGCAAATAGAAAATTATGCATCCTTAATAAGCGACAAAGATAGATTTTTACCTATGTTAAAATACTTAGAAAACAATTCAAAATTAATTGAAAAAAAATTAGGTTACACTTTAAAAAATGAAATTGAATTTTATATTGTAAGGGCAGAAAAATTTAAATCTTTTAGTGAACCAATAACTATAGAATATTCTATATTAACTCAAGAAATGCTATTATTTTTATTAAAAGAAATAGCCAAAACATCAATTCAAGATAGATTTTTAGATGAAATATCTAGAGAAGTATGTATCAATAATTTTTGTGAATATATAATAACAAATGGAAAATTCAACAATCTAGGCATCATTAAATTCACAAAAAATCTACATGATTATTCTAAACAATTATATCCTGATTATAAATATATAAAAATTAATTTTCAAAACAAAACCATTAAACAATACATAGAATCTACTTATGACGAAAAATATTAAATCTTAAAAAATTACCAAAAATCTATTACACTAAAAATCTATACTATATTTTTAAAATATTTCCAAATCAAAAAAACTCAAATTATAATTCTATTTTTTATCTAAAATATTCTTCACAATATTTTAATAATTTATCAGCATATACAAACTCTGGATCTTTGAAAATGCCATATACAATTGATTCTCCTGACCTATTTTGAAGATTATATTCTAAAATATTAATTCCACTTCTTGTAGATATCTTATTCAAAATAAGTGTTCCTCCATCTCCCCTCATCTTTTCAATATTAGCTTTTGTCTGCAAAATTTCAATTTCTAAAAAAGAAATTAACTGAGGATAAGAAACATCATATTTCAAAAGTTCATTAATTAATGTTTTTTTTTTATTCACTTTTAATCAAACATTAACAGAAATGTATATTTATAAATGTTTGCCCTAAATTGACAATTTATCTACATTAAATGTTATAAATTTACATCAAATACTAAAAACAACAAAACATATTAAACATATAAATATTCAAAGACACAGAAATCTTTTTAAAGAATTAACTTCATTAATTATTTTATTATGATTAAAATAATCCCTACATTATTTACATTATCACAAAAAGAATTCAATTTGCAAATAAAGAATCTCACATTTGCAAACACAATTCATATAGATTTTATGGATGGCCAATTCACACAAAATAAATCTATATCATTTAAAGACATGGAAGATTTAACAAAATTAAAAAATATTAATTTAGAAGTACATGTAATGGGATATGAACCACTAAAATACATGTCCTATTTTAAAAAATATAACTTCAAAAAAATTTATATACACTATGAAGTATTTGAAACTGATTCTGAAATGCAATATGAAATATTTGAATTAAAAAATAAAGGATTCAAAGTAGGTATAGCCATAAATCCTAGCACTAATGTTGAAGACATAATTCATTATTTTGATATGATTGATAGCATTATGCTTATGAGTGTATGGCCTGGAATGCAAGGTCAAAATTTTATCAATAAAACTTATAACAAAATTGAAAAAATAGAAGAAAATAACTTCAAAGGTACAGTAACAATAGATGGTGGTATAAATGAAACTAATATTAAAAAATTAGCAAAACAAAATATTGATACATTATACATAGGTTCATATATATCTCAATCTAACAATCCTAAACAAAATTATGAAAAATTAAAATCTCTAATTTCTAAAAAATAAATCTTTTTTATTTAAAAAAATCCACATCTTATGCCTAATATTTTAAATTCAATATACCTTTCTTATCCAAAATATCTCTATACATATAATTATGTTACAAAAGCAAATATATATTCAAAAACAACTAGGGATTAAATTTATAAAGAGTTTTAAATTTATATAATATATGGAAACAGTTAGACCCTTAGATGTATTAAATAGGTCAAAAGGCAAAGAAGTTACAGTTGAAATGAAAAATTCACAAATTTATAAAGGCAAACTTAAAGCATTTGATATTCATTTAAATCTAGTATTATTTGAAACAATAGATTTAACAAACGACAAAAAAAAACTTGTTGGTGATTTAATCATCAGAGGCGACACTATAACTACTATTAAAAATATCTAAAGAAAAATGACAAAAGGAACACCAAGCATGGGAAAAAAAAGTACAGGGAAACTACATATTAGTTGTAGAAGATGTGGTAAATCATCTTATCATATGAAAAAAAAAATTTGTTCATCTTGTGGTTATGGGAAATCTGCCAGAATGAAATTCTATGAATGGACAGTAAAAAAAGCATAATTTTTTTTAATTTAATACTATAATTAAAATTCTTATTTTAAATCTAATAAATTAAAACCAAAATAAGACATGAGATTAAAAAATACAATTCTTGGAAATATTTATAAAGGCATCTTTATTCTTTTATTCTTAGAAGGTTCATATAGTTTAGGGATACACCTGTTCTCATTTCGAACACAGAAGTTAAGCCTGGCTAGCTATCTTAAGTACTGTTATTCAACGGAAACAAGCTAGTGACCTTCAACTTTTTAAAAATAATTCTCAAACAAATATTATTAAACAATATAAACATCTCTAACACATAATTTATAAATAAACATAAATAAAATAAATTTATGGAAAAAATAGAGCTTATAAATTATTTTAAAAACAAAAGGTTAGATTTTCCAATTCTAAATCAAACAATTAAAAATCATAAATTAGTTTATGTAGACAATGGCGCATCAACACAAAAGCCACAACAAGTAATCAATTCTATTGTTGATATTTACGAAAACTATTATTCAAATATACACAGAGGAGTTCATACATTATCAGAAAGTTGCACAGAAAAATACGAAGATGTTAGAAATAAAGCTGCAAAATTTATTAACGCTTCAAGAGATGAAATTATATTTACAAAAGGAACCACACATGGTTTAAATATGACAGCATTTGGATTAAAACATCTTTTAAAAGAAAATGATGAAATAATTTTATCAGATATGGAACATCATGCAAATTTAGTACCATGGCAAGAAATAGCAAAAGAAAAAAATCTTAAATTAAAATTCATAAAAAGAAACAAAGATTTCTCAATAAATTTAGAACATTTAAAAGACATCATAACAAATAAAACAAAAATTGTCTCAATACCACATATATCTAACGTATTAGGAGTAATAAATAATATCAAAAAAATAGAAAAAATAACACATAATAAAGGAGCCTACTTAATAATTGATGGAGCACAAAGTCTTCCTCATATGAAAATAGATGTCAAGAAATTAAATTGTGACATATTAAGTTTTTCATCACATAAAATGTGTGGCCCAAGTGGAGTAGGTATATTGTATGGTAAAAAAAAAATTCTAGAAAAACTCAAACCATTTGAATATGGTGGAGATATGATTAATGAAGTAAATCTACAACATTCTACATATAATAAAATTCCATATAGATTTGAAGCAGGAACACCTAATATTGAAGGAGTTATTGGGTTTGGTAGTGCAATAGATTATTTAAATGAAATTACTATGGATAAGATAGAAAAATATGAAAACATATTAACAGAACATTTCTTAGAAAAAATCAAAAAATTAAATAATATTCAAATACATGGCCCTTTAAAATCTAAGAATAGAGCATCAGTTTTTTCATTTACTGTTAAAAATATTCATCCACACGATGTTAGTACAATTTTAGATCAAAAAGGAATTGCAATTAGAGGAGGACATCACTGCGCAATGCCCTTAACAAAAACACTAGGAGTTTGTGCAACTTGTAGAATCAGCTTCTACTTTTATAACACCATAGAAGAAATTGACTATATAATACAAGTTTTATCTCAAATTAATGATATATTTAAAAATAAGGCATTTACATTTTAAAAAAATCACTGGTGCTACTAAAAATACATTAGGATGTGTTTATGGATTTAATAAAGGAGCATTTCATGCAAAATTTGAAGATGTATATAGTTTTTCAAAAATGCTTATTGATCTAAATTTATACTTAAAACCTAAAATTAAATTACATATTCTCGATGGAATAACTGCAATGCAAGGACAAGGTCCTAATGCCGGAGAATCTACAAACATGAATGTTATTTTAATTTCAGATAATCCTATTGCTCTTGATAGTGTTTTTTGTAAATTAATTGATTTAAATCCAAAATTAGTTCCAACCAATATTTATGGAAAAGAATATCATTTAGGTGATTTTGAAAATATTAAAATTTTAGGAAATAATATTGATGAATTAATAAATAAAAAATTCAAAGTTAATAGAAAAAAAATTGAGATTAAAAAAAAATCACAAATATTAAAACTTTTAAGAAAACCTTTACTTAACAAACCTATTATAGATAAAAATAAGTGTATAAAATGTGGAATATGTATTAAATCTTGTCCATTAGAAGACAAAGCTTTAAGTTTTAAAAATAACAAAAAAAACATTCCAATATATAATTACAATAAATGTATTCGATGTTTTTGTTGTCAAGAAATGTGTCCACAACATGCAATTAAAATCGAAAAACCTTTTTTAGGAAAATTAATTTTTAAAAAATAATATTAATTAATATTAACAAATACTATCATAAAAACTATCAATTTACACAAAAAGGTAACTTTTTAAATAAATAAAATTTACAAAAATATATGAATAAAAAACTTATATTTTTTTTATTTTTAATACTAATCTCTTCTAATACGATATTTGCTTCAAACTATGCAGACATTAAAATTGATATTACAACAGATGGTAGGACAAATATAGATGGTACAACTAATTATAATAATTTTAAAAATATTTCCAACTCTCAACAATATACATCAAAACAAGGAAAATATTGGATATTTAATTTAACTACCAATGAAACTTTTTCTCAATATATTTACGAATTATATCTACCAATAAATTCTCAAATAAACTATATAAAAACATCCAACGAATTTAACATTGAAACACAAAGTGAAAGAATTATCATAAAAAGTTTTGGTGAAAACAAAAAAATAAATATACTTGTTCAATATAAAATAAATTATAATCAAAATAACAGCAATTTTTATTCAACCAATAATATTATCCTTTTTGTAATATTTGTAATAACAATAACTATCCTTTTTTTCATCTTTATTAAAATCAAATCTAATAAAAAAAATATAAGTCAATATAATAATAAAAATAATAACAAAATAGATTTAGAATTATTTAGTCAAAGACAACAAGATATATTAAAAATTTTAATTAAAGAAAAAAAAATCACACAAAAAGAAATAGAAAAAAAATTGAATATTCCAAAATCATCTATATCAAGAAATATTAAAACTTTAAAAATAAAAGGAATAATTAGAAAAGAAAGAGTAGGACAAACAAACTATATTATATTAATAAAAAAATAATTAAAAAAAATAACAATAATCTTATAAAATAAAGATATTTAATTAATTGTATGCAACTATTAAACTATATAAACAATTCATTAAAACTATTTTTTTTCACGCAAGAAAAAGATTATCAATATATAAAAAAAACTTCTAAATGGTATTATCCATATTTTATCATAGTAGGATTATTTATTATTAGTACAACAATTCAAATCATACAAAATAATTATAAAATATTTCAAAATGCAACTACAAACTATGAAATATTAGCAATATTACTAGGAACAATAATTGGAATATTAATCAAAGTATTATTTATATATGTTCTATTATACATGGTAATACATTTTTTTTTTAAAATATTAAAAGGAAAAAACACCTTAAATAACACTTTAAAATTCGGATTAAGCCTATCTTTTTTAACAATTTTTATAGAAATAATTATTCAAATTTTCTACTCTGAATTATTAAATGATATCGTATATAATATTAACAATTATAATAAAATCCAATTATTACCATTAACTTTAATACTATTAATTTACTTAATAATATTTACCATCCAAATTATTTCACTAACAAAAATATATTCCAAACTACACCAAATATCACAAATAAAAACATCAATAATAATATTTACAACATTTGTTCTTTTCTTTATAATCAATAGTTTATTTTAAAATAATGTCTCAAAAAAAAACTCTTTAAAATTTAAATAATTTCTGCTTTATTTCCCCTAAAATAAAAAACTTGGTTTTTCATTTTATTTAGTAGTAACAAAAATTGTATAAAGATAACAACTTTTTTATTTTTATGGTCGACAATGAAGATAATCGTGTATTAAGAACAAAAGAAGTTTTTATAGAAAATGAACTAAAAGATGCATATCTCTCTTATGCAATGAGTGTTATAATAGGAAGAGCATTGCCTGACGTAAGAGATGGTTTAAAACCAGTTCATAGAAGAATAATTTATGCAATGAAAGAACTTGGTAACTTTCATACTAAAGCTCATAAAAAAAGTGCAAGAATTGTAGGAGAAGTAATAGGTAAATTTCATCCACATGGTGATCAAGCTGTCTATGATGCAATGGTTCGTATGGGACAATACTGGAATATGCGTTACTTATTAATTGATGGTCAAGGAAACTATGGTTCAATTGATGGAGACAGTCCAGCTGCAATGAGATATACCGAAACACGACTCTCAAAATTAACAGCTAAATTTTTAACTGACCTTGATAAAGAAACCGTTAATTGGAGAATTAATTTTGATAATACACTTGAAGAACCTGAATTTTTTCCATCAGAATTCCCAACACTTTTAGTGAATGGTTCAAGCGGTATCGCAGTTGGTATGGCAACAAATATCCCTCCACATAATTTATCAGAAACTATAGATGCAACTATTGATATAATAGATAACCCTAAACAAACTGTAGAAGAAATAGTAAGAAAAAGATTAATCAAAGGACCAGATTTTCCAACAGGAGCATTAATTTTAAATAACAATAAAATGTCTGATCTTTATCTAACTGGGCAAGGATCTATAACCATGAAAGGAGTTTGTTCTATTGAAGAACTTTCAAAAGGAAAATCCGCAATAATAATTGAAGAAATACCATATCAAATAAATAAAGTCAATCTTATCAACCAAATTGTAGACCTTGTAAAATCTGGTAAAATCAAAGATATCTCTGACATTAGAGACGAATCAAACAAAAGAGGAATAAGAATTTATATTGAAGTAAAAAAAGATATTGATCCCAATATTGTATTAAATCAGTTATATCAATTCAGTTCTTTAAAATCTAACTTTGCAGCAAAAATGCTTGCAATTGTTAATGGAGTTCCTCAAGTCTTAAATTTAAAAGAATATCTTGATCATTTTATTGCCTTTAGAAAAGATATAATAATTAAAAGAACCAAGTTTGATTTGAAAAAATCTCAAGAAAGATTACACATACTTGAAGGATTAAAAATTGCACTTGATAATATTGATAATATTATCACATTAATTAAAAAATCAAACTCAGGACCCCAAGCAAAAGAATCACTAATAGAACATTATTCTTTTTCAGATATACAAGCCCAAGCAATCTTAGATATGAAATTACAAAAACTTACCGGACTTGAAATGGAAAAAATCAAAGATGAATATAATAGTCTTTTAGAATTTGTAAAAAAACTTCAATTCATACTAGAAAATGATTCAGAACAATATAAAATAATGAAACAAGAATTAATAGAAATTAAAAATCAATTTGGCGACAAAAGATTATCAAAATTAATCAGAGATGATTCTAATGTTTCAATTGAAGACTTAATTCAAGATGAAGATTTCATTGTCATGATTACTCAAAATGATTATATAAAAAAAGTAACACTCGATTCATACAGAGCACAAAAAAGAGGCGGAAAAGGTGTTAAAGCTCATATCAAAGATTCAGATGCAATTAAAAATTTATTTATAGCAAATTCAAAAGATAATTTACTCATCTTTACTAATGATGGTAATATCAACTGGATGAAAGCATACGAAGTTCCTACCATCTCTGGACAAAATAAAGGTAGACCTATTATTAATTATATTGACTTAAGAGGGAAAAAAATTACTAATGTTATTAATGTCTCAGATTTAAACATTGGATACCTAATCTTCTTAACTAAAAAAGGAATTATTAAAAAAACAGAAGTTAAAAATTTTGCAAGACCTCGTGCTGGAGGAATTAAAGCAATTAATTTGGATGAAGGAGACAGTGTTCTTAGTGTTGTTTATAGCCATGAAGGAAAAGAAGATATTATTATCCAAAACGATGTCGGACTTGCAATCAGATTTAAACAAGATGATCTAAATGTACTAGGAAGAACTGCAAGAGGGGTCAAAGCTATGAAATTAAAATCAAACGAAGAAGTCGTTGGAATAGAACTTGCTCAAAGCAATAAAACATTATTTAGTTTAACTCAAGGTGGATACGGAAAAAGAACTTTATTATCTGAATATTCAACAATCAAAAGAGCAGGAAGAGGAGTAATAGATATCAAAACAAATACCGGAAAAGTAGTATGCATGAAAGCAGTAGGTGAAGATGATGAAATTTTAATTGTTACTAATCAAAAAATTGTAAGAACCCCAATTAGTGATGTAAGAATTATTGGAAGAAACACCAAAGGAGTAAAAATAATTAACCTAGAAAATGATGATGCTGTTTTAAGAGTGGAAAAAATAGCAAAAGAAAAAGAAGTTGACGAACAAATCAACGAAAAATAAAATTAATAGTAATTAATTTTATTTAACTTAAAACTATAAAAACATACACAATAAACCATAAAATTCAAATTTATACTATTTCAACTTATTCTAAAAATTAATTTTAATATATATAACAAATTAAACAATAAAATAAATCTACATATAAAATCATATCTCAAAATAGGACCGAGCTCGGGATTTGAACCCGAACTAGGAGAGCCACAACCTCCTGTGCTAACCAGATTACACCAACTCGGTCATTATTCAAACTATTTAAACAAATAACAAATATGAATAATAAGAAATACATTATAAACTTTTTTATTATTCAACTTGTCTAAACAAAAAGATTTATATAATCAATCACAACATTTATTAAATAGATGGAAAATATTTTCAAAGCATACGATATAAGAGGAATATACAATGAAGAACTAACCAATCAATCTGCATATCTTATTGGATATTATTTTATCAAATACACTAAAATAAAAACAATAAAAATTTCATCAGACACAAGACTATCATCTAATTCTTTAGCTAAATTTTTAATAAAAGGAATAATAGATGCAAATGCAAAACCTATATATCAAGGCGTAAGTTCAACCCCTAACTTTTATTACTCATTATTCAAAGAAACCAATCATGGTATTATGATTACTGCATCTCATAACCCAAAAGAATATAATGGGTTTAAATTTATCTTAAATTCTATAAGTTTTGATTCAAGAAATGGACTTCTTGAATTAAAAAAAATTATTTCAAAAGATGAAGATAATATTCAAAAAAAAATCAATACCATACAAACAAAACTAGAAAGTTTAAATATAAATGAGTTTATTAAAAAAAACAATATAGAAGAAAAATCTCAACTTCAAAATTATGTTTTTTATTTAGTAAACAAATATGAATCACTTTTAAACAAAGAAGAGCAAAAAGTGCTTAATGAAATAAATATTTGCTTTGATTTTTCATCAGGCGTATCATCTTTGGCATTATTTCCATTTCTAAAAGAAATAAGCTTAAATTTTTCCACAATAAATCAAATACCTGATGGAGAATTTCCATTTCACTCTCCTGACCCTTCCAAACAAAGTAAATATTTGCAAGAACAAACTCACATCAAGACAGACTTATATATCATTTTTGATGGAGATGGAGATAGGATTGTATTGTATGATAAAAATGGAGAAAAAATACTTCCTGATCATTTAATTGCAATTCTAATAGATTATTTCTCAAAAAACTCAAATCACTTCGTAATAGACCTAAGAGCATCAAGAATACTTCAAGACATTTGCAGATCAAATAACATTAAACTAGATCTTCTAAGAGTAGGTAGAAGTTTTTATCAAGATTTTATGAAAGCAAACAACTGCACTTTTGGAGCTGAACTATCAGGACATCTTTTCTTTAAAGAATTCAACTACTTTGACAATCCAGATATCGCAATCATCTACATTTTAAAAATCATTGCGCAACAAATATTAAATAATAATAAAAACTTTTCAATAACAGATCTAACAAAAAAATACCAAAAATACTACAAATTAGAAGAAAAAAATTTAATAGTAAATAACGCATCAAAAACATTAGAAATAATCAAAAACAAATACAAAGACTATTTAACTTTACAAATAGATGGTTATTCTTTTGATTTAAATGATTTTTGGTTTAACATCAGAAAATCAAATACAGAACCCAAAATTAGAATTAACTTTGAAGGAAAAAATAAAGAAAATACCATTAAAGAATATAACAATCTAATAAACTTTATAAAAAAAATTTGAAATACTATCAAGTAAAATGTTTTTCAATAATTCTCATTATTCCTGCTAAAAATTTAGGAACTACAAATAACTCTATATCATCTTTAACTTTCTTCATATAAACATTTTTTAAATATAACTCTTTTAACCACATACTATCTTTTACAAAATAAATTGTATCCAAATAATCCTTTACAACCGTATTTTGATACTCTAATTTATTTCTAAACTCCCAAGCACCACTATCTAAAACATGTTTTTTATTATTAGCATCTATAAATTCTTTTTTCTTCCAATTCCTCACAGATAAATCTAACTTAAAAAAAACAACTCCATAACCACTAAACGGAACATGATTATTTTTAGCTTCCCATTTCAACTCCAATTCACTAACTCCACCTGGTTTTTTAATAATTGTAAACTGATTTTCATAATAATCACTATCACGAGTTAAATTAGAACTATCAGGAAACTCTCCTCTTTTAAGTCTAACATCATCTTTAAAATCAAAACTCATATCTACAAACTCTCTATCCAACAACCAATCATGTAATTCATTATAAAAAGCTTTCAAATTCACATCTGCATTATATTTTTTCAAATCTCCACCAAGAAGAGGTATTTTACTTCCTTTTAAAACAGCATCGTACATATTTTATAATTATACAAAAAATACTATTATATAAATATTTGGTTCTACTAATAAAAAATAAAAACAAAAAAACCGACAAATATATATAATAGTACATTTATTTTCTCTCTTATAAAAAATGAACAATCATAAAAAATATATTTATCCTGATTCAAACAACACTATAATGTCTATTTTTATAGAAAATAACGAACCATACAAAAATTATTGGAAAAAATCTGAAAATTACGCTTTAGAAACCTTCACAAATATTATCAAAGAAAATAAAATAAAAAATATTTTAGACATAGGTGCTGGAAATGGTAATAAAATTAAAAAAATTCATAAACATTTTGAAGAAATAACCATAATTGAACCAGACGAATCTATGTTTAATATTTGCAAAACAACACTAAAAGATATCAAAAACATAACTTATATAAATAATACTTTTCTAAATACAAATTTAAATGAAAAAAAATTTGATATTATCTTATGTGCATATACCCTCCCATTCATAAACTCTGAAAAACTAAATGCATTTATTAACAAGTTATATGATACATTAAAAATAAATGGTTATCTCATTATTCTTGCTCCACACTCAAAATCAAACAAAAGTTTTTATAGAAAAACTTATATCGATTATAATAAAATTAAAAGAAAAAAAATAAAAAAACATAAATTAAAATTTTCAAGTCTAAATAAAGAACATATAATTATTGAAAAAGTTTTTTCCATACAAGACTTAAAAAAATTATTTAAAAAATTTAGTTTATCTCAATTTAAGGTATACCACATACTAAATAAAAATTTAATTGTTGACAAATTTATATTTAGAGATAAATTCTACAATTCTCTACCATTTAAACATAAATTTGGAGAAAATGTTTATATGCTATTCCAAAAAAAATAAATCAATACAATATTACATTTTTTCTCTTTTTATTTCTAATATTTTAGGTATAAAATTATTAAAATCATCTAAAACTTGAAATATACTCTTTCCTTCTTGTAAACTTTTTATTTCTGATTTTTCAAAAAGAACATCTAACTCATTAACAAGACTCTTAAAACTCTTTTTTAAATTTTTATTTTTTTTTATAAATTGATTAACTTCTTCTATATTTGTCATATAGTAATTTATTTCATCAATTAAATCTTTTTCATTATCAAAAATCTTATTTTCAAATAATAACAATAATAAAACCTTAATTTTTTTATATTTATATTTAATTTTCTCAAAAGAATCTTTATATTTATCATAATATTTTTGAAAATTTTCTTTGTTATGTAACAAAATTTGTAACTCTAACATAAACTCTTCATATTCTAATAATACTTCATAAATTTGTCTTCTTGGAATGTTTTTCATTAACATAGATATACTAATATTTTTTAGATTTAATAAGTTTTCTATTTTTTAAAATTTATTTAATCAATAAATACAATATATTAGACACTAAAACTAATATGAATATTTAATATTATAAAAAATCATAAATCCAATAACAATAAACATAATATACTATACATCAAAACAAAATAATGACCTAAACCGAAATTAACGACACAAATATTCAAGTATTTATGTATCTTGCC
>JBMCRE010000017.1:0-17135 GCA_048625195.1 Nanobdellota archaeon | reverse complement strand
CTCTAAAGCTCTTAATCTCTTAAGCCCTAAAGCTCTTAATCTCTTAAGCCCTAAATCTCTTAAGCCCTAAAGCTCTAAAGCTCTTAATCTCTTAAGCTCTGAGCCCTTAATCTATTTTCCAAATTTCCTCTCTACACCATTATACCACTTTAAAACATTAAAAAAATCTTTTTCATTAAACTCAGGCCACATTTTTGGCGAGAAATATATTTCACTATATTGACTATCCCAAAGTAGAAAACCAGATAATCTAGGTAAATTACCACATCTAATAATAATTTCAGGTGGAGGTGATTCATTGGTATATAAATATTTTTTTAAAGTTTCCTTATTAATTTCATTTACATCTATATCATTTTGTAATAATTGTTTCACTCCATTGATAATTTCCTCTTGACCATCATAATTTATACAAAAATTCACATAAAAATCATCATAATTTTTAGTTTTATTTTCTAATTTTTTTAATTTATCTACAACATCTTCTCTCAAAGTATTATAATTACCAAAAATTTTTATTCTAGCATATTTAGTATTATTTTCTTGTTTATCATTAAAAATTTGTTCTAAAGAATCAAATTCTTCTTTTGCTAAATTCATTAAATTATTATATTCTTCTTGACCCCTTTTTTTTTTATTATCTTTAGATAATGTGAAGAAAGTTGTATGCTTGATTTCTAATTTTTTTATTAATTTTAATATATTTTTTAAATTTTCAACTCCTTGTTTGTGACCATACTTTTTAGGTAAATTATTTTTTACAGCCCATCTTCTATTTCCATCCATAATAAACCCAATATGTTGAATTTTTTTAGATAATATATTTGCTTCTTTGATATTCATATTTTTTTATTACTATATTTATTTTATAAATATTTCTTTTATATATACTTATTGTATTATATATTAATAAATAAATTTAGTTAATTTCAAAAGTTTTATTAATACTCGTAATTTAATTAATATTATTATAATTATAAAATAGAAATTTATTTAGAACTAATTTATTTTTAATTATCAATTTGTTTTATAATATCATTTATAAATTATTGCTTTATAATCATTACTTTTAGATAACAACATGCGAAAAGTTTATAAATAAAGAGAAAGTGTTATAATTACCACTTGAAAATGAAAAGAAAAATGATGGCATTAAAAAAAAATATAATTATAGTATTGCTAGTAATAGCGACTCTATTTTCAAGCGTATTCGCAAGTCCTATTGAAGTTGATAAAGTAAACATTCAAGATGACAATGGCGATTACATTGTTTTAGTTACATTAGACGATCTTAATGTAACTACTGGAGATTGTGAAGAATTAGTTTTCACAATAGAGGAATTAAGCACATCAAAAAGTTTTGGACTTTGTGATGTTGATATGAGCGGTATTCATACTTATAATTTAAGAGATTTAACAGATTCTTATGATTTACTTCAAAAAGGTAATAGTTACAGATTAACTGTTTCCACAGACGAAAACTCCATAACAACACCTTTCTTGTTTGGAAAAAAACAAGAAACAGATGGTTTAGGAATAATTATTGAAGATGTTAAAGCAAATAGTATTGAATTATTAAATAATGATGAACTTCAAGTTATGAATGGTGAAACTTTAAATATAGAATTAAGATTTACAGCTTTAGAAAACTTCGATGATGCAAGATTAAAAGCAGAAATTGATGGATATGAGCACTCAACAATCTTAGACGCTACAGAAATTTTTTCTGTAAAAGAAGGTAAAACTTATGTTAAAACAATTCAAATTGATCTACCAGATGATATGAGATCTGAAAAAGATTACAAGTTAAGAATTTATGGTGGAAATGATTTATCTGAATTTACATATAAAGATTACACAGTTTATGTTGATACTCAAAGACATAGAGTAGATGTTATTGATATGGTTATGACACCTAGTTCTGGTGTAGAACCTGGACAAAATATAATTGCTAATGCAAGAATTCAAAATAGAGGTCAAAAATCTCAAGATTCAGTAAAAGTAGATATAACAATCCCTGAATTAGATATTGTTGAATCAAGTTATGTAAGTAATTTAAATTCAGAAAGTGTAGTAACTAGTGAAGATATGTTATTATTTGTTCCAGAAGATGCTCAAGCAGGACAATATGAAGCATTTGTTGTTTTAACTTATGATAATGGATATACAGAATCACAAGAAGAATTTACTCTTAATGTATTATCTCCAAGAGAAGTTGAAGATAAAAACTTACTTGTAAGCTATAAAGAAAACATTGAATTAACAGCAGACAAAGAGAGTACATTTCAAATTGTAGTTGCAAATCCTAATGATGAAAGTAAACCTATTTCACTTGTTGCAGTTGAAGATACTTGGGCTGATGTTGAAATCACTCCTAGTTTATCAATGATACAATCAGGAGAGAGTAAAGAATTCACTGTTAAAATAACACCTAAATCAGCAATCGAAGGAGAAAAATCTCTTGGAATTGTTGTAAAAGAAGGTTCAAAAACAATTAGTGAATTAACTGTTGATACTTATGTAGAAGGTAGTCAAGAACAAAAAATTGATTGGGTTAATATTGCACTTGCAGTATTATTAGTGATTGCAATTATCATTTTGTTATCATTAGTTATTAGTATTGCAAAAAGGAAAGGCGAAAAAAGCACAGAAGATGATTATTCTTCAACAGAAGAATATTATTAATATCATTTTTTTTGCTTATTATAATATTTAAATAAAATAGGGTTTACCCTTATTTGTTTATTTTTTTTAAAAATAAAATTATTTTTTAATTTTACTACGAACTTATTTAGGTTCTAAATAATTAATATAATATTCACAATTTCATATAAATTCTAGTTTATCAATAATAGATAAAATACTAAGAGATTAGATTTTTAAATTTCACTTTAAAATAAGAAAAGTCATTAATTATATAATTTACAATTAAGAATTATTATATTATATTATATTTTATTGAATCAAAATATATACTTTAAAAAATAATAAGATTATTATTGTTATTCTTCTCCTAACCTTTTAAGAGCTGAATAAACATTTTTCTCATGAATTTGTATATCTCTAATAGCTTTAGTCATAGCAATAGGTTTTTCATGTTTCCATATGTTTCTCCCTATTGCAAAACCTGCAATTCCACAATTATTTACTTCTTCAATCTGTTTTAAAAATTCTTTAGAACTATTAGTTTTAGCACCACCAGCCATTAACATTCTAGCTTTACCGCCTGCTTTTATTTGTTTTTTCATATCATTAACATTACCATTATATTTCATTTTTAACATATCAGCTCCTAACTCTAATCCCATTCTTGCAGAATATTCTAATAATTCTCCATTTAAATCTCCTCCTTTTACTTTATCTATTCTCTTTCCTCTAGGATACATCCATGATGTCACAGGTAATCCAAAATCATGAGCTTCTTCTTGGATTTTTCTAAAATCTTCAAAAATTTTATTTTGATACTTAGATCCAGGGAAATTAGTAAATCCTATTGCTTTTGCACCTAACTCTACAGCACATTTAACACTACAAGTAATTGGAGAATATGGATCATCAGTTAATCCTAAAGCACTTTTAGGATTAATTTTCCCATTAACTTTTATTAATAAATTTGTTCTATAAGAGTCAGCATATTTTTCTGCTAAACCTTTTTGACAAATAAAAGCATCTATATCACCTTTTTCTGCAATATTAAAAATATAATCAGGATCAATAGTTTCTCCTGATAATTCTGCAGGACCATGTTCTAATCCTTGATCTTGTGCTAAAAATAATGTTTTACCATTTTTTTGCAACTTCTTTAAATTCTTATTTACTTCTCTCATATAAGAAACCATAAAATTAAATTAAGATAATTCATTAAAAAGAGTTTGTTATATTTAACCAATGACAAAAAAGATAATAATTTTTCAAAAAACAAATATTTAAATAATATAATTTTTCAAATCAAGTAAGATGGACATACAAACTGCTTTAAAAAAAGTAGAAATAGAATTAAGATTAAGAGGTTTTTCTCCTCAAACAATAAAGATGTATAAATTATATAATAAACATTTTTTAGAACAAACTCAGTTAAATCCTTTAAAAGTAACTCAAGATGATATAAAAATATTTTTATCAGAAAGATTAAATAAAGGAAATATAAATTCTAAAACAATTGCTTTAATGAAATCAGCGTTATTATTTTTTTATAATGATATTTTAGAAAACAAGTTTGAAATAAAAACTCCTAAATTCAAAAAAACAGTTCCAGTAGTTTTATCAAAAATAGAAATTCAAAAATTATTTTTAGCAATTACTAATAAACAACATCAATTAATTATAAAAATATATTATTCTTCAGGTCTAAGATTATCTGAGGCAATTAATTTAAAGAAAAAAGATTTTAATTTTATAGACAATATTATTTGGATACGAGATGGAAAAGGAGGAAAAGATAGAATGTCAATTTTATCAAAATCATTATCTAAGGAATTAGAAGAATTTTTACAATATAAAAATGATAATGATTTTGTTTTTGTAAATAAAAGAGGTGATCCTATATCTCCAAGAACTATTCAAAGTATAATAGAAAAAGCAAGAAAAAAAATAAACATATCAAAAGATGTACATATTCATACTCTAAGACATTCTTTTGCAACACATCTATTAGAAGAAGGTGTTGATATTAGAAAAATTCAAGAATTATTAGGTCATAGCGATTTATCTACAACACAAATTTACACAAAAGTTTCAAGTGAAGAGTTAAAAAAGATAAAAAGTCCATTAGATTAAAACATGTTGTGCAAAAATATATAAATAAAATTTATTTAAATATTATTACTTATTAAATAATATAAATATCTAATAATAGAGAATCATATACTTATACATTTTAAAAATCAATAAATATATAGTTTTGTTGTCATATTATTTTAATGATTCTCTTTAAAATAGGTAATATATAAACTTAAATTAAAAAAATGGAAAATAATAAAATAAACATAGAAGAATTAGCAAAATTTTGTAAAAATAAGGGTTTTGTATTTCAAGCCGCAGAAATTTATGGTGGTCTAGCTGGTTTTTTTGATTTTGGCCCATTAGGTGTAGAATTAAAAAATAACATTAAAAGTTTATATTGGAAACATTTTGTATTAAAAAGAGAAGATATCGTAGGACAAGACGGTTCGGTAATTACTAATCCAAAAGTTTGGAAGGCATCAGGACATGTAGATAATTTTGGAGATTTAATTTTAACTACAAAAGACACAAAAACAAAATTAAGAGCAGATCATTTTATAGAGGATGAATTAAAAATTCCAGCAGATGGAATGAATGCACAAGAAATTCAAGATTTAATTAATAAAAACAATTTAAAATATAAAGGAGAAGACTTTGAAGAAATTAAAGATTTTAATTTAATGTTTAACACTCAAGTTGGTGCAGATACAACAAAAACATCAATGGCATATTTAAGACCAGAAACATGCCAGAGTATTTTTCCAAATTTTAAATTAATTGCAGATTGTGCAAGACAAAAACTTCCCTTCGGTATTGTTCAATCAGGAAAAGCATTTAGAAATGAGATATCACCTAGAGATTTTGTATTTAGATCAAGAGAATTTGAACAAATTGAGATGGAATATTTTTTTAATCCTCAAACAAAATGTTCATATCTTACAGACAATCATCTAAATACTAAAATGCAATTTTTATCAGCTCAAAATCAAGATAACAATTCAAATAAGATGATTGAAGTTACCATAAAAGATTTATTAGATCAAAACAAATTAAGTGATTATCATGCTTTTTGGTTAGTAGAATTTTTCAATTTTTTTAATAAAGAAGTTGGTTTATCATTTGAGAATTTACGAATAAGAGAACATGTTAAAACAGAACTTTCTCATTATAGTAGTGCAACATTTGATATAGATTATAATTATCCAATGGGATTTAAAGAAATGATAGGTATTGCATATAGGGGAAATTATGATTTAACACAACATCAAATTCATTCAAAATCAAAATTAGATTTTTTCGATGAAACAACTCATACAAAATTATTACCACATGTAATTGAACCATCAGCAGGCGTTGAGCGATTTATGATGGCAGTATTATTTGAAGCATATAATAATGATACTTTAAGAGGCAATGTAGTATTAAGCTTTAAGCCTAATTTATCACCATATAAAGTTGCAATATTCCCATTAATGAACAAAGCAGTTTTATCAACTAAAGCAAGAGAATTATATAATGAATTAATAGAAGAAGAAATTGCTGTAATGTATGATAAATCTGGTTCTATTGGAAAAAGATACGCTCGTCAAGATGAGATAGGAACACCATATTGCATTACAATTGACTTTGAAACTATTGAAGAAGGTGATAAAAAAGATACAATCACAATAAGAAACAGAGATACAACTGAGCAAAAAAGAATATCTACTAACAATTTATCTGATGTTATTAACAAATTAATAAAAGACAAAATAAAATTCGAAGATTTATAAAGTTAGAAAAAAAATTAAAAAGAAACTATAAAAAGGATAGAAGGTATAGGATAGAATATCAATAGAATAATTTAAAATTATTTCAAATCAAAAAAAAATAGAAAAAAAATAAATAATGAATTAAACAAAAAACTTTATAAATAATTTCACTTTTCTATATAATACCCTTTAATAAAGGGAACTTAGCTCAGTTGGTAGAGCACTAGACTGAAGATCTAGGTGTCCCCGGTTCAAGTCCGGGAGTTCCCACTTTTTTCTAAATATAAGTAATGCAATAAAATTCTGTTTTCTTTATTATTTGAAGAAAAGAATTTTATACCTTTTTTTCTTATTGAATTTGTTTTTTAAAATATTAAATTGTTTAGAAAGTAACTGAATACTGACTTTTTTATAATATCAATTTTTTTATACATTTGGTTTATTTCACAATTATTCCATTTTAATTTAATTTAATAAATAATAATTAAATTGATTTTAAGAGTAATATAAAGTTTTCGTAATTTAAAGAAATTAGTTGGTAATTCAAGTATAAATTTTTTCTAGTTTTATATAAAATTCCTCAGATAATTTTTCTACTTCTTTTTTAATAGGTGATTGAATATTATATCGTTCTTCTAAAATGTCTAACCTTTCATTTAGAAAAGTAATCCATACTTCAATTTTACTTTCTTTAATTTGATTTTTAATTTCTTTCAATATTAAATCCCAATCTACTCCTTTTTTTACAATTTCAGAAGAATCTTCAATATCTCCCTCTCTTTGAGTTATTGATTTAAAAACAAAAATATCTTCTAAAGATAGTATATTTAATGTTAAATTTGATAATTTTAATTGGATTTTAGATCTTTGAATCATATCTTTAGATAATCGCAATTTACCACAAACAAACTTTTTGAATATATCTAATCTGTATTTATCCTTAATAAAAATAAATTCTAATTCAAAATTTTCATATTCTGGTTCAATTTGAATAGGAATAAACCCTGTTTTTTCTAAGATTTGTTTAGTTAAGTTGCAATTTACATCATCTTTTAAAATTATATCTAAATCCTTTGTTGAAACTTTAGCACCATAAAACATTAAAGCACCTCCACCTATTAGATAAAAACTAATTTTTTGATTTTTTAGTTTTAATTCTGTGTTAATTAAATTACATAAATCTTCTATTTGTTTATTTTTTGTAATCATTGTTCTTTACTCATTATTTCTTTTTTAGTTGGAAAGTTTTTGAATTTTTTATTCTCTTTTATTATTGATACTATTTTATCATGTACTTTATGTTTTATATTATTTATGTTATTTTTTAAATAATATAATGCACATAATAAATATTCTCTTTGAGATTTTGCAACATTTAAAGAATCTATATATATTTGCTGTTTTGTTAATTTTTCTTTTTGAGTTGTATATATATTTTTATTATAATATAAATCAAAATTATAATTAGAAAATGCTGTTTTTTGATAATTCAAATTTGAATCTTCATTTTCAAATATTATTTTATCTTTGTATTTAAATAACACTTTTGAATTTTTTGGTAATTTAAAATTTAGATAAGTAAATGTAGATTTATATATAACAATAAAATTAATTAATTCTTCCCATAAAACTTTATTTAATTTTAATTTATTATTTTCTTCAAATACAATAGATTGATTTTTTAATTCTTTAATTGCTTTGTATATTTGAGTTTTTTTTAAATTTGTTTCTTCTTGTATTTCTTTAATATTAAGTTCTTTATTTAACAATACTTGTAAAACATTAAAATTTGTTTTCTTTAAAAAATTCAAATTAATTTGTTTATCTATCAATTCTTTTAATTTAAATGCTAATAAAGAATTAGATTTTAAATTATTTTTATTAATCAAATCTAAATCTTTTAATTTTTTTAAATTTCTTATAATAGTTATATAAGATAGATTTAATTTTTTCTCTAACTGTTTTATAGATAAATTATCTCTATAAATATATTCTATAATTCTTATTTGATTTTTATTAAACATTTTCCGTTTTTTTAACAATTATATATAAATAAAACTTACTTATTTATCAATTTAACGGAAAAAATATCTAAAGTAATAAATTAAATGATATTAATATCTATAGTTTTAAAGAAATTTTAACTTCTTCTTTTATTGAATTAATTTTATTCGTTTTCACTTCCACTATGACCTCCTTTATTAATTCTTTTTTTATATTTTTTTAGAACTAACTCTAACACTTCTTCTAAATCTATTTCTAAATTATTTGCAATAGCTATTAAAGAAAAAAATACATCTCCTAATTCAGATTTAACATTTTCATTTAATTCTAATTTTTTATTTCCATAATCTGTCATTTTTAAAATTTCTTTTGATAATTCACCAACTTCAGATACTAAATCTAAAATTCTAAATTCTGTTTTAGAATCCATATTATTTTCTTTTGTAAATTTTTTTATCTTTTCTTGTAAGTCATTCATTTTTTAATTGTTGGATGTGAAACATTAAGTTATAATGATGATTTTTTTTGATTAATTGTTGAATTTGTATTTCAATTATTAATCATTATTAAATGAAGTTAATATTTAAATGTTTTTATTTTTATAAAATTAAAAGATAAACTTTAGTTAAGTGTTATTAACTTTAGTTAAGTTTTTTAAAATTAGGTAAAAATATATTTGATGTATTTTTTTTATATTTTCTTGTAATTTGTTCAATCATTTTTTTATTCCATACAGCATTTTTTATATTTCTTACCACTTCCACAAGGACAAAGTTCGTTTCTACCTATTTTTTTCTTCTTAACATGTACTTCTTTTTTAATTGGCTTGTTGATATTTCTTAAATATTCTAAATTATCTTCATTAAAATGTTCAATTGGATTTTTAATATCTCTTTTCATTCTACTAAAATGTTCTCCAGTTTCATAAGCTCCTTGAATATATTCCCAATCAGATTTCGAAATAATATCATATTTATAATTAATTTTCTTAAATTTTTCAAACAATCTTTCATCTTGTACACATGCCATATCATCTGCAAACATATTTAAAAATGATTTATCATCTTCATATTGAACTCCAAAATCTAACACATTATTAAATGACTTTATTATTTTATCTCTAGTTTCAGGATAATATTTAGTAAACTGCATCATAGCTCTTGAAAATATAAGTCTACAAAAAATATCATTATCATCATCTTCTAAAAAATCAATAAATAAATCTAAATTTTCTATTCCAAAATTAAAAATCCAAGAAGCAAATTCTTCAGTAATCCAATCACTATATGCATCTTTATCTATTTCAAGAATATGTAAAATTAATGGAAGAGCTTTTTGTTCTTTTTTAGCACTAAGAAGAATAGTTGCATGTAATAATTTCCAAAAATTATTTGGTTCAATAATTTGGCTATCATCCAAAACTTGTAATAAAGGTAAAGTTGTATTTTTATCATCAATTATATCTTGAGCTTCAGATTTTGTTACATCTAATTTTTTATCTAAAAATTTTTGTACCTTTAATTCACCATTTGTGTATTGATTATTAGAAGATAAATTTGTATTATTTTGCCTCAAATTTAATATTTTTTCTATAGCTAGAAATACATCATTTGGAAGTACAATTCCAAAAGGTTTTAAGTACATTTGATTTCCAATATCATGAATTAATCTAACTGAAATTATTTGTCCATTCTCTAAATTATAAATAATAGTTTTCAAATTACTAATTTCACCTGATACAATATTTTTTATTTTATATATATAAAACTGATAACCTTCCTCTAAATTTTTAAGCTTTGTCTTTTCTAAAATTTCATATCCTTCTCTTTTCGAATTATATATTAATTTAAATTCTTCTTGAAGACTTTTTGATAATTTTGGAATTAAATCTTCTTTTACTATATCTATAATCAATTTATTATTATGATATACATAAAACAATCCTAATTCCATGATAACTGTAATACCTATATCAACCTTTTTAAATAAAGAATCATTTAAAAACTCTAATTCATCCTTAATATGAAATAGTAATCCACTATCTTCAAGATAACTTTGTATATTTTCTGTAACATTATATTTTGTTGTCATTTTTTCTCCTTAGTTTGATTTATTAGTTTGTCAAAATCACTTTGAAATAATCTATCTTGTATTATTCTATATTTTTCAAATTCTGTTTCTGCATGTTGCTTTGCAATTTCTTGAGTTATTTTCCCTGCATTCTGTAGTATTTCTCTATCATCAAATTCTAAAAATTTATCTAATCGTTTAGACCAGTCTTCCATTGTCATGGGAATTTTTCTTTTTGCTCTTTCTTCTGCTAAATCAAGATATGCTGAAACAATTCTTCCTAACGATTCTAGTTCTTCTTTATTTAAGTAGTTTTTTGCAATTGATACATCAGTTTTGATAATTTTTCCTTTTGGTGCATTTTTCCATGAAGTAAGTCCCATATTTTCTTTTTTTGCATTTGCTCGTTTAATTATTAATTCTGGAGCTGTGTTTTGATGAATTGCGTAATGCATCTTATTTTGAACTTTTGCAAAAAACTCTTTTGTTGTTTGTGCTTCTTTATTGTAATCAAGACTTGTTGTATAAATATCTGTTATTTTTTGATAGAAATTTCTTTCACTAAGTCTTATTTCTCTTATTTCTTCTAATAGTTCTTGGAAATAATTTTCATTTAAAAAAGAACCATTTTCTAATCTTTTTTTATCTAGAACATACCCTTTTATTGCAAATTGTTTTAGAACTTTTGTCGCCCAAATTCTAAATTGTGTTGCTCTTTTAGAGTTTACTCTGTATCCAATTGAGATTATTGCATCTAAATTGTAGAATTCTATTTCTCTTTCTACAGTTCGATTTCCTTCAGTTTGAACTTGTCGGAATTTCCGACATGTTGAATTTTTATCTAATTCTTTTTCATTGTAAATAAAATTAAGATGTTCTGTTATTGTACTTCTACCTTTATCAAAGAGTTTAGCAATCATATTTTGAGTAAGCCAAACATTCTCATCTTCATATTTCACTTCAATGGAATCTTCTTTATTTTGAGATTGAAATATTAAAAATTCTGCTGTTGAGTTTCTGATAGTTAAGTCTTTAGTCATTTTTTATTTTTTATAGTATTTCTTTTTTTAATTCAAAAAGTTCATCCATAATTTCTTTTCCTTGATCTAACTCTACTTTGTTTCCATAATAATTAATTCCATTTCGCATATATCTTAATCTATCAAACAATTTTATATTAAAATATGGATTTAATTTTTCAACTAGTTTTCCTAAACAAATATGGAATCCTTTATTTTCACATTCTTTTAAATCCATTTTATTTCTCCTTGTAAAACAATTCCTGAAAGTACATTATTTATTAAATAAGAATTTTTTAAATTTTTTAAATCTTTTACAATAAACATTTGTAATTCTTTTCCTATTTTGTTTTCAAATTCTTTTTTTTTAGGAAATTCTTTTGTTTTTTCGCTAATAATTACAATGTCTAAATCACTATTTTCTATATCATATTCACTAGCAACAGATCCAAATAAAATTATTGTAGGTTTTATATAAAATTTATTTATTTCATTTACTAATCCTGATTCTCTTATTTTTAGAATAGAATAATATATTTTTAAATCTCTATATTTAATACTATCAATGTCAGCTTGATAAAAATCATAAATTTTATCTTTTTGATATTTTAATATTTTATTTGTATTAAAATATTTAAGGTTTTTACTTGCTGTTGTAGGACTTATTTTAAGTATTCCGACAATCTCTCTTACATTAAATTGTTTTGTAGGATTTTCAAAAAAAGGTTTTAAAATGTTTAATTCTTTGAACATATGTTTAATATAGTAAACACTACTTAATAAATGTTTTTATTTTTGGGGTTTGAATAATTTTCCATTCCTTAGAAGTTCATTTATTTTGAAACTTATTTTCTGATTTGAATTTTCTCTTTCTTTTTTTCTTTCCCAATTTTTTCTTCTTCAAGTTCATTTTTAGAAATTCCATTTTTTATGAATTCTTCAAAAGATTTTATGGCTTTCATAATTCAAATCCTCCTGATAATATTATTCCATTTGCTAAATTTTCTTTTAAATATTTATGTACTTTGTTAAATTAATGAAAATATAACTTAATTTTTTAATATAATTTGAGCAATCATTTTTTTATTCCATACAGCATTTTTTATATTTTTTATTTTAATATTTCAATTTTAAGAGAAATTATTTCAACTTATTCAAAATTTTATCAATTAAATAAAAAACTTAAAAATTGCGTGTAAGAACTTTTTAATAAATCATAAAACAACAAAACATAAAAAAAAATAAGATAAAACAAAATAAGATAAAACAAAATAAGATAAAAAAAAATAAGATAAAAAAAACTAATATTGTTATTTGAAAAAAATTAACAAACAACAAATAATCTTAAAATATTATAATTATTGAAACAATAATTATATCTAATTTCTTATAATAATTAATTAAATCCTGCCTTCCTACAACTATTGTAATAATTATCTATTATATTTTCTTGAACTTTTAATTTTTCTGGTAAATGTTCATTTCTATATTTTAATCTATCTAAATCTTTTTGTGAAGGTAGATGATTTGATTTCTTTAAATTACAATCACTACACGATAAAACTAAATTCCATTCATTATCATCAAAAATATAACTCCATGGTATAAAATGATCTACATGTATTTCGCCTTTTTCCAATTTATTTAAATTTTTATTACAATAGAAACAAACTTTTTCATCTATATTTAAAAGAATATTTCTAAATTTAACCAAACTACTTCTTTCTGGATTAGTGATTCTTTCAACTTTTTCTATTAATTTTGGAGTAAAATTTGTTTTTTCTAAAAATTTTGCCCAATTTAAAATCAATACTTCAAATAAAATATTATAATTATCTCCTATCTCTTTTATTGCTTCTTTTTTTAAAATTATATATCTATTTTCCTTTTTAGGAAGATAATATCTTATACCTGAAGGTTTTTTAGGAGTTGGTTTAACATTATGATAATAAATATTTTGTTTATCATTTCTTTGAAATCTAGGAATAACATCTACTAAACAATTATTATAAATTGATTTTATCAATTGTTTTTTTAAAAAAATATTTTCTTCTTTTTTGAAAAAATTATCATAAAATTCATTTATATTTTCAGTTTTTTCTTCAATTATTGTTACAATTTTTGCTGGTTTTTGAACTTTAAAATCTTGTTTTAATTTATAAACTACTACTTGATTCCAATAATATTTCAGAAAAGCTTCTGCAATTGATTTATATGATATTTGTTTATCTTTAAAATCTTTCATATCATAACATTTTTTAATATAATCTAAAATAAATCTTGCTAAAGCAAATTTATAAGTATTATCTTTTTTATCATTTATAAGAATAAAAGAAAGTTCTAATGACAAATTACTCTTTACCATTTTTCCTCTTTTTCTCTGCAACCATCATTTGAGAATTACTATCATATTCTAATGGATATTCTTTTACTCTTTTGTTGAAATTTAATCTTTCTTTGAAATAGTTTGATAGTTCCTTATCAGTACAATAAATATAACATCCTTTCATCCCTCTTGTCATTAAAGTACGATAAGTGTTTTTAATAATTTTATCTGCAATTTTATTTGCTTTTTGAGGATTTTCACGATATAATTTTTTAATACCTTTTAATGATTGATCAGTTTTTGCTCGTTTAGTAAAGTCAGTAATAATTTGTCCTTTATCATATCTTAAATCATCTCCAATAATTACACCTACATAGTCAAATTCTAATCCTTGACACGTATGAATACAACCAATTTCATTAATAGAAGTACTATCAATTGCCCAAGTAGATGAATTTCCTAAATTCCAACTCATATGAAAATCATATTCTTCAATATTGATATCATGAATCTCTGATAAATTTTTTCCCTCTTTTAGCCAATTCCAACAATAACCTGCAACTAACCTTGCTTTGTTATTAATTTTATTTTTATCTTCAATTTCTTTTCTTAAGAGATTAGGATTATCAAATACTTTAAATTCATAATCAAAATCATATAAACCATCCTTATTTGCAGTTTCTCTAATATCCAAAAGATCATCGAGCCATGCAAGATAACTATCTGAACCACTACATCTAAATTGAGATTCTAATTTATAATTAAAAACTTCTGCTTTAAATTGATTTGAAAATTGATTAATTAAATCAATAGAACCAACATCATTAATATCAATTTTTTGATTTTCATCAATAAAAAAAATTGAAAACAAAGATGCATTAATAATTTCTTTTACTTGATTTTCACCCAAATTTCTAAACATTCCAGATTTTTCATTCAATCTATGAGCTTCATCTACAAGTAAAATAGGAATTTCATTTAAATTAGCATTACAAAATGAACCTGAACCAGTAAATAGTAATTTTGGATTAATATTTCTAACTTTATTACCTACTAATTTTTTAAGATAAACATTTCTTGGTGCAGAATTTTTTGATACATAATAAGCAATTATTTCTTTTTTAATAAAAGATGCAAGTAAATTTATAGCAACTACTGTTTTGCCAGTACCTGGTCCACCTTTTACAATCATTACTCTTTTCTTTTTATCAAAAAAAGATTTATATCCTAAACTTAAAGCATTCTCATAAATTACTTTTTGATCATCAATCATTGTAAATTCTAAATTTCCTTGAATCATACTTGATAAAGAATCTTGAAGAGATTTTGATGGTTTCAATTTACCATTTTCAATAATTAATAAGTTTTTTTTGTTATCTCCTTTTTTTATAATAGATTTAATAAAATCACTTAATTTAATTGAATCTTCTTTTAAATACAAAGGAGCTTCTTTTATATAATAATCATAATTTGATGCTTTTATTTCTGATTCAAATTGTTTTTCAAATCTATATAAATAAGCACAAGGTTTAATACTAATTTGATCGTTTTGAACATTTTCATTAAAATCTTCAATCAACTTGCAGTAAGACCACGCTTGATAAGAAGGATGAGTTGCCTCTTTTAATCCATGACCAAGATAAGTAACAATTTTGTCAACAAGCCCATCTTTATTATCTGATTTTATTGCTTCTTTCCAACCTTTCAATTCAATAATAATTATTGTTGGTTTTCCTTCAATATCATAACCTGATAACATGAAATCAATTCTATTAGAAGTCATAGGGATTTTAAATTCAATAGCAATTCCTGAATCATTAGGGATTCCTGAATCTGAAACTAACATAAACATCTCTTTCATAGAATCTTCCCAAGATCTTTTTTCTTGCATAGATACTTTTCCAACTTTAAAATTATAACTTGATTCAATTTTATTAATTATCGAATGAGATTTACAATGAAATATAAACTCTTCTTTTGTGGCACTATATATTATCACTTCTCAACCTCGTTATATTTTAAGTTATTGTTTTTCCATTTTTCAACTGGAAATCTTTTTTCGTTTTTTTCTACTTTGTCATTTAATGATTTACTTAAATCAATGTCATACATTTGAACAAATCTTAATAAGAAAAAAAATACATCTGCTATCTCTTCTGAAATTTCTTGTTTTCTATCTAAATCTTGAAACATTTTTTTCATTTGTTCATCAGATTTAAATCTAAAATGATCTAATAATTCACCTGCTTCTGTTGATACACCTATTGCTAATTCTTTAGGGGAATGAAATTGATCCCAATTTCTTTTCTCGCAAAAGTCTTGAACTATTTTCTTTAATTCATTAATTGTAATATCTTTATCATTAAATTTATCCATTATAATTATTTTATGGATTAATTTCTTTATATGTTTTATTATTTTTCATTAAAAAAACAATTTAGACAAATAATATTACAATATAATAAAACCATAACATTAGAACTCTACAAATACAAAATAATATAATACTATTACAAATTTTCACTACCAATAATATCTTTTATTATTTCTAATAATTTTTATCACCTATATTTTCATTTACAATAAAACTATATTTATATTGGATTTAATAGTAAATCATTTAAGTACAAATAAAATTAATTATTTACTTTTTGGATTATCCAAAAGCCATTTCCATATAGGTTTTACTATTATCTTATAACCTTCAAATTCAAATTCTTTAGACTCATCTTCAGTTAAAATCAATCCTTGAGATAAATTATATTTCTCCATTGCATCTTTTAACCCATTTAATTCTCTTTTTCTTGTATCAAATTCACTCAAAGATTTCGTTACTTGAATTGCTTGAGTTATTTTTAATCCTTCCTTTATGATGAAATCACATTCATGATTTTCATTATGATAATAAACCTCTTCAAATCTTTTTATTAATTCTAAAAAAACTAGATTTTCATATATTCTTCCAATATTTTCACTAAAACTAAACCCTATCTCTTTTGCAAAACTAATATCACTAACATAAACTTTTTTATTTGAGGAATATTGTTTTTTCAAAGAATAATTATATTTATTCAACTCGTAAATTAAATATGTTTCTTTTAAGTATTCAAAATACTTATCAATTAAATCATATGAGAGATTCAAAGATGTTTTAACTTTATTTAAATTAGTTATTTTTGAAATATTTGAAATTAAATATATTGCAACTTTTCTAACATTATCATAATTCTTAAGATTATATCT
>JBMCRE010000016.1:0-21243 GCA_048625195.1 Nanobdellota archaeon | reverse complement strand
AAATTCCTACAGATGCAACAGCAACAACTAACAATAAAGCAGTTGAAACTACTGGTGACATACCTTTTTTATTTATTAAAAATTTTAACATAATAATCTTATAATTAAAGCTCTTTTTTTTTATGTTTTAACTTGAAAGTGGTTAATATTGAAAATAATAAAAAAATACCCTAAAACTCTATTATAAATTGAATATATACTAAGCACTAAAAATTCTAAAATAATATATAAAATCTTAATAATTTTCTTGTAAAAATAGAGTCGTTTTTAATCTTTTTTTATTATTTCTAATCATTTCCTATTAAAAATTAAAATCACTTCAGCACTTCGGCTCTTAAGCACTTCAGCTCTTCAGCTCTTAAGCTCTTAATAAAATAAAATTATAATTTTAATTTAGTTCTTCTCCAACTTCTTTGTTGTGAAATTCTAGATGGATGAACTTTTTTCCCTGAACCAAATTTTTTTAAAATTGCAAAAACTGGTGCCCAAGAGGTTCTACTATTTGCTTTAATTAATTTACTTTTTCTGTGTGGATGTTTGTATCTTGCCATTTTATTAAACCTCTTGTTCTTCTTTATTAGAAGAGTCAGTATTTCTTTTTTTCATATGTGATCTTGCATTTAATTCTAAAGATTCTTTAGTATCATATACTTTTGCTTTGATATCTATATCAGAGCTACCAAATTTATGAATAATTGAATTTACAACTACTAAATCTTTATCTACTTTTAATTTTTTTGCAAGCATTTCTCTAATTTCTTTTCTTGCAGGTGTAGAAGATTTATTTTCTAGTGTTGCTATTATTTCTTTTCGTTTTAATAATTTGTTTTCTTTATTTTGTAATATATTCATTTTTTCACCTTTTTATCTTGATATCATTTGTGAGTCTACTTTTTTTTTTGCAACCTCTTTAATACCATCTTTTGTAACAATTCTTGCAATAAAACCTCCACCAGAAGCTGTATCATTTTTAAAAGCAGTTCTAAAACCTTTTTCTATTAAATCTAATGCTTCTTTTTGAGTTAAATCTTTTTTATAATCGTTGTCTAGAATACCTTTAATAAATATTCCTCCACTTCCATCTACAATGTAACCTTCGTGACTATTAATAGTTCCATCTGGACTTAAATCGTATAATGAAAATCCTGTTTTTTTATCGTAACCACCTAAAATTATACTTACAATACTACCTTGTGATCTAACTGCACTATATTGCATAGAGTTTAAAATCATTGCTGCTTCTTTTACTCTTACAGATCTTTCGTTTCTTAATTCCAATAATTTTAATTCTCCTTTAATTATTCTCATAAAAACTTGTGAATCTGATGCTATTCCTGCAATTGTTGAAATTATTTTATCACTAATATTAAAAATTTTTGTGAAATGATCACTTTCAATTTTATTAGTTGTTACTCTATTATCTGCAGCAAGTATTACTCCATCTTTGAATAACATACCAATACATGTTGTTCCTGTTTTTATTATATTGTTTTGAACCATTATATTACCTCTTTATTTAGCAGCTGCTGCCATTTTTTCAATCTCGTTTTTCTTAGACATAGCCATTGATTTATCACCAGCATTATAGCAATCCATTATTTCTTCAATTAAAGCATCTTTAAATGCTGTTTTTTTATTAAAAGATTTATTTGCTGCTCCTTGAGATAAATATCTAATTACTAAATCTACTCTTCTTGTAGGTCCAATATCTACTGCTTGAGCATACCTTGCACCTGATCTTTCAATAGTTATTACCTCTTCTCTTGGTGCTGCATTTTCTATTGCTTTTACTATAACACTTATTGGGTTTTCTTTAGTTCTTTTTTCTAATGCTTCCAAAACTTCATACATTATTTTTGAGATAGTTTTTGCCTTACCAGTGTTATGACCTGTTGATATTCTATGTTTTTTACCTTTATGTCCTGTAACTTGAATTCTATTCATAATCCTTTCAATAATATTTACTTTTGTTTTGTAAAAAGGAGTGTTATGATAATATCCATTAGTTCTTGGAACTAAAATTGGATTTACATTAATATAGTTCACAAGACCAGCATCGGTTACAACAATATCTTCAAAAGACCATTTATTGTATAATTTAATTTCTACCATTTTATTTTCTTGCCCTCTCTAATTTACCTCTAATTAAAGCGTTTAATGATTGGCCGTTTACCTGAATTACCTTCCATCTAATTCCTGGGATGTCTCCTTTAGATTTTCCCATAATTCCTCCAATACCTTCTACCAAAACTTCATCGTGTTCATTTACGAATTTAGATGCGTTATTACCTGGTAAAAATGCTGCGATAGTTTTTCCATTTTTAGATAATTGAACAACTACACATTTTCTTAAAGCTGAATTTGGTTGTTTTGCCTCTCTTTGAGTCTTTTCTAATACTATTCCTTTTGCTTGATTAGCATTTTCTAGAGGATCGTATTTTGCTTTTTTTAAAAGATCAACTTTTTTTATTTTGTAATGTTTTCTTTTATTGATAAGTTTTTTAGCTGCAAATAAGCCGTTTGTTTTTCTTCCCATTTTTATTTATTCACCACACAAATCATTGACACTAAAAAAGGTTTTCCTAGTTTTTGTGCAAGTTCTGAATTATCAATATCTAATTCCACTATATCTACTTTTGATATTTTTGCATAGTGTCCTATTTTAATTAATGCTTTTTTATCACAATTTTTTGATGTAAATATTTTTTTTACATCTCCTTGTTTAAATTTTTTTTCAGTAACTTTTGCACCAATTATTATTTTGTTTTCTTTTGCGTATCCTAATAACTCTTTAACATTGACATTTTCTGTTCTTTTATCTTTTGTTCTTTTTACAAAAGATTTAGTAAAACCTTTAATCTCATTTGATGGAGTTATTTCTTCTACATACATTTCTGCAATATCTTTTGATTTTGCCATTTTTATAGCTTAAATTAAGAAGAAGAAGTAATCAAGAGCATTCTCCATAGCAATCTACTTGCTACTTCTCATCTCTTCTTTATAATAAAATAATTATTGTTAATTTATAAAAGTTAGTATGAATTATCTCTACACTATTACACAATATTCATATACAACAATTTTTTATATAAAAATATGAAACAAAAAAAGTTGGAAAAAGTTGTTTGTGAATTAGATCCTAAGACTAAACTTCCAAAACATTCTAAAGAAATTCCAAAAAAAAATTTAGCTGTAAATATTCCAAAGTTATATTGTTATGATTCTAGAAGAGAAGAGTGTTTTTATTATTTAGAACATAATAACAAAACATATTGTAGTTATAAAAATTAGTTTTTATGTTGTAAATTTATTTATTTTATTTTAAATAGAATTCTATTTTAAATTATATAGATTCAATGTTATAGTATTTTTTTAATTAGATAAAAAATTATTAAAAATAGTACATTCAAATTACTTATTTTGAATTCGCATTATTTTTATAATAATTATCTATTATTTTAAATCTTAAAAAATTATATACTTACAATAAAAATGAATTAAAATTAATGATGATTAAAAAAAAGTTGTAATCTTAATTTTCAAATATGTTAAATCAAATTATTTTTGATAATAAAAAAATAAAATTTGATTTATTGTATGATATTTCTCTTTTTTTATTACTATTTTTATTCTTTTTTAGCAAGTTTTTTGTATGTGTCAAATCTCCATTTTGCATCACTTTGTGCTAGAGCATATAGTTCTTGAGCTCTTTGTGGAAAGTTTACTTGTAAAGCTTTGTATCTTATTTCTTTACCAATATAGTCTGCGAAGTCTGTTGTAGGTTCTTTAGATTCAAATATAAAAGGTTCTTTACCTGCTTTTACAAGTTCTGGATTATATCTATATATTGGCCAGTAACCTGATGTTGAAGCACTTTTTTCTTGTGATAATCTATTTTTCATATTGAATCCATGAGCAATACATGGTGAATATGCAATAATAATTGATGGGCCATCATAACTTTCTGCTTCTTTAAATGCTCTTACTACTTGAGCCATATTCGCTCCTATATCTATTGATGCTACATAAACATTTCCATAACTCATCATCATCATTCCTAAATTTTTCTTTGGCATTTCTTTACCAGATGCTGCAAATTTAGCAATAGCTGCTCTTGGAGTTGCTTTAGATGCTTGTCCACCAGTATTTGAATAAACTTCTGTGTCTAAAACTAAAACATTAACATTTTTTCCTTGAGCCATTACATGATCTAATCCTCCATATCCAATATCGTATGCCCAACCATCTCCACCAATTATCCATACTGATTTATCTACTAAAAAGTCTTTTAATTCATCTATTTTCTTTAATATTGGTTCACTTTCTCCATAAACACAAGATAAAGCATGTGGAATCAAACTTACAACTTCTCTTGCAATTGCCTGTGTGTTATCTGATGTGTCATCCCAAGATTCTAACATTTTATTTAATGCTGATCTTAATTCATTAGTTGTTCCTGTTTCTAATAGTTTTTTAATATTATCTTTTAATTGTTGCCTGTTTTGATCTATTGCCAATCTAAAACCAAATCCATATTCAGCGTTATCTTCAAATAAAGAATTTGCCCATGCTGGACCTTGACCATACTTATTTATTGTAAATGGTATTGAAGGGAAGGTTCCACCATAAATTGATGAGCAACCTGTTGCGTTTGCAATAATCATTCTATCTCCAAATAATTGTGTTGCAAGTTTAACATAAGGAGTTTCTCCACATCCTGCACATGCACCACTAAATTCAAATAAAGGTGTTTTTAATTGTGAACCTTTAATTGTAATATCTAATGTACCATCTAATATTTCTGGTAAATTATTAAAGTAATTTGCATTTTCAACTTCACCATTTTGTTTAGACTCTTCAAGAGGAATCATTGCAAGAGCTTTTTCTTTTGCAGGACAAGCTTCAACACAAACACCACATCCAACACAATCTTGAGGGTAAACTTGAACTGAATAATTTAGTTGTTTATCATTTTTTGTTTTAGATAAAATTGATTGAAAAGTTTGTGGAGCTTTTTCTATATTATGAGGTTCTATTTGTTTAATTCTAATTGCTGCGTGAGGACAAACTAATGAACATTGACCACATTGAATACAATTTTCTGACATCCATTTTGGAACTTCTAATCCCACTTCTCTTTTTTCTAATGCTGTTGTTCCAAGAGGAACTGCACCATTAAGTGGCATTTTTGATACTGGAATGTCATCTCCTTTACTTCTCATAATAGGTTCAACTACTGATTTTATCCAATCATTTGAATTATCTGGAACTAATTTAATATTATCTGCTGATTTTTCAATAGTTTGTGGAACATATATTTCTTCAAGAGCAGATATTGCTAAATCTACTGCTTTAAAGTTCATATCTACAATATTTTGTCCTTTGCTAGAAAATTGTTTTTCAATAAATTCTTTAATATAATTAACGGCTGAATCAAAAGGTATAATATCTGTTAATTTGAAAAATGCAACTTGCATAACTGTATTAATTCTATTTCCTAATCCTGCTGATTTTGCGATTTTTGTTGCATCAATTGAATATAATTTAATTTTTTTATTAATTATAGTTTCTTGCATATCTTTTGTTAATGAATTAAAAACTTCTTCTTTTGGAACTGATGTATTAATTAAAAATGTTCCATTATCTTTTATACCTTCTAAAATATCGTATCTTCCAATATAAGATGTTTTATGAAGAGCAATAAAATCTGATTTAGTTAAAAGATATTGTGATTTAATTGGTTTATCTCCAAATCGTAAATGAGAAACTGTTACACCACCTGATTTTTTTGAATCGTAACTAAAATATGCTTGAACAAATTTATCTGTTTTTTCTCCAATAATTTTTATAGAATTTTTATTTGCAGAAACTGTTCCATCACTACCATATCCCCAAAATTTACATCTAACTGTATTGGGTAATTCTGTTTCTATATAAGAATCAATAGGTAGTGATAAATGTGAAACATCATCGTTTATTCCAACTGTAAAGTTATGAGTACATTTATTTTCTAGATGATCAAATACTGCTTTTACTTGTGATGGAGTAAATTCTTTTGATGATAAACCATATCTCCCACCAATAATTTCTATGTCCTTATTTTTAAGAGCTGCACAAATATCTAAATATAATGGTTCTCCTATTGAACCTGGTTCTTTTGTTCTATCTAAAACTGCAATTTTTTTAACAGTTTCTGGGATAGCTTTGATAAAATGTTCAACAGAAAATGGTCTATATAATCTTACTTTTATTAAACCTAATTTTTGTCCTTGTGAGTTTAAATAATTAATAGTTTCTTCTATTGTATCAACTGAAGTTCCCATTGCAATAATTATTTTGTCTGCTTGTGGATGACCTACATAGTCAAATAAATTATATCTTCTTTGTGTTTTTTTATATAATAAATCCATATATTTTTCAACGATATAAGGTGTTTGATCGTAATATTTATTAACTGTTTCTCTTCCTTGAAAATATACATCTGGATTTTCTGCTCCAACTTTATTTACAGGTCTTTGAGGATTTAAAGAATCTTCTCTAAATTTTCTAACATCATTTTCTGGAAGCATTTCTTTTAAAATTTCATAACTTACTGGTTCTATTTTTTCAATTGCATGAGATGTTCTAAATCCATCAAAGAAAGATAAAAATGGAACTCTACTTGTAAGAGTTGAAAGATGAGCAATTATTGCCATATCTTGAGTTTCCTGTATATTGGACGCTGCAGTTATTGCAAAACCTGTATTTCTAACAGACATAACATCACTATGATCTGCAAAAATAGATAATGCTTGACATGCTAAAGATCTTGCAGAGACATGAAATACTGTTGGCAACATTTCTCCTGCAATTTTGTGCATATTTGGTATCATTAATAAAAGTCCTTGTGATGCAGTATAAGTTGTAGTTAGTGCTCCTGCTGATAATGCTCCATGAACACTACCAGACGCTCCACCTTCTGATTGCATCTCTATTACTTTCAAAGGTTGTCCAAAAATGTTTTTTTTTCCTTTTGCAGCCCAAGCGTCTGCCATTTCTCCCATATTAGAAGAAGGAGTTATTGGATAAATAGCTGCAACTTCACTAAAAGCATATGCTATATTAGAAGCTGCGGTATTTCCATCACATGTGATATATTTTTTTCTATCCATATAATAATTATATTAATAATTCATATTTAATATATAGTTAGTACTTTAAAATTACAAGAAAGTATGTTGAAATTGTAAATTTTGAAAATAATTGGAAAGTTGTTTTCATAACAAATAAATGAAATAAAATCGCAGAAAAAAGAAAGTTTTATAAAATGTCTAAAATTTTATTATTTACCTATTGATATAGAGCCTATGGTCTAGCGGCTATGACATCGCCCTTACAAGGCGAAGATCGCCAGTTCAATTCTGGCTAGGCTCATCTAGTGGCTAAAAACAACTAAAGGATATACATTTTTTATAATAGAAAGAATATAAAAGTTCAAACCAAACCTTTATATTCTTTCATTTAATTAGTATCGATTGAAGGTTATTCAATAAAAATCTAAATTCTGTATAATATATTTCAAATTAATCAAACATATACAAAAAATCTAAAAAAATATTAATTTCAAGTTGTAATATATAAATTTTCATAATATAAAAAAATTATTTATTTAAATAATCTTTAATTTTAAGTAAGTATGAAGGATATAATTTTAATATTTTTTTTGCAGATGCTATTGTAATTTTATCATCTAAATTAATATAATCATGAGCAAGTCTATTTCTAAATCCAGTTGTAGATGCTAATTTTTCAATGTTTTTTTCATTTGTGATTATTTTTTTATCTAAAAGTTTCTCAAATGTTTCTCTATATGTATTTCCAATTATAAAATATTGAGAAAGTATTTCTTGATTTATTCTTACAGCACTTTCAATAATTTCTTCACAGTCCCTTTCAACAGTCTTTAATGCTTTATATCTTTCATATTTACTTAAATTTTTTTCTTCGTAATCTTTAATAGCCAATTTAAGAGTTTCTAATTTTTCAATAATGTAGTTAATTCTTTTTTCAATCTCTAATTTGTCCATTTTTTATGTTTCTAATTTTTTCAATCTGATTTCATCTAATTTTGATTGCATATTATAATATCTTTTAAAATCTTGTAAATCAATCCATGCAGACCATTTTTTTAATTTATATAAACCATCTTTACTTTCATAAATTAATTTACCTTTTTGAAAAATGTTATTTATTACATTTAAATTATTTGAAGTTTTTATGTTTAGCAAATCAATTTTATCATATTTTAAAATATTTTGTATCTCTTCAAATAATTTCATTTCTTTTTTATAATTAAACATTTCATTTGGATAAAATGCAAAATCCCAATCTGAATTAATTTTATAATTATTATTTTGTCTTGAACCAAATATAATAAATAATTTTAATTGATATTTTTTAGATACTTCTTGTAATTTTTTCTTTAATTCTAAATTAAATGATTCATATTGCATAATTAAAATTTAGAAATGATAATTTATAAAAGTTTGTTTTTAAAAATTATTATTTTAAAATAGAATTAAATTGAAATTATTAGAAATAAAAAAAATATTAGTTATGGAATTATTTTTTTCCACAGCAGATTTCGTAATGTGTTGCTTCACCATCTTCATCTTTTTCTTTTACTACTTGACTTATAAAAGGAACTTTAGACCAACCTTCTTCAGAACATTTAATATCAAAAGAACCATCTTCGTTTTTGGGAATCACTTCAGATTCGACATCAGTATAACCTGCACCTGTAATCATCGGATTATTCATATCACATCCTTTTAAAGAATCTACTGTCTCTCCACTTTCTCCCATATTAGATACAAAAAAGAATATAATTACTAGTAATACGATGATTACTAATATTGCTATTACTATTGTATTTAAAGGAAGAGCTTGTCCTTTTTTTGTTTGTTTTAATTTTTCCATATTTATATTATAAACCTTTTCATTTATAAATATTTTGTGTTATTATTAGTTAGTAAATTTAGGGTATTTTTCTTATTTGATCTAAGATATATCTTGCTTTTTTACTTTTTTCATCATCAGTTAATTCTATTTTTTCTTCTTTTTTTTGATTTAAATTAATGTCTTCTTCTTGAGGATTACTAGTTTCTGGATTGTTTATACCATTTAATTTATCAATTAACTTTTTTTTAATATCTTCTAAAAATCTATCACTTTCTTCTTTAGGTTGCCAATTAATGTTTAGTTTGTCATCTTGATATCTTGGAATTATTCTTATTAATTTATTTTTATAATCAACAATTAAATTTGTACCATGTGCTTTTAATTGTTCAAATAAAATTGAAGAAAATATTTTAGAAAATATCATCATATAAGATAAATTATTTTCTACTAAATCTTCTTTGTTAGATTTTATTATCATTTCTCCTAAAGCTTTAGAATTTTCTTTTAAATATACTACTATATTTTCATCTTGATATATTAAATGTTTATATTTTCTATTGTTATTATTGTTTTGTCTTTTAGAATTATTCTGATTACTTTTATTGTTTTGGTCTATATTATTTTGTAAAATATGTTTTTTATTTTGTGTTGTATCTTTTTTTGTAGATTGTAATATCTCTACTTCATTATTATTGGTTTCTTGTTCTCTTTCTATTTCAATATTATTTTCACCTTTTTGAATAATTATTTTTGAATTATCATTTTGAAAATTGGTATTTTTACTAAAATCGGGCTTGTTATTTTTTAATAATAATGAATCTAAAGAGTCTTCAGCATATTTTTTTGTATTATATGTTTTAGGAGTATTGTCATATTCAATATAATTTTCTTCACTTCTTTTTTCATTATCTTGATTTTCTTTTATAGAAATATTTTGTGATTCCATATATTCTTCTTTGTTTATATTTAATTTTATTTTATTAAATATATCATCTAAATTTAAGTCTATTCTTTGAATTTTAAATAAATTATCATTTTCAAATCTTGGAATGATTAATACTCTTTTATTTTCAATAATGATATTTGTTCCTTGAGCTTTATATTGTTCATAAAAAATAGATGATATTTGTTTTATCAATGAAAAATCTACTATGTTTTTAAAATTAATTAATAAATGTGGTATTTTACCATTTTGAAGATAAATTTTACAATATTGGTTTTCTTTTATTATTATATTTGCTGTCTTTTCTTTATTGTTTATATTTTTTAACTGATTGTTAATATCATTATTATGTTCATTGTTATTTTTATCATTATCTGTTTTTATATTTGATTTTATTTTATTTGAATCTAAATCTTTTATTTGATTAGAATATTGTTTGAAATTAAAATTATTATTTGCAGAATTTAATGTCAAATCATTATTATTTGTATTTTTTTCTTCTACAATAGAGAAAGCTTTTTTTAAAAAATCATATTTTATATAATTTAATTTATCTATTAACTGGTTTACATCTTTTTTTGTTAATTGTCTTTTAGGGTCTGAAATAATTTTATTTAAGTTAGAACTTTTAACTCGTAAAAGATCTTTAATTTTAGAGATGCATTCCTCTATTATTTCGAAATCATTTAATTGACTTATTTGAAGATTTTCTAAGATTTGAGATAATAAATTGAATCTATAATCTATTTTTGTTTTCTCAAATTCGTTTAAACCAAATATTATTTCTTTAAGTTTATAAAACATAATAAGATATTGTCATTTAAATTTAAAAAGCTTTCTTTTTAATTAGAAGTATTTATATTTTTTAGGATGGTTCACTACTGTATTGTCATAAATTTTATAAATGAATTAATTTATTATATTATAATGAAAGAAATTAAAGATAAAAGTTTTTATGTGTTAATTATTGTCTTAGTATTAGCTATAATATCTTTATTTATTATTAAAAGTTTTATCTTACCTCTTGTATTTACAGGATTATTAGTATATTTATTTCATCCTGTGTATAAAATTTTTATCAAAGTTTTCAAAAATCATTTTATTACTTCAATTTTCATGATTTTAGTTATTATTGCTGTGATTATTATACCTTTTTTATTAATTGTATCTGAAATCTCTAATGAGTTATCTACTTTAGATGATATTAATATGACTGCTTCTTTGAATTATGGTAGTGAATATCTTAATGAAAAATTTCATTTAAATATAAATTTAGAAAATGAATATCAAAGTTTTATTTCTAAACTACAACAAGATATTTCTATTTTTATATATCAAAAATTACCTTACTTTTTATTCAACATTTTTATTATTATATTCTTCTTTTATTATTTTTTAAAAAATTATCATAAAGAAAGTGAGTATTTTAGATTTTTCTTTGAAAAGATTAAAATCTTTAGAATTAATTATAAAATAAAAAGATTAGTTAATGGTATTATTTATGGACAAATTTTAATTCGTTTCATTCAGGCTTTTACAGGAGGAGTTTTATTTTTTATAATTGGGATTAATGGTGCATTTTTGTGGGCAATTATGATGTTTTTTGCTTCTTTTTTGCCAATTGTTGGTACTGGACTAATATGGGGGCCTTTAGTTTTTATAAAAATCATGACTCAAGAATATGATTTAGCTTTATATATATTCATTATTGGTATTTTTATATCTGTTCTAGACAATATTTTGGTTCCTTTTATTATTTCAAATAGAATAAATATTGGACCTGTTGTCACACTTATCAGTATTTTAGGTGGTATTGAGTTATTTGGTATTTACGGAATAATTGTTGGACCTTTTGCTTTAGGATTGTTATTTGTATTTTTGGATGATTTATTGCTAAAATTACAAGAGGATAAAAACATAAAAAAAAGATATGTATGGACTAAAAAAGAAAGAGAAAAGTATAAGTCTTTAATAACAAAACAAGCAAAAGATGAATACATAAGAATGTTAAATAAAAATTATGAAATTGATGAAGCATTTAATAAAAATGTAGAATTTCGATATGAATCCAATTAATGTATATCTTATTAAATTTTAAATTAAAATTATTATCATACGATTATTGTGTATATGTATGTATATGTTAATGATATATTTTATGTTTTTTATTTATTTTATTATTTATATTATGAATTTATTTCTACATCTAGAGTGAAATCCCTTAAAAGTAACGACACTTTTATAAATCTAGATGTAATCTTATTTTTAGGTGTTTAAATATGTTTGAAAAAACTATAAAATATATTAGAAAAGTAGTTCTAGGAGTTGGAATTTCAAGTGCATTATTTACAGGGACTGCTTTTGCTAATAGTAAAGACTTAATAAATCAATATTATGGAGTTGTAGAATCCGGACAAAATTTATCACATATTGCTCAAGAAATTTCTCATAAATATGGTGAGAAACTAACTTATGATGAACTGGGTAAATCAAGTCAAATAAATAATTTTGATAAAATTCGTCCTGGTGATAAACTAATTTTACCTCAATCTTTTTTAGATAAATTAGAAAAAAAAGGGTATGAAATTTCTCGACAAGTTGAAAATTCTCAAAATAATAATGATAAATTTGATAATTTTGACTCTACACAATATGATAGTTTAGAAAAAAAAATTATTAAGAATAATAATAGTGACTCTAACCAAACAAGAGAAGAAATTGATGTTAAAACTCAAATTAAATCTTCTAAAAATTTAGAAAAAAAACTTGATATGAATCAAAAAACATTTGTTCATGAAGTAAGAAAAGGAGATTCATATTACAAAATTGCTAAATTATATGGATTAAATTTTAAAAGCTTATCTCAATCAAATAATAATAAGATGTTACATCCTGGAGATGTGTTAGAAATCAACTATAATGATGCTCATATGAGAGGATATATACCTAATAATATCAACTATAATAAAAAACTTGCAAAGTCAAAAACTGGAGGAGAATTTGCACAAGATAGGTTTCATTTTGGTGTAGAAAATTTTGCAAAACTAATAGGTGCAGACTTAGGTAGGGCTGCCAAAGGAAAAAAACGAGATATGAATTCCAAAAAAAGTATTCCCCATTGGATTGAGGCTGGTAAAGAATATAAAGTAAGTCCTTATATCATTGGTGCAATTGAAAGACATGAAACTGGAGGAGAATTTACTTTTTCACATACAGGAAGCTCAGGCAAATATGGACATACACATCAAACATATAATCCTCAAGTTCCTGGTTCTGATGGAATTCAAAGAAAACCAATTAATCCTTTAAATGATAGGGATTCTGCAATTAGAACTGCAGATTATTTAAGAAATTTACATTGGAAATATGGAAATCAAACTTTCATACTCACTGCTTATAACAGAGGAGAAAAAGATATGGATAAACTTATTAGAGGATGGGCAAAGAAACTAAATGTCGAATCTGGAAGTTTAAGAAAAATGTCTAGAGATGTAGTAAAGAAAGGAAAACAATTAGGTATTAGTGTTGATAAAATCATAAAAACTAAAAAAAAAAATGGTGAATATTTTTTAACAAAAGAAGGAGCTTTTTATGCAGAAAAAGTGGCTCAAGAATATAAATCATTAAAGACCAATGAAGAGTTGTCTGCTTTAATTGAATTTAAAAAAAAACAAATTTGTAAAAATTCAAAATGTTTAAAATTAAATTTGTAAATATTTATCTAAAAAAATAAAATAAAAACATAAATATATTTTTGAAATATTTTTAACTACATTTACTATATCCACATTCTGGATTTATACAATTTAAACATCCTCCATCAATTTGTAAACTTTTTTGATTACATTGAGGACATATTTTAAAATTATTAACTTCTATTTTTTTGTCTGGATTTGCTTTTTTTGCACTTTCTATCCAATTAGCTAATGAATCATCTTTTTGTGAGATGAAACCAATATCTATAAAAAATCTCTCTATTATCATTGCAATTTCACTATAGAAAGAATATATATATTTTCCTTTCATAAAATAACCACCATTTGGATCATAAATACTTTGTAATTCTTCTAATAAAAATTCTGGTGAATTAAAATTTCTAAATATTGCTGAAATTAATCTTGTAAGAACTGTATATTCTGGTAATCTTGATAAATCTTTTGAGTTAATAAATATCTCTATTGGTCTTTTTTTATTATTTTCATCTTCTACATAACTTAAAGTAACATATAAACTTTCTTTTACAAATCTACTTTTTAATTTGTAGACTTTAGCATTTACTGTTTCAGGTCTTTTTATTGTTTCACCTCTTTTTGTCTGAGGAGTTGCTTTCTCTTTTGAAGTTGATTGATTTTTTTGAGATTGTTCAATCTTTTCTATTTTAACTTCTTCATTTTTAATTTCTTCAAATGTTACATCTGTTGTTGTTAATATTTCCATTTTGATTTGTTTTATTAATAAAATTAATAATTATTAATTTAAACCTCCTTCATTTACTACATGGTAAACAGTTGTTAATTTACCTGATGGAGTTAAAAGTATATCATCACCTGATAATTCTTTTGTTTGTTCTCCATGTTTGATTTTAAATTTCTTTTCTTTGTATTGTTGAAATTTAGTCTCTTCTCCTTGAATACTTAATATTGGAAATCTACTTCCATCTCTATAAATAGTTATACCTTTTAAACCTTCTTTCCATGCACTCATATAAATATCTGATATTACTTCTGGTTCAATATCTTCAGGCAAATTTACTGTTGAAGAAATGCTATGGTCTATATATTTTTGAGCAGTTCCTTGAAATTTAACTCTCATTAAAGGGGATATGTGATGAGCTGTCTTAAAGAAATGTTTTGGTAGAATCTTTTTAAGTTCCTTCTCGTCGTTTATTCCTTTTACTATATTGTTCAAGTTATTTTCATCAATATATGCTTGAATTGGAGAGTGAAATATTTTATAAATTCCACCTTGATCTGCCTGTTCTGTTCTTCGAGTATAATATGGTGCAAAAATTGGCTCTATTCCACCGCTTACCCCCATATAATTTTTATTGTCTTTTTTATATCCTATAACTACATTAGATATTGTACCAGTTGGAGCAATTGACATAATTGCAATATTTCTAATTCCATATTTTTCTATAAGTTTTTTGCTTTTATCGTTTAAAGCTTCTTTGTAAAAATGATTTTGAATATATTTTTCATAATCAAAAGCTGGCGCACAACCTTTTTCTTTTGCAAGCATCGAAGAGGATTGATATGCTGTTTGCATAATGGTATCTAAAACTTCTGCTAATGTATCTAATGCTGCTTGACTATCGTATTCAATTGATAATTGATTAAACAAATCAGCAACTCCCATAACACCAATTCCAATTCTTCTGATTTGATCTGCAGCTTCTCTTTGTTTTTCTAGAGGATTGAGGGTTTTATTCCAATAGACTACATTATCCATAAAACGAACTGTATCTTTAGTTATTCTTTTTAATAATTCAAAATCTATTTGAGCAGATTTTTTATAACCATCTTTTACAACTCTTGCAAGATTTATAGAACCTAAATTACAAGCTCCACCATCTTCAAGAGGAACTTCTCCACAAGGATTTGTACAAACTATTGGATAATTCACATAATTTGATGGAGAATATTTAGTCATTTGAGACCAAAAAATTAATCCTGGTTCTGCTGTAGAATAGTTACCTTCAATAAATTGATTCCAAATATCTCTTGCTTTATGTAAATTTTTTATTTCACCTGTAACATCTGAATTATAATATGTTAAAAAATCTCCTGAATTTTTTATTGCTAAATCATAAGATGTTATATCACTTTCTAAAACAAAGTCTCCATAAAAATCTCTTTTTACTGGATTTTGTAGATCATTATTTGAAATTCCTTCTATGTTAAATTTTTTTAGATAAATATTTAATTGTTCTAAATTGTCAAACTTCTCTATAAGTTCATAATTATTTAGGTCTTTATCTGAAATTCCATAAGAATAGTTATCATTATCTGATTTTTTTCCTTTAACTGGTCCACCAGTTATTTTTTTTTTATAAACTAAAATTTTATCTCTACCATAAGTATTTTCTTCTTCTACTGCCTGCATGAATTCATCTGATACTTTTATTGAAATATTTGCAAATCTGATTTGAGTATTCTCAATGATATCTTTTTGAATTGATTTGTATTGAGATACATTAAGAGTACTTGTTAAATTTATCTTATCTAATATTTGTTTTGTAATCCAAGTTGGCATTCTTTTAACTTTAATAAACTCAAAAACATCTGGATGTTTTACATCTAATGTTAGCATCATGGCTCCTCTTCTTCCTTCTTGACCTATTAAACCTGCTGTCATTGAAAATAAATCCATAAAAGAAACTGAACCTGTTGATGTATCTGATGCATTATGCACTTTAGCATTTCTAGGACGAAGTTGTGACATATCTATACCAATTCCCCCACCATATGATTGTGTTCTTGCAGCTTCAAATGCGGTTTTATAAATTCCTTCTAAACTATCATTTTCAATGATTGAAACAAAACAATTTGCAAGAGTTTTTGTTCTAAATAAATCTCCTGCACCTGCAAGAACTCTACCACCTGGTATAAAATAACCTTCATATAAATTATTATAAAATACTTCTGCCCACTTTTCTCTTAAATCTTTATTTGCTTCTGTGGATGCAATAAATGCAGAAATTCTCATAAAAACATCTTCTGGTCGTGTTTCTAACTTAATATTATTAATATCTTTTAGATAATATTTATTTTTATATATATTAGATGCTAAAAGATTGTCACAACAATAATTCTCGTGAATTGGTAACTGCTTATTTTCTATTTTATCAAAAAGATAAAAATAAGTGTCTTTGTAATTGTTTATTACTTGCTTATCTACAAGCTTAAAAATTTTTGTTTCAAAATTAAACATTTCATTTATTTTTTTAAAAAAATTATCTCTTTCTTTTGTCATTTTACATTTCTCACCTTCTATGTGATCTTCATTATTACTATTTTTTATTTTTTCATTCTTATTTAGTATCATTTTCTTACATTATTCTTTATTTACATTAGCATAATCAATACCTGGATAATTTTTTAATTTTTCAATTTCCTGTGTAAAGTCTTTTATGGTTTCATAATTATTATGAACAATAGCATATTTTAAAAAAGCCATTTCGTCTAAATCTTTTAAATTTTTTAATACTATAGAACCTACTTGTGAAGTTGGTATTACTTGCGTATTAATTTTTTTTATGTCTTGGAGTATTGCACTAATTAAATCTTCAATGTTTTCAAGAGTAATAGGTCTTTTTTCACATGCTTTTAATAAACTTTTTTTGATTTTTTGTAAATTAAAAACCTCAATATTACCATTTGATTTTTTTACTTCAAGATCTAATTTTAGAACTCTCTCTATAGTTGAGAATCTTTTTAAACAATTGATACATTCTCTTCTTCTTTTAATAGAACTTTGCTCTTTAGTCTCTCTTGAATCAATGACTTTTGTATCTTTGCAATTACAATATGGACATTTCATTTTTATTTTAATTCCCAAGATAAAGTATTGTTTTTTTTATTTTAGAACTATATCTTGTGTTAAAAAGAAAATTCATCTTATTTTATATATACTTTTTTAATATACAATGAGTGTCAACAAGCTTGCTTACAATATTTTAGAAAATATCAATATATAGTGTTGTTTTATAAAAAAAACATCAAAATATTGAGAGTGTGCATATTCACACCAACTAAAGAAAGAGGATTTTTTATAAATTCAAGTTTTTAAATAATAAATATTGTTTTTAAATTTAGAATTTCGTAAAATTATTTACTATTTTCTAAAACTAATATTTTTCTTGTCATGCTTTTGTTAATATATTCTTCAATTTCTAATATTTCATTAAAATATTTTTTTGCAATGTCTTTAAATTCTACAAAATTTGCATAAATTATTATTATTCTTTTATTTGGTTTTAAATATATTGCTGCATTTTTTAAAAAATTCTCATATAAATCTTTTCCTAACTTTCTTGAACATTTACCATAAGGAATGTCTGTTACAATTCCATCTATTGTATTTTCTTTTAAAAATTGTTTTGTGGAGTCAGATAAAATTATTGGAGAGATTTTGTTTTTAAAAAAGTAATTAAAATTTTGTTGAAAATATTTTAAATCATTCCAAGAAATATCATTTCCTACTATTTGAAAATTCATATCATATGCTTCAAGAAGTATTCCTCCTATTCCACAAAAAGGGTCTAAAACTAATCCTTTTTTTATTTGAAGTAAATTTATCGCACATCTTGACATATCAGATTTTAAGGTATAGGGCATACTAATTGGTCTTTTTATAGGCATTCGAGTTAAATATTCTTTTTTATTTTCAAATATTTTTTGAGTAAATATGAAATTAGAGGTTTGGTTTGTAAATAAGAAATCAAATTCAATATCTGGATTAAATAAAGATACTTGTGGATTTGTTAAACTTTCCCATATTGGTTTAGATAATTCTATTTGATTATAAAATGTTTTTAAATTTGTTTTTGATTTTTTTATCCTAACAAGAAATTTTTTATTGTTGTAAATACTTAAATCTGTTTTCTTTATTTGATTTTTAAAGTCTTTTATATTTTCTGCTTGAAATATCTTTTTTACAAATAAATTTGTATATGTTATTCTTTGGAATATTTCCATAGATGAATTAACTTCATATTTTGATTTAAAATTATATAATACATTTTTTATATTGTTTAAACTAATTTTTTCTTTAAAATAAGTATACCATAAACATTCTAGTTCTGCTTTTGCAAGGTCTTTATTATGACCTTTTAATATAACTAAATATTCTATCATTATTTAATAAAATAAAATGTGATTTATAAAAATGAGTATGATTAAGAAGTTTTTCATATTATTTTTATAATATCTCTATTTTTTTGTTTTTTGATTTAAATCCTTTAATTATTTTAACTCTTAAATTTAATTGTTTTTTAAATAATTTTATTAATTCTTCATTTGCTTTATTATTATCAGGAATAGATATTAAATTAACAATAAATTTATTGTCTTCCCATTTTATTTGTGATTTTGATGAGTTAGGTTTTGCTTTTATATCTATAATGTCTTTTGAATTAAATTTAGGATGAAGATTCATTTTCTATTTCTTTTTGATAAGATATTGTAATTTGAGGATTATTTCTAATTAAATCAAATTTATTAGCAGTTCCTTGAAAAGAGAAAGTTCCATCATAACTAAATGAAAAATTATAATTTTCAAATAAAATTGTAGTATTTTCAAATTTATAATTTAAATTTGAATCTAATTTTAATCTTCCTTTATTATAATTTAAATTTATTTCATTAAAATATAAATCAATGTTTGTTTTTCTCTTTGAAGTTAAAATAAAATTATCTCCATCTAATTTTAATTGGTTTGTCCCATATATGATTTTTTGAGTTTTACCTTTGAATATGATTGAATTATTTTCTAAATATATTAATCCTGAAAAATTAATTAGCTCTATTTCTTGTGATTTTCCATTAAATTTGCCATTTCTAGTTTCTAAAGTAAAATCAGTGACATACATTTGTATTGATTTGTGATATGTTTCATTGAATTTATTTAAATCTCCTACAATTGTTATTATCTCTTCTTGATTTTTTGAGTTTTTAAAACTAAAATCAAAATTATTGAAAATATAGATTCCTAATAAGAATAGTATTATAATTATTATTATTATATGAATATACATTGGTTTTATTTTGGTTTTTAGAAAACTTTTTGGTTTTTTTGTTGTTTTTTTTGAACTAGATGAAAATTTTGAATAAGTTTTATCTTTTATATCATCATCAAAAATATCATATGCCATATGTATAGATAAATCTAAAAATTTATAAATTTTACTTGAAACTTTATATTAATGAAAAAAGCTGATTACTTGGAAATTGAAGATAATGAAAAATTAATTTTGCCAAGTGAATTAGAAAACCAAAAGATTAAAAAAAGATTAAAAAGTACAAGAAAGTCACTTATTTTAAAAAGATTAAAGTGGATTTTTATAATTTTTATGATTTTTATATTATATTTGTTTTATGAACAAATTTATCTTTATTTAATTAATATCATTAAAGGGCATCCTACTATTTATAATTATTATCTAATTATTGAATCAGAAATTCAAAATAATACTTTAAGAGGTTTATTTTTTGTATCTATCCTAGGAAGTTTGTTTTTTATAGTTTTACCGTCTGAAGCATTATTTATTTATTATTTAAATTCTACAGATTATGGAGCAGGAACTATTATGGTATTAACTTTACTTGGTTGTATTGTAGGATTTACAATTAATTATTTTGCTGGAAGAATTTTAGGAGAGAGAATTGTAAAATTGTTGTTTCGAAAAAATTATCCTGAATATAAAAAAAAAATTGAAAAATATGGTGGTTATGTTTTAGTTATAGGTGGAATTGTTCCTGGTCCTATTGAGGCTTTAGCTGTTTTTTATGGAGCATTTAAGTTTGGATTTTTTAGGTATATTTATTTAATTTTTATTGGAAGATTTATTAAGTATTTAATATTATTATTTTTCTTTGTGTTTTACTGGGAAGAGTTTATAGTTTTTTATGATATTTTCATAGATAATGTTTTAATATTAAAAGAATTATATATACAATAGAGAATGGGAAATAATAAAATAAGATTTTTAGCAACAGGTGATTTTCATTCTGATTTAAGTTTGATATCTAGAATTAAAAATAATAAAAATTTTAAATCAATAGATTTTGTTATTTTAATTGGTGATTTGTCTGATAAAAAAAATGATTTTAAAAAGTTACTTGAGATTTTTAAAGGAAAAAATATTTTTATGGTTCCTGGAAATCATGAGAGTAAAAGGAGTATTAAGATTTTAGAAGAGAATTATAATATACATATTGTAGGTAATAATCCAGTTATTGTTCATGATGATATGGCATTGTTTGGTTCAAATTATGTTCCTATTGGAGAATATGGAGTTTTCGAAGGAGATATCCTTGAAAATTTAATTGAAAATTATCAAGCAATTGCTGATGTTAAATGTAAAATACAGTTATCACATCTTCCACCAGCAGATACTAAAATTTCTAATGCATCTGCTTTATTTCCTTATGTTGGAGGAAGTGATGCAGTAAGAGTGTTTTTAGAACAGTTTAAACCTAATATGACATTAGTTGGACATATTCATGAGAGTTCTGGATTGGAAGAAATAGTTAATAATACAAAAGTGATAAATGTTGGAAGAACTTTTAAAATATTTGAGTTTGATCCAAAAACTTGTAGAGTTAAAGAAGTTAAGTGAAAGGGTTGTTTGTTAGGAG
>JBMCRE010000015.1:0-23417 GCA_048625195.1 Nanobdellota archaeon | reverse complement strand
CAATTTTAAATATGCTTGATGAACAAGTATATAGTAAACACGACAAATAATTAAAATAAAAAAGTGTTTACTATGTCTAGGAATGAAGCATTCCTACGATGCCAAGAATGCTTAATCTTAGAATTTTAAGTCAAAATACAAAAAAGAAAATTCTAATTAATTAGCATTGTTATTATATAAAAATAAAATAGCAACTCATCTCTACGATATACTTTTTGAAAAATAGCCTTATGATTATATAGAGGATATTTATTTTTTATTATCAGAACTAGAAACTCTTTGGTTAAAATCAAGATATATTTTAAAATCAAGAGATGGTATAATACTTAATCCAAAAGATTTATATAACAAAAAAAGCTAAAAATTTAATTCATAGATCTCAAAAAGTACAAGATTTAATTAAAAAGTTTTTTTTTAAAAGAATTTGATATTAAACTTTAAATATTCAATTTATTTCTGACTCATTTTTTCTTCATATCTTCTTACCATAGTATGAGCAATGTATCCTCTATTATTTAATATATCTTGTAAAAGTTTAGGTTCAACTCTGTAAAATATTTGATTAATATCTTTTACTAAATTTTCATCATTAAAATCATATTTATCTAATATGTTATCAAAAGGTAGATTTTTTGATATATCATCTTTTTTAAAATATTTCAAGATACTATTTTTCATTTTATTAATAATAGAACTATCATTTTGAGATACATTTCCATCAATTCTTTTTTCTAACTTCATAATAATGAAAATCATTTCAATTTTAAAAATATTATCATTTTTAAAAAACATCATAGCAAAATTTATAAATAATTAAAAATAAAATTCTATACAAATGAACAAAAAATTAAACATAAGTAAATCATTTATTATTTTTGTGTTTAATTTTTATTATTTTGAGTAAGTTCATTTCCTATAAATTAATAAAAAGGAAATGGACTTTATTTTATTTATCTAACCTATAGTTTATTTCCTTTTTATTGATTAAAAAAACATGAAAAATGGTAAAATCAAAAAAAAAAGTAAATTTAAAAGCAAAAAACACAATTCAAAAAACTAACATTGAGAGTATTTATCATAGAATTAAAGAAATATCTAGAAACCATGCAAAAGTCACAAGTCCTACTTCTTATTGCAATATTCCAGCATCAGTAATAGTTAAAAACAGTATAGGAATTTTAGATAAAAACCAAATTTTTAGATTAGATTCTAAAAAAAGGAATAATCATGGCATCAATTTAATTTTATCTAAAGATAAAAAAACAAACAAAGGAGCAATAATATCAATAATTCCTAAAGATAATTTATCTAAAAATAGAATAGCAAAAAAAATACTTAATATTTATTATGGTTTAAACATTAAAAATCATATACAAACAAATGATACAATAAATTATTTAATGCATGAAATATATCTAATGCCAGGTGTTTTTGGTCAAATAAATAATAATATAATATATCAAGATTCAAATTCGCAAGCACAAACAGGTATTTATCAAATTCAATCATTAAATAATAATACGATTAAAACATTACTAAAAACTCAAGAAATTCCTTATGTGGGTTTAGAAGTTTTAATAAGTACTAACCAAAACTATCAAAAAATATTAAAAGAAAAATTAAATAATTTTGAATACATGCCATATAATTTCTTTGAATTCTTAAAACATTTAAAAAAATGAATTAATTTCTTTTCATCAAATATTTCTTTTCAAGAACTAAAATTTTATTTTTCATCTCAGAAATTTCTTCATTACTTTTAGCATCTAAAAATTGAATAGAATTAATTTTATTGATATCATCTTTAATCATTTCAATATCTTCTTTTAAGCATATAAGTGATATTTCTCCAACTTTATCTATAATCTCATCAATAAATCTTTTTTTAATTTGATTATTTAATTCAGAAACATTTACAAAATAAGAAACATTTTTTTGATTTTTATCTATTAAAAAATAATCATTAGGATTGTTAATTAATAAACTACAATTTTTAATATCTTTATTATTTAATCCAATAGGTAAAATATAATTTAAATTAGAATTTTGCATTTCTAAAGGATTTAAAGTTAAAAAATATGTTTTTTTGTTCCCTACTTGTGAAATAGTGTTCTTATCTACAAAATAAGCATCTACATTTAAATTAGGATCTCCAATAACCTCAATAACTCTGATATCATGATATCTTGATTTAATATCAACATTGGAAGACATATCTTCGTTATTACTATCTTTGCTTTGATTCAAAGCACTAAAAAAATCATTAGATTTATTAGGTTGATTAAAAGATTGTTCATTATTATAATTCATATTATTTGAGAAATTGTTTTGAACTTCATTTTGTTGTTGCCTATTTTGTTGAAATTCATTTCCTTGCTCTCTATTTTGTTGAAACTCATTTTCAGATTGATTACTTATCCTAGACTCATTTTGTCTACTCAAAGAATTATCTTGCTCATTAAGATCAAAAGCTTCTTGTTGATTAATGGTATTATTCGTTTGTGAATTCTCATTTTGTTGAACTCTAGATTGTACTTCCTCTTGCTTATCAACTTTTTTTTGATTTAATGCAGCATCCATTAACATACCAAAAGCACTTTTTTTTTCATTAGAGTTATTACTACTATTAGCATTAAATAAAGAATCACTACTAGATTTTTTATTAAAACTTGATTGTGCACTAGAAGTTAAACTATTTACAGTACTCTCTATTTGTTCTCTATTTTGAGAATTAGGATCTTCTTGATTGTTATTAGAATATAAGTCAATATTTTTTAATCTCTCTAACATTTCATCTTTTTCTTTATTATTTTCAGATAAAATACTATTAAAAGGATTTTCTTCATCTCTATTAGAGTTACTATTTTCAATATCTAAATTATTCCACTCAATTTTTTCTTCAACAGATTTTTGAATATTTTTGTTAAAATAAATAATGTCAATATTTTTTTTCATACCAATTGTTTCAAAATAAGGCAAATAAAAGTTTTTTGTAATAATAATCCCATCTACAAATTCAAGAATACTTGGCTTATCAAAAAATTCTTTAATAGAAGACTCAGTTTTTAACAATAAATATTTTGGATTAACAGTTTCTTCTTCATAATTATCAGAAGGAGTGATAATTGCAATAGAGTTATAATTATTAGAAGATTTGTTAATAATAAACCCATTTTTAGAATATTTTTGAATAGAATTTTCTAAAATTGTTAAATTCACAATTCTTAATTGTCCTTTTGCATTTATATAACACTCAATTAATACATCTTCAATTCCTTTAGTTTTTTCATTGATATTAATTAAATCGTTATTTGATAGAATTTTATCTTGTGGTTTAATTTCTTTTTCTACAAGTTTATTATGTTCTCTTAGAATAGCACTTGTTTGATTGTTTTGAAAATATTCAAATTCATTTCCTTTAGAAATATAAAACTCTTGTCCAATTTGATAATCAATAGGTTTATTTTTAGGAAATCCATAAACTGCACCAAGCAATATAGTACTTCCTTCTTTTTTTAGATAAATATGTTTAAATATCTCTTCTGTTTGAGATATCTCTAATTGAATATTGTCTAACAAATTTAATCTATAAATATTCCCTTCAAATCCTAAATATTCTTTCATTAAATTTCTAATATTAGTAAGTATAGTGCCTTTTTCTACATAATATTTAGTAATAGAGAAACTCTCACACCTGATGGTGATGTTAAATTTGGTATTAGATACAGCATTCATAAAATTATAGTTTTTCAATTGAACATCTACATAATTGTTAGATAACTTGGTTAAACTATCTTGTACTTGTTGATATAACTCACTTTTTATATTTGTTTGGAATACCTCTAAATTCTTATTAAAAACTTCTTTATAATTACTATAATCACAGCTTTTTAATGTTCTTATTAAATTTGAAATTTCTTCATTTTCAAAAGACTCAAGTAATATCTCCTTTGTTATAATAATCTTCTTTACATTAGAAAATTGTTTATTTAAATTATAGCATTGTATAGAGTTTTGATTGCCAATTATTTCAATGTTACTTTCCATATATATTATTTTATTTTTTACTTTTTAAATCTTTGCCTTGTTTTTTAGTTTTTTTGTACTCATAAATTAATAGAAAAAGAATAGATAAATTAATATAAAAATCTGCCAGATTAAATATAAAAAATCCCTTAATTGCAACAAAATCTATTACATATCCGTAAATAATTCTATCTATTGCATTCCCTAAAATTCCAGATACAGCAAATAAAAAAAAACCTAAAAGTATTTTATTAGTAAAAAATATTTTATGATTTATTATTAATATAATAACTAATATAATCGAAATTATTGCAATAATTTGACTGTAATAATTAAAAGAAGAAAAAATACCAAAAGAAGAACCAAAATTTTCAACATATTTTATATGAATTATAGAATTAGTAAAATATGTTTTATTAACAAAAAATTGTTTAGTTAGGAAGTCTAAAATAATTAAACACAATATAACACAAAAAATAGTATATTTATTAATTAAATATTTGCAGTTAAAAAAAATAGACTTATTATTCAGATTTTTTAATCCATCAATCCTTACTTTCTTTTTCATTAAAAGAAATATTTATATACTTCTTTATAAAATTATACTATTAGGATGACTTTTGGAAAAATAAAATTTAAAAAAGCAGATATAAATTTGATATTTTCGTGGATTTTTATACTTGTAGTTGGTGCTTTTTTTATAATCTTGGCATATAATATAATAGGAAAATATACTAACAACGAAAATGAAAAATTTCAAATTGAATTAAAAATGACAATTAGAAACATATTCAATGAGTTTGGAAGAACAACAGGAACAGAAGAAAATAATTTACAATCCCTAAAAAACATATTTAAAGATAGAAAAATTGAAATTATATGCCAAGATGGAATGTCTATTTTAGCCATAGATAATGATTTTGATGCAAATAATCAGTATTTAAGGCAATATCCTACTTTTATGACAAATATAGAACAATCAGGAGTAGATTGGTCATATTTGGCAGTAGAAAATTTTAATATGCCATTTAAAATAACAAATTTATTAGCAATAGTATCTCAAAAAAATTTAATAGTAATTGATAAAGAATCAAATTTTGGAAAAAAATTAATTGACAAATTTCAAAAAACTTCTTATAATACATTAAATTTTATTCCTGCAAATTTTAGTGATGTTAATGACAATTTTAATCTTTTTAAAACTAATAAAATCGATCAAAAAAATCTAAATTCTGTAATATTTGTCACAGATGAATCCAAAACAACAGATAATATTGAAATTAATAATTTAAAAATGGAGTCTTATATCATTAAGATAAACGAATTAACAAACAATTATGGAACAATCCATTACATAGATAAAGATAATCAAGATTATAATTTTAACTATTTTGACTATGATGAAACTCTATCCTTACAAGTAATGGCAACATTTTCAAGACCATCTGTATTTAATTGTTCTTACAATATTTTAACAAAAGATATAGTTTCAGTATATGATTTTTATATAAATAAAACAAACTTTTATATAGAAAATAGTAACACTTCAGAGATTTGTATTGATACATATAATCCAGAAAATATTCAACATTATTATAGTGAATTGAAAGATAAATTACAAAATATACAAAATAGAGTTGAAACCCATAAATTTAAAAATGTTGCAGTTTTACATGATAATATAAATAGTTTTAATACTCAGTATGACCAATTAACAAAAGCAAGTTGTGCTTCTATATATTAATTATGACATAAATGAAAATGGCAATAACCTTTGATGAGTTAGATAGTGATTTTGAAGTTTTTTTAAACAAAATTGCAGCAGAGACAGATTTTGATATAAATCAGATAAAAAAAGCTTATGAATTTGCAAAAGAACACCATGGTAACCAAAAAAGATACTCAGGTGACCTTTATTTAACACACCCTATAGAAGTAAGTAAAATTATTTACAATTTTGGACTTGGAACAGCATCAATTATTGCAGCACTGCTTCATGATGTCGTTGAGGATACAAATGTAAAACTTGAAGATATTAAAAAACATTTTGGAGATGAAATAGAAATATTAGTAGATGGATTAACAAAAATTAATACTTTTACTGAAAATCGTGAAGAAAAAAATATAGAAGCTTTAAGGAAAATATTAATTGCAAGTACAAAAGATATAAGAGTTTTAATAATCAAATTATGTGATAGACTACACAATTTGAGAACTTTAAATGAATTGCCAGAATACAAAAGAGAAAGGATTGCAAGAAACACTATGTTAATTTATGCACCACTTGCACAAAAGGTAGGAATATATGCTTTAAAATGGGAATTAGAAGATTTATCTTTCAAATATAGAAACCCAGAGATGTATCAACTAATTAAAAATAAAATACAACTTAAAAGAGAACAAAGAGAAAAAATTGTTCAAAAGGCAGTAGATGAGTTAAAAGAAGAATTACCAAAAAGTAATATAAAAAATATTGTAGTAATAGGTAGACCTAAGAGTTTTTATAGTGTATATAAAAAAATAAAAGATAAAGCAAAATCATTTGAAGATATTTATGATTTATATGCAATAAGAGTTATAGTTGATTCAATTAGCGATTGTTATAGTATTTTAGGATTTTTTCATGACAAATTTCAGGTATTTCCTAATAGGTTAAAGGACTATATTGCTAACCCTAAAACTAATGGTTACCAGTCGCTACAAACAACTATATATTCTAAAAGAATAAGAGGTCCAGTAGAGATTCAAATAAGAACTCAAGAGATGCATAAAATAGCCGAATATGGTATTGCAGCTCATTGGAAATATAAAAATTTATCAGAAGATAAAAAATTTGAAAAAAAAATATCATGGTTAAGAGAGGTTTTACAATGGGAAAATGAAAACAAAGATAATATTGAATTTTTGAATTTATTAAAATATGATTTTTTCCAAAATGAGATATTCACATTCACTCCTAAAAACGATGTATTTTTTTTACCAGAAGGTGCAACAGTTTTAGATTTTGCATACGCACTTCATACTCAAATAGGTGATAAAGCATACAAAGCAAAAGTAAATGGAGAAATAAACAATATTGATACAAAATTAAAAAATGGAGATATAGTTGAAATAATAACTAGAAATAATGTAAAACCACATGAAAAATGGTTAAAATATGTAAAAACATCTAAAGCAAAAATAAAAATAAGAAACAATTTAAATATAAAATATAAAGGCAATATTAAAAATAACCAAGAAAACAAAATTATTTCATTTGAACAACTCAAAACAAAATTAACTAGAATAAATGAATTCAAAAAAGTTAGAAAAGCAGGATGCTGCAAGATTAAATATGGTGATCAAGTAGTAGGTGTCATAAGTAAAGATAATGAACTAGTCATACATAATGCAGGTTGCGATAATGCAAGATACACTATGAATAAAAAGATATTTTTAAAATGGATGGAAGAAAAGCATAGTGAAATAATTTTAAACATGATATTAAAAGACGAAATAGGAATAATAGTGGATATTCTAAATATAATGTCGCGTTTTAATTTAAATATATCAAAATTAAATACTAAAATGCAAAAAGATGGAACAGTAAGATTAGATCTACAACTCTTAGATGGACCCTATATGGCAAAGTTAACAGAAGAATTAAGAAAATTAGATGCTCTACAGCAAATAAAAACTACAAAACCAGGGATATTTGGATAAAAATTAAAAATATATAACCTAAATTTTATTAATAACTTTATATTAGAAATAATATGTTAGATGAAATTGAAACATTTTTTAAAGAAAATAAACATCCAGATTTTAGATTTAAACAATTAAAAAGAGCAATATTAAAAGAAAATATAACAAATTTTCAAGATATTACAACACTTTCAAAGCAATTAAGAGAAGAATTAAAAATAAAATTTAATATAAATTATTTAACTTTAATAAAAAAAGAAGAAAATAATGAAACAATAAAATTTTTATTTAAAACTTTAGATAATAATTTTATTGAAAGTGTTTTAATGAAACATATTGATAATAGAAAAACTTTATGTATTTCATCTCAGATATTTTGTCCTTTAAATTGTAAATTCTGTGCAACAGGTGCTAATAAATTTAAAAGAAATTTAACAACAGAAGAGATAGTCTGGCAAGTTTTATTAGTTAATAATTTTTTAAAAAATCAAAAAATCAAAATTACAAATATTGTATTTATGGGAATGGGAGAACCATTTTTAAATTATGAAAATGTAATTGAAAGCATAGAAATATTCAACAATAGAAGTTATTTTAATATAGGGACAAGACATATTGTAATATCAACAGTAGGCATTACACCTAAGATTTATGATTTTGCAAATTTAAATTTACAAGCAAAATTAGCTATATCATTACATGCATCAAATAATAAACTAAGAGACGAATTAATGCCAATAAATAAAAAACATAATATACAAGAAATAATAAATGCAACAAATTATTACATTTCTAAAACAAATAGAAAAGTAACATTTGAATATTTATTGATAAAAGACGTTAATGATTCAATAAATCACTCAAAAGAATTAATTAACATTATAAATAAAATACAAAATAAAAAATTAATATTTGTAAATTTAATAATATATAATCCTCATCAATACGCAACTTACAAACAACCTTTAAAAAAGCAGGTTATACAATTTAGAAATTTTTTACTAGAAAATGGAATTGATTGCAATGTTAGAAAGAGTATGGGAGATGATATTAGTTCAGCATGTGGACAGCTGTCTGTAAAAATGTAGATTTATAGTAATAATTTAAAATCTAAAGTTCATGTTTTTAATATATTACTAAACAATAAAAATTTATTTTAATTTAATTATAGTTATAACAAAATATTTTAATAAAAAAAGAAGAAAATAATGAAACAATAAAGGTGCACAAGGTATTGGTACATTGATTATATTTATTGCAATGATATTAGTAGCTGCAGTAGCTGCAGGTGTATTAATACAAACAGCATCTTCCTTACAATCTAAATCTTTAGATGTAGGAAGACAATCACAAGAGAAAATTACAACAGACATTGAAGTAATACAAGTATTTGCAAAAGCAACTGACGATGGAAATATTACTAATGGTGCTGATAATGTAACGCTAGTTGTAAGACTAGGATCAGGAAGTGCTCCTGTTAAATTAGAAGACTTATTATTAAGATTCGATACTATGACAGGAACACAATCTACTACATATAGTGGAGATGATGGATTTGATACTACAGAATATGGTATAACATATAAAATTAATGGTTCCAATCATTTAGACGGATACTTAAATGTTGGAGATTTAGCAGAAATTACTTTTACTTATAATTCTGTTGATGATATTGAAGAAGGAGAAACAGCAACTCTAAGATTATTAACTAAAAATGGTGCTGTAAAACCAGTTCAATTAACAACTCCTTCAGCAATGACAGAAGTTATTACTTATTTATATCCATAAATAAAATAATACTTTTTACAATTTTTTTTATTTCTACTAACTAATAATTATAAAACTATATATTGATTCTTGAATAAAACTTTATTAATGGAAAATAAAACTATTTATAATAAAATTATTAGAAAATTTTTATTAAAGTTTTATCCAGCAAATATATTTTAAAAATGGATTTAAAAAAAATAGCAAAAAATTTAAATGAAGGAAGTTCTCCTTCTGGATTAAAGGAGAGTAAAAATATTTTATGGTTCAACGAATTAAGTATTGATGATATACCTCTTGTAGGAGGAAAAAATGCTTCTCTTGGTGAGATGTATGTAGAATTATCAAAACTAGGTGTAAAAGTTCCAAATGGATTTGCAGTAACAGCTTATGCGTATAATCAATTTATAGAAGAAACAGGATTAAAAGAAAAAATAAAAGAAATTTTATCAGATTTAGACACTTCTAATTTAGAAAATTTATGGCAAAGAGGAAAAAAAATTAGAACTGCAATAATGGATGCATCTTTTCCAGAACTTTTAAAAATACAAATTACAAAAGCATATGAGACTATGGAAGAGAAATATGGTAAACATGTAGATGTTGCAGTAAGAAGTAGCGCTACAGCTGAAGATTTACCAGATGCATCATTTGCAGGACAACAAGAAACTTATTTAAATGTTCATTCAAAAGAACAATTATTACATTGTTGTAAAAAATGTTTTGCATCATTATTTACTGATAGAGCAATTTCATATAGAACAGACAAAAAATTTTCACACTTTGATATAGCATTAAGTATTGGTGTACAAAAAATGGTAAGATCCGATCTTGCATCAAGTGGTGTAATGTTTAGTATCGATACAGAAAGTGGATTTGATAAAGTAGCATTTATTACAGGTGCTTACGGATTAGGTGAAAATGTTGTTCAAGGAGCAGTTAATCCAGATGAATATATTGTTTTCAAACCTACACTTGAAGAAGGTTATAGACCTATTATTTCTAAAACAGTAGGTGAAAAACATATTAAAATGATTTATGATAAACATGGATCAAAACTTACTAAGAATGTTCCTGTATCAAAAAATATGCAAGAAAAATTAGTATTAACAGATGATGAAGTATTAACTCTTGCAAAATGGGCTATAATTATTGAAGATCATTATTCTGCTAAAAAAGGTCATTATCAACCTATGGATATGGAATGGGCAAAAGATGGAAAAACAGGAGAATTATTTATTGTTCAAGCAAGACCAGAAACTGTTCAATCAAGAAAAGATAGAAATCAAGTAGAAACTTTTACAATGGTTGATAAAGCAGAACCAATTTGTAGTGGTGTTAGTGTAGGTTCAAAAATTAGTCATGGTAGAGTAAAAGTAATTGAAGATATTCATCAAGCAGCTAATTTTAGAAAAGGTGACATATTAGTAACAGAAATGACAGATCCAGATTGGGAACCTATTATGAAAATTGCATCTGCTATTGTAACAAACAGAGGTGGTAGAACATGTCACGCAGCAATTATTTCAAGAGAAATGGGTGTTCCAGCAGTAGTTGGATGTTCTAATGCAACAGAAGTTTTAAAAGATAATATGAAAGTAACTGTTAGTTGCGCAGAAGGTGAAAAAGGTTATATTTATGATAAATTTTTAGAATATAAAGTAACTCAATATTCATTAGAACATTTATTAGAGACTAAAACTAAAATAATGATGAACATTGGTAATCCTCATACAGCTTTTGCTGAAAGTTTTTTACCAAATGATGGTGTTGGACTTGCAAGAGAAGAATTCATTATTAATTCATCTATAAAAATTCATCCAAATGCTCTAATTAATTATGATACATTAAGAAAGAATAAATTAGCAAAAGATGATATTGCAAAAATTGATGAATTAACTAAAAGTTATCAAGATAAAACTCAATATTATGTTGACAAATTAGCTCAAGGAATTGCAATGATAGGCTCAGCATTTTATCCTAAAAAAGTAATTATTAGACTTTCTGATTTTAAAAGTAACGAATATGCAAATTTAATTGGTGGAACTTTTTTTGAACCAAAAGAAGATAATCCAATGATTGGTTTTAGAGGCGCATCTAGATATTATTCACCAGATTTTAAAGAAGCATTCAAATTAGAAATTAAAGCTTTAAAAAAAGTTCGTGAAGAATTTGGATTAAAAAATATTAGAATTATGATTCCATTTTGTAGAACTATTGACGAAGCCAAAAAAGTTCTAAAAGTAATTGAAGAAGGTGGATTGAAAAGAGGAAAAGATGGTTTAGAAATATATTTAATGTGTGAAATTCCATCAAATGTAATTTTGGCAGATCAATTTTTAGATTTAGTTGATGGATATTCTTTAGGAACAAATGATTTAACACAATTAACTTTAGGATTAGATAGGGATTCAGAACTTGTAAGTGAAATTTATGATGAAAGAAATCAAGCAGTTAAAGATTTAGTAGCATCAGTTATCAATAAATGTAGAGAAAGAAAAAAATATATTGGGATTTGTGGACAAGCTCCTTCTGATTATGAAGAATTTGCAAAATTTGTTGTTGAATGTGGAATTGAAACAATGTCATTAAATCCAGATACTGTTGTTAAAACAAAAATGGCAATAGCAAAATTAGAGCATACTCTTAGTAGATCTAAGACTAAATTTAATCCAGGATTTAAAATAAATTCATATCATAAAACACAACCAGAAGATGTAAAAAAAGTTGTTAAAAAAACAACTACTACATCTAAAAAAACAACAGTAAAACAAGCAAATACAACAAAAAAAACAGCAATTAAATCAAATAAAAAAACATCAAAAAAAACACCTACTAAAAAGAAAACTATAAGTAAAAAAACATCTAAAAAATAAAATAAAATAAAATAATTTTTTTTAAATAATATTTGCTTTAATAAATCAAATAATTTTATAATAATAAAAATAAAACTCTAATAATAAAAAAATTACATATAAGAATTCATAGATAAACTCTCAATTTCTCTTTTAGGATTTTTCATCTCTTGTTCAATTTGTTGATATTGTTGTTGTAAGTCAGCATTTATAGATGGTCTAATTTTTTTAAGTGCATCTTCAAAATCTTTTTTTAAAATTTTTTCTGCTTTTATATCTCTTCTTAATGCAATCAAACCTGCTTCACGAACTAATGCTTCTAAGTCTGCTCCAACATATCCTTGAGTTTTTTTAGAAATTTCCTCAACAATACCTTTTAAATCATCCACAGGGCTATTTTTCAAATAAATTTGTAATATTACTTTTCTTGCTTCTTCATCTGGTACATCTACTAAAAGTAATTTATCAAATCTTCCAGGCCTTAAAAGTGCAGGATCGACTAATCCAGGCCTATTAGTTGCAGCTAATACTTTCACATTAATTAAATCTTCAATACCGTCCATTTCAGTTAATATTTGATTTACAACACTATCAGAAGACTTTCCTCTATTTCCTCCCATTCTTGTAGATGCAATTGCATCAAACTCATCAAAAAATAAAATAGTTGGAGAATTTTGCCGAGCTTTTTCAAATAATTTTCTAATCATCTTTTCACTCTCTCCAATATATTTATTTATAATTTCAGGTCCTTTAACATAAATAAAATTGTAATTAGTCTCAGTTGCAACAGCTTTTGCAAGTAAAGTTTTTCCAGTTCCAGGAGGTCCATATAATAAAATACCTTTTGGAGCTTTTATTCCTAATCTCTTAAATGCTTGTGGGTTTTTTAATGGCCATTCTACCATTTCAGTTAAATCTTGTTTTATCTCAGTTAATCCACCAATATCAGTCCATTTTACATCTGGAACTTCTACTAAAAATTCTCTCATAGCAGAAGGTCTAATTAACTTTAATGCCTCAGTAAAGTCAGAATATTTAATTTCTAATTTTCTTAAAACCTCACTAGAAATTTTATTTTCTCCATGATAATCTAATTTAGGAAAATTTCTTCTTAAAACATGAAAAGCCGCCTCTTTTACTAAAGCTTCTAAATCCGCACCAACAAAACCATGAGTACTCTGAGAAATTTTTTCTAATATTCTTTGGGCACTTTTATTTCTAACTTTATTTACAACTTCTTCAGGCAAATGTTTTAATCCATCAAATTTATCTTTTTCAAAGGATTTTTGAACTTCTTTTAAATCAATTTTAACAGTAGGATATTTCTTCATAAAATGACTTAAAGCAGATTCATATGTTTTAAAACTAGATGGTAATTCTATTGGCATACCTCTAGTGTGAATTTTTAGTATTTCAAATCTATCATCTTGCTTTGGAATACCTATTTCTAATTCTCTATCAAATCTACCTGGTCTTCTTAGCGCCTCATCAATTGCATCAGGTCTATTTGTCGCTGCGATCAAAATTATTTTTTTATTTTTCTTTAACCCATCCATTAAACCTAATAATTGTGCTACAATTCTTTTTTCAGTTTCTCCTTGAACTTCATCTCTTTTGGCTGCAATAGCATCAATTTCGTCTAAGAAAATAATAGCAGAAGAATCTTTTTCAGCTTTTTCAAATAATTCTCTTAATTTTTTTTCACTTTCTCCATAATACTTATTCACAATTTCAGGAGCATTTATTGAATAAAAAGATGCTTCACTTTCATTTGCAATAGCCCTTGCAAGTAAAGTTTTTCCAGTCCCAGGAGGTCCATATAATAAAATACCTTTAGGTGCTTCTATTCCTAACCTTGTAAAAATTTCAGGATGTTTTAAAGGTAGTTCTACCAATTCTCTAATTTTTGAAAGTTGTGATTTTAATCCACCAATATCTTCATAAGAAATAACACTTCCTTCTTCTTGAGATAAAGCTTTATTAGAAATTTCAATTATAGTATTTGGACCAATAAATAAAAATCCATCTGGTTTTGCAGTTTGTACTTTAAATTTCATAGAATTTAAATTAAATCCTAAAAAATCTCTCTCTATTGCATTAAATAAATCAATTGCAAAAGGATTATTAGAAGAAATTGACATTTTTTTATCACCACTTATTCCATTATTTATACTAATAATGTCATCTTCACACACAGGTTTTCTAAACAAACCTTTTTTTAAACTTGCAATTGTAGTTGGATGTGCTTGAAATTCTTGCATTGGGATTAAAACAACTTTTGTTGCTTCTTTTATTTCAACTTTAGAGAGTTTCACAAATTCACCAACAGTAATTTTAGCATTTTTTCTTAAAGTTCCATCCATTCGTATAATTTCTAAACCCAAATCTGAAGGATATGCTCTATCAACAATAGCTAAAGTTTTTCTCTCTCCTTCTATTGCAATAATCTCTCCTGCAGATACTCCAATTGCTCTCATAAAAGAACTATCGACTCTTACTAACCCTTTATTAACATCATCTTGGTGTGCTTCTGCAACTTTTAATTTTATAGGATTTTCCATTTTCTTGTCTATTATATTAATGTTAAAAGTGTTTATAAACTTTATTGTAGTAAAAATGTTATAATTTTTTTAAAATAAGTTATTTATTTTCTAATTTTATATCCTCTATCCACCATTTACAATTCTTAGAATTTCTTCACCATATTTACCAATTTTAACAGTTCCCAAACCATTTACTTTTAAAAGATCTACTTTGTTTTGAGGCATAATTTTCACAATATCGTCGATTGCTTTATTTGATATTATCATATATAATGGTAAATTTGTTTTATTTGCTCTATCCACTCTCCACTCTTTTATTAAAGATTTTATAACACCACTATTTTTATTATTATATGTCAAATTATTATTACTATTATTGCTTAAAGAACTATTAGTATTACTAGCATATTCAAATAAAGATTTATTTTTTGCACTAAAAGTTGTTAATTTCAACATTTTAGAAGTTAAAAATTTAGATTTTCTACCAGTGTAAGTAATTACTAATTTTTCTTTTGCCCTTGACAATCCAACATAAAATAATCTTTCTTCTTCATCTTCTTTATTGTAATCAAAATCATCTTTAATATGAGAAAAAACAAAATTATCTACAACTTTATTAGGAAAAGATAAATTATTAGCACTAACAACATAAACTTCTTTTGCTTCCATTCCTTTAATCGAATGAATAGTTGCAAGAGTTACTTCATTATTATTTTGAGACGAATTAACATATTCATGTTCAGTCTTTATTTTAAACCTAATACCATTTTGGGCAAAAAAATCTGCAAACTTATCAAGTATTTTATTTGTTCTTGCAAGTACAAAAATTTCATCAAGGGAATTATTAGAATTTTTAATTGCTTCTAACACAAATCTTCTCTCTAAAAGTTCAGTTTCTTGTTCTACTACAAAAATAGAATTTTTTTCTAGATTTTCTCTATGAGATTTTAAGTCAGCAAGTTTTAAATTTTTGATAGAAAGATTAAAAAAATCAACAATATCTTTAACAGAACGATAATTAGTTTTTAATTCAATAATTTGTGTGTCTTCATTTGGATTATTACAATTTTGAGAAAAAATTTGTGGAAAATCTAATATATATTTTATCTGAGAACCTCTCCATCCATAAATTGCTTGTCTTGGATCACCAACTGCAAATAAATATTTAGAATTTAACAATTTTATCAAATCTACTTGCATCTGATTTACATCTTGAAACTCATCAATTAAAATATGTTCAAACTTAGGAATTAAACTATGATGTTGTTTAAAAATATTTATAGCATCTAAAATTTGATCAGTAAAATCTCTTAAACTTTTTTTCTTTAGTTCTGCATCAACATCTAATGCAATTTTATATATTAATTGAGCAGTTCTTCTTTTGCTAGGATTTCTCTCCCTATTATAAAAAGGTTTAATTTCAAAACTCTTATTAAGTATATTATCATCATCATCATTATTATTATTATTATTTTGATTAGAATTATCATTTAAAATTTTATAAAAATCTACAATAGAAAAAATATCAGACACAAAAACTAAGAATAATTCATCTCTACTTTTTTCTCTTAATTGTCTTTTATTGAAATAATCATCAATAATATTTTCAAAAGATATACTACGATTATTTAAAATTTTTTTAACAATAGCGATTTTATCTTTAAACTGTGCAACATTAATATTAGTTTTATATAATTTATTTTGATATTTTTTTAAAATTTTTTCACAAAAAGAATTAAATGTTTCAACATAAACATTTTTCATATCTAACTTTTCTAATCTTTTAATCATCTCTTCTTTTGCTTTTCTTGTAAAAGTTATCGCTAAAATTTTATTTTGTTGAACGCTTTTAAATTTACATAAAAATTCAATTCGTTTAGTTAAAACAGTTGTCTTCCCAGAACCTGCACCAGCAATACATAAAATATTTTTAGAATTAGCAATAATAGATTTTTTTTGCTCATCATTATAACCTTTTAAAAAAAAGTCAAACACTTCAAACAATTTTTTATCTTCATTTGTAACTTTAGATATTTCATATTTTATTTTAGATTTTAAACTAGGTTTACACTCAACTTTTTGTGGATCAAATTTTTTTTCATAAACTTCTCTAATACCTATTCCAGTTCTAACTACAACTTGAAATCCCATACCAACAATTTTATATTCTAAATATTTATGTGCTATAAGTATATCTATCAAATTAAAAATTTCACTCTTTTCTAACATAAATAAAGAACCATAGCTTTCTAATTCTTCTAAATTATTTTTTTGAATAGTAGGATTAGGATCACCTTTTAAAAAATCTGCCAAAGTTTTTTTTCCAATATTAAATTTCAATTCATCAAAAGCATTTAATATAATAATGTGAGCTTCTTTCATAATAAATAAAATTACTTTTAATCCATTTATAATATTTTGTCATAATTTTTTCAAAAAAATAACTTTATTTTTAAAAGTAATAAAAAATATATAAAAAAAAGATGTAAAAAAAAAATAATTTAATATAAAAAATAATTTAAAATAAAACAATTTAAAATTTAAAATTATATTAAAAGTAATTTAATAGATATTAAACTTAATTAAGTTATATTCTAAAATTGAAATAAATCGACAGCTATATAAATATGTTTCTCTTAAATATTGTATGGTAGTTAATAATGATGTTATTTCAAGACTTGATTTAATCAAAGAAGAATTAGATTATATTAGATAAAATATGATTAAAAAAGATGAAATAATGAATTTTGAAGAATTTGAAGCTTTTCAAAAAAGTTTTGATAAAAAAAACTTAGTTTCTGTTGATGAAGCAAAAAAACAATTAGGTTTATAGAATGAGTTATTCTTTATTTTTAGAAAAACAAGTAATTAAGTTTTTATCTAAATTAGAAAATGAAACTAAACTTAGAATATTTAATAAATTAAAAAAATTAGAAATTCAACCAGTTCCACATGATGCTAAAAGATTAGTAAATGTAAAAGAAAAAGTTTTTAGAATCAGGATTGGGAATTATAGAGCATTATATATATAGATTAGAGGATGATAATTTAGTAATTGTTTTTTTAGTTGATAAACGTTCAAAAGTATATAAATAATAATCTTTCTTTTAGAAATTATTTAAAAATATTTCAAAGTAAGAAAAAGAACTTAACTCTCCTTCCTTTCACTTAGTCGGGGCCATTGTACTTTGCTAGTGGGAGTATAACTCCGCTCCTTATCACTCTTTAATAATTCTAAAACCTTTTGCAAAAAAGGTCCCAAACGAAACAATGTGAAGTGACTGCAAAGCAAGTATTTTTAAATCCATATAAATAGGTACAGAGATAATTCGAAATAACAAATCAATTATTTTCATCATTTCAAATTAGAATCCCAACTATATGGTAAATAATCATCTAAATTAATTTCAAAACATTTTTTATTATTAAAAGAAAAACAATAAACTTTAATTGGAATAGAAGTTTTTTGCATAATTTCTATTAAAAATTGTCTACAACAACCACACATCTGTGGCAGATTATCACCGACAAATTTATTACTAACTAATCCAATTGCCTTAATATTAATATCATCATTCATTATAGCATTTATTACTCCAACCGTTTCAGCATGTAAACTCAATCTTTTGTCAAAACTACTATAAACACCTCCAAAATAAATATTATTTTCAGTTAAAACACTTGCACCATAACAAGTTTTACTATCCGAAGAAAAATGTGTTTCACCTCCCATTACTGCATTACTATATAATTGTTCTTTAATAGATTTATCTTTATTTAAAACAACTTTATTACTTTTTTTATTCCAAGATTTTATTTTTTCTAATTCTTTTATTTGAGGATTATAAAAACTTAAAAAATTATATACGCTATTTGTTGAAAACAATTTATTTTTATTTAAATCATATATACTATATTTAATATCAACATCAGTTCTTCTAATATGATCAATAATTAATTTCAAAATTAAAGGATCCAACATAAATTCTCCATCTAATAAAGTAATAATTTCTTTTACTTTAGGATCTTTATTAGATACTGCTAAAACTAAACTTGATTGTTCAGAGCTAATGTCAAGTAAATGTGTTTTAGATTCTAAAATACCACTATAATAATAATTACTATTTTGAGTTATTGCAACACTAGAACTATTAAAACTAGTATCATTTTTTTTAAGCCATGATTTTTTTAAACTTAATTTTAATTTATTAAATATATTTTCATCTATCATTTTTAAAATACTTTTATATCCGCGTTTCTAACTTTACTCACTAACAATCCCCCTTTTGTCCAATCATAATGAAGAGCTTTTTTTAAAAAAAAATTAAGTAAATGAATTTTATCTCTTTCTATATTATATAATTTTTCAGCATCTTTACTTGTAAGTCTAATTAATGGCATAAATGGCATAGGAAAAGCATAATAAGGGAATAAAGGTTTATTCTCATCTATTGGTTCTACTAAAATTGCATTCATCGGTTGATTTAAAACTTCTATTGCATAATCTAACCTATGACTTCCATCACAAATCACATAAAAATCATTATCAGAATTAAATTTTAATCCATAATTTATTAAATCAGCATTTGGATTAAAAACTCTCATATATTGTTTATTGGTATCTTTATCTACATAATAATTTCCTAAAATACCTTTAGAAATATCATGTAAATTACCTCTTGCATCTTTAACATAAGTATTTTTAAATCTTTGAGATAATTTTTTTAAATCAAAATATCCTTTTTTTAGTGGATATGTTTGTTTTTCAATAATAGGTGGAAGCATATGAAAATCACCTCTTCCTTCCCAATAATATTCAATTGCCTCAAAATTTAAACAACAAATATCTCTTCCAATACTTTTTAAAAATTTATTAGCATCTTTCATAATGTCAGTTTGAGTTTTGTAAATAGTTGGTTGAGCAGTAAATAAAGGTATGTTAGTTATATTGTTCTTGGTAATACGGGGTTGGTCAGTTGGATTTTTAGGTGGATATACCGTAACTAATGTAAACTTAGCATTTTTATAGGGTTTTATGTTATTACCATTTTTATCATATAATCCTCTAAAAACAATTTTTTTTAAAAGAATCTCTACTTTTTCTTTTGGTAAAGTTTTCTTATAGATGATATTTTCCATTAAATAATACATATTGTATTTCTTTAAAAGACTTTGTAAAATTATAAAATAAAATAATTTTTATCTAAAAACATCATTACAAATAAAAAGATTTAAATATAATTTAGATAATTTATAATTATGGAAGATAATTTAAAGAATATTATATATAAACTTCATCCAATAGAAAGAAAAGTTTTACCCTTTATTGAACATGAAGAATTAGAAAAAATAGCAAAAGAATCTCAACTAACAATTGAAGAAACAAAAACAGCAGTACAAATGTTAGAGGAAAAAGGATATGCAATAGTAGAAAAGTTAGATACAAACTATATTAGTCTAGATAAATACGGAAAAAAATATTTAAATAAAAAATTACCAGAAATAAAATTATTAGAAGAAGTAATTAAAAAACCTAAAAAGGTATCTCAATTAAAATTAAGTAAAGAAGAATTTAACTCAGCAATTGGAATTTTAAAAAATAATAATTTAGTTAATATAAAAAAAGAAAAAGAGTTAATAATTAGTGCAAAAGATTATGCTAGCAGTTTTATAGAAAATTTTTATAATCCATTAGAACTATTCAAAGAAGATATTGTTGAAATTTTATTAACAGATGAACAAAAAGAAGTTTATAATCAATTTAAAAATAGAAAAGGTTTTTTAAAAAAAATAAAAAAAACTCATTATAACATAATTTTAACACCAAAAGGAGAAGAAATATCACAAGAAATTAAAAAAAAGTATATGAATTTAAATTTAATAGAAACATTAGATAGTTCTATGTTAAAAACAGGTTCATGGAAAAATAAAACATTTAGACATTATGAAACTAATATAGATGTTCCAATTCAAGATATAGGAAGAAGACATCCAATGATTAAAGCAAATAACATATTAAGAGATATTTTTGTTGAAATGGGGTTTCAAGAAATGGTGGGACCAATGGTAGAATCAGAATTTTGGTGTTTTGATGCTTTATGGATTCCACAAGATCACCCAGCAAGAGATGATCAAGATACCTTTTTTTTAGATGGAATAGCTCAAGTTGAAGATGACATAAAAGAAAAAGTTAGAACTATGCACGAAGAAGGCTTAAAAAAAGGTCATACTCCAAAAGGAGAGTGGTCTAGTGATATTACAAAAAGAAGAATTTTAAGAACTCACTCTACTGCTACAAGTTTTAGATATTTATATAATATTGGAAAAAAATATCAAAAAGGAGAATATGTTGATGGAAAATATTTTTATGTAGCAAATAATTTTAGAAATGAAACAACTGATTCAACACATTTAGCAGAATTTTTTCAAGCAGAAGGTTTTATAATTGGAGATAATTTATCTCTTGCTGATTTAATGGGATTTGTTAAAAAATATTATGAAAAACTTGGAATTAAAAAAATAAGATTTAAACCAACATTTAATCCATATACCGAACCTTCTATGGAAGCACATTATTATGATGAAAAGATGGGAAAATGGTATGCTTTAATTAACTCAGGAATATTTAGACGAGAAACATTAAAACCAATGGGATTAGAGAATAAAACAATTATCGCATGGGGTATGGGAGCATCAAGAGTTGCTGCACTTTTATCAAGAAAAGATTCTATGAGAGATATAACAGGTGCAACTTGTGATTTCAAATGGTTAAGAGAAAGACCTATAATGAAAAGGCAAATTGTGAGAAAATAAAATGGTATATGTATATATAAAAAAATCAAAAATCAATAATTATGTAGGAAAAGAATTAAGTGTAGAAGAAATTAAACAAATTTTAATGGATATGGGAATGGACATAAAAGGACAAAGTGATGATACCGATCCAGAATTAAAAGTAGAAATAACATCTGAAAAATTAGATATGGTAAGTGCAGTAGGTATTGCAAGAGCTATTAAATTCTATGGAAATTTTGAAAATAAAATACCTCAATACGATATAGAATCATCAGGATATCAACTTATAGTAAAAAAAACTGCTAAACAATCAAGACCTAGAACAGTTTGTGCAATACTAAAAGATGTTCCAATGACAGATGATTTTTTAGAAGAGATGATAGATATTCAAGAAAAAATTCACGACAGTTTTGGTAGAGGAAGAAAAAAAGGAGCGATAGGAATTTATCCATTAGATAAAATAAAATTTCCTATTACTTTTTCTGCTCAAAAACCAGAAGATATTATATTTCAACCTTTAGAACATCATGAAAAAATTAATGCAAATCAAATATTAGAAATTCATCCTACAGGAAGAAAATATGCTCATTTATTAAAACAATGTGATTTATATCCTGTTTTTAGAGATGCTGATGATAAAATTTTAAGTATGCCTCCTATTATAAATTCTCAAGATTTAGGAAAAGTAGAAAAAAAACATAAAGATTTATTTATAGAATGTAGTGGATTTAACATATCTCATTTAGATAATATATTAAAAGTTTTAATGACAACATTTATAGATTTGGGAGCAAAAGCTCAAAGTGTTGAAGTTATTTATGAAGATACAAATGAAACTTATAATTTGGATTTAACACTAAAAGAAGATGAAATTGATTTGGGTTTTGTTTGTAAATGGATAGGAATCCAAATAGACATTAATAAAGCTCAAGAGCTTTTAACAAAAATGATGTATAAGGTTTTAAATATTGAAGGTAATATAATAAAGATAGGGATACCACCATTTAGATCAGATATATGGCATGAAGTAGACATTGCAGATGATATTGCAAGAGCTTATGGATATAATAATATTACTCCTAAATTCCCAAAAGTATCAAGTATAGGTGGGATTTTAGATTTTTCAACATTCAAAGAAAATTTTTCACAATCTCTTGTCAGCTTAGGATTTTTAGAAACATATACTTACATGTTAACTTCTACTATAACACAATTTAAAAAATTCAATAAATCAGAAAAAGATGAAGAATATATAAGATTAAATAATACCCAAGAACAAGGTTTAAATATGATAAGAACGATGATTTTACCAGAGTCATTAACCACTTTACATATTAATAGAAAAAACTCATATCCTCAAAAAATATTTGAAAATGGATTTACAATTAAAGTAGATGAAACAAAAGATACTCTATCAAGAGATGATAGTCATTTATGCGTTTGTATAGCAGATCCAAAATCGAATTACACTCAAATAAAGGGTATATTAGATACATTATTAAAACTAAATGAAATAAATTTTAAAGTAAAAGATAGTCAAGAAAACTTTTTAATTGAAGGTAGAAGAGGAAATATCTTTGTAAAAGGAGAAAATGTTGGTTTTATAGGCGAAATTCATCCATCTATTTTAGAAAATTTTGGATTAATTATTCCAGTATCTGCATTAGAGATTAATTTAAGCAAACTATATAAATTGACCTAAACCGAAATTAACGACACAAATATTCAAGTATTTATGTATCTTGCC
>JBMCRE010000014.1:0-25344 GCA_048625195.1 Nanobdellota archaeon | reverse complement strand
ATCAGCTTCCAATTCTGCTTTTTTATCTTCAACTTGGTCTTTATCAACAGTAACACTGCTTGTACTAGATGAACCAACTTCACCAAAGTTAAAAGATATTTCACCATAAACTTCTTCATCAGGAACTTCAATTCTAACCATGTCGTAATCACCAGTATCAATAGTTGTTCTTGTACCGTATGCATCAACAAACATTTCTAAGTCAGAATCTTCTTCAACTTCAAAACTATCACCAACATGAGTGCCAGAAACCTCTAATTTGATAGGATCTGTATCAGCGTTTCCATCATCTTGTTCGTATCCTAATGTGATTACATTGTCTAGAGTTGAATCTTCATCTGCATCAGCATCTGTAGAATACAAGAAGTCAATTTCATCATCATCTTCTGCAGTTTCAAAGTCCATGATCATCTCATTTTCTAAGTATAACTGAGCATGCCTTCCTCTATCTTCAGTATTATCTTCAGATAAATCTGCAAGAGTTACTGTAACATTTGTTGCTCCATCATCACTGAATGTGTTAGATTCTAAATCAGATTCTAAATCATCAGCATTTCTATCATCATAAGTAAAACCACCAATTAAATCCTCAAATGAAATTTCTGAATCTTCATCATCATCATTGTGTGATGTAACTTGGTATAAATGCATTTCTTCAGGGTCAGTTTCCTGAGTAAAGAACAGCTGGTCTTTAATGTCTAATGTTGTACTATTTAAGTCAAATTCAAGTTCAGTTGCATCAGAGTTTCCATCTGATGTTACAGTTACAGCACCAGTAAAACCAGTAGTATCTGTATCATCAAATTCTGCATCTTCTTTATCACCTGCATCAATTGCAGTTACAGTTACAGTATCAGTTCCATCAGAAACTGCAGAGTATCCAGAAAGTGCATTAATTACTGGTGCTACTTTATCTGCAACATCAGCTACACTATCTCCACTTTCTAATGTTACAGTATGACCTACTAAAGTACCTGTACCATCATCTAATGATATAGTAATGTCTCCGTCAGTAGTAGCTGCTGCAGTAAATTCAATAGTAGTTACTTCTTTAGTACCATCAGTAGCAACATCTTCCATGCTTCCATCTAAGTTGTTTGCATTTCCTAATTCTGAACCACTAAAGAAGATTCTCTCGTCGTTAGCTCCTAATTGGAAGTCATTATTAGCAGTTTCACTTTCATCATCTACTGATAACATGAACTCTGCAGGGATTGCATCTCCATTGTATAAGTTACCTGAAAAGTCAATTGAGTCTGAATCTGAATTAATTTCTAATTCTGAGTAATCTACATCATTAATACCATCATATGATAATGTGAAAGTATTAAATAAAACATCTTCTAAATAATCTCCTTCTTCTAATAATGTTTCATCATCAATTTTATAATTAACAGTTAATAATGTACTATCCCAATCTGCTGTAATTTCGTAATCAGGATAAGCATCATCTAAATCTTCATCGTTAATTTTAATATTTTCATTATCTTCAATTTCAATTTTTTGTCCACCAATAACAAACTCAGCATAACCTTTAACAGCATCTCTTGAAGATGATACTAAATCTGTTACTGCAACTGAAACTCCACCTACATCTTCAACATCTAATTCATCAATTGATTTAGTTACACCGTTAACAGTCAATAAAGCTTTATCATCTGCTACTGATAATATTGAAACATCATAATTTTCTCCATCAATTTCAACAGTTCTTTCTTCTCCTTCACCAAGTGAAATCTTATTTGCTCCACCAATTAATGTCATTTCATTTTCAGATATATCAATAACTTTAAACTCATTATCCATAATAGTTAAAGTTTCACCAACTGAAGCATCTCTTTCTGATGAATCTAAAGCAGTTCCAAAATCTAAAGTGTATTTTGCAAATGTTGCACCATTACCAAAATATAAACCATCTGTAGCTTCTTTTTTATCTACTTCATCAAATAATCTATAATTGAATTCAACATTATCAGTTCCCATAACTAATTCTTGAGAATAGTCATTATTGTCTAAATCATTGTCATCTAAAATAGATGTCATATCTAAATCTAATGTTTCTATAATATCATCAAATTCAGTATTATCAGTACCAAAATTTAATGTATCTCTATCATCAATAGCATTTACTTTATCTCCACCTTCAGATTCTTCTTTGTATGTGATTTTAACTTTTTCAGATTCTCCTGAGAATTCTGCTTGTAAATCGTCTATAATACTTGTTGCTGAAGTAGTGTCCATAACGTCCGCTGTGGATCCTACTACAATTTGTCCATCGAAACTTTCGTTTTTAACGAAGTTTGTTGGATAGTTACTTAATCCTGCACCAAATACTGTGCTGGATACTAAAGCTGTTGCAACACCAACTGCTGCAATTCTTTTTGTTGCTTTTTTTAATTTTTCCATTGTTTTTTTTCACCTATGTGTAAATTTCTATAAGCCCATTGCTGAACTTATATCGAACTTAACAACTTACAGTTTATACCTAGTAGTAATTGTTTATATTACTTTGTTATTCCTTATGAATAATTAAATACCAATTACCACTCCCTTTAGTGAAAAAGGGTTAATTTAATTATACAATTATTAGTTTATAAAAGTTATGGATTTATCATGGATATATTTATAAATAAATGTTTTAAAGTTGATGGTTTAAAGGTTTTTAGTAGGTTTTTTAATAGGTTTTTTTAAGTCTTTTTGGGTTTTTTCTTGTAAATTGAAGTTATTTTTATTTGTTTTTTTGTTTTAATATATATTTTATATATTATATATATTTTTTTTGAACTTATCGTGAGTTGAAGTTGTTTTTATTGTTTTTTTGTTTTAGTATATATTTTATATATTATATATATTATGTTTTAATTATTATAATTTTAAATTTTTTTAAATTTAATAAAGAAAAATAATGATTTTTGAGAATATTTTGCACTTTTCTTTGAAAAATTAAAAGAAGAATTACTAAATAAATTATCATTTGCAGATTTTTCAATACACGATTTAGAGTTAGTAAAAAGTAGATTAAAGAATATTACTTCAATAACTATAAAAAATGATTCTATTACAAGAGAAAATATTAATGAACAAAATGTTACTAATTTATTATTATTACATAAACACGAAGATAAAAATTTAAAAATAGATTTTAATACAGAATCAAGTGGAACTCAAAAATTTATACTTATATTTTACAACTTGTTGAAGTTAGCAAGAGATTCAATAATATTATATGATGAGATTGAAACCTCATTTAATATAGAGATTGTTGAGTTTATTATAAATCACTTTGCAAACAATAAAACTAATTCACAATTAATATTTACAACACATCAGCCAGAGATATTAAATTATTTGAGAAGTGACCAAATCAATGTTATAGAAAAAAGAGATTCTACAAGTGAAATTGTAACACTTCATAGTATTGTAAAAGATAATACAAAAATCAATAAAAACTATGGAGATTATTATAAGGAGGGTGTTTTAGGAGGTTTTCCAAATGTTTATAGAGAACTAAAGAAAAACTCAATAGTTTTTAATAAATATCTTTGAAAAGCTTAAATTTAAAGGTTTCATATACTCTATTTTATTAAATTAGTACTTTTTCTTTAGTTCTCTTAAAAAGATTGTAGAATATTTGAAAAATAAAAAATTTATTTGAAATAATTGAAATTTAAAACATAAGAACTCATCTTGTTAAAAGCAAATAATTTCACGCCCAAATCTTTTAAAGATGCTCCAAAGTGATAAATTTCATCATCAATAAGCAAAAACCTATCATGAACTTTATCAATAATTTTAATTTTTATCCTACTATACTGCTTATTATACTTATCTAAATCTAATTGAGAGTATTTACTTGTATAAATTATAATTTCAAAACTATATTCGTTTTTAGATAAGATTTGAAAAACTCTCTCATCGATATAGTTATCAATCAAAATAATCTTTTTTCGTGCTTTTCTGACAAGAGAACAAACAAATACAAAAGCCTCAAACACTTGACCATCAAAAAAAATTCCTTCTTTTTTCTCAATCTGATTATTAAGTAAATCGAAAACCTCATCAAATTTTTGATCATAAATTAATTGTTTCTTTTCAATATTATCCATTCTTTGAAAAATCAGAGAATTTCTTGAAATGAACTTTCGCATTAAAATAAAAGCATTCATAATCTTAATACTAACTTCAACAGCAACTTTGCTATTTAACACTGCAGATAACATAGCAACTCCTTGTTCTGTGAATACGAAGGGAAGGTATTTTTTATGTTTTCCTTGACCTTTGTTTTCTAAGGTCGCAAATTGCGACCTTAAAAGATTATATTCTTCCTGAGTTAATTGAAACATAAATTCACTAGGGAATCTTTCAATATTCCTCTTAACTTGTTCATTTAATCTTTTAGTCTTAACTTCATATAATTTAGCTAAATCACTATCAAGCATCACTTGTTTTCCTCTAATGTTTAAAATCTTTTCTTTAATACTATCTAATTCCATATTAAAAAGTTAATTTTCTTGTTTAAAAAAGTTCATATAAAAGTTTTCAAAAAAAATAAACAAAATTTTATTTAAAATTAATTTCATTAATATTTATCCTAAAACTTTAAAACAGGATTAATAAGTAAAAAATATTATATTATAATATCTTTTAAAATATTTAAAATCACTTAAACTCACTTGAAAATAAAAAGAATGAATCTAATAAAAATTATTTTGAAAATTTTAACAAAAAAACTTATAAAGAAACAAACCATAATAATAGTTATGGAAACAGTTACAATACCAAAAGCTGAATATGAAAAATTAATCATAGAAAATAAAACATTAAAAAATACTAAACTATATAGAAGACTTTTAGAATTTGAAAATAATATTTCAAAAAAAAAATATACAAGAAAAGATCTCGGATTTTAGTTTTTAATCTTTCAATAGTTATTATTTGTTTTTTTTGTTTTTTTTTAACTCATATTCTAAGATGTAAATTTCAATATTATTAACCATTATTTTATAATAAAGCCTTATAGATGGCCTTTTGTTTTTTAATTCAAAAAGCATTAATTGATTATTTAACAGTTTGCCAATCGTACCTCCATTAGATTCTAAATTATCAAACATCTTAGAAATTATAGATTTTATTTGATTATTCTTATTTAATTTTTTAAGTTGTTTAAATATAACTTTATCAAATACTAGTTCATATTTTTTCATATAAAAAAATAAACAAAATTTTATTTAAAATTAATTTCATTAATATTTATCCTAAAACTTTAAAACAGGATTAATAAGTAAAAAATATTATATTATAATATCTTTTAAAATATTTAAAATCACTTAAACTCACTTGAAAATAAAAAGAATGAATCTAATAAAAATTATTTTGAAAATTTTAACAAAAAAACTTATAAAGAAACAAACCATAATAATAGTTATGGAAACAGTGACAATACCAAAAGCTGAATATGAATATCTAAAAGAACATGCTAAAGATGTTGATTGGGAATTGGTAGAACAATTTAGAAAAGGTTTAGAAAATTTAAAAGCAGGAAATGTAGAAGAATATAAAAAAGGAATTTTATTTAATTAGTCTTTATTTTTTTAAAATTTATTGTATAAATGATAAGCAAATTTTTTGAATTTAGGTAAATATAATTTAATTTCATCAATAGTTTTTTGTTGAGTTTTCTTGTTACTTATACCAACAAGTAAAATAATTTCTATTTCTTTATAAATTAAATAATAAATTCTTTTACCAACTATCTTTTTTTCTCTTAAAAATGAATAAGTTAATTGTTTACCTATTTTATCTCCCCTGCTTATAAGTTTATTTTCAATAAAACTTTCTAATTCTTTTAATTCTTTTTTATTTAAAATCTTTTTAACTTTTTTTTTAAATTCAGGTAATAAAAAAACTCTATACATATTGTTTTTAGATTTACTTTCTTTAAAATTAATTTCATTAATATTTATCCGAAAATTAGAAAAGAGAATTAATAAATAAAAATATTACATTATAATATCCTTTAAAATATTAAAAATCACTCAAACTCACTTGAAAATAATAAGAATATTTTTAAAATTTTGGATAAATAGCAATCATAACATTTATATATTACAAAGTCATTACATTTGTATGGTTAATACTATTACACAAGTAAGACTTCCAAAAGGTATAATTAATGAAGTAGATAATCTTGTAATGAAAGGATTATATACAAGCAAATCAGATGTAATAAGATCTGCTTTAAGAAAACTTATTTTAGAACAACAAATTGCAAGTATTGCAAATAGACAAGAATCAATAACTCAAGTTAGAAATGCAAGAAAACAGTTGTCAAAAAAACATTTAAATTTTGATGAAATAAATAATATATAGATATATTTTAAAAAATTTAGGAGATGCCAAGAATCTAAAGATTGTTGAGCATACCAAGAACGGTTAATCATAAAAATTTCAAGTCAAAATTTAAAAAAGAAATTTTTATTAATTACCATTATTACTATATATTTCCTCTGGTTTTTTAACTTCAATATAATTTTTTGCAACTTTAATCATATCGTTATCTCTAGTTATAAGTATAAAGTTATTATTTTTACAAATTGAAATATGCAAATAATCATAAAAACTTAATTTTAAAAAATTTTCTTTTTACTACTTCATTTAATCTTTTTGTTTCAACACCATATAATTTAGCTAAATCATTGTCTATCATTACTTGAACTCCTCTTATATTATAAATCTTATTTTTTATATTTTCATCAGAAATTAAACTTAATTCTTCCATGAAAATTAATAAAAAAACTTTCTTTAAAATTAATTTCATTAATATTTATCCTAAATCAAAAAAGAGTATTAATAAATCAAAAAAACATATAATACAAATATTTGTTGTTTATTAATTATAAAAATTTTCTCTTTTCCCAATTTTAACTATTTTGATAAGTAATTTTTCTTTATATATTGAATATGATATCCTAAAACTTCCTACTCTAATTCTATAATCTGCTTCAAAATTACTTAATTTTTTATAAGGATAAGAAAAAGGATCTTTTCTTAGAGAATCAACAACAGTCTTAATCTGTTTTTTTCTTTTTGGATCTAAATTGTTAATAAATTTTTTAGATTGATTAGAAAAATGTATATCATACATTTTTTAATTAAAAATTTCATCATATGTATGATAATTTCCTTTATCCATCTTTTTTTTGATTTCAAGTAGTTCTTCTTGCTCTTTTTTATCCAAAGTTTCAAATCCCATAAAATTATCCATTTTAGATTCAATTCTTTTTAAAAAGCACTCTATATTATTTAATTTGTCATCTATTGTTGTAGTCATAATATTATTATGTTTTAACAATTTAAAAAGCTTGTCTTTTTATATTTTAATTTTTTGTATAAAAATATTATATTAAATCTATTTTTATAAAAAACTAAAAATATCTCAAAATACTAAAAATCACTCAAACTCACTTGAAAATAAAAAAAATAAATCTAATAAAAATTATTTTGAAAATTTAAACTATATTAAATCGAAATTATGGCACACATGATTGATATCTATAATTAAAAAATTATATTATTAGTTTTTTTATTTAACTACTAAGTGGATTTTGAATTATTTTTTTTTCGAATTTTGTTCCATAATTAGTATTTATCGCAATTGTATAGAGTTTAAACTCTTCTAGGCCTTTTGTGCAATTAAAAATATTTATATTATTTAAACCTTCATCTACTATAACCTCATCAATTAAACATTGGCTCCCACCAATTATAATAGATTCAACAACAAGTCTTTCTAAAAAGTTATTTTTTAAAATAATATTAGTACCATTAATTTTTGATATGGCAATATTTGTATTAAAATCTTTTTGTGATATTAATTCTTCTATTTTAGATTTTGGTTCATCAAACCAACCATATACTGATAAAAAAATAATAATCGAAACTAACATTAATAGTGATACTGTTACTATTGCAATTATTCCTTTTTTAAATTTCAATGAAAACATATATTATAAATATTGTAAGTTTTTATAAATTTTTATAATTAATAATTAGAGTAAAGATATTGTTTTTTAAATAATTGACTATAAGAATAATAGATATTAATTCTAAATGTATAAAAAAATTTATAAATCATTTAACTTTTCTTTTTTAATAGATGCAGTGGTGGTCTAGTGGCTATGACTCCAGCTTGCCAAGCTGGCTATCCGGGTTCGAGTCCCGGCCATTGCACTGTATATTAAGTACATCCTTTATAATAAGGATATTTAATGTATAAAAATTATTAAACAAACTATTATCCCTAAATTATTGGGGTATTAGCTCAGCCTGGTTAGAGCGCAGGTCTTATATGTTCAACGTATTAGTTGGACTGCCAAATGGCAGCGCTTTATACAATAATATTACCAGAACTAAGATAGCCTGAGGTCCTGAGTTCAAATCTCAGATACCCCACTTTTTTTATGTTATCTTGTTATTTGTTTTTCTTGAAAATAAAAAATCATACTAATATTTATAAAAAGATAAATTTTGTTATTTATTATGAATTTCCCTCTTTTAGATGCTTATTTAATTTATCCTAATAAAGAAAAAAATGGAAAAATTGCTATTTGTACTAATCAAAATGCACCTGGAATGGTATTAAATGAAATAGATAAAAATTTAAGAAATAAAATTCCTGCCATTGGCTCTTTGATTGTAACTCGTGATGGAGTAGAGAGAATGATTGTTAATAGCTTGGCTCATAAAAATATCAAATATTTAATTTTGTTTGCTGATGAATCTAACACTTTTAAACCTTCAAGTAATTTATTACAAGTGATTATGTATGGTTATGATGAAAAGCAAAAAGGAAATTTTATTAAAAATGGTATTGCTCTTGCTCATCAGATGCCAAACATTTCAAATAAATATCTTGAATTATTCAAAAAACAAATAATTGTCTTACCAATATTTAAAAGTAATAACTCTAATGATATAATTAAAAAATATTTGGATTATTTAAAAGATAAAATTAACGAATCTATTTATGATAAATTAATTGAAATCAATTCTAAAAAAAAAATTTATTATGATTCTTTAAACGAATTAGTTAAGGTTATTTCTCAAAATGATAATACTCAAAAAGATGTTATTGAAATAGATTTACACGATTTTCAAAGCTTACAACCTCCTATTATAAATTTAGATAATAAAGATGAAATTTTTGATGTTAATTTTGAGGTGAAAGAAGATAATCATAACAAAAACAATGTTAGAGTTAATATAGATATAAATGGTAATTATTATACTATTTCTTATGATAAACCCTTTTTATTGTCTTATTCTATTTGTAAATTTTTTAATAAAAATAATTTAAAATTATCTAATTTAGATGAATTACTTTTAGGAACACAAATATCTAGAATTTATATGAAAATTAATGGTAATTTTGAAACTAAAAATATTGTAAAATTTAATATTAAAAAAGATGTTAAAAGAAAAAATATTCCTGTTTTATCAAATATAGATTTAGAACCTGATAAAGAATTTTATTATAAGTTGCATATTAGAGATAAAAAAGTTTGTATTCAAAGTTTAGCATTTGATACATGTGAGAGAGTTTTTGAATTGAGAAGTGATGATTTGAGTAGTTTAATTTCGAGAATTAATGATGAAAATAGATTTGAAAAATATGATGGACAATTTATACATAGATTAGATGTTAGTATTGAATTACAAAGAGCAATTATTGCATTAGAAAATAATAAAATATATATGCAAGATTTTTATAATTTATTTGCTATTAATAAAACTAATTTTCCACTTATTATTATTGATGGAGATGATTTTTTAACTAATCATAAAAATATTATAACTTCTTTATATTTAAATGGGATAACTCAAAATCATCCTGATTCACAAAAGGGAAGCATGAGAAGTGGATGTGTTCTAACTATTTTTAGAGATTGTAAAAATTCATTAAATAAATTACCTAAGATATATACTAATTCTACTCAAAGTGAATTAGAAATTAGAGAAAAATATAAAGAACAATTATTAAAAGCTGACGCTGGTGAATCTTCTTATACTTATGGGAGTAGAACTAGAGAGCATTTTGATAAAGACCAATTAATTTGTGGAGTTGATTTTTTAAGAAAAAATCCTAATTTACCTTTTGTTATACAGCGATATGATTATGTCAAGGATATGAATTTAACTAAAGAAATTATTAAAGATGAAAATGATAAAATTATTGGTGAAAAATTAAATGCAACACATGATCCTTGTTTAACTCATGATATTTATTATATTTATAATAATAAGTTATATTCTTTTCATATTGCAAGGGCGCATAATATAGTTAATGCATATCCTGAAAATATTTTTGGTTTGTCTGATTCTTATGATACTTTTATTGCTGAAAAATTAAATATTAGAAAAGGTGATTTTATGATGTTATCTAATAGAGCAAATATATTACTTTTAACTGAGGAACAAAAAGCTAAAAAATTTATTTCTCAACCTTCTAAACCTTTTAGTAAAATTGACAAAAGTTTTGGTCCTATAAATGTATTAAATAAATTTGATGGTAATAATTTTAATGGATTGGGTTATTTAGAATATGATTTAAGTAAATTAAATTTTAATGATGAAAAACCTATTAGTAAAGTTTTAGAAAAGTTAGAAAATTATGATGGAGTAAATATTTTACAAAAAGCAATAGATTATTTGAAATTAAAAGGAGTTGGACATAATAATCCTATAATTGGAACATACCATCCTAAAAATAATTATATTAATGATGAAAATAGATTAGTATTTTTTCAAGCAAATGTAAGAGCAAATAAAGTTCAAGCAACTGCTGTTTTTATTAATGGAAATAATGATATTGTTAAAGATGATTTAAAGTTGTGTGGTTATATTGTAAAAGAATATTCTAAAAATTTAGGATATGAATTAGGTAAATTAAATATTTTTTATTTACCTTTTAAAATTACAAGAAAATGAATGAGAAATATAAAGGTATAAAAGTTATAGGTTTTGATTTAGATCAAACATTGTATAATAAGTCGCATTTGATAGATGATGCAATTCAGGAATATATCTATTATGAGATATCTCTTTTAAAAGATTGTTCTATGGAAAATGCTAAAGAATTATTTTGTAAATATTATCCAAAGTTAAGTGGAAGTAAAAGTTTAGAACAAATTGGTTTTACAAGAAGTGCTGGAAAAAATATTATTCAAACAGCACTTGAAAAAGCAAATATTTTGCAGTTTATAGATGAAGATAAAGACTTGATTAAATTAATTTTTGATATTAAAAAAAAGTATAAATCTATTTCCTTAATTACTGGTTCTAATAAGGTTGAAGCAAAAAAAAAACTAAATAAAATTAATTTAGATGTTTTTGATTATGAAATTTTTGCAGATACAAAAGGATGTTCAAAATCGAATGGGAGTTCTTATGAAAAATGGATTTTTGATTTTCAAAAAAAAGATAATACTCTAAAACCTGAAAATTTTTTATATATAGGAGATAGAAGTTTTACTGATGTGATTATACCTGAAAAATATGGAATAAAATCTATTTTAGTAAATATAGATAAAAAGGATGATTCTTTAGATGTTGATCAATTAAAAGATGTAAAGGATATTAAAGAATTATTGTTGTGATGAGTGTGATTTTATTTATTGAATAATATTTTTTATTTAATTATATCCTAATCTTTTATTATAATCATTATGGTCTAGTATTTCAATGACAAATGCAATAATTTCAACTTGTGAGTCATTATTTGTAAGAGTATAAAACATTCTCCAAAAATTAGGAAGTTCAACTCTAAAAAGATTTTTAACACCCTATTTTGCAATATATAGTAAGTACGACAAATAATATCTTATCGTGCCTACTTTATAATAATATTTATAAAGTTTTAATTATATATAATTATATGGATATTTTAAATGATAAAATAATATTAAATAAATTAAAAAAAATTGCAAAAGAATATGATTTATCTCTTTTTATATTATTTGGTTCAAGAGCAAAAAAAAAATTTAATGAAAAATCTGATTATGATTTTGGATTTATACCAAATAAAGAATTTATTGCAAAAGATGAAATTGAATTATTTAATGAAATTATGTCTATTTTAGGTACTGAAAAAATTGATTTAATCAATATTAAAAGAAATTATGATGTTAAATTAAGATATGAAATATTTTTTGGAGGTGTTTTAATATATGAAAAATATAAACATCTTTTTTCTAAATTAAAATTTAAATCTTATTTAGAATATATTGATTTTAAAAAATTTTCAAAAAATAGATTAGAATATTTAAAAAAAAATGTGTCTGAATTAAAAGTTTAAAATGGATAAAGAAATAATTGAAAAGAGATTGATGTATATTAATGAAAAATTAAAAGATTTAAAATATGATCTTGAAAAATATAATAAAGTTGAAAATGAAAAAGATAAAAAAACTATACAAGGAGCAATAGAGAGATGGTGCGAAGAAATTGTGGAAAGTGGGGTAAATATAAATATAGAATTACTTTCTTCAAAAAATAAAATAAGTGATAGTTATTATAATAGTTTTATAGATTTAAAAATTTTTAATTATTTTGATGAAGATTTTTTAACAAAAATTGCTTCAACTGCAGGATTTAGAAATAGATTAGCACATGATTATATGAATATTGATAAAGAAATTATGATCGGAAGTGCTAAATTTATTTTAAAATTATATAAAGATTATATTTTAAATATTAGTAGTTTTTTAAAAAAAATTTAAAATAAATTAGTTTGGATGTTTTTGATTATGAAATTTTTGCAGATACAAAAAGATGTTCTAAATCAGATGGGAGTTCTTATGAAAAGTGGATTTTGATTTTCAAAAAAAAGATAATACTCTAAAACCTGAAAATTTTTTATATATAGGAGATAGAAGTTTTACTGATGTGATTATACCTGAAAAATATGGAATAAAATCTATTTTAGTAAATATAGATAAAAAGGATGATTCTTTAGATGTTGATCAATTAAAAGATGTAAAGGATATTAAAGAATTATTGTTGTGATGAGTGTGATTTTATTTATTGAATAATATTTTTTATTTAATTATATCCTAATCTTTTATTATAATCATTATGGTCTAGTATTTCAATGACAAATGCAATAATTTCAACTTGTGAGTCATTATTTGTAAGAGTATAAAACATTCTTTAAAAATTAGGAGGTTCAACTCTAAAAAGATTTTTAATACCATATTCTGTAATATACTCTTTTGAAATAAGTTTTTTATTAATAGGTTGACCATAATGAATATTTGTTTTAATTAATTCTTTCTTTTTATTAAATGCATTAAAAATTGAATTTTCAATTTTAGATTTTTGAGAATTTTCTACAAGATAATTATAAATTTCTTCTGCTTGAGGAGATAAAATTATTTTAACTATTTTATTCATAATTCCAACCCTTTATTAATTGCATTTATCAAATTTTTATTTGTATTTTGAATCCAAGAAATCCCATTTATTGAAACTGCAATTTTATTACTTCTTTCAAGATACTCAAGAACTGTTTTAAGTGTATTATGATTTACTTGTTTTGGTAAATCTTTTTTCAGTTTTGAAAATTTTATTACACTTTCATCCATATTTTTTAAAACATCTTCAACCATGATTACAGTGTTTAAAGTTGGAGATGAATACCTTTTCTCTTTTTTTAATTTCTTTTTAATTATCATTTTGCATCTAATTGATATTAGTTAATAAATATTTAATATAAATAAATATATAAAACTATCGTTTTCTTTACTAATATACAATTTTATCAAGCATCACATCTCTAATAATGATTTTTTTGTTGTGAAATCTATTTCAAATTTTTTGTCCATCTCTTTTTGAAATTCTTTATTTTTTTGATATGAATATGCAAAGTAAAATACATCTTTTTGTCTGCAATTTTTAACTGAAGTTTTATAGTGTTTTGCGAGTTTTTCTATAAATCTTTGAGGTACTTCTTTTTTTTTCTCAGTAATTGTTCTTGATCTTAATGAATTATATTTATTTGTGTATATCCATTTTTTTAATATTCTTTGATTTCTTTTGTATATCGTTTTTTTAGGATTAAGTTTGTGAGTAGATATTCCATAAGTTAGATAAAAGTTTATATAAACTAAATATCTCCAATATTGCCATTTCCTAATTCTTCCTCTAAATATATCTGCTTTTCCTATTTCATTAAAAGCTAAATTAAGATGCTTTTTATCATAAACATTTGGAGTATTTTCTTCTAAATATAAGAATAAATCATCTAAATTAATATCTGTGTTGTAAGATGATCTAAGTGCATCTTCTGGGTAAGAAAAGTATATTTTATTTAAAACAAAATCTAATTTTTTTTTGTAATTACGAATTTCTAAATTATTAGATAATTCAAATTTTCCTTTATATACACTTACTTGTAAATCGTTAATAAACCCTCTTATATCTGAGATGTTTCTATCTTGAATAAATTCTTTTAAATCTTTTTGATCGTATTGAATATTTTCTTCTTTTAAAATTTTTTTTCCTAATTCAAATAATAATTCAAAAGAATGATTTTCAAAGTCTATTGTATAACAAGCTTTAATTAAAGATTTAATCTTAGCACTTTCTATATCGTTTGCTGTGAAAATTATTGGATATCTTGATTTTTTAATATACTTTACAATTTCTGCAACTCCTCCTCTATCTTGAGTTCCAGAAACTCCATCGACTTCATCGATTAATATTAACTTTTCTCTATCAAATAGAGAGTTTTGATTTAACACACCACCTATTAATTCATTTATTGATTTTTTATTTCTTGTATCAGATGCATTAATTTCAAATAGTTCATAATTAAAATGATTTGCAATTAAAGTTGTTGTTGTTGTTTTTCCACAACCTGCTGGGCCATGAAGTAGTATTGCTTTTCCTTTTTTGAAATTTTTTAAAAAGTCTATTATTTTTTTTATTTCAGGAGTAATTATTAGATTTTCATAATTTTTTAATTTATATTTGATAAACCATGGAAGATATCTTTCATATTCTTCTTGTTTATAATCTGTTTTTATATTATCAAAATCAAAATCTAATTTTTCATCATTAACTTGATTGAATAATTTTTTTTTCTCTTTTTTTACTCCAAAACTAGTTAAATCCATTATAATGTTTATATTTGTTTGATATTTTATAAATATTTGTTATTCTGGTTTTTTATAAATTTTTCATATTCAATTTAATGATTATAATTATTATTAAACCTATAAAAACAAATATTTTCAATATGGTTTCCAATAGATTTAAAAATGAATCTGAAATTTTATTTCTTTACAAAAAAGATGGATATTAGTGTGTTTATGACAACTCAATTGTTTAACTTTGTAATTATGCCTATATTAATTTTTATAGCAAGATTATTAGATGTAACTTTTGGAACTATAAGAGTGATTTCTATATCACAAGGATATAAGTATAGTGCTGTTTTAGTAGGATTCTTAGAGATATTTGTTTGGGTTATTGCTGCGCAACAAGTATTGACAAAAATGAATAATTATACATGGATATTTGCATATTGTTTAGGATATGCTCTTGGAAATTATGTAGGAATTGTTATTAGTGAAAAATTAAGTATAGGTAAAGTTTCAATTAGAGTTATTTTAAAGAAAAAAATTAATGAGATCAAAAATGAGTTGATACAAAATAATTTTCGAATTACTATACTTGAAGGAAAAGGTGCAAAGTCTAAATCGATAGTATTATTTACAATTGTAAAAAGTAAAGAGATAAATAAGGTGATTAATATTATTAATAAACATAATAGTAAAGCATTCTATTCTATTGAAAATGTTAAAAGTATCAAAGAGAGTTCTTTTAAGAAAAAAAATAAAAAATTTATAAAACCTCAATTTAACATGTTTTACTTATATTCCTTAAAAAAAGGAAAGTAAATATTTATTATTTATAATTATATATTATATCTTTTTAAGATTTATTATTTTGACTTTATTTAATACTTAAGAATATTTGTTTTTATAAATATTTTATCTATAATATAAGTAAAATTCGAATAAAATATCTCTGCTTGACGTTCTCCAAGTTTTCAAACCTGCAGGTGCTCTTTTATATGAATATTCATTTAAATTTCCAGTATCAATTACTTGATCATATAACTTAAATGTTCCTAAATTTGTAAATCCTTCATTTGAAAAATAGGTATTTGTATTATCTTTTATAGAAATATTTAATTGATATGGCATATATCCTATTTTAGAATTATTATATAAATCAACTAAAATCTCATCAATCATCTCTTTTGCATAAGCACATGCATGTTCTACACTACCATCGCACATTAATTCAGGATCTATCCTCATCTGATAATTGCTATTTTCAATACAAAAGTTAATTAAATCTTTCAAGCTATCTCTATTTCTCTCAATATTACATTTGGTACTTGTTTTTAACATAGTATCCATTGTTCCTTGGGCTAATATGTTATATCTTTCCTCTTGATCTAGATCATAATTTTTAACATTAGTTATAACTTTAATTTGACTAAAAACTATTATTCCTATTACAATAACTACAAAGATTAAAGCTACTCCAAATATTTCACCTTGATTTTTTTTCTTTTTAATCATTTCTATTTTGTTATTATATTTTAAAAAGATAAAACTTTATAAATGTTAATTACCAAATTAAAGTAATGCTAAAAAATAAAAGAATAAATAACTTTAAAAATCTATTTTTTTTAAATATAGTCTTTATTATAATTATTTTACAATCAATTACTATATATTCTCAAGATGATATAAACTCTTATGAATATTTAAAACTAGAAATTAATAACAAAATAAATTTTTATATAGATTTTAAGAATAATTGGGGTGTGGAAACTTTTACTTTGAAATCACATTTTTTTCCTCAAACATTTAATAATACTCAATATTTAAATGAGTTTGAAACTAATAATTCAAATTACGTTTTAAATAATAAATCAAATATTTATTATTTAGAATTCTTTTATGACAAAAAGAACCTACAGAGTAATAATGAAATTAATAATAAGTTTATTATACAATCAACAGATTATAGACCTCAAGTTAAAAAAAAAATAAAGTACCCTATTGAAAATATTGATGAAAAAAATCTAAAATACTTAGAATTTATTAATTTAATAGATGAAAGTGAAAACATAAAGAATCAAGCATCTCTCTTAGCACAAGGACAAGATGATACTTTTATTATTGCAAGTAAAATTGCCAAATGGATTATTGAAGATATTGAGTATGATTTAACAACTATTGCTTTAAATCCTAATCAAAAGTCTAGTGAAGTTTTTGAATCTAAAAAGGGTGTTTGTAAAGAAATTAGTAATTTGTATATATCAATGTTAAGAAGTCTGGGAATCCCTAGTAGAATTGTTACTGGATATGCATATAGTGAATCTGAAGATATAGTGGATTTTGTTGGTTCTCATTGGGGTGGTCATGCTTGGGTTGAAGTATTAATAGGAGATGAATGGGTACCTTTTGATTTGACATATAATCAATATGGTTTTGTTGATGCAAGTCACATAGTATTGGACAAATCAGTTCATATTAGAGAAAATAGTTTAATTATTAATACTAGCGGATATGGTTACAGTTTTGCAAAACAATCTACTATTGATAATAATTTTGAAATAATTGATAAAATTAAATCTATTGAAAAAAATAAAGAAGGTTACAATATTGATGTTAGTGGACCTGATGAAGTTGCCTTTGGAAGTTATGGATATATACAAGTTGATATTGAAAATAAAGATGATTTTTATCAAATTATTTTTTTGCAAATATCAAATATAAATGAAATTAACATTTTAAATGATACTCAAAAAATGATTATCTTAAGACCTAAAGAAAAAAGAACAATTTATTTTAAATATAAAATTAAAGAAGATACTCTAGAAAGTGGATTTATGTATACTTTACCTTTTTTAATTTATAATGAAAATATTGAAATTAATTATGATGTAAAAGTGAAAGAAGATTTTATACATATTAAGAAAATTAATCTACCAAAAGAAGATGATATTTTTAAACATAAATCTTTTTCAAATTATAAATTAAATGTTAATTGTAGTATGTCTTTAATAGACAAATCACAAAATAAGATTATATGTTATTTTACAAATCCTAATAATTATAAGATTAATGACTTAAATATATGTTTAGAAAATACATGTAAAAATATTAATCTAATTTTAAATGAAAGAAAAGCAATAGAATTTACAACAAATAAATTTAAATCTAATATTAGTTATAGTTATGATAATGTTAGTGATAAAATTGAAGTTAGTATGGATATGCCTATTTTAAATTTAAATTATTCTTTAGATGGTAATAAGATTCACATTACTTCTTTTGTTGAAAATTATCAAAAATCTATGATTACAAGTGTTTATTTGAACTCGCAAGGGTTAAGAGCGTTTGCAAAAAATAAGACAAGTATGAAATTAAATTTACAACCAGGAATAAACAATATTACATATGAATTAATTATTGGAAATAAAATTTTAGATAAACAAACTATTCAAGTTAACATTAGTGATGAAATTAATAATAATAAAGATGTAAATAATAATGATAAACTTGGTTTTTTTCAAAAACTTATTAATTTTTTTAAAAGTTTATTTTGATGTTCTAAAACATAATTATGGCACAATAACAAATATAAATGTTATTTTTCTTTGTCAAAAAAAAAAAAAAAAAATGAAAATTCATAAGAGAAAAACTTATCCTATAAAAAAAAGGAGTAAATGATTAAATAAATAAGTGATAAAATTGAAAGATAGTGGAAAACATATAAAATTGAATTTGACAAAAGATTTAATACTTTAGAAAATTTATTAAATTTTATAACGAAGAAAGATTACACTAAGGAATTAGATACAAATATTCAATTGAGAGGTTTAAAACATAACCTCTCTTATTTTTTAGTATATCTGTTCTTATCGCGACCATATAACTTTTTTTGAACCATTTCTTCCCACTCTTTTGATAATTCAATTCCTTGGGCATTTGCCATACAAACAATAGTAAAAATTATATCGGTTAATTCTTGACCTAAACTATTTTCTTGCTCACTATCTTTTTTCTTTTTTGTTCCATATAAGTGATTTATTTCTCTTGCAAGCTCTCCTGTTTCTTCAGTTAATCTGGCCAGTATTTCATGAGGTGGCCAATATTGTGGTTTAAATTGTTTTGTCCATTTATCAACATCAGTTTGAATTTCTTTTAGTGACATAATTAACATAAAAGTTGATATTATTTATATGTTTTATGATTTAATATGTTTTTTTGATTCAATACAAATAGATATTATTATATTCTAAAGATAAAAAAAATTGTTAAAAAATTTATTTGATTTAATTTGATTAATTTATTGTTAAATCAATATCAAAGTTACTTTCACTTAAGTGATATATATCAATTTCTATATCATCATTAAATCCATCACAACTAATAGTTAATCTATTTAAAATATCTTGATCAAAATTAATTTCACCTTCACTTAATTTATATTGATAAGGTTTTAAATCATCTGTTATTTCCATATTATTATCTACAAATAAGTTTTTAAAGAAATTAATTATAGTATTAAAAAAACCTTGTGAACTGTCTATCTCTATATTGCAATTTACATTTTTCTTGTTTAATTCAAATACTAAACCATACCCATTATCATTAACATACATATCTTCATCCATGTTTAAATTTAGTTCTTTATTAGATTTAAATAATTTTATATTTTCGATTTGAGTGACTGCATTTTTGTTTACATAAAAATCGTATGTTTTAGTTGGACCTTCAATACCTAACTTGTTTTGACATACTAATTCTAAAGAATGTTGACCATCACTGTAGGTACTAAAATCTAATATCTGTACAAATTCTTCATCATATAAACCATTAAAGTCTTGCTCATTTGTGCCATCTATTGTATATCTACAATTCATAAATTTGTAATGACTTACTGCTTTAATTGTAATATCTGTTCTAAATGGATTCTCATTTAAAATAAAACCTTCTGATGATGTTAATGTATAATCTGGTAGTTTATCTAAGTTATGAAGTTTCCTTGTGAAATCATAATAAGCACTTGCGTTATATTTACATTTAATCAGTAAGCTTGCATCATTATGACTTAAGCTACTTGCATTGTAACCTTCAAAAGAAGATAAATCAAATTCAAAAATATTATCTGTAACACTTGTACCTAGAATTGTTTGTTCTTCTAATGCTATGTTTTCGTCATTTAATATTGTTTCCCACTCTTCATCTACAAACGGATATAATCTACATTCTTCAACTTGTTTTGATGTCTTGAATTTAATAGATGGATTATCATGGTTAGTAATCCAACTTGTTTTACTTTGACTTGCAAAAGCATTTATTGAATCTAAAAGTATTATCATTAAGTCATCAACAACTTCTACATTCATAATTGTTTGATTCATATTTCCTATTTTATCATATGCAATAACTTTTAATTCATAAGTTTCTCCAACTGTTGTATTTGTAATAATTAAATCACCTTGATAATTGTTATTATAATTAGAATAATAATTTGCTATCTCATCAAAATTTATTTTTGTATCATCATATTGAGATAAATTATCTGAAGAATATACTTTGTGATTATTAATATAAAACTCTATATTACCAAGGGTACTTCCTCCTAAATCTTGAGCAAAAAATTCTACTGCAAAATCTGTTGAATATACTTTATTATCTAAATCTGCATCTGGCACATTTAAAGTTACTGTTGGATTGGTTTGATCAACCACTATTGATGAACTTTTTGTTGCAACAATATTGTCTGCACCATCAAAACCAATAACCCATACTTGAGTTAATGTTTCGTCTAGCTCTGAGATATCAATATTTCCTGTATATGTATATGTTCCATCTGCATTCATTGTAGCTACTAAATCTGTAATATGCTTGTTATTATTACCACTATTGTCCAAATAAATTGCAACTTTATCAAATAAATTAAAACTTTCTGCTGTAAATAACGCTGTTGATGTTTCATAGTCTACTGTGAAAGTTGAAAAGTCATTTTGTGTATAATATCTTATATTTAATGGTATTGTAAATGTTTGAGGATCTGTTTCTAAATTTACTGCATCAATACAACTAATCTCAAAATTTATTTGTGTATTTAATATTTGTTGGTTTGTTTTTGCAGTATGTAAATTATTTAAAAATTGATTCCCCATATAACAAATTCCCCCATCAGATTCATCCTTAGATAGGATTGGTATATTCTCACTTTCATGGTATATTGTCGTAAATTCTTCTAAATATTGATCTGAATTACATATATAATCTGAGGAACTTAAAGTATAGTTGCAAAAATATCTTTCTTCATTAGTATTTACCATCTCAAAGATTAAATTATCTAAAAGTGATTTTGGATTATTATTAGCGAAGTAATCCATATTTATGCCACCATTATAAAGATATGTGTCTCCATTATTTAAGGCAATATTATCTATTTGTGGTGGTGTTACATCGTATTTAAGATTAAAGTCACCATCTAAAGATTCTCCAAAAATATCAACACAAGAAAGACTAAAATCAAAACTATCAACATTTTCTAAATCAAATTCTGGTATAAAATCATCAAAATTAAAATTTAAATCTGAAACTTCATTGTATGTATTTGAGTATAATTTTCCTTGCCAATCTCCTTGAATAGTACAATTATATTTTCTATACTCATGACTATTAAAATCAATAATCATATTTGGATTTGCAAAACTTGTGTATAGATTATTTTCGTTTCTATGAATTGGGGGGTTTTCAAAATTAAACCGAGGATTAGAATTATCATAATATAGATTAATTGTTTCTGAACCTATGTTGCCTGCTTTATCTGAAAAATTTATTCTATATGTTTGTCGATATAGATTAATATTATCTCCTGTATCTTCTCCGATATATATTATTGGATTTATAAACGAAGAAATTTCACTTTGTGCAAGATATGTAGTTTCGTTAATATCAAAGTTGGTAAATGTTGCTCCTGTTATTTCATAAAATGTATCTGTACTGTTTTGATATTCTATTGATAAGTTACTATTAGACATCCATGAACCAGTTCCATTAATGCTAATATTTAATTTATCATTGATTATATTTGAACTTTTAATATAATAATTATCCTCATATTCAACTACGCTTTTTTGACCAATATCTATCATATTAAAACTATTTAATATAGGTGATTGAGTATCATAATAGTATGTTAAATTTGCAGTAACTGTATTGAAATTCGTATCTTCACATGTAATGATAATTTCTTTTATACCATCAGAATCAAAATCTAGAGTTCCTGTTATATTGCTTTGTAAATCAGTGTATGTTTGAAAATCAAATGTTTGACTTGTGTCAATTGTTAAATCTTCTGGTGAATTTAAATCATCAGAACTTGTTATAGTACATGAATCGAGCTCTTCAGAAGATACAATATGAACATCTTTTTGAGAATTCATGAATCCTAGATTTACATCGTAACTCATAAAACCTAAAGGTTCTATTAATACAAATTCGGTCTGATAGTCTACACTTAAAATATAATTATTAGTTGTAGTTTGATCAAATATGTCATTACATGTAAGGCTTAAAATGTAAGAATCACCTAATACGCTTGTATTGTATATAGGTAATTGAAAATCGTATCTTTTATAATCATCATCATCTGAATAAACTGTAGAGAATGTCGATAGATTACCACTTGCATTGAAATATGAACTAGGAATATTTTGAGATCCTGTTGGTGTTAATCCATATGTACACGAATTAATTTGAGAATAATCTGTTACTTCAATTGTTAAATTTTGATTTGGTCCTAATGTTTGACTACCTATTAATCCATTTGGCTCTGTAGAAGGAAATATGATTTCTATCACAGGCCCTTCTAAGTCGATATTTATATTATCATAGTTTATTATTTTTTCAATATTTCCTGACTGATCCTTAATAGATAAAGTAATATCATTGTACCCTTCTGACATTAAACTTGTTGCAGTTGAATCTACAAAATAATCTTCTATAGGATAACTCTCTTCTAACATATAACTTGAGGCAACTCTATAATGAGCATCTGAATCTATTTTATAATCAAAGTAAATTTGTTTAGTTAAATCAAATGGATCACATGCTTCTTGCCAAATATCATATGCACTCAAGTGCATTGTAACAGCACCTATTATTTCTGAAGGAAAATCATCATCTCTTATTATAATATTATCTCCTGAAGCATTTTTTGCTGTAAAATAAATATAACTTTGAGGAGGGATCATATCACATCCAAAAACAAAATCAGACAAATTACCATCAGTTGTTTGAAATTGATAGGAATTAAATAAACTATGACTCCAACCATTTTTATTTAAATCGTGTCTATATAGGTGTACATCTCCTGAATTTTTAGTGTCTGGGCCATTTGAAGCACTAGAATCTTTAAAACACCCATAAGTCCCACTCCATTGACATAAAGTTCGATCTGAAGATTCACTTACAAGTTCATGTAATTGTCCAAAGTTTTTATTTAAATAATTATTTGGATCTTCACACTTCTCTTGAGTCAAATATAATTCACAAAAAACTTTTGAATTTGCCAAAGATTGTGAATTCCAATCATTATAATATGGATTTTCATCTTTTCCTAAATAATCCTCTAAACTTGAATTGTATCCTGAATAATAATTATTAACCATATAAGAACAATCCCCTAATAAATCTGATTTACCCTGAGTACAAAAATTCATATCTTTATCACTAAAACATTCTTCACAATTAGATGCATTATTATCTATAATTGTAACTGGTTTAAATACACCTGTATCTGCCAATGGCTGTGTATCAATATACTTTTCAAAAGATAAACCATCTATAACTATATCTTGTTCTGCCTCTATTGACATATTTATTGTTTCTATGTTATTTTCTGTAACTAATTGAGGAAATGTAACTTTTTTATATATCCCATTTGGAGTAGTGTATTCGTTTAAATTAACTAGATGTGTATCTGTTTTTAGATGTGCACCACTTGAGTCTTTTTGAACAAGTGTTAGTTCTAAAGTATTATTACCAAAAGAAGAATCTTGCATTAAATAAAAAACAATATTATAACCTACTCCTTTTGCTAGATGATTTATTGTAGTTGTAAAGGTTTCATCAACATTTATTGGATAATTTTTAGTTCCATGAAAACTATGCCCTGTACTACCTGTATTATCTTCAAAACTTCCATTAACAATTAAATTTTGTCTTGATGTATAGTGCTCTATATTAAAATGTTTATCTTCATTAATATAAGTGGCAATACATATACCTGAGTCTTGTCCTTTATTAAAATCAGAGAAGAAATCCTGTGTATCTACCCATGTACAATTTCTTAAATTAGAACGGTTATAATTCTCATCATGATAAAGAGGATTCTCTTGACAATTTGCTTTAGTTTTATAATCATAACAGCTATTTATTTCTAACTTAGGAACACAACCTACTTCCATTGGAAAAATACCAAAATCATTTTGAGATGATGAAATCTTCATTTTTCCACCGTAATAAGGGTTATATAGACAAGGTTTGTTTCCTTGTTCATCTTCTAAGTTATTACAATCACTTTCTGAAAAAAATATCCCAAATGGGAAACCCACATCTGCACAAAATTTAATGTCTTCTAACTTTTGAGCAATATATTCATCTGTTTGAGCATCTTCGGGGTCTATAGCATCTCCTATTTGACTATCTCCTCCTGTTTCAATACCAATATCAGTGGAGTTATTATCAATAATAATTCCACTAGTAGATGTAATATCACCGCCACAATCTGAAGTAAAATCAACTAAATTACAATAAGTTCCAATATCTATCCCATGTTCGCTTTGAAAATAATTTGTCACTTCTGAAATATCATATATGTAACTACCAAAAGCTGTTTCATAACATTGTCCATTTTTTTGACAACCTTTTTTTTTATCTTCGTAACTGTTACATTGTGTGTTTGAATCAAAAGAACCAACATTATAACTCCCTTCACTACATGAATCTATTCCTGGTGTTATGCTATTTGAATTTGTTGGATTATAACAACAAATTGCCTGTGGGTCTGCGTAAGTGAATGTCAAACTCACCAGTAATACTAAACTTAAAAGATATATTTTACTTAATCTTAATTTCATATTATTATTTTTTAAAAAAAATATATAAAACTTACATACAACTCTCTAGTAATGAAAGATGTTTGAATGTTAATAATAACTATTGAATTGTT
>JBMCRE010000013.1:0-28712 GCA_048625195.1 Nanobdellota archaeon | reverse complement strand
ATTTATTCAACTGTTCACCCCTTAATACTTTAGCACTTAAGCCCTTAATCTCTTAAGCCCTTCAGCCCTAAAATCATCTTTTAACAAAAAATTTCTGATCAGTCTTTCCATTTAACTCATCAAGTATTCGTTCTGCAATAGCTTTTTGTGGATTAGGTAAAAAGGAACATTTCTGTTTAATATCTTCAAAACTCTTAAAAATCTCTTGTTCTCTCATATCCAACAAAGTCTTAAGATGTTTTTTTCCTACTCCTGGAATTATCTCTAAAGAATGTCTCCTCAATGAAATAGGTCCTGCACTATTAAACAAATTTACAAACTCCTTTTCTCTATCATTAATAATATCTATTAAAACATATATTAATTCTGACAAAGCACTAGATGACAAATCATCTGGAGATAATATTCTTTTAATATATTGAATCTTCTCTCTTTTGCCATCTCCAATATATACTTTATCACCTGAAACTAAATCTACATCTAATTTTGGTACTAACTCAAATAATAGATATGTATTATAGCCTACTGCTTGGACAATTTTTTTATCTTTAAAAGATGTTTTATGATCTACTGTATCTAAGACTATTGCATAATCTTCTTTTACTGAACTCTTTTTCTGTCCCATTTTATCTCTACTACTATTCATTTTCCTAACATCCTAGATTAAGTTTAAAATTTCAAAATTTATAAAACTTTGTTAAAATATAAAATAATAAAAAATTATTTTACATAATTTTTAAGAACATTCAAAATCTTTTTAACACTCTCATCAATCAAAACTGTTCCACTATGACTCACGATAGCTCTCAATTGAGTACCATCTGTTGGCATAATATCTAAAATTTTTATTATATACTCCTCATCAAGTCTTGGAATATCCAAAGCCATTAATTCCTGTTTAGCTTTTTCAAAATCTTTTTTATCTAATTGTTGAAAACACTTAAAATAATCTTTAACTTTTTCTTCTCTATAAGTTAATTCTCTTTCATCTTCTTTTGAAACAATTATTTCCTTTGCATCTGCATTAGATACTACTTTTGTTGATATTAATTCATAATTTGACATATTTCAAACCTCTTTTAAGCCCTAAGTAAATGAACTGGATGAATCACACATCTCTTAAGTTTATCACCATCTTTAATATTTACTTTATAACATTCTCCTTGAGTCCCAACTACTTCTCCAATCTTTCCATGAAATCTTAAACAAAACAATCCTTTATGATAGCTTGGATATGCCTTTAACAACACTTTATCACCAACTTCAAAAAATTGTATATACCTTTGTATATGTAACTTTCCTTTTTCAGATAAAGGCTTACTCATTTTATCTCTACTCTTTCTTCTATTACCACCAGCTCTTTTCATATATATCACCTATAATAAATTATATTAATACTAATTTAAATCACTTTAAAAATGTTAGTATTTTAAATCAAAATTATTAGAATATCCTTAAATAACCCTCAAACAAACTTTAAAAAAATATTAACTTATATTATAAATTACATTAAAACACTACAAAAAAACTAGTAATCAACTAATTTATAAAAAAAATATAAAATTATACAATCAAAACAAATTACATCATAAAGTTTCTAATCTTCAATATTTAAATCTTTTTTCAAAATATCAATAACTTCTTTAAATAAAGTTTTAGGCAAATCTATAGAAATAAACCTTGTTCTACCATATCTTCCTTTAGAAAGTATCTTAAATGTAATCAAGCCTAAAACATCAAGTTCAATAATTATATCTGATATTCTTCTCAAAGATAAAGTAGTAATATTTAATTTTTTAGCCAACCTATTGTAATAATCATAAACCATACCAGTAGTAGTAGGTTCAATAATTAATGTTTTTTTATTTGTAACTAAGTTATGCTTTTCTTTCATAGAAGTTTTAATTATAGCATAATTTACAAGTTGAAACTGTTTAGGTTGAGATTTAATAATATCTATTATTCTATTTTTTTCAGTTTTCTTATCTGCACTATCTATATGAACTTGACTCACCTTTTCAGTTCCCTCTCTTTCAGCTAATTCACCTGCAAATCGCAATAACTCCAAAGCTCTTCTTGCGTCTCCATGTTCTCTTGCAGCATAAGCACTACAAATCGGAATCACTTCTTCATTTAACACCCCTTCTCTAAAAGCCAAAAAAGATCTCTCCCATAATATATCTTGAATTTGCATTGCATTATACGGCAAAAAAACAATCTCCTCTTCGTTTAAGGAACTTTTCACTCGAGCATCAACATTATCCATCACTGTTAAATCATTAGTAATTCCCACAATACAAATCTCTGAATTTTTAAGCTCTGGATTAATTCTCGTCAAATTATACAATATATCATCACCTGTTTTTTTAATCAAAGTATCAATTTCATCTAAAACCAAAAGAACTGTTCTTTTTGTAGAATCAATAATATCATACAACTCTTTATATAACTCATTGGTAGATATCCCAGTAGATGGCATATCCTTACCCAACTGTTTTAATATTTCAAGCAAAATCCTATACTGAGTATCTGCAACTTTTCTTAACTTACAATTTATCATAATAATTTTCAAAGGAATCTCTCTTACATTTGCAACATTTTGCATTTTATTTAAAACATGATTAACACATAAAGATTTACCCGTACCTGTTTTTCCATAAATAAAAAGATTAGAAGGTCTTTCCTTCCTTAAAGCAGGAGCTAAAACTTTTGCAATACTTTTTAAATATGTATTCCTATGAGGTATTACACTAGGTAAATAATTTGACTGCAAAACGGCTTTATCTTTAAAAATTGGCTTAGAACTCATAAAATCATCAAAATATGCATCTAAATCATCTTTTGTTTCTTGAAAATTAAGTTCCTGATGTATTGTGTTCTCCATTAGAAATGTTAATACTTCTACTAGTATTTAAACATTTGTATTGATTGATAGAATATACCACTTGTACCAAATATATTTTTAAAACTTATTTATAAAATTATCCTAAAATAATTAAAATTCTAAAAATACCAAAATACTTTGTATCAATTTTTATTTATTTAACAAATTATTTAATTAATAATTTAAATAGTTATTCCAATACAATCTAACTTGTATTATAATAAAAATATATAACTAAACCCTTTAATTAAACTACAAATCAAACCTAGTTTTAGATAAATAATTATCTATAATATAATAATGAGATAATAACAATATTATTTCTGTATTTAAAACTCCAACTAAAAACGAAAATAAAACCAAAAAAATATTTTGTGTCATAGAAAATTTAACTAAAACCATAATTAAAATCAATAAAACCACACTCAAATTAATATATAATATTTGTTTTCTACTATTAAACAATTTTCTACACAATATCCACAAAAAAAATAAAAAAATTGTAAAAAATATTACATCAAAATAAAATCTAATACCATACCATATTTTAAAAAATATAAATGAAGTCAACACTAATAAAAATGAGATAAACAAACTCCATAAATAAACAACCAATAACCTAAAATACCTTTTATAAATCATAATTAAAAATATTAAAAAAAATAAAAAAAATAAAAAAAACTTTGAAAACAAGAATCCAAAAACTAAATAAATACCTGAAAAATATGCAAACACAAATAAATCATTAAATAATTGAGAATACTCCCATTTATACAAATAACCCATAAAAATTAAAATTAAGGATATAATTCCTAAAAAAATTATATTATGAAGTGAATATTGCTTCATAATTGAAAAATTACCATAATAAATATTTTTAATATTTCTATACCCAAAAAATACAATAACAAAATAAACCAACACAAAAATAATAAATTCCATCACAAAATTTAAATTCTCAACAATAATAAATCCGAAATAATATCCTAAATAAACCGACAAAATAGACCATAGCAAACAACTAATAAATGCAAAAACAAAAAAAGGGAAAAAAGCCATTTTAAAACATCCCGCAAAAAATGGCATAAATGCCCTAGTAAAATTAATCTGTCTTCCCATAATAATAGACCATAAACCATACTTCTTAAAAAAATAATATGAATACTTATATATTTTAGATTTATTATCCAATCCAAATCTTTTCAAACCTTTAACTCCATACTTTCTTCCAAGAAAATATCCCAAAATATCACCTATTAAAGCTCCTAAAAAAACAATAACAATAACAACATATAAATTATATATTTTAGTAGTAGATATTAAAAATCCTATAAAAATTACTATAGTTTGACCTGGAATAAAAGAACCTATAATAGGATTACCTTCTAATAACATCAACAAAAATAAAAAAGGCAATCCACCTTTTTCTAACCATTCAATTAAAATTCTAAACATTATATACAAATTTTAAAATAACAAAAAGTTAATAAATCTTTTCTTACATATACTTTTAGAAAAATATGAACAAAGAAAATCATAATAAAACAAAAGTATTTTATATTAAAGACAATATAGTATATAACAGCAATACTAAGAAATATTTTTTTCCACAAAACCTAAAAGATATAGAAATACCAAATCATACTAAAAACCATTTAACTAACAACAAAATAATCATATCTGACTTAAACAAACTCAAACAAAAAAAAAACAGAGAAATTAATTTATCTAAACCAATTAAAAATTTTACACAAGTAAAACTAAAAATTAACCAACTAAACAAAAAAAACTTCATAAAACCTAAAGATCAAGACTATACATTTATAGAAATAACCTCACAATTAGATATCATAAATGGTATCATTAACAATATAGAAACAGATGATATAGATTTATTTAACACTAAAATCAATAACTATATTAAAAACATAGAACACATAGAAAAAGAAAAAAACTCCAATATTGAAGAACAAATAGAAATTGAAAACAACAAACTAAAAAAAACTAATACCAAAAAAAATAATTTTATAACAAAAAACATAACAAATCTAAAAAAACAATTAAATAAAATAAAAGAAGAGAATCAAAAATTAGAAAATCAAAAAGAAGAGTTAATAGTTAAACAAGAAGAAAATAACATAAATAAGCAATTACAAACAAAAATAGAAAAAATCAACAACAAAATTTTAAAAATTCAACACACCAAAAAAAACAATGAGTTTGAAATAAAAATATTAAAATCAAAAATAAAAACTATAAATGATTACAAAAAATTAGGTAATAAAAAATGCTTAAATATACTTCTAATGATTTTCACCCTAGGCTTAATATATTGGACTCGATTTAGTGATTGTAATTACAAAATATTGAAATTTCAAAAAACAATAAATCAGTTAGAAGAATCAAATAATAAATTAGATAAAAAACAATATAATTACCAACAAGAGCTAGAAAATCTACAACACCACAATAAAAATGACTCTATAAAAAAAACCAAAATAATAGAAGAATTAAACACAAAAATAGACAACATTGAAGAACAGATTAACAAAAACAATAATGAAATAAAAAATAAAGAAAATGAAATAACAAATAACAAGAAACAAATAGATGAGTATGATAAAAACATAAAAAAAATAAATACAAAATTAATTGAATTAAAAGCAACAAAAAAAGAATTTAACGATTATAATAGCAACAAAATTAAAAAACTAAAAGAAGAAATAATTAATGATAAACAAAATAAAATCAACTCAATAAAAGAATTAAAAAATACTATCACAAGTCAAAAAATTAAAATAAAAGGTGAGTGGATAATTTCTATAAATATATAATTATTATAAAAGTAAAAATAATAGTAATAAATAAATTATACTAAAAACACATCTCATATCTATTTTTTATCTCAAAACATAAACTACTTTAAAGTGTATACATCTTTTTATAATTTATTAGGTTGTTAAAAAAATAATGAAACTTGTTAAAATAATCTTTTATGCTTTAATTTTTGTTTTTTTTATTACAAAAATTTTTTCTATAGGAATTTATGAAGGTAATGATTATGAAACCTATAATTTTTACACTAATAATACACATCCAGATATTACAATAAATATTTCTTCTGGAAATAACCCAATAAGAATAATAGATACTATACTATATGCAGATGGTGATGAATATATATATAAAGATAACACTACATACCTCCCTAAATTAACAAATAAAATTTTTGAATTTGACATTCAAGAAAACTTGTCTTTATTCAATGATATACATTTCAAACTATTTGTTTACAGTGCAAATCAAAATATAGAAATTATTCCAAAAGGAGATAAAGTAGATTTTAGTTTAATATATGACAACCAAAAACCTCAACTAATAAATTTTGAATACAATTCCCAAGCAGAAACACTAACATTAGAATTCAACGAACCAATTCAAAATGTTATAGTAGAAATAAATAATGATGAAATTTTTTTTAATAATATTGAAAAAGAAAAAATCAAAAATGATAATAACAATAATATAATAGTTATTCCTATAGACAATATAAATCTTCTAGATGACTTCAACACAGCAAATATTACATTTAAAGACCTAGCAGGAAATACAAACACATATAGTCAACAAATATACAATAACAATAATCCTCTTATAATCAATTTAATAACAAAAAAAGAAGAAGCTAATCTAAAATATAATTATAATAAAAACAATACCTTTTCTGATTTCTTTGATAATACAATCTATACAAGTCAAGTACCTTTCCAATTAAAAATAGAAACAAATAAGGAAGCAACCTGTTACTTCTCTTCATCATTGACAAATTTTAAAGAATTCAACGAAATATCTTCTAATAATAAAAAAACTTTTCAAACTAACAATCACCTAACACATACTATTGATGTTACCCAATTAGACAATAATATCTGGGTAGCTTGCGTGAATAATAATTATGAAGAAGAAATAGCATATTTAAATTCTGACTTTAACAATGAGTTAATTAAAATACAAACTGAAGACTATAATAATCAATTAGAAATAACAAATATACAACCTAATAATTTACTAACGAATACTCCATTTGATGTATATGCACAAACAAATAAAAAAGCATTTTGTTATTTTAGTATTAATGATACAAATTACCAAAAAATAATCATGGATAGTGATGATTATATAAACTTTGAAAAAACACAACTAAATTTAGAAAGTCAAAATTATGAACTAGAAATTGAATGTTTTGATGTGTTTGAAAACACTAAAACTACAACTCAAAATTTTGAAATAGACCTCAGCCAAGGAGTTCAAGTAGCATCCTATACTCCACACTATACAACAACCCAAGATACAAACATTGAAATCACTTTAACTGAATTTTCTCAAGTAGACTGTAGATATAGTTATAATCCAGTTCCAAACACTCAATTTGAAACTCTAGAATCAGTTTCAGGAACAAATTTACAAAGAACATTCAGTGTATCTAACTTAGAACAAGGAACGAACCAATTTTATGTTTATTGTAAAAAAAATAATGAAATAACTCAAAATACTATTGAAATAACATATGATCAAAACGGAATAACCATTAACAACTTTACTTTTATTAATAACGGATATGAAAGCTCTAATTATTTTGGATCTAATCAAGAAATTAATTTTAAATTTAATGTTAGTTCTATTATTGATATCGATGAATATATATTAAATGCAAACATTAACGATGAAGAATTTGAAAAAAGTTTTACTTCAACTAGTCATACTATAAAAGAAAATTTTTCTTCTACAAATCAATTAAAACTAACTGCAATAAATGAAATGGGAAGTAACACATCTAGAACCATCAGTATTAATTATGATTCAACTCCACCTATTCTAACTTTCAATGACCAAAAAAATGCACAAAAAAGCATACAATGCATTGATAGTCAAAGTGGATGTGCAGAAGTTTTTTATGGAGTATCACAAACAAGTATACAATGCAATCCAAATGCTTTATACGATATAGAAAATAATACAGCATTAAACGTTGAAAATGAAAACTACTTATGTGCACAAGCTTTCAACTATGCAGGCCATAAAACTTTTGAAATAATCTCTCTAACACAAAACAAAACACCTCAAAATCAAACAACAAATAATAATAATGAGAACGACTATCAAGATAATGAATATAATAATAGCGATTATAACGAAAGTATTGAGGAAAATAACATAACTTATGCTGACGATGAACCCTTCAATATGACTCAAATAGATGACGATGAAAATGAAGATAACAATTATTTCATATTAATTGCAATCATTATATTGTTAGTTGCAGGAACTAGTGGAGGTGGATATTATGCATATAAAAAAGGATATTTAGATAAAGAATTAAAAAAATTAGGAATTCATGTTCCAAACAAAGATAAACAAAACAATAAAGCATCAAGTCCTAAAACAAAATTCACAGCAACTCAAATTCAAAATAAATCAAATAATGACAACTTAAAAAAAAGTAACTATGACTCACATTTAAGAAAAATTAATAACTTCATTGATAACAAAATAAACAAAAACAACGATGTATTCTCAAAATTTGAAAACAAAAATAAAGGCAAAGTAAAAGGATATGAAGATACATTAATAAAACCTAAGAACACAAAAGTTAATATTAAAGACCAAAGCTTTGATGCATTTTATTCAAATTTTGACAATAATACTATACGTTATACTAATAAAGAAAGCGTACAAAAAGAAGCTGAATCTTTCGAAAAATATTACAAATCTAAAAAAGAAGATAATGAAACTAAAAATAGTAATACAAAATCAAAAGAACAATCAAAAAAAACTAAAAATAAAAAAAAACAATAAAAAATAGAACTCTAATATTTGTTTTAAAATTACTTAACTTTAAAAACAAAATCCAATTAACATAAAATAGAAATGGGAGTAAAAAAAAAAAAAAAAACTAAAACTAATCAAACTCAAAACAAATATTTAATACAAATCAAAAAAATTTGGAATTTTATATGGCACGATGACTCTTTCTTATCATATGTTCTAAATTTTGCATTAGCATTTTTATTTATAAAATATTTGTTTTTTCCTGGAATAGGATTAGTATTAAACAATGATTTCCCTATAGTTGCAATAGTATCTGGAAGTATGGAACATAAAATTTCAAATTATCAAATTTGTGATAAACGAAGTATAGATGTTAGAAATAAAAATATAAATTACAATCAATGGTGGAAATATTGTGGAGATTATTACACTCAAAATTATGATATAAACAAAACTCAATTTAAAGAATTCAAATATTCAAATGGTTTAAACATAGGAGATGTTATGATTTTATACGGCAAAAAACCTGAAGATATAAAAGTAGGCGAAGTGCTTGTATTTATACCTGAAGATAAAAGTTTTTTTGAACAAAAAGGACCAGTTATTCACAGAGTAACTAAAAAATGGCAAGATGAAAACAATAAATATTTTTTTGAAACAAAAGGTGACCATAATCCTAAAGCATTTACATATTTTGAAAAAAATATTTCCCAAGAAGATGTAATTGGAGTTGCAGTATTTAGAATACCTTATATTGGATATGCAAAAATAATTTTAGTAAATGCTTTTCACCAAATAATAAACATCTTTTAAAATGAAAAACAACTTAAGAAAAACAATTTTAAGTAATATCAAACCAAATATAGAAAATAAAAAAGAAAAACAAGACATAGTACATATTTTATTAAAAGAATTAAATAAACAAAAAAAACTCTTAAACTACAATTGTACTTTTTTTATAGGTGGAAGTTTTGGAAAAGATACTGACTTAAAAGATACATCTGATATAGATATATTTGCCAAATTTGATACTAAATATGATGATGATAAAATAAGTAATATGCTCGAAAAAATTATAATAAAAAGCAAATTTCAATATTCTAAACAAAAAGGTTCTCGAGATTATTTTAATCTTGAATTTAAACAGAAAAAATTCAGCATAAAAATAGAAATTGTTCCTGTATTAAACATCATAAATCCTAAACTTGCCAAAAATTCTACCGACGTATCTCCATTACATGTTGATTTTATCAAGAAAAAAATTGCAAAAAATCCCAATCTAAAAAATGAAATCAGATTAGCAAAACAATTTTTCAAATCTAAAAAAATATATGGAGCAGAAAGTTATATCAATGGATTCTCCGGACATAGTATAGATATACTTATATGTTATTATAATACATTAGAATCACTTTTAAATGATGCAAAAACTTGGAAACAAAGAAAATTCATAGATATAAATAACTTTTATGAAAGTTACCAAAGCGCACTAATCAAAATCCCTTCATCAAAAATATCATCATTAATTTTAGTTGATCCTATTTTAGAAACAAGAAATGCCGCAAGAGCTTTGAGCGTAGAAAATTATTCTAAGTTTTTAGTAATTGCAAAAAACTTTGATGAACTAAGAGAGAGTGATTTTACAATAACTAAATTTAATTTACACAAAACAATAAAAAGTGCAAAAAAAATTGCAAAAAGAAACAAACTTTCAAATCTTTTTTATGTGTTTAATTTAGATGTAAACAATCATAATAATAGTCAAGATATTATTGGTTCTAAATTATTAAGATTAAATTCAAAACTTGCACATCACTTCACAGAGTATGATTTTCAAATATTCAACAACGAATTTTTTATAGATTTTTCACAAAAAACATGCTTATTTGTATTTTTTTTAGAACATAAAAATATTCCTAAATTAAAAAAAATAATGGGACCATTTGTATATATGGATAGTGCTTTTCATAATTTTATTAAAGATAAAAAATATTATTTCATTAAAGACTCTAGAGTATACTCTTACCAAGAAAGAAAAATAACAAATATTAACCAAATAAGCAATTTAACCAAAGAAGATTGTAAAAAAATGTTGAATAAAAATGTTGAATTTATTAAAAAAATAAAAATAATTAGTTATAATTAAAATTATAAATCAAATATATCAATATTATACACAAAAAATTAAATTAAATCATTTTAAACATGAATTTTTACATATTTCTTTATAATCACAAAAGTTACATGAAAAATTAGAAGGAGTTGCAATAAAATTATGTTGTTCTATTTTAAAAATAGTATCTTTAATTAATTTATTTAACTCTTTTACATTAAATTTTTTAGGATTAATCTTAATAATTTTATCATGTATTAAATACCATAAACCTAAATTAGCAGGTTCAATTGCATAAGTATCTTTAACAGCAAGATAATAAATATATAGTTGCAAATTACTTTGAAGATGATTTTCATTTAAAACAGAATTCGAAGTTTTATAATCTATAATTTCAAATTTATCATTATTTTTATCAATTCTATCAATAAACCCCATAATTTTCTTGCCATTTAAATTTATTAAAAACTTATATTCTGTCTTAAAAATTTTTGTTCCTGATTTTTGAATTTCAATCTCTTTTTCTATAAATTTTTTCAAAGATTTAATACCTAAATTAAAATATTCTTTTTCTTGCTTATAATTAATATAACCTTTAGAAATCCAATTTTTACTCAACAAAGATATTGCTTTAGAAAACAAAATTTCTTTAGAATATTTTGAAACATCATTTACTATTTGTTCTACAACATAATGCATAGATGTTCCAAAATCAAAATAATGTTTAGCTATACCTGGTAATTTATAGATATATTGATACATATATTTTTTAGGACAAGAAATGTAAGTTTGTAATTGAGAAACTGAATATACTTGATTTTTATGATCAAATTCTATATCATCTTGAAGAATAAGACTTTTGTTATCTTTTTTATTATCACAACTCTTACTACCATCATCATTATCATTATTGTTATTATTTATCATATCTTTATAATAATCATATTTTGGATGAGTTGAATTATTAAAATATTGTTTTAGATTCTTTTTGTCATATAAATCTTCAAGTAATTTTATTTCTTGTTTTGCAATATCAAATTGATTTTCAAATAAAAATGTTTTAATATTTGAAATAATTTGATTTTTAATTTTATCTTCAATTAAAAAATTTACTTCCTTTGATTCATCACAATAAACTTGTTTTTTTATATTTAAAAATTTTAAAAATTCAGATGGTATTAAAACCAATTCACTACCTTGATTAAATTTCAAATAAATTAAATCTAAACCATATAATGGACGTGAAATACCAATATAAAAAAGTTTTTTTTCATTTTCAATAAATTTTTCTCTAAATTGATTAAATAACTCTATTTTGTCTCTAATAAAAGTTTTAGGGAACTTATTTTGATTTAAACTTGGAATAACTACATAATCAAAATATTTATTTAAAGACTCCTTAATAGTCAAAACTTCAACATTAACTGTTGTTAATTCTGATTTATCAATATTTATATCTAAAAATAAATTTAAAGATCTTGCACATTCACACAATTTAATAAATTTTGAAATGTCATTATTTTTATATATTTCTACATATTTTAAAACAAATTCTAAAAAAGAATTTATTATTTTAATTTGATTTTTCTTATCTATATTATAATAATTTGATTTATTAGAAATATCTATAATTTGCTGATAAGTATTAAAATTATAAATAATATTTAAAATAAAATCATATAATGACAATTTACTACATTTAAGAGAAACTAAATAAGTAATTTTATTAGTTAATAATTCTATTAAATCATTTTCATCTTCAAAATTCGAAAAATCTTCATGTTGCAAAACATAATATAAAGACTTTTTTTTAAAATAAGCAATTCTCAATATAGATTGCATTGTCCTCTCTTTTATACCATAATCTTTAAAAAGCTTAAAAATAAGTAAATCTGTTTCATAAGGTGAATTAATTATTTTACACTGATCTAATATTAATTTTATTATATTCTTTTGAAATAAATCAACTTTTTTATTATTTGAATTTATATTATTTTTTTGTAATAATTTGATATAATCTTTTATTTCTAACTTATCTCTAACTAAAATTGCAATTTTTGCATTAATATTTTTTCCTTTTATATACTTAATTCTATCTATAATATATTTATTCTGAGCTTTTTGAGTAACTGCCTCAATTAAATTAAATTCACCCTTATCCTTAATTACTGAATCAATATTTATTTTTTTATTAGTCAAAATATTATTTGATACTTTATCTATATTTTCTAATATCTTTTTACTATGTTTATAGTTTTCATTTAAACATATAATTTTATTAGATGGATATAACTTTTTAAAATAATTAAAACTAGAATATTTATTTTCTTTAAATTTATTTATTTCTTGATTAGGATTATAAGTAATTGTCAAATTATTATCCTTACTTATTAAATTTACAATTTCTAATTGGGTTCTTGTAATATTTTCAAACTCATCTATTAAAATATATTTATATTTATCACTAATTTCTTTTCTAATTTTTTCATTAGATTTTAAAAGTTCTCTAGTATACAAATATATATCTTCTTTATCTAAAAAATTATGTTGTTTTTTATATAACTCATATTTAGAATATACAATAAAAATATCCATCAAACAACTAATATTCCCAATAGAAGAATTAATAATATCATATTTCTTTAAAAAATTTATATCATTTTCATAAATCTTATTTTTACTATTATTCTTTTCATTTTCATTATCACTCCTAACATTAATATTTGAAAATTCTGTAATTAATTTTTCAAAAGATTTCAAATCATAACCTAATTTTTTAAAACTTCTAATAATAGATTGTAACTCATAAGATAAATTAACAATATTATTTTTTATTTGAATTGAAGATAAATTAAAATGTTCTATATTTTCAAACAAATATAATAACACGAAATTTTTGTTTATTATCCTATAATTTTTATCTAACAAAGAAATATACTTTATATTTTCTTTGATTATTTGCAAACAAAAATCCTCAAACGTATTTGAAATATAATTTATGTTTTTACTTTCTAGCTCTTTAGAAATTGTTTGTACATTTTTATAATTAAAAGACAAAGTCAAAATCTCATTTAAATTATATTTATTTTTATCAACAAGATAAAATATTTTCTCTATTATAGTTTTAGTTTTACCAGTTTGAACATCTCCTTGAATAATTAAAGGTTTTGACAATTCTTTCAAACTCTCTTTTTGTTCTAAATTTAACATAAAAAATATTATTAAAAGATGTTTATAAAATTTTGCTCCAAACAAGGATAAAGAATATTTTTATTTAAATTAAATTATACATCTTTATTTTCTTTCCATTTTAGTTTAATTTGGTTTATTTGCAATTTATTTTTTCACTTCATTCATATTTTAATAATAATTCTACAAAATATTTCATTAATTATTTAAAGAAATAACTTTTTATAATTTTATTATAAGAATGGAAAAATTAAAATTTGCTCATCTAGCTGATTTACATCTTGGTTCTTGGAGAGAAAAAACTCTTAGAAAGTTAAACCTAAAAACATTTCAATTAGCAATAGAAAAAATTATATCTTTAGATGTAGATTTTTGTGTTTTTTGTGGTGATATTTTCAATAACGCACTACCTCCTATTGATATTGTAAAAGACTTTGTAACTCAAATAAAAAAATTACAAGAAAATAATATCAAAATTTATGTAATAGGTGGCTCACACGACTATAGTTTAATTGGCAAATCTTTTATAGAATTATTAGATGAAATTGGAATATTAAAAGATGTTTGTAAATTACAAATATTAGACAATAAAAATTTTAAATTATTACTAACTAAAAACGAAAAATTAAAATTAAATATTGGAGGTATCTATGGGAAAAAAAACAGTATTGATAAAAAAATCTATGAAAACTTAACAATTGAAAAACTAGACAAAGACTATTTCAATTTATTATTGTTTCATAACTCCTTAAATGATTTCAAACCAAAATCATTAAAAAATGTAGAATTCACGATGAACACATCTTTTTTGCCTAAAGGATTTAATTATTATGCAGGAGGTCATATACATGAAAATATGACTAATCAATTTAAAAATAATTCTATTATAGCATATCCTGGAGCATTATTTCCTAATAATTTTAGAGAATTAAAAGAATTTAATCCAACATTTAATTATTGTGAATTTGATTTTAAAACAAAACAAACTAATATTGAAAAAATAAATATAATCCCTTATGAGAAAGAATACATATTTATTGAATTCAATAATCAAACTCCATCTCAAGCACATACTATAATAAATAATAAATTAAAAGATTTAGATGTGAAAAATAAAATTGTTATGTTAGAATTTTCTGGAATAATTGATGGTAAAATCTCAGATATTAATATCAATCATATCGTAAATGAACTATATGAACGTGAAGTATTAGAAGTATTAAAAAACACATATAAATTAAAAAGTAAATTATTAGAAAATACACAAATTGATTTTTCTCAAAGTATCGAAGAAATAGAAGAAAATATCACAAATAAATTTCTAAAAAATTCCAAAAATTATAAATATGAATATAACTTAGCAAAAAATTTATTAAAATTGAATCTTAATAAAGAAGAAGAAGAAAAAAACATAAATTACGAAAACAGAATTATTAATGAAATTCAAAAAAATATATAAAGGTATAAAAAATGAATCCACAGTTTAATACACAAAGCAATCAAGAAACTCTCACTATAAATTCTCAAACATTATCAAAAAAAACAGGAAAAATATTTGTTATGGCAAGTGATGACTATATATTAAATGAACAAATAAAACAATTACCAAATATCAAACTTATAAATCCTAAATCTTCATTAGGAAAACTACTTGCATACGATAATACAATATTAAAAGCAGAAGAATTTAAACCTCAATTACAAGATAGTCATAAAATACTCAATTCTAATTCCAATATGAATTATATATTACTTAGACAATATTTTAAACAAAAAAAACATCCAAATCAAAAAAATAATACAACAACCACTCAAAAAACAAAACAATCATCAAAAACAATTTACAACACACTTCCCCCCATTAATACAACTCCAAATACTTATCCTAAGTGTTTATACCAAAAACCAAAATTTAATATAAACAACTCTTGGTATTCTCAAATTTCAAATCAAAATCTTGAATCAAAAATTTATTCCATATCTCAAAATAATATTCCTCAACATAATTCATATCATAGAGAATTATCATATTATTTAACCAGAAAATAAAAAATAATTAAACAAAAAATGCTGCAATAAAACAAAAGAATTTTAAATAAAAACATCTTTAATAATATATGAATCAACAAGAAGACATTCAAAAAGAAGCAAAAGAAATCATGGATAATTTCATCAAAGCTCTAAAAGGAATAGAACTAGAAGATGAATATAATTTAGAAAGAGATATCTCAACTAGACAAGAATTAAACAATTCTCCTCAAGCAAATGATGAATTTAAACAAAAATTTCTATCTAATGCTAACAAAGTCTCTGGGGATTACATCGTTGCAAATAAAGGAAAATGGGTAAAATAAAAATGGCAAAAAAAAAACAAAAAAAAAACGATGAAATATCAAATACAACTAAACTGATGAGTTTATTTTTATTAATATTAATGATTGCATCTATTGCAGGATTTGCAATGATGTCAGCTGGACCTAATAGCCAAAATAATCAAAATATACCTGAAAATCTTCCTATTCAAAAAATAGAAGATAATGGAAATATTTATTGGGTTGCAATAAAAAATAAAGAAATATTTTATTTTACAAATATTGACAATTATGAAAATAATGAATTAGAAAAAAATATTGCACAACAAATAAAATCTAAAGAAAATTTAAATATATATGTTGATGAAAGTTTTACTTCTTCTGATGCAATATATTTAATAGAAAAAGCTCTAAATGCTCTAAAAATAAATCATAATAGAATTACAACATTAGATCAAACACAATGTGATAGTAATACATTAATATTAACTACAAACCAAACATTCACATCTAATTGTTTAACATATACGACAAAACCTCAAGAAGAATATATGCAATCTGAAATACTAATATACCATTTAGTAAAAAACTAATTTTTTCATATATTCAAAATTTGTAATAAATTCAATTTTTTTAAAATTAATAATAATCTTTCTTTAAATATCTTTTTTTATAATTTATTATTTTTCTCAAAATAAACAAATCAATTATTTTAAATAATTATTTTTTATTATAATTATTATTTGTATTATTCTTACTAGGACATTGAGGATTAATACATAATCTCCAAGGTCTTTTTTTAGGAGTTAATAAAATAATAACTGGAGAATTGCAATCTTTACATAAATTATCTGTTCTCTCTATTTTACCCATTTGTGGAAGAGGAAATATGTTTTTACAATTCGGATAATTATTACATGCAGCAAATCTTTTTTTAGATTGTTTTGCAACTCTAATTACTATTTGTCCTTTATCGCATTTATTACAAGAACCTAAAACCTCCAATTCTTTTTGGGCAATTGCACTTGCTTGTGCTAATTTTCTTCCCACAGATTGTTGTTTACTAACAACTTCATCAATTATTTTAACAATATTTTCTTTTGCTCTATCTAATACTTTTTTAGGAGATGATTCATTAGAACGAATCTTTTCCATCTCTTCTTCAAAATCTCTAGTTAAAGTTTCATCAACAATATTAGGAATTTCCTCTGCTAATACTTCATCTATTTTTAAGCCCAGATTAGTTACTTTTATTGATTTATCTATAATGTATCCTCTTGATCTTAAATTAGATAAAATTTCAGCTCTAGTTGCCTTAGTTCCTATATTTCTTTTCTCTAATTCTTTAATAATAGATGCATCAGTATATCTTCTTGGAGGTTGAGTTTCTTTCTTATTAGATTCTACCTTTTTATTCTTAACTACCATATCCTTTTCTAATTTTGGTAATTCTATCTCTTCAAATTTCACATAAGGTTCATATAATTCATGCCAATTTTTTTTAACTGTTCTAGTTCCTTTTAATAAAAAATTATAACTCTCAACATCTACTATTATTTTATTACTCTCCCTTACAGCAGGTTTCCCAAATACTGCCAAAAATCTTTTACAAATTAAATCATAAATTTTAAAATCCCTACCTTCTAACTTTGAAGGAATTTCTCCTGTTGGATGAATTGCTGGATGAGCTGGATCAGTTTTTTTTCCTTCGTTTGGTTTAATAGACGGATTTATTTTATATATTAACTCTACTTTATCTTTTAGAGGAGGTTGTTTTTTTAATTTTTCCAAAATTTTTTTTAATTCCAATTCTTTAGATAATTTTTGTGATGAAGTTCTTGGATAGGAAGTTACTCCTGCAATATATAATTTTTGAGCAATCTCTAAAGTTTGTTTTGGACTAATACCAAATAAATTTGATGCCTCCATCTGCAAAGAAGTTAAATCAAAAGGAGTTGGAGCAGATTGATTCGATTGTTTTTTTTCAACACTCTTAATAAATCCATCTTTTCCTTTAGTTTTTTCTAATATTGTTTTAACTTTATCTTCATCAAAAACTTTTTCTTCTTCATACTTTGCTTTAATTTTAATATCTTTACATAGTCCATTTAAAAATAATTCCCAATATGTTTTTGGTTTAAATGCTAAAATACTTTTTTCTCTTTGTGCTAAAAAATGTAAAGATGGTCCTTGCACTCTTCCTGAAGACAATACTTTAAATTGATTAGTAGCTTTTTTAATAGAATCAGTTAAAATTCTAGATATATTAATACCATAATACCAATCTAAATTATGTCTTGTCTCACCTGCTTTTGCTTGTCCCCATTCTAAAGTTTTTAACTTATTTGTATAAGCTTTAATTAATTCATCTTTTGTTAAGGTTGAAAACTTCATTCTATTTGCATCTTTTTTACCCAAAGCAAATCTTACAACATTCAATCCAATTACTTCTCCTTCAATATCAAAATCTGATGCAACTGTAATTTCGTCTGCTTGTTTCCCTAATTTAGTTAAAAGTTTAATATAATTTTTAGTATAATTTGCTGTTTTAGAAACTTTATAAATAGGTTTCCACTCTGTTTCAAAGACTGGATATTTCCAACTCTCTCCATTTTTTTCTCCTAATATATATAAATGTCCTACTGCAGATGCAACTATAATATTTTTACCTTTATGAGTAAATACAAAATAATTAACATCATACTCTCTTTGTTTTTGTACTTTAGAATCAGCCAAAGCAGAAGCTATTTTTGCAGCTGCTTGTGGTTTTTCAGAAATTATTAATTCGTAAGTCATATAATAAATTTGGTCATATATTTTATAAAACTTGCGTTTTCACATTAAAAAAACTAATATTTTATTTTTAAAAAAATAAGAAACATGAAATGAAAAAATAAAAAACAAAAAAACATTACAAAACACAAAAAAAAAGAAAAAAATAAGAAAACAAAAAAAGATTAAAAAAATATTATTTGTAATAATTTTTATACTTCTAATTCTTCATAAATATTAAAAAAATTATCTATTTATTTTTATTTTTTTCATCCTCTCAACTCTTTTTTGTGTAGACGGATGAGTTGAAAAAAGATTTGCAATAGCTGAACCTCTAAAAGGATTAACAATAAATAATGAAGCAGTTGGAGATTGGGTATTATTTATTCTATGAGGTTTCAAAGCTGCTTGTTCTAATTTTTGTAGAGCATGAATTAAAGGCATTGGAGTTTTTATCATTTTCACTGCTCCTTCATCTGCCATAAATTCTCTAGAACGAGAAATAGCTAATTGTATTAAAGTTGCAATAATTGGCGTCAAGATTATTATAATCAAACTTCCAACTAAACCTCCTACACCATTATCTTCATCTCCTCCCATTCCAAATATTAAAGCCCATTGTAACATACTTGCAACCATTGATATAGCAGATGCAATTCCAACAGCAATAGTTTGTATTAATGTATCTTTATGTTTTATATGAGACAATTCATGGGCCATAACCCCTTCTACTTCTTCATCAGATAACATATCCATCAAACTTTGAGTAGCTGCAACTGCAGAATTTTTAGGATTTCTTCCTGTTGCAAATGCATTTGGAGATGGTGCCTGAATAATATAAACTTTCGGCATAGGTATTTTTGCTCTTCTTGATAATTCCTTAACTATTATATATAATTTATGATCTTTTGGTGCAGGTTGCGCCTTGTACATCTTTAAAACAATCTTATCAGAAAACCAATAAGAACCAAAATTAATTAACATAGCAATAGTAAATCCTATAATTAGACCTACTCTACTACCTATAATAAATCCTATACCCATAAACAATGCTGCAAGCATTCCTAACAAAAATGTTGTTTTTAATTGATTTTTTATCATAATAATAATTAACAATAAGTAATATATAAATGTAACTTTTTATTATAAAATAAATACAAAATAAAATAAAAAATAAAAAACTTCATTAAAATAAAATAAAATTAAAAAATTAATTAATACTAATATAATACTATATCATCTTCATCTCTTGGTTTTTCTTTATATCCTAAACCAATTTCTTTTATTAAATCCAAACTTGTTAAATCATTTGATAAAACTTTTTCTTCTGAAATAGTATATAAAACATTATCCATAAATAATGTTCTTTGAATAGAAGATGAACTTTTTTCCCAATAACTATAATATTCTTTATCTTCTTGATGAGTAACCTTACCATTTAATTCAAATCCACTTTCATCTATATTAAAAACAAATGCAGAAATATCATAATTATAATAATATCTATTACTATCTTCTTTATCGTATTCAATATGTTCTCTAACAGGAATTACTAATAAATTTTTATCTTTATCAAATAAAAATGCTTTATGCTCATAAAGAGCAATTGAATCTGTATATTTTCCTTTCACAATATAAGTATCTACTTCTTTTGGATTTGAAAAATCAGAAACATCAAATAAAGATAATTTTACTCCATTATTTACAACTCCTCCCCACTCACTCTCTTTAGTATCATAACCAATACCAATTAAAAAATCTTCATTATAAGGATGTAAATATGTTGAATATCCTGGTATTTTTAATTCTCCTAAAACTTTTGGATTTTCATTATCTTTTAAATCTATAACGAATAAAGGATCAATTTCTTTAAAAGTTACCATATATAATTTATCTTGCATAAATCTTGTTGAGTAAATTCTTTCATCTTGAGCTAATTCTTCAATTTTACCTACTAACTCCATATTATCATCTAAAACATAAACATTATTAAATTGCTGTCTTCCATCATTTCTAGACCAATAAGAAGTAGTAGTTGCAACTCTTAAATGATTATCAGATGACTCATCTAAAGAAAATTGATTTAACAAATGACCTTTCACTTCTCCTTTAGTATCATATTCAATATCTCCTTTATTTATATTAATTTTATGAATTAAAGTTTTTTGTCTCTCTATTAATAACTTTTCACTATACTCTGTTACAGATTTTTCAATTTCTTCAATAATTTCTTCTTTTTCATCTTCTTGTATATTATTATAAAAATCTTCTAAAACACTTGTAACATCATTCCAATTAATATCACTTTGATAATTTGCATTTTTTAAAATTGAATTTAATTCACTTTGAACATCTTGAGGTAAGATTGGTAAAACTGCTGATTTAAAAATGTCCAATTTATCATAAGAGTAATATTTTTTATATGCAATATAAATATTATCTTCACTAACATATAAAGTATTTGAATCTCCTAACATAAAAGTTTTAGCATTAATATCTAAATCCTCTTTGTTTAAATCTATTGAAGAAATAGTATTAAAACTATAACTATCAAAATAATTATCAAAATAATAAATATCTGGTGTTAAAATTTTAGTATTTCCATTATAAACTTCTGGAAAACCAATATCTCCATAATAATAATTAAAATAATTATTAGATATAGTATAAACAAATCCATCAATCATCCTTGAATCATAATAATTTCCCACAACACTATAATTTTCAAGTAAAGTAGGTTCTTCTTTATTTTTTATATCATAAATAAAAATATTTGTAAAAGATTCAGATGTTTCTTGAGGAATAAAATTATTTTCATCTACTTTCTCAACTCTTTTATCTTCTTGATTAAAAACAACAAGTTTATCATCATAAATAAAGAATTCTTGTGGTTTATTCTTGAATTCTAATTTCGATAAAATTTTAGAATTTTCTGCAGGATAAGCATCTAATATAATTAAATTATTATCTGAAATTGTATAAATATACTTTCCATCGTTTTTAACAATATCTGCCTCATCAACTTTTTCAACCTGATTATTAGTTTGTGAAAAATCTTGAGCAGTATTTTCTGATGATTTAGATGATGACATACCTTCCGATACAGAATCTGAGGCTATATTATCGGAAAATTCAATATTGTCCGTTCTACCTATTCCTCCAGAACCACTACTATACATATTTATAGTAGTTTTTTGCATATTTTTTATAAAATATTCTTCAAATTCCTCTTTTGAAGAAAACTTTTTTAATTCATCAGAAAACTTCTCAGCACTCAAAGCATTTCTATCTAAATTAGAATCCCCTTGAATATTTTGTTGGGTTTCATTCTTATCTGATTTTGTATTTAAACTGCACCCATTTAATAACATAACAATAAGTAATACAATACTTAACATCTTTATAGTAACTTTTAGATTGACCATAAAATAAATATATCCTTTATATTTTAAATAATTATCCTTAACTTTAAAGTGAATTAAAGTTATAAGAAATAAAAAACAACAATTATTTCCTTATAATTTAGTATTTATAATTTAAATTTTTTTATTAAATAAACCAATAAAACCATAAAAAAAACTCCAAATAAAAACCAAAAACTTGGCAAATAAATTATATTATTTATGAAATCTAATAATAAATTAGATGAATTAACAGATTGATTTCTCACTGCTTCTATACTATTCATTTTAAGCGTCTCTTGTGAATTTGAATCAAATTTTTGAAATTGACCAACTGATTTTGTTAAATAATGAATAAAAAATGTAGTTAAAAAAATTAATAAAGAAACTGGAATTATTGTCTTTAATTTTTCCATAAAAGATTCTTGATTTTTTTTAGGAGCAATAACAATACATTGATTTGTTATTGCATAATGCTTAACTTCTTTTCCTTTTGAACTATAATGATATTTTTCCCAATAAATTAAATTTGTATCTAATAACTGTTTTAAATTATAATGAACTGTAGAAATTGGTAAATCTAATTCCTTTGCGATTTGTGTTTCAGTTCCTTCATTCTTAGTTAAAAAAGAAAGAATTTTTTGACAAGACTCATTATTTACAACATTTGCTATTTTTTTAGCTTTCAAATCATCCAAAGATAAAAACAAAAAATCTTTTTTAGTCATTTTATTATTATATTTATTAACCATTATTTATATATATATCTTTATTTTATTAATATTTATTCACATCTCAATTTAAATTCAACATATCCTGTATTATTATAATCATATTGACAAAAAGATTTGTCACTTACACTTTTTAAATTAAAACTACTAACTATTTGATGTAAAGAAGGCTCATAACCACCTGAGCCATCTAATTTAAATCGAGTATTTATTAATATAACATTATCACCCCCTTCATAAATCTTCTCAAAATCATTAAAAACAGATTCACTATGAATATCTTTGAAAGTAGAATCATCAGAGGTATTAAATTTATTACCTAACACACAAAAACTATTAAACGATTTATGACTAGCTTTAAATGTTTTTTGATTTCCTACATTTAAAGGATCTTCACAAAAAGTAATCATATCTTTCAAATCAGATTGTATTTCTATAAGTTCCCTTTCTGAAATCTGTTCATCAATAAAAAAAATTTTATTAATACCATACCCTAAAATAGCAACTAAAAAAAGTGCCATCATTATATAAAAAATCGTTTCAATACTCAAATCTGCATTTTTATTAAAAATCATTTCTCAAACCAATTGTCTCCATAAAATTAAAACTAACACTATAAAAAAAGTTATTAATGACATTCCTATAACATATAAAATACTTTCAAACACAAATATTGAAATCATAGTTAAAACCAATACATTAATTGCACAAACCCATCCAAAACGTCCTCTTGAAAAAAAATCCCATCCATTCGTTCCTATAATTGGAATTAAGTTAAAAAACGCTATCCACAAAATCATAAATGAAAACCAATAAAAAAATTCTCCTAAACTACTTGAAAAAAATTTCAACATAAACAAAAAAAATACATAAAATAAATAACCTGAAAAAAATACCTTTGATATTCTATAATTAGATACTCCTTCAAAAAGATCTGATTCATACTTTAATTTTGTTCCAATATGTCTATGTGGAATAATTTTATATTTATACCTCCAAAAAATAGGAACTATTAAAATTCCTAATGTTAAAATATACAATATTAAACTAACAAAAGGCATAGGTATTCCTTTTAATCCTTTAAAATCATAAGAAACTCTATCATACTCTCTAAACCAATATCTATCAAAATAAGACATCCTTAAATTAATCGAATAATGATTCTTATAAGCTATAAATTTCATAAAATAAAGTTTTAACATAAATAAAACTAATAAAAAAAGAAAAAAAAGAAAAAAAATACTAAAAAAATCACTTTTAATATTAAATCTAATATATGTAAATGAAAACATTAAACTTAAAACCATAGAAAAAAAAGTAATTTCTTTTAATTCTTGATTATCTATTTTTAAATAATCTGATAACATAATAATATAAAAAAAATTATATTTTATAAATTATTGTTTTTTTTTAATAATGATAAATAAAAAAATAAGTAACAAAGTAACAATAAAAAAATTAATAAATTTTTATCAAATTAAATTAAAATTTTGTTTTGTTTTTCAAATAACAAAAAACAACTAAAAACATTTATAATAAGAAGAATAATATATAATATTATAAACAAAAAAATTAAAATAAAAAATGATTCAAAACAACAATTCAAATAATAAATTAAAATCCTCCATAAAAGAAATCAAATTAAAACCATTAATTCCTACACTTAGAACAAAAAAAAGATTTATTAAAATAAAAATTGAAAGTTCTAATAATTTCGATTTTAAAACATTAAGTGATAAACTATCATACGAAATAAATTATTGGATTGGTGCAATAGATTATGGAAAAGCAGGAATATGGTTTCTAAAAGATAAATTTAATCAAAAAGAACAAACATTAATAATAAAAACTTCCCTTCCTCTCAAAGATAAATTAATAGCATCACTATTACTGATAAATAAAATTAATAATATTGATGTTAAACTCAACATTATAAAAGTTTCTGGAACATTAAAAGGATTAGAAAACAACAAAAACAAAACATAAAAAAATTAACTTTTTAAAATCTCAATTTTATTTTTTGAAATTCTATATGTAACGTCCTCTCCTTCCTTTAAATCAGACATTTTATATGCAAATTCAGGTAGTAAAATTTTACCATTTTTAACAACTAATTCAGCAATAAAATCTCTTGCTCCTATTTCTAAAACTCCCAAGTCAGACATTAAATTCTTAGTTTCAACTATATCATTATCTTCCTTTTGTTTTTTAGTTTCTTCATACAAATAATTCACAATCTCTTTTGCAATATTTTTTTTTGTAACTTCAGTAATTTTTTGCAAACCTGGAGAAGTATTTACTTCTAAAATTAATGGCCCATAATCACTCTCTATAAAATCTATCGCACAAATATTAGACTTAATCATTCTAGTTGCTTCTAATGCCATCTCTTTAATTAAAGGAGTTACAATGTATGGTTCAGCATCTCCACCTTGATGAGCATTAGCTCTAATCTCACTATCCTTTGCAGTTCTTTTCATACTACCAACTATCTTATTACCTGCAACAATAACTCGTATATCGCTTTTAATATTAACATAATCTTGAACTATTGCTGGTTGTTTAAAAATATCTAAAGCATCTATCATCGAAGATGCACTAGTATAGCTCTCCGTAAATATAACCCCTTTACCATGGGTTCCTGTTGGAAATTTTAAAATAATAGGATAATTTAAAGTTTTTAAAAATTGTTTTGTCTCAGAAATCTTTGCTGCAAAATAAGTTCCAGGCATTTTTAGCATTTTATTAGATGAAAAAAATAAATGTGTCATAAATTTATTATGTGCAACAATATGAGCATTAGAATCAATTGGAATAAAACATTTATGTTTAAATATTTCAGTTAAGCCATAAAGCAAAGAAGAATATCTATAACTTCCTTTCATATAAATACAATCATAATCTATAAGAGGTTCGCCATCATAAAGAACCTGAGTATTCTTAGAAGACATATTTATCTCTATTTTTCTTATGTCAATAGCATCAACCTGATCAAAATATTCTTGTGCTTCTTGTAAAATCATCTTTGAGGAAACACTTCCCAAACTAATTAAACCAAATTTTAAAGTCATAATATAAAAAAGATAGCTTTATTTTAAAAAACTTTCTAATCTATTTTTTCAACTACTTTTTAGGGTCAATCAAAAAACCTTCCTTTTTTAAAATATCTTTACCAATTAATATTTTATATTTTAAATTACTTCTATCAACTAATGTAAATTTTTCATAAAATTTTATACCTTGCATCTCAACGTTAATCATCATCGCAGGTCTTTTATGTCTTCCCAAAGCAGATTTTATTATTTTATATGAAACTATTTTTTGATTTTCAACATCTTCAACTAAACTTTTATCAATAGAAGAAGAATCTGCACCCGTATCAATTTTTGCTTTATATTTTTTACCACTCTCTAATATAACATCCTCAATAAATCCTATTAATAATCTATTTTGCTCCATTTTTCTATATATTCATTAATTCCAACAAATCAACTGGTGTATCCTTTGTTTTTTTAGCTTGAGCATTTGATTTATCTCGTGGTGCATCAACAAAATAAGTATCTGTAGTTGCCATAACAACTGGTGCTTTTAGCTCCAAATAAGGCGTATTATCTTTATAAAAACCACCTATTGCCACTATAAAAGAATCTGGGTCCAAACCATCTGCATCCTCAATAGGCAACTCAACACTATCAAATCCATTATTATAACCACCTTTTTTAATAGATGTTTTTTTCACTAATAATTCTTTTTTAACAACATTATTACTTTTATAAGCCACAGCTACTACAAAATTTATATTTTGATTTTCAGGAGCCCTTAAATAATATGAAAATGTTATAAGAGTTTTATTATCAGGAGTCATCTTTGTTCTATGTCCTCTAATATCTGCTTGAACATTTAAACATAAATCAGAAGGATTTGCTGATAAATTACTATCCAAACATTCATACCTTGTAACTCCACCATCATTTTCAACATTTTTATCTAAATATCCATTAATTTTTTTTGCACAAATTGATGTTTCTAAATCTTGTGATAACCAAGGGGGTAAATTTTCATAATTTGCTTTAAAACCAAAATATTCAGCTGCCTTCATTCCACCTTGATCAGGATTTTTTAATGCAGACACGATAGAATGAATCATATTAGATTCAACTAATCCTTGATTAATCACTGTATTCATATCATTCTTAAATCTCTTACACTCTGAAGAATCTGGATTATCATTGCATATATCTGATTCATCAATTGCTGTTTTACATTCATCTGTATAACCTTCTCTACATTGTTCTTTTATATTATCATTATTATTCAAACCTTCTCTATTATCAAGAAATTTTTCTATTTGTTTTGTATTATGTTCTTCTAAATCCTCTGGTGAAATACTTGAACTTGACCTAAATTTATCATAGATTTTACTACAATCTTCATCTTTAGTACCTTCACCACAAAGTTCTTCATGTTCTGCTTCTCTTTTGCACTCATCCCAATTAACACCATCTTCACAAATAGTTTCGCCCTTTTTATTTTCACCAAATCCCAAAAAACCAGACTTTGCACCAACTGTTATTCCATTTTCAGAACTTGTTAAAAAATCATTTTGAACATTTTTCATATCATTAATTAAAGCTTGTTCTCTTAAATTACCTGCATCTTTTTGCCCCACAATTGAACACATCATAGAACCAAAAAAACCATTACAATCTCTCCCATTAACAGCAGTTGCAATAGTTCTCATAGTATCAGAATCCAAATCCATTTCATACATTAATTGTCCAGCTCTATCAGGAGAAATTTCATCAAAACTTCCTTCATCAACTGATTCTTGAAAAGCAGTTTTTAATTCTTCTGAATTTTCTTCATCTTGATTTTTAATTTTATCAAGAGTGTTTTCAAATGTTTCTTCTTGCCCATCTTTATATATTTCATATTCAATTTGATCTTTTAATTTTAATTCATCCAAATATTCTTCTTCTAATTCTTGAATTGAATTATATTCTTTATCACCTACTTTTAATTCTCCATTATCTGTAATCGTTAATTCATTATTCCCCTCATCACTATCTGATTTTATCAAATATTTATTTAATTCATATACTTTTTTATCAACAGCATCATTTAATTCTTCTTTTGTTTTATAAGTTATTTTTTTACCATCGATAGTAACTTCTATCTGGTTTATTTCTTCTTTCAATTCAAAATTATTATCATCACTTAAAAATTTAACTAAATTTGAATCATCATTAGTTAATTCGTCATCACTATCATCTCCAAAAATAATATTAGAATTGACTATAATTAACATAAATAAAATAAATATTGAACTTGTTTTCTTTATCATATTATACTTAATATATTAACCATTTAAAAAAATTTGTCCTAACAATGAGTGATTAAAAAATTAAAATTTAAAAAAAATAAAAAATAAATGACCTAAACCGAAATTAACGACACAAATATTCAAGTATTTATGTATCT
>JBMCRE010000012.1:0-29980 GCA_048625195.1 Nanobdellota archaeon | reverse complement strand
ATGAGGTATCCCAACTGCTTATATCTCCATTAAAATTATCAGCAGAATAAAACATCTCACGCATGTTAGTAACTGATGAAGTATCCCAACTATTTATATCTTGATTAAAATCATCAGCATTGTAAAACATCCCTTGCATATTAATAACTGATGATGTGTCCCAGCTATTTATATCTTTATTAAAATTATAAGCACGATAAAACATTCTATACATATCAGTAACTGATGACATATCCCAATAATTTATATCAGAATTAAAATATCTTGCATAATCAAACAATTCACGCATGTTAGTTATTTGTCCTGTGAAAATATTATGAGTACTATCACCAAAAGTATAGTCTACATCATTATGTCTTACATAAAAATTTTTTCCACTAGATAATGGATTATTAGCAACAGCATCTAACAAATCTGCTCTACTAACAATTAACATATTATTACATCCTTCCCATGCACCTACTTGACCAAGATAAGATGAATTATAACACATATAGCTCGTTGCTGTTTGAGATGTGGTAACATTCCAAACTGTTGAATAATTACCAAATGTTAAATTTGCACTAAAGGTAGTTAAACGAGAACTTGGAGAAGTTAATCTGATTTGTATTGTTTCTGTAGGATAAATCTGTCCTGAAGTTACCCAACTACCATTATTAATTCTAATTTTGGGACTTCCATCACCTGTAACACCAACACTTAATGGTCCTTCGTATTCAGTAGGAGTTAAAATGTTTGAATAAATTAATTGATCTAACTCTTCTATATCCTCCTTATCAATAAAATTAAAAGGAACTGGGTCAATATCTTGGTCCTCTACAAAACAACTTGAATAGTTATATGAGTTATTTCCTTGAAAAGTTCCATCATTACAAGTTCTAATAACAAAAGAACAACTCTCATAAAAAGGCACAGAATCTGAATTATAAAAAGTATAATTCTCACCATGTTTCCTTGTAATCGAATTAAGCGTACAAGGATATAAAAATTTAGCATTTGTTAAAGGCAAAATTTTTGAAAACAGACCTTTATTAGTTATAACTATTACTTCAGCTATTTTTTGTTCTGTATGTAAACAATCAGATATATCAATAATTTGAACTCCTGAACCATAATCTTTGTTAATAGAACAAGAAACATTATTTAATTTAACTTGATGAATAGTTAAATTATTATAACCATTCTTAAAATATAAATTAGTTCCTGATAATTCTTCAACTTTACTCTTTAAAACTGCCATTGAATCATCTTCTTCAAGATTTGTCAATAAATCAGTAGAATAAAATTCAAACCAACCTTGAAAAATACCAATCGAACCAACTGTAACAAGTAAAAATAAAGCAGTAGCAACTACTGGAGACATACTCTTATTAAATTTTAAAATATTATACGTAATATTAAATTATGTTTTTTATTTATAAATATTGCCTATAACTATAAAGTATATTCATTAATAAAATAAAATAATTAAAATAAATTCAAATAAAAAAAAATTATAACATTTTAACAATTAAATCTTTAATCTTTTCTTCTCTATTACCTAAAACACCACCCTTAGAAAATGGCATTTTAATTCCTTTTCTCTCAAATCCTTTAACAGGAGGAGCTAATCTAAAAAAGGGTTTAATCTGTTTTTCTTCAAAATCTCTTAAAGTAATTTTTCCACTAAAATAATCTTTTGCTAAACTTGCAACATCAATTTTTTCTTTTGAATCAGATAATTTAACTTTACCTATCATTTCAGCTCTTTTATCGAGCATCTCTTTATAAAAACTCTCATCAATTACACCATAAGTAGTATAATCCTTAACTCTTTGAAGCATTCCACGATTAACTTTATTATCTTCAATTACAACGCAAGTATGTTTTTTATTCAACCTTAAAAGTTGTAATGTTTTTTTTACATCAGGTGAAATATTCACCATTCCTCGAACTAATATAACTGCTATTTTCTTATTACTACTCATCATAACCACCTTCTTTTATACCTCTATTCTCCATACCTTGAGGAGTTAATCTCATTTTTTCTAAATTTTTAAGTGCATTAAAACAAGCCTCTATTAAATTAATCTTATTTGCAGTATTCCCATAAGTTTTTGACCAAACATCTTTAATACCTGCAAGTTCCAACATCTTTTTAATTTCTGATTCAACAACTAAACCTGTTCCTTTTGGTGCAGGAATTAATTTAACTGTAACTGAACCTGATCTACCAACCACACTAAAAGGTATAGAATGAGCAGTTCCACAAAAACAACCCCAATCACCACAACCTCTTCTAATAACAATTAAATTTTTTTTTGCATTTTTTATTGCTTTTTCTCTTGAAGGAACAGTTTCTCGTGCTTTTCCAAACCCATAACCAACTACACCATTTTTATCTCCTGACAATAAAAGCATAGAAAAACTCATTTTATTTCCTTCTCTTGTTTTTTTTTGTGTTGGTTTAGAAGTTTTCCTCTTCCCACCTCCAAATTTACCTTTTGCTTGTCCTAAATTAACTAACTCTGTAGATAAAGTTGGTTCTAAATAATCAGTAATCTCTGATTCCAAAATAATTCTCCCATCCATTATCACTTCTCCTAAATTAGAATACTTTCCAGCTAAAACATCTCTACCTAGTTGAGTCTTTGGAACCCATACCTTTTCTTCAAAATCATCAAATTTTTTTCTTGAATCTCTTCTTTTATCTCTACCAGCAAAAGATTTGTTCCTTGTATCTCTTGAGTTTCTATATGATTTTTTATTCAAATCTGATGTTTCTTGTCCTTGAGTATTTTTTTTATCTATTGATTCCATTTTATTTTTTTAATCCCTCAATATTTTTTTTAGTTTTCTCTATAATTTTATCTACATCTTTTGAAACTAAATGTTTTCCTTTAATTCTCTCCTCACTTGGAAAAACTACATTTTTTACTTTAATATTTACACCAGCATCTTTTACACCTTTAACAGCAGCAAATAACTTGCCACCATAAAAAACATTTTGCAAACCTAAATCTACAATACAATCGCTTTTCAAACCTGCCAATATAGCTCTTTTACCTGCCAAATAACCTGTTAAATAAGCAGATGTTATATTTCCTCTATTAAGAGTAAAACCTAACCTCTTCAAATCGATAGACCTAGCAGATGTTAAAACTTTATCTCCATCTACTGAATAATCAACAAATTGAACTATTACACTATTATTAAACTTTCTCACAACAATTCTTGTCAATTTGCTCCTTAAAAGTTTTAATCTCAATAAATAATCAGTTTGTCCTCTAATTCTTCTATTGAATCTAAAAACTCTATTTTTATTTTTATTTCTCATCTTCAACCTCCTTTAACAAATTATTTTGTTGTATATATAAACCAAGATGTCTTTTATTTCTAAAAGCATTACCCTTACATTTTTGATATAATTCTCTAAAAACCTTATTATTAATTTTTCCTTGTAATTTAAGATTTCTAAGCATTAATCTTAAAGCTCTAATTTTTACCATCCATTTTAATTTCTCTTTGTGTCTAGCATTAGCTGTACCTTTTCTTGAACCTTGCCCCTGTCTTCTTCCTTTCTTCTTTTGAGATGCAATGTGATTTGATCTTGTTTTAGAAATACCTTTTTTAGGTTTTTTAGTAATAACCTCATCCTTCATTAAACTTCTCACATCTTCTCTTGAAATAAGTTCCTTTAAAGATTTTTTATTATCATCTGTTGTTAAGTGAAATTTTACTCTTTTTCTAGTAACTCCAAGGGCTCTTCCTGCTAAAGCTTTTTGTTTTCTTAAATTCATTTTTTAGCACCTCCTTTCTCTTCTTTAGAAGTAACAGTCTTTTTATTATCTTTTACTTCTTGCTTTGTTGCCTTTGTGCTTTTTTCTTTTAAAACTTCTTTATCTTTTTTAACATCAGTTTTTTTACCTTTAGTTTCTTTTTTTAGACTCTTCTCTTTTGTTAATTCTTTAATTTTTAAATCAATATCAGGAACCCTAAAAACTTTTAATTTTAGTTTTTTACATTCTTCTAATATAATAATTTTTTTTCTTTTTCCTACATTTTGACTAATTACAACAATATCTTCTTTTAAATTAACATTTTGTAGATCTGAAACTTTAAATACTAAAACTTCTCTAAATCCATCTTTATTAAAACCTCTAATAGAACTTGGAGATGAAAAACCAACAGTAGGCATCTTTCTATGCCCCTTTTGCCTTAATCTCATCTTAGATCCAGAACCTTTTGGCTTTCTCCACGAATTAGAATTTTTAAATTTAGCATATTGATTAGATTGTTGTCTCCTAAATTTAGGCTTTCTACTTTTAATTTTTTTCCTAACTTCTAATAATTCTTTTACCATTTTCAAACATAATCCCTATGAGGTTTATTAGTAATAAAAATACCATCTTGAATAACTCTTCTATCAAGATGTGTAATTCTACATAATTGTTCAATATTTGCTGCACATTGACCAACTAACTCCTTATCAATACCTCGAACAAAAATCTCTTTTCCTTTTATATCTAATTCTACATTATTAGGAATTTTCATAACTCTTGGAACTTTTTCTCCTAAAAGATTCTTAACTATAAACTCTTGATTCTTTTTTTCAATAGTCATAGGAAATTTTGCAAATACAACAACAAGTTTATATTCAAAACCTTCATTTACACCTTTGATTAAATTTGTAATATGTGCCCTATAAGTGTTAATAATCTTTTTTTCTCTTTGAGTCAACTTAGAACTTCCAACAATTATTTTTTCATCTTCTACATTTAAACTAACATTAGGATATCTAAGTTTTTTACTAATCTCTCCTTTTGGTCCCTTAATAGTTATAATACCATTTTCATAAATAGCTGTAGTTCCTTCTAACTCAACTTCTATATAATAAGAAGTCCATTCTTTTTTTGCTTTTTCTTGTTTAGAAACCATTTTAACAAATCACCTCTGTAATTTTTAAAATTGTAACGAAAAAATCTTTTATTTTTGACCTTACCATTTTATTCAATTAATAACAATATGCAATTAAAGTTCCTCCCACATTATACTCTTTTGCTTGTTTTTGTGTCAAAATTCCTTTATTCGTAGAAATTAATAACACACCAAAATCTTTTGCTGGTAAAAATCTTTTTTCATATCCTTCCAACTCTTCAATTTTCACTGGATATCTAGGTTTTATTGCTAAACATTGATTAATAGTACCTATTAAATTCACTTTCACTAAACCTTGTTTTCCATCCTCAATAATTTCATAATCTCCTATAAAACTATTTTCTTTTAAAACTTTCAAAACACTAACTAACAATTTACTTTTTTTTAACACAATACTTTTGTGTAAACCCTTAACTGAATTGTTAATGATTGAAAATGCATCTGCTATTGGATCACTTAATACCATTTTAATTTAATTTTTTAAAACCTAACTCCTTAGCATTCAATCTAAAACATCTTCTACAAATGTTTAAACCATATTGTGAAATATGTCCTCTAGTAGTACCACAAATTTTACATCTTGTAACACCAAAACCAAACTTTCTATCAATTGGAGCATTATGCTTTTTATATTTACTCCATTTAGCAGGCTTATTTCCTAATTGATTTTCTACTTTTGAATAATCTTTTGCTGTCATTTTAAATAATACTCACCCCAAAATTATCTATCATATAATCAAGAACTTCATCTTTTGAAATTCTATGTCTTTGAGGAACTTTGTTAGGTCTCATCAATCTTTTTTTTATTCTATATCCTGGCCTTGCAAAGGTAACCATAACTTCAAATCCCAAAATTCCAATATCAGCATCATACTTCATTCCATTTAAATCTAAATATTCACTAAAACCAATAGAAAAGTTACCATTTCTATCAATAGAAGAACCTTTAAAATTTTTACCTTTAGACTCTAAAATCCACTTCAAAAAGTTTTTAGCCTCATTTCCTCTTAAAGTAACTTTATATCCAATCGGCAAACCAACTCTAATTTGCCATGCTGCAAGTCTTCGTTTTGCTGTATTTTTAGTAGGTGTTTTCCCTGTAATTTTTTTAATTAGTTTTTCTGCCTTTTGCATTCCAATTTTATCATTACCTACGCACATATTTACAGTTAATTTATCTAAAAGCACTTCTTTCATTTTATTAATTTTTTCTTGTGCCATTTTATTTAAACTTCTTTAAGTCCTCCTTTTTTGTTCCAACCACAAAACAATAATCTTTTGCAGTAGTATGGATTACATTATTAATATCTATTTGTACATTATCCTTTGTCAAACCATTATACAAATCAAACTTTTTAACTTCACCAAAAAAACCTTTAAATTTTCCATCAAACATATAAACAAAAGATTTTTCTGCAAGTGGTAAAACTTTTTCAATCTTTTTTTTAACATAATCAAATATAACTGTATCCTCTACATTAACAGAATTAAAAACTTTTTCATCAACTAGTAAGTTAAATCCATTCATAAAATTTAACTGATATCCTCCAGATTTTACTTGTTTTTTATTATTAACTTTTAAATATAACAAATTATCTTTAACTGATATCAACTTTATTTTTCCAAAATTATCAAAAAGAACCATATACTTCTCTTTTGCCTCTTTGATTTCTAAAATATCAAACATACCAACTGGTGTTTTAATATCAATGACTTTTTTTCCATTAAGTAAAACTTCTTGATTATGAATTATTAATTTAACTTCTTTTGAAGTTTCAGCATACTTTAAGATATCCCTAATAATGATTATTACAGGAACTACATATCTAGTTTTATAAGAACCTGGATTAGGTTTTGTAACAAATGTTATATTTTTTCTTTTAATAGACCACGCACTAGGTGCAGAATGTCTCTTCAAATGTTGATTATTTCCCACTTTTTAACCTCTCTATTTTTTTCACTCTTCTCTTATCAGATAAATCTAACTTAATTATTTGTAAATTAGATGGATGAATTGGATACATCGCTTTTGAACCATCTGCTCTTAGTTGCTCAATACCTTCAATATAAACTAAACCTCTTGCAAGCATAACCTTACTAATCTTTCCAGATTTATTTTTAAATCCTCCACTTATAATCTTAACAGTATCCCCCTTCCTTACAGGAATAGTTCTAAATCCATAACTACTTTTTAATTCCTTAGACAATCCTGCTGAAAGCATTTTATGTTTAACATGCAAAGGTGCATTATACACATATTTTCTTTGCTTTCTAATAGATACCGATGATTTCCAAAATTTTGACCATTTTTTACTAACCATTTTTATACTATAATATTTGCAATTCTAGTTATAGCAGGAAACCTCTCTCCAACCTCTTTTGCCATAACACCTTTCACAATAGTTCCTTTAGGATTACCTTTTTCATCTTTTAAGACAACAACTCCATTTGATGCAAATTTAACATTTGTACCGTTAGGTCTTTTAAACTCTTGTTTTTGTCTTACAAGAACACATTTAACTACATTATGTTTCATATCAGGTTTGCCTTTAATTACATGCGCAGTAAACATATCACCAATACCACCACATTCTAATTTTCTTTTAATAGATTTAAATCCTTTAACAGATATTATCTTTACAAGTTTAGCACCTGAATTATCAACAACTTCAACTTCTGCTCCAATAGGAATTCCTCTTGATTGATTTGTTCTAATTGATTTCATTTTCTACTCCAAAACCCTTAAAACGACAAAATGTTTTGTCTTTGATAACGGTCTTGTTTCTGCAATCAAAACCTTATCTCCTTTTTTTGCTGTAATACATTCTGGATTATGTGCTGTAACTCTAGATCTAGTTTTTAAATATCTTGAATATTTTTTACTCTTTACCATATTATCCCACTCTACCTTAACAGTATTGTGCATAACATCAGATACAACACGTCCTTCAAACATACTACCTCTCACAGAAACATCTGAATGATATGGACATTTTTTATCCTCACATACAGATTCTGGTTTCCATTCTATATTATAACCAACGCTTGTTTTCATTTTTTTATTAAAAATCAAAAGAAGTATCTATACTTCTCTCTTTTTATTTTTTTCTTTTAACTATTTAAAATAGCAAATAGTAATAAATATGAATATCAAATGCTTTTTAAATCTTATTATTAATCATTAAAAAAATCAAACAAATAATTTGTAATTATTATTTATTAATTAATCATTAAAAATATTAAAAATAAAATAAAAATTAACTAGATTTTTTTAATTACATTTATTCATATTCATTTCCTATATAATAATTTCAAATAAATTTATATAAATTCGTATTTTCTTTAAATTATCACATTAACAACACAAAAAACTTTCACTACTATCAAAATATTATTAATAACTATAAATTTCAAATTTTATTTTGTACTCAGTACAAAATATGAAAACAAAAAAAGACACTAAAAATTCAAATAAACTAATCATCATTACTATCTTTATCGTTTTTAGTATCATAACTGTTTCCAATTATTCTTATGCAAATTGCAATAACAATGGAATTTGTATTATTGCATTTAATTCTTCACAAACTTGGGATGTACCTACAGGTATTAACAATGTTGATATATTAATAGTTGCTGGAGGTGGTGGTGGTGCTGGAAACACAGCTTTTAGTAGTGCAGGAGGAGGTGGAGGTGGCGCTGGCGGTTTAATATATCAAGAAAACATCTCAATAAATCAATCAAACTATAACATCATTGTAGGAAAAGGAGGAGCTGGAATAGATCAAGAAGGAACTCCTGCTAGCAACGGAGAAGATAGTAAAGCTTTTAATTTAACTGCAATAGGTGGAGGAGGTGGAATATTAACATCAGCAAGTAATAACGCACCTGCAAGTGATGGTGGTTCGGGAGGTGGAGGTAGAGATAATCCTGCAGGAAATGCTCTTCAACCAAGTTCAATATGGGGAGGATTTGGTAACGATGGATCAAGAAATTCTAGAGATGATGGAGGAGGAGGAGGTGGTGGTGCTGGTTCACAACCAGCAGATATATCAGGGAATGATGGAGGAAATGGAGGAAATGGTTTATATTATGGTGATAAATTTACAAATCAATTTGGAAATAATGGATATTTTGCAGGAGGAGGTGGAGGAGGTGGAGATGCAGATGGAACATTGGGAGTTGGAGGAAATGGTGGTGGAGGAAATGGTTCAAGTGCAAGAGATGGAATAGCACCAACTAACGGAATACCAAATACTGGAGGTGGAGGAGGTGGGGGAAGTTCAGCTCATGCAGGAGCAGATGGAGGTTCAGGAATTGTTATAATAAAATTTAAAGATAATATTACTCCTAACATAGAAATAATTTCTCCTAAAAATAAAACTTATAATAATTCAAAAACACAGTTGCTAAATATTTCTGCAACAGATAATATTGAAACAGATAAAATATGGTATAATTGGAATGGAACAAATATTACATATACTAATCCTATTAATATTACATTTAATGATGGAATACATACCTTAACTGCATGGACAAATGATACAGCTGGAAATATAAATACAACAAATATAACATTTACAATAGATACAACTAAACCAAACATTAACGTAATCTCTCCTACAAATCAAATATATAATAAATCTAAAATACTACTAAATATTTCTGCAACAGATAATATTGAAACAGATAAAATATGGTATAATTGGAATGGAACAAATATTACATATACTAATCCCATTAATATTACATTTGATGATGGAATACATACCTTAACTGCATGGACAAATGATACAGCTAGAAATATAAATACAACAAATATAACATTTATAATAGATACAATAAAACCAAGCATCAATATTTCATCTCCAATAAACAACCTTTATGATTCACTTACAATACTATTAAATATTTCTACAACAGATAATATTGAAACAGATAAAATATGGTATAATTGGAATGGAACAAACATAACTTACACTAATCCTATTAATATTACATTTAATGATGGAATAAACACCCTAACTGCATGGACAAATGATACAGCTGGAAATATAAATACAACAAATATCAGCTTTGAAGTAACAGACAACCCAATAAAAAATATTACATTAATTACACCTAAAAATCATAAAAAACTACTTGCTCTCAATCAAATTGAATTAATATGGAACATCACAAATATATTAAATCAAACTATGGATTGTAAAATATTTGTTAATTCTATCAATATTGCAAACCAAACTTGTAATAGCAATACCAACAATAGTTTTATCTTAAATGTAACTCGTGGCAATTACAATTGGTCAATTAATGCCTCAAATAGTGCCAACTACCATTTAAAATCCCAAACTCAAAATTTCTCTGTAATAAAACAAAATCATATTAAAATAAATAAATTAATTCGAAGTGAAAGTACTAATTTATATCTAGTACATACAAATATTCACAATATTATCAACCAAACTAATAAAATTAAAATTTTCGAATTCATCGACAACTCACTAACGCCAGGATCTTTTACTCCTCCATTCAATTTTATAAATACAACATCTAAAATAAAATACAATGGAAGTATTTATGGTTGGAATTTCGACTTACCAAAATTATCATATAAACAACTAAACTATTCAATCACAAAAAATTTAAATTATTGGAAAACATCTAAAAATTATATAATAGGTTTTGAATAAAAAAATAAAAATAAAAACAAAACACAAAATAATAATAATAAGATAAAATAACTACTCCTTAATAGTTACAATTCGAAACCTTTATAAATAAACAATGATATATATAAATCATAATGGAAAATCAACATAAAGAAGAATTCGAAAAAATAAAATCAGCTTTTAGTAAAGTGAAAAATGATATGAATCAATTACTAAACTATACTAACAAACTCCAAAAAGAAAATCAAGACCAAAATCAAATGATATTTGAACTAAGAGATGAATTATTAAGACTTAAAAACAATAAAGAAAATAATAATCAAGAAGAATGTCCTAAAAGAAAAATTATCGCAAATATAGAATCTAAAAAATTTCATTATGACAACTGTCCTTATGGAAGAAATATAAAATTAGACAATAGAATGGAATTTGAAAATATAGAAAAAGCTATTAAATCAGGATACCAAGAATGTTCTTGTATTAGAGAATAAAGTATATTAATTAATAAAAATTACACCTTCTTTTATCTCAAAACAACAAATAATTTTACTTTCCCGAAATAATTTCAATAATATCTCCAAATTTCAAAACATGATCTTTTCCAACCATCATTTTAGTTTTAACATCTATTGCTTTAATAAAGTTCTTTCCAAAATCGGTATGTAATTTATATGCAAAATCCAATGCAGTTGCATTTTTATTCATTAAAAAACAATCAGGCAAAACATTCCCTTTACTATCTTCTAATTTACTAACTCCTCCTGGAAAAATTGGTTTCATCTTCAATAAATCAAAAACCGCATAATTAAGAACATCTTGTACACCTGTTGAACCAACTTTATCAATTGTATCTTTAATTTTACACAACCCTTGTCTTTGAGATTCACTTAATTTATCTACATCTAAAATTTTAAAACTATCATCACCTGGCAAGTAAGCTAAAACATTTGACTTTGCTGCTTGCTTTAAGTTCCATTCATACTCGGCCATAACAGGAATTATTTTATAATTAGGAAATTCATTTTTCAGTTTATCAAGTTTTTTTAAATATAACTCATCTTCTAATAAAACATCAGATTTATTTCCTGCAATAATAATAGGTTTAGTCAACTCTCTTAACTTTTTTGCAAAGTCAAAAAGATGATTAGACAAATCATTATTATCAATACTTAAATCACTCATTACTATTCCTATTTGTCTCTGAGAAATCTTTAATCCTGAAAGCACATTACTAAAAACTTCCTCAATCTTCATCGACTGCATCTTAACTTTTTTCTCTATATTAATCCAATTTCTTTTTATTATATTATAATACCAATGATCCAACTCTTCTTCTAAAAAAGCAATATCATTTGCAGGATTATAAGAATTAAATTCAACACTCTCACCCTTATCATTTGTAGAACCAGATAAATCAATCACATGAATCAAAGCATCTGCTTGTCTTAAATCATCTAAAAACTTATTTCCTAACCCCTTTCCTTCATGAGCTCCAGGAACTAATCCTGCAACATCAATAACCTCAATTGGAACAAACCTATAATCTTCTATAACATATCCATCTTTTGGATTAGAGTGTTTTCCAAAATCAACTGCAGGATCTTTAATTTTAACATATCCAATTGCAGAATTCGCATCTATTGTAGTAAATGGAAAATTTCCACTCGGAGCACTTGCAAGAGTCAAAGCTCTAAAAAAAGCAGATTTTCCTACATTTGGTTTTCCTACTATACCTATTATCATAGAATAAAAAACCTAAATAATTTTATAAAACTAATGTCCTCAAAAGGCATTAAAATTAACAAAATAAAATGAATTCCTCACAAACAAATAAATAAATAAATATATAAACTTATTATTTTTATTTACTAATAAATACAAAATGACTAGAAAAAAAAAAACACAAGGCTCTATAGAATTAATGATACTTCTAGCATTCATGTTTGTAATAATAGGTTTTGTCATGTTTATCACCTCACATTATTTTATGGAAATAAACCAAAAAAAAGAGGACATGCAAGCAGATAGCATAGCTCAAAATATTAATAAAGAATTAGCTATAATGTCCAAAGTTGAGCAAGGATATTATCGAGAATTCTATTTATCAAAAGATAACTATAATGCTACTCTTGACACTTCACTATTAATCTTAGTCAACAAACAAACAAATAAAACATACTATTTTGATTTAATAGGCAATTATAATATCACACTAATAAATAAAAGCCCTAACAATCAAAATACATACTTAGTACTACAAAAACCCAAATTACATATTAACGATGAAAGTTTAAGTTAAAAAATTATTTAACTGATAAGCTTTTTTTATATACTCTCTACACATTCTTTGAGTATTAAAATAACTTCCTGAATTACCTATTGATAATTTCATCTCTCCTACTAATTGTGATTTATTTTCTGCATAAAACATAGGAATTATTTTATACTCCAAAGTTGAAATAAAATCTCCATACTCTGTAATTGGAAATCCTCCACCATTTTTTTCAAAACTCTCTATGGCCCAACCATCTAATCTTGAAAAATGCATACAACCATTAACTGCTGCTTTCATTCCTGAAGTCCCTGATGCCTCATTAAAAGGAATAGGTGTATTAAGCCATAAATCACATCCTCCTACTAATTGTTTTGCAATTACCTTATCATAATTAGGAAGAAAAGCAATAGATACATAATCTTTTAACTCTTTTGCACGAGTAATAATTCTTTGTAATATATCCTTACCAATTGTATCTCTTTTATGTGATTTTCCTGAAAAAATAAACTGAACTTTATTACCTAATCTTTTTAAGTTATCAATATTTTTAAAAATCATTTCAGCATCTTTATAAGAAACAAATCTCCTTGCAAATCCTATCGTTAAAACATCCCTTTTTAATTTAGAATTTGTAATATTATATTTATTAACAAAATCAATCATATCTCTTTTTGCATTTAAATGTGCTTTATATATTTGAGAATTAGGAATTTTAAAAACATCTTTTAATAAACTATTATCTTTTTTCCAATTAGGAATATTTTGATTAAAAATCTCTTGCAAATATTTATTAACCCAGGTAGTACAATGAATTCCATTTGTTACATAATCAATTGTAAAATCAGGAAACATCTCCTTTGTAACTTCACAATGCTTTCTAGATACAGCATTATTATATCCTGAAAAACTTAAAGCTAACTTTGTAGTATTCAACCTATCTTCTCCTGCTAATTTTTTAATATGAAAAGGAATTATTTCATTTTCACCTCTTAACTTTTCATAAACTTCCTCATAAAAATATTTATCATGACCTGCTGGTATTGGAGTATGAGTTGTAAAAACACATCGCTCCTTTACTAATCCATCATCCCAACCAATTGTATATCCAAGTTGCTTGTAAAGTTCAAGTGTTAAAAATGCAGAATGTCCTTCATTCATATGATATTTTTCAATATTTAAATCTAAATAATTAAGTGCCCTCAATCCACCTATACCTAAAATTATTTCTTGAGATATCCTATCACCCATATATAAATAATCTGTTAAATCTTGTGCCCATTGAGGATTTTCATCTAATTTAGTATCTAAAAAATATATAGGAACAATATGTCCAGTTAAACCTTTATAGTCAAATTTCCATATCTTAATAAAAACATCTTCTCCAGAAATATTAACTTTAACTTTTTTATTTATATCTTTTAACAACGATTCATAATCCCAATTATCATCAACTTCTAATTGTCTATTACTATCATCAATATTTTGTTTAAAATATCCTTTTTTATACAATAAAGTAACTGCGCAAAACGGCACTTCTAAATCAGCCATAGTTTTAATTGTTTCTCCAGCTAAAATACCAAGTCCACCTGAATAAGTCTTTATATTTTCCGTAATTCCTATTTCAGCACTCAAATATGCTATTTTAATATCTTTCATTAATTTATTATATCTCTTTTGATTTATAATTTTAATATATTACTAAAAAGGAAGTAATAAAAATATTTAAAAAAAATAAAAAGAACTAAAATTTATTTAAAATAAAGTAAAATAATTCAAAAAATAAAAAAAATAAAAAAATAAAAAAATAAAAAATATAGTAACTTAGAATTAATTATATTTTTCCATTATAAAGAATATTCATCTTTTTATCAAATTCATAAATATGTGGAACTCCTGTTGCTATTTCAAAATTTAATATTTCATCACTACTCATCTTTTCTATTTCCATAATAATAGAACGAAGAGAATTACCGTGAGCTACAACAATAATTGTTTCTCCATTTTTTAATTTTTCTACAATATTTTTTTTAAAATAAGGAAGAGTTCTTTTAGAAGTCATCTCTAAACTCTCTCCATTAGGAGGAGCTACATCATAAGAACGACGCCATATTTTAACTTGTTCTGCAGAATATTTTTTTCTAACTTCATCTTTATTTTTTCCTTGCAAATCACCATAATATCTTTCATTTAAACTCTCAGAAACATATATCAATAAATGATTTAAATCTTCTGATTTAAAATTAGAATACCAATTTTGTTTATCTGTATTATGAACTCTCATATATTCATTATTATTTTTATTAATATTTAAAACTTCAAACAATGTTTGCTGAGCTCTTATCAAATTAGAAGTATATGCTGAATCAAAATTATAATTTTTTAATTTTTTACCAGCTTTTTTTGCTTCCTTAATTCCTTTTTTACTTAAAGAAACATCTACCCAACCTGTAAATCGATTCTCTTTATTCCACATAGATTCACCATGACGAATTAAAACTAATTTTCCCATATAAACTTAAAATAAATTATTTATTTAAAAAGTTTTAGAATAACTACTAAATAAAATAAAATAATAAAATATTTAAAAGAACTTCAAGAAATATAAAACAATATGAAAACATTAAAATTTAGAAAAACTTTAAGTAAATTAATTTTATCTGGAGAAAAAAATACAACTTGGCGATTATTTGATGATAAAAATTTATCAGTTGGAGATAATGTTTCTTTTTTAGTTTGGGAAACATTAGAAGAGTTTGCTAAAGTTAAAATTACTTTTGTAAAAGAAACAACTTTTGGAGAACTCTCTGATGAAGACTGGGATGGGCATGAAAAATTTTTATCTGATGAAGAAATGTATAATACATATTCAAAATACTATAATCGCCAAGTCACAAAAGATAGTCCTGTTAAAATTATAAAATTTGAATTTGAATAAAAATTACATTTTCTGTTATACTGTCGGTCTTTCCTTCCCTCCCCCACTCATTTAACATCGAATTGTATTACACACACAAGAATTCTATTTTAAATATCTATAATCACAATTCATAAAAAATCATACAAAATAAAAAAAATCATCACAAAATAAAAAAAATCATCATAAAACAAAAATCATCACAAAACAAGAAATCATCATAAAAAATAAAAATTAATCATAACATAAATATATTCAAAACACAAAAAACATTTAAACAAACAATCATATTAAATTTTATGAAAATTTTAGCAATACCAAATTGGAATGGACATCTTTATCTTCAAGAATATAATGATAAATCAATTTTAACTTTATATAACAAAATAAAATTCAAAAATAAATCAATTATAAAAACAATTAAAAATGATATAAGCCAAACAAATAAAATAATATTTAAAGAATTTTTAAATCATTATAAACAAAACAATTTCATATTAACAATAGCTGGAGATCATTCCAATACATATCCTATAATAAATGCTATACAAAAAGAAGGAAAAGAATTTAATTTAATAATATTTGATGCACATCCTGATGTAGAAAAAGACAATGGAATTCCTTCACATGAAGATTACTTAAGATGTTTAATTAAAAATAAAAAAATTATTCCTAAAAATATATATATATTTGGAATTAGAACTTTTTCACGAATAGAATTTGAATATTTAGAAAAAAATAATATAAAATATTTTACAATAACAGATATCTTAAAAGATATTAATTCAATCAAAAAAATATTAGAAAACATAAAAGGAAAAAATTATTTAAGTATTGATATCGACGTGTTAGATCCAAAATATGCACCTGGAACATATTATAAAGAACATTGTGGATTAAAAATAGAAGAATTATTAGAACTAATTAAAATTATTTTACCTAAAACAATAAGTACAGATATAGTAGAATATTATTTAGAAAACGATGATAAAAATCAAACAACTCTAAAAAATATTTTAAAAATAATTAATTTTATTATAAAAAACAAACAATAAAAAACCAATTAAAATTCTTAAACTTTATAATTACTTATTAATTATTAACTATTATAAATATTATATAATTATATTATTAAAACCAAATAATACATTAATATAAAAATATCAAATATAAAAATGACAAAATATGTTAAAGATTTTAGATGGAAAAAAAATATAACAACTAAAGAATTTGTTGAACAACTAGGAAGTATAGGTTATCAATCTATTGAACTAAAAAAATCTGCTGATGCAATAGTTAAAATGAAAAAAGATGGGGCTAAAATATTTTTAACTTTTACATCTAATATGGTAACATCTGGATTAAGAGGATTTTTTGCACAAATTATTGAAAAAAAAATCGCAGACATAATAGTTACAACTGTAGGTGGAATTGAAGAAGATATTATGAAAGCAACTGGTGAAAAATTTGAAATAGGAAAATTTGATTCAGATGATCTAGAAAATCATGAAAAAGGATTAAATAGAATTGGAAATATTTATGTGAATAATCAATCTTATATGAAATTTGAAGATAAAATTAAGCCTATACTAAAAACATTATATAAAAAAAAACAAAGATGGACACCATCAGAAATCTTTAAAGAAATTGGATTATTATTAAATGATGAAAACTCCATCTTATATCAATCAGCAAAAAATAATGTTCCAATATTTTGTCCTGCAATTACAGATGGAGCATTTGGTTTTCATCTTTATTTATTCCAACAAGAAAATCCTGATTTTATAGTAGATGTTATAAAAGATTTCAAAAACATTACTCTTTCAACATCTTATGATGAAAAAAAAGGATTAATTTGTTTAGGTGGTTCAATATCTAAACACCATGCAATCTTAGCAACTTTATTAAATGGAGGAGCCGAATATGCTGTATATATGACAACTGCAAAATCATCTTCTGGTTCTCTATCTGGAGCTACAACACAAGAGGCAAAATCTTGGGGAAAAATACAAAACGATACAGATGCTGTAACTGTAAATGGAGATGTAACTATAATGTTCCCTCTAGCAATGACTTTAGCATTAGAAACATTAACTAATCAAAAAATTATTAAATAAAAATGACAAAATTAGAACCTAAATTTATATTATCTAAAAAAAAAGTATTCAAAAAAGTTGATTTTTTAAAAAATATAGTAGATGAAGTTTCATATTCTTGGAAAACTAATCCAAAAGTTGGTGAAATTTTAAATAATAAAAACTATTGTTATTTGTCAGTTCACTCAATAAATGAATTAGAACAAGTAAAAAATAAATCAAAAATTTGGTATTTTCCATTTGCAATAAATAATGATGATTTAAATATTTTAATAAACAAATATAATATTAAAAATTTTATAATTGATAACGAAGATGACTTAAATATTTTAAGAAAATATATCAAAAAAAATAAAATAATTATAAATGTTTTAATAAGAATGAAATTACAAGAAAATTCTATTCAAACAGGAAAACATTTTATATTTGGAATGAACACAAAAAAAACAAAAGAGTTATTAACCAAAATTCATCAAGATAAAAACATAAACAAAATCGGAATACATGTTCATAGAAAAACACAAAATATATCTCAATGGTCATTAGAAGAAGATATTTTTGAATCTTTAGACGAACAATATCTAAAAATGATAGATATAATAAATATTGGCGGAGGACTACCTGGGAAATATAAAAATACAAATAATGAAACTCAAAATTATATTTTTGAAAAAATAAAAAAATTTACTCAAAAATTACATACATATAATATACAAGTAATAATTGAACCTGGTAGATTTATCGCATCAAGTAGTGTAAAACTTGAAACTCATATTATAAAAATAATTGACAATACATGTTTTTTAAATTGTTCAATATTCAATGGTTGTTTAGACACAGTAGTTGCAAATATCAAATTATTAGTTCAAGAAGAAACTAAAGAAAATCAAGGAGAAAAATATACTCTAAAAGGTTGCACTCCAGATTCATGTGATATTTTAAGATACTCTGTTTATTTAAAAAATCCAAAAGTTAATGATAAAATTACTTTTCTGAATTGTGGTGCATACACTTATACAACTAACTTTTGTGCATTAAAAGAAATTAAATATGAAATTCTAGATGATTTTTAAATTAAAAGAAATTAAATCAAATACCATTATTATTATATTTTATTAAAATTATTATCATTTTTTAATAATTTTGTTTTACTATATTTAATCTTTGAAAAATATTTTATTTTTAAACATAAAACTTCTCGTATTCACAAAATCTCTCATAACTTGAACAATTATTTGAATTGATTTTTTTGATATCAAAACATTTACAATATTTACTTATGTTTATAATTTAAGTTAAATTACTTAGTTTGATACCAACATCTTTTTTAATTATTAAATTTTGTTTTTTATTTTATTCTAATTCAATCTTTTATATATATTCTGTGAAATTTTTACAACCTTCTTTTATTCTTTTTATATAATTTAATTTTAATAAATAATACAAAACAAATAAACAAATGTTAAAACTTCTATTGGAAGTAGCTTATTATTAGTATTGTAGTTTTTATTATTAATAGTAATATTAGTATTATCACCATCTTTATAATCACTTAAAATCAATTTAACCGTACTATCTATTTTAGACTTCAACTCTTTGTTCCAATCAAAACTACACATAGGAGAAACCACAAAAATATTACTAAAATTATTTTTGAAAGTTGTCTCATCTAAACTTTTATTCTGAGAATGAAAATTCAATAAATAAACATTTTGCTTTATTATTTCTAAATAATATAATTTTGATAAATTATTTAAACCTAATATTTTGTCTTGCAAATTAAACTTTAAATAAATTCTTGAATTATTACCAATATCATTATTTAAAGTAAAATTATTATATCCTTTTTTATTATTATCTTCTTCTAATTCTCTATAATTACTAATATGACTTTTATTACCTTTTCTATTATTATTAACTCTAAAAGAAGAAGAAGAACTTGAAGAACCACTCAAAGAACTAGAAGAAGAGCTTTTTTCCTTATCATCTTCATCAAAAACATCCTTTTTACTCTCAAGCATAAAAGAAAAACTTTCGTTAAAATCATTAAAAAAAATCTTTTCATTATACAAAACATCATAACTAATATTTTTTGTTATTTTAATTAATTCATATTCTCCACTTTTCAAATTAATATTTGAAACTGTATTATTAAAGATTTCAAAACTCTCATTAAAAACATGATCTCCAATATTCTCAATTATAACATCTAAAGTTCTCGACTTTTCATCATAAGATATATCAAAATTCAAATCATAAATAACTGGATAATTTGCAACATTATTGACTTCATTATGCTCATCAAGCTCATTTAAAGGATCTATAAACCCTGTATAATTTTCACCTCTAACTACTTGAACTTTAGATTTAAATGACTTATTAACCAAAATAGATGGTATTAATTTTTGATAAACTACAGTTTTATTAGAATTAAAAATTTCTATTTTTACTCCAAAAGCATCAAGATCACCATGATTTTCTATATCAAAAAATAATGTGTCATTTTTAACATAAAATTCATTAAAATACAAATCACTCTTTAAGGAGGAAGTATTAATATCCAATAAAATACTACTTTTTATGGAATTAAAATCTTTTATTTTCTTATAATTATCATAGATAATAGATTGAATATGAATAACATCATTAAAATCATCTTTATGAAAATATGACAAATTTTTTTTAAAAACAACATTAAAATTTCCTATTTTATCAAAAAATAAAAATTGATTCTCATTTAAAATTAAATTATATGAATTGTCATATAAATTTAACTCTACATCATAATATCCTATTTCATTAATTTCAATAGGCAATACAAACTCTAATACCTTATCTGTAAAATTATTCTCAAAATATAATTTATTTATAGCGATTTTATCATTAAATCTAATATTCTTTACAAAAAAATTATTTGGTAAGTTTATAGAATCATTTACTTCTAAATTATATATCCATGTTCTATTATAAAATCCAATAGAAGTCACTAATATATTATTTTTCATCTTTTTACTTTTAAAATCACTAAAATTTAATCTAACAGAAAAATTATTAAAACTATCAATATCATAATCAACCAAATTAAATTCTTTATATAGTTGAGAATCATTATCAGAAATAATTACATAAAATACCTTGTCTTCTATTATTGCTTCAGTTTCAAACTTTAAACTTATTTGATTTTGCAATCCACTTTTATCAATAAACTCATATCCTAAATAATTTAAATTAATTTTTGAGAAATTCCAATTATCAAACTCTAAATTTAAAGTGAAAATATCATAATCTCTATAAACTAATATATTATTTTTATATATCTTAATATTAACTTCGTACTGATCTGAATTTAATAATTTAAGCGGAACATCTATTTTTAAATTATTTTTATAAAAAGTAAAATTTTTATCAACTCTATACACAAAACTACTATAATTATTAATATCAAAAAATTCTATATAAAAAACATATTTACCTTTTTTATTTAAAAAATCTATATCTAAAAACAATTTATCAAAAGATGAATCATTATTCAAATCCAATTTTTTATCTATTACAGATAAATTATCAATATCACCATTACTATACGAAAAATCATAACTTTCAATTAACTCATCAAAAGATATAGCCCAAATTATATTTACCAAAAATACAACCAATAAACACAAAAACCAACATAAAAATATACTTTTTAATTTGATTTTCTTAATAAAAACCATTATACCAATTATTTTTTTATTTTTTTTCATTTTTTTACAATTATAAACTTTTAACATTTTTTTTTTATATTCTTCAAATAATAAAACAAATAAGATAAAATTAAACAAAAAACAACATATATAAAAAATAAAATCATTTTATTTACAAATAATAATATTAAAACTAAATAAACTAATAAGAAAGATAAAAAGTTATCAATAAAATAATACATATAATTACTATATTCAAATTTCTTTGATTTAAAATAAATAATTAAAGTTACAAATATAAATATGAAAATTAAAAATATATCTAATAATATTGAATAAAAATTATTACCAATCCCTCTAAAAATATCTGTCAAAACATCTATATGTAAAACTATATACAAAAAGCTCAAAGAAATTATCAAAAAAATATTACTATAAATCACACTCTTTAATAATTTTTTATTCATTTTAATTCACCTTTAATTATATTTAAAACGTCTCTATCATCAACTAAATCTGCATGATTCAATTTCTGCATTATAAATAACTTAGAATTATCTAATTTATCATTCAAATATTCCATATCTGCAACAGGAACAACGCCATCATCATTATATTTATCTAAAAGATTTAAGCCAAATTTACTATAAGTACTATTACCTGCAAAAAACAAATGTTTATCTGCAACATTAGATATAATAAATTTACTATTTCTATCAACATATAAATCATTATAATGAGCTTGTAAATTCAAAGAAATTTTATTTTTACTATTTACAAATATTCCAAACCATTTTAATTTTTTAGTATATTCTTCCATATAAATATGCTTTTTTCCTTCTGACCTCAATTCCTCTATTGCCATATTCCCTTTTGATAAATTTGTATTTTTATCTATTTTAGTAATCATATTTGTTATGCCTGTCATTTCATTTAATAAAATTGGACAACCTAAACCTATAAACAAATCAATTGAATTTTTTAAACCATTAACATGAATTCCTTTTAATGCAATTCTACATCCATTACTATGCCCAATATATTTTATTTTATTTTTATTTGATGAATTGATTATACTACCAATATATTTAGGAAAAACTTTATTTGTTAAATCTTCAAAAGTATAATCACGAGCAGATTCTTGTTCTGCAAATTCTCCACCTGTTAACTCCAATGAATAAACCTCAAATCCTTGATTTGCAATTTCTTTTGCATAATCATCCCACTGATTAATATTAGAATAAATTCCTCTTGACATAACAATAGGATATTGATCCTTATCTATATAAGACTTAAAAATGTCTGATTTTAATGAATTTATTTTCTTATACTTATAAGAAATATTTTCATCATTATATTTTATCAACATTGTTTTATAAGAAACTGAAATCATATTATCATACAATAAATTTCTAATTAATTTTATAGAATATAAATCATGAATTACATTGGAATATAAATAATCATAATCTCCTAAAGCATTTACATTCTTCTCATCAATAATAAGTTGTTTTTCATCTAAAATAAACTCATCAAAATTAGAAATTAAATTTTTAACTCCAATAGCATATCCTTCTAAACTATTAGACTTTACATATATCTTAATCTTATCTTCAAAAACAGATTCAATTCTACTCTCGTAAGGCTTATAGTTTTTATGAAAATTAAAGTCGTATATACTATTACTATTATTTTGAGTGATACTAATAATTATATCTGCTAAATCTTCATCTTGTGTAAAATAAAACTCTCCAATACTATTGTAAATATAATTTTTAAATTCTTTTTCCATATTATCATTATTTAAATCTAATTTTAAATAATATTGGAATATGTTTTTATCTTTAATCTCAAAATAATTGTTTAATAAATCCATCTCATCTACAAGTTCATTATAGTTTAAAAACAAATATATTTTTTTTATATCTTTTAAATCACCATGTATTTTTTCTAATCTTGTTTGATTAGCTAATAAACCATTAATATTATAAACTTTTTCCTTTATTATATTTCCTCGATTATTTTCAAACATCATCTTTACATCAAAATTAGAAATATATAAATTTCCTTGATTTTTTACTTCAAAATATATTAAATTATTTTTATAATCCAAACTAGCATTTAAGACAATTAAATCTGGCAACAATCCATTTGTTTTATATGGTTTATATGAAATATTCCCTTTTAATTTTAACTCTACTAAAGAATCATTTCTTATCCCATACCAATTATTAACAGCATCAATTACTGTGTTATGTTGTAAACAAATATTATATTTATCTGCAATAATAGTATTATTAGTAATCTTTTCAACTTTGTTTTCAATTCTATTTTTTTTAGTTATATAAATTCCATAATCAACATTAAAAATACTATTATTTACAATAATATTATCTCTTGACAATCTTGTACCATATTCTTTATCTTCATGTGTAACAATTATTCCTTTTGTATAATTAAATATATTACAATTTTTTATTATACTATTAATAGAACCTCTCATAATTATTCCATTTGAACTTCCATTTCCATATAAGAAAGAACCTTGACAATCTACCACATTATTATCTGATTCGATATACAAATCTTCAACAAAATATTTCCCACTACAAAATTTAACATGTGAATCCACTACCATATCATCTAATGGAATAATACACTCACATAAAGGACCATTTAAATTACCTAAATAAAAATTAGATATATTATCTTGATTACAATACTGATTATTCTTAGTATATTTTGAATAAATACTTGTATTAGCAAAAGTATTATTATATATATTCAAATAATGAACTTCATTAAATACTCCAAATTGAGTATTGTTAAAAAAATAATTTGAATCAATATTATTAAATATACCTACTGAGTTATAAAAACCATAAACATTATTTTTAAACAAATTATTTTTAAAAATATGTCTTGATCCCCTACTATATACTCCATACTCATTATTAGCAAAAGTATTATTATTTACGTTAGAATTTTTTGGATACATATAATAATAAGGACACCCTATACAATCTCTAGCTTTATAATAATTAAATAATAAACCATATTTAAAATCTTTAATAATACAATTTTTAACACTAAAAGATAAACTTATAGCACTTTGAGTTGTTATTCCATAACTTTGATCATTTCCTTCAATAACATAATCATTACAGTCTAATTGTACTCTATTTTTTAAAATTAAACCATTATTTTCACAATATAAATCTTCATTCATTATATAATCTTCAATAACAACATCTCCACATTCACACTTAGTATCACCTCCACAATTTGCACTATTAATAAAAGGCAATAAAATTATTATTAAAAGTGAAAATGATAGTTTTTTAAACTTACAAAAATGTTTCATGTAACTAAAATTCTTTCAAAATTAACTTTTAAGATTCTTTTTTATTAATCACAAGTAAACATAATTTACGACAGAAAAGTAAATTCGAAAAATTCACATTATAAAAACAAGTTTAAAAAAATAAACAAAAAAATACTAAAAATCAAAAAAAATATATTTAAAATTACAAAATAGGAAAAAGGAAATTTTTTATCTTTTTGTGGAAAAAAGATAATTTTAAGATAAAAATAAAAATATTATAAAAGTAAAAAAATAAAAATATCAAAAAATACTTCTATACTAAACAGATAATTAATTAATTAATTAACTTGTTCTAATAAATCTAATATCTTTGATTTATTTTCAACCATAAAAGATGCAAGCTTAGGACCTTTTTCTTTGTTGATTATTATCATATACATTAATTTGAAAAAATCTTTTATTTGAATATCATTATTTGATGTAATCTCTTTAAATTTAAAAAACAAATCATTTGAAGATTCTACTTCAATAAGAACATTTTTAACATCTAAAATAATGTTTTTTTCTTTATCTGTAAGTTCTAAATTAATATTTTTTTGAATTGTAAATTTCATATCTTCAGGAGCATATTTTTCTAACCAATTTTTAACTACTAAAAATCTATCCTTTAATCTTTTTCTATCAAAATCAGTTTTAATTTTATCCTTAAAATATTCTTCTACTCTATCATAATCAAAATCATTTGCTTGAACAATATTAGATAATGTTTTAAATCCTATTTGAAAAGGAATACTTTTTTGTGGTTCTTCATTTTTAAACATAGATAATTCATAAATTCTTTTCAAATTTGCAAGTTTCTTAGGATTAGACTCTTCTTCTAAACCATAATATATTCTCTCTAACTTTTCAAAATCTTCATAGATTTTAATAACATCCATATCAAAAGAAATATCAAATTCTGCATTTGGCCTTGTTCCTGCAAATAAAAATAAAACTAATTCACTAGTATAAACTTCTAAAACATCAGAAATTGTAGCACCATTTCCTGAAGATGAAGAAACTTTTCCTCCCATTCCTTTCATTGCAATAAAATTATAAGAAGTATAAACTGGAGCTTCTCTATTATAAACTTCTTTTATAATTTTTCTACCAGTATCATAAGAACTTCCAGGCGAAGAATGATCTTTACCTCCTGGTTCAAAAGAAATTTTATAATGATTCCACCTCATTGGCCAATCTAATCTCCAAGGAAGTTTTACTATTGGTGTTGTTTTAAAATTAATAGTATTTTTAAATCCACATTCGCACACATAATCCAAAGTATAATCTTCATCATAATTACTTATTTTAGTAGTATCTTTTCCACATTTTTCACAATAAAGAGATAATGGAAACCAATCAACTTTTAAAGGTTCTTTTCTATAAAAATCTAAAATTTCTCTTACCTTTTCTCTATTATTTAAAGCTTTTTTTATATCATCAGCATAAATACCTGATGTTTGTAATTGATGTTGTCTTTGAAATTCAATAGGAAATTCAAAAACTTTCAAAATTTCTTCTGCTTCTTGCATATAAAATTCTCCAAAACTTTTAGCTTTTCTAAAAGGATCTGGAACTTGACTGACAGGTAATCTTAAATATTTCTCCCACTGAGATGGTATATTTTTAGGAACTTTTCTAAAAACATCATAACTATCCCAAGAATAAATAAACTTTGTCTTTTTTCCTTTTTTATCTAAAGATCTTCTAACTAATTCTGTTGTAATAATTTCTCTAAAATGTCCTACATGGATAATTCCAGAAGGTGTAACTCCAGATGCTACATAGTAAATATCCTCATTAGGAAACATTTCTAATACTTTTTTTGCAGAATAGTCTGCCCAATGAACATTATCATAATTTTGGTTTTCTTTTTTTGACATAATTAAAACAAACAACTTATCTTTAAAAATCTTTTGAGAAAACATAAATTATACAATTATATAAATTTACAAAAATTGTATAAATCGAAAAAATAATTATTATTTATTATCTTTAATAAGGATATAAATCATATAGACTGTTGCTATACCCACTAAAACATATACAGTTCTTTGTAAGACAGGCACCGTTTCAAAAATAATACGAACTAAATCAACATTAAATGCTCCTATCAGCCCCCAATTTAAACCACCTATAATCACAATCACAAAAACTATCCATTCTAAACTACTTCTTTTCATATTTTTTTACCTCCTTTTTTGGTATTATTATATGTTTTCTATATTTATAAATATTATGAATACATTATATGTTTTAAATATTTAACATAAAATTATGATTTTCAGTTATAAATCAAATTATTTAAATATAATATTATATTTTTAAAAAAAATTAATCAATATCAATATATTTAACTTCTCCCTTATCAGCATCTTCTTTTTTAGGCATATGAACCTCTAAAATACCATCCTTATATTCTGCTTTAACTTTAGACTCATCAACTTTAGTAGGAAGTGAAAAACTTCTAAAAAAGCCACTATAAGAACTCTCAATTCTATGATACCCTTTTTTTTCATCCTTATTGACTTTTTCTTGTTTTTTTTCTGCATTTAAAGAAAGTATTCCATTTTTAACTTTCAACTTAATATCTTCTTTTTTTATTCCTGGAACTTCAATTTTTGCAACTACTTCCTTTTTTGTTTCATAAATATCTGTTATAGGAGTTTTAAATGATGTATTCATTAATTCATTTTTATTAAATGAATTAATGAATGGAAAACTTTTATCAAAAGAATCACTCAAAAAACCACTCATTAAATGATTTATTTGTCTTTTCATTTTTTCAAATTCTTTTTCAATCTTCAGTAAATCTTTTGTCATTTTTATCACCTCTTTTGTATTTTTACATATTATATATGTATTTTATCATATATAAAATTAACGATATCGATAGCACAATAATATCCCAAATTTTATAAATAAATATTACTATTTTTTTATTGTAATAAAATTATTTAAAAAAATATTTTCCTAAAAAACATTTAGATATTAATTAATAAAATAATTTTAAATTTAAATTTAACCAAATAAAACAAAAATTAGTAAATCAAACTATCCTTGTTAAAAATAAATGAGATTATCTTAAAAAGATATAATAGTAGTAGTAATAATAATAATAATAATAAATATTCAATATAAATAAAAAACATGATAAACAAAATAAAATGATAAATAAAATAAAAAATAAAATATTCAAAATTATAAAGTTTAATAACAATAAACAAATCAAAACTCAAATTTACGAAGAAAATATTTTTATTAGTAAATATAAAGGTAAAATCTCTAAAAACCTAAAAGTTTTTTATAATCCTTTAATGAAATTAAATAGAGATATCTCCCTGTTAGTTATTCAATCTTACTTTAACAAACCTATTCACTTCTGCGATCCAATGGCAGCATCTGGAATAAGAGAATTAAGATTCTTAAAAACTATACCTCAAAAATTCAACAAAATAACTCTTGGCGATATATCAAAACAAGCAATAAAAAATATAAAAAAAAATTTCAAAAAAAATAAAATTTCAACAAAAAAATTAAATATAATTCATGATAATGCAATAAATACTATAAATAAAAATTATTATGACTTTATAGAAATTGATCCATTTGGATCTCCAGTTCCTTTTTTAGATATAGCAACTCAAAAAATAAAACATAATGGTATACTATCTATCACTGCAACCGATACAGCAGCACTTTGTGGTACATACCCAAAAACAACACTAAGAAAATATAATATCAAAGTAGAAAAAACTCTTTTCTTTGAAGAACTTGGACTTAGAAATTTAATAGCATATTGTCAAATTCAAGCATCAAAATATAACAAATCAATAACACCTCTTTTATCTTACTCTTCAGGTCATTATTATAAAATATTTTTTAAAGTAGAAGAGTCTAAAAACAAATCATTAGAAAATATAAAAAAACTAAAATATATTAATTGGAACAAAAAAACACAAGAAACAGTAATTGAAGAATTTGAAAACAAAAACTCATTAGGAAAAACTTATATTGGCTCTTTAAATGATAAAATATTTTTAGAACAAATCAAAAAACAAATATATCTAATAAAAGATAATAATAATATTATTAAATTATTAAATTCTCTATATGACGAAATAAATATTGTAGGTTATTACAATCCTCATAAATTTCAAAAAGAATATAAATTTGCTACAAATATTAAATTCAACCAAATAATTACAAAATTACAAAAAAAAAAATATCAAGTCTCAAAACCACACAATAATAGATTAGGTATAAAAACTAACTGTCCATATAAAGATTTTATCAAAATTTTAAAAAACAACTAATAATAATAAATAAATACTAAAATTGAAAAAATCTAATAATCAATTTTGTAAAAATAATATTAATCCAATTTTAATTTTATTATTTTTCTTGAAACCTATCAAGAGATGAATTGATACCTGATTTCACTTTTGTTTCATAACTAACTTCTGCTAAAATTATCTCATTCAATCTTCCTAATAAATATTCCATTTTTTCTAGTCTTGAATCCATCAAAGAAATTTTATTATCTAAAATCTCTATTTTATTCTTCAACTCTTGATCATTTTGAGAAAAAGAATTATTTGGAGAAAATTGAGAATTGGAAAAAGCTTGCTGGAAACTATTATTATTAGGAACATCTACAGGTGGATAACTAGTATTCGACAAATTATCATCAACATTATTATTACCCAAAGAATTAGATAATGATAAATTAGAACTCATAGGACCATTAGCATTGAAATTAGTATTTTGATTGAAATTATTATTTTGATTATTATTAATATCATCAATACTAGTATCATTATTATTAAGTGTACTTAAACCATCATTTTGACTATTATTAAAATTAGGCAAAGTTATATCATCTAACTTATATGGATTTTTATCTTTCTTCTTAAAAGGATTAAACATACAATTTTAAAAAACTTTAATTATTAATCATTTTATAATGACTTTTCAATAGTTAATTGTAATTTAATCAAAAAATATGAGGGCGCAAGGATTTGAAGTATTGTAAACTTTGTTTACAATGCAC
>JBMCRE010000011.1:0-31584 GCA_048625195.1 Nanobdellota archaeon | reverse complement strand
ATCAAAACAAAATAAAATAAAATAAAAGTTATTTTACTAAAACAAAAGACAACAAAAGTTTTTAAAAATAAAAAAACATCTAATTTTATGGCAAAAAGAGAAAACATACTCCCATATGCTCCAATTGGAAATTTAATTAGTAAAAATACAGGAAAAAGAGTTTCAAAAGAAGCAAGAAAAACAGCAACTCAAATTTTAGAAGAATTAACTCAAAGAATAATAAAAAAAGCTGTTCTATTAGCAGAAAACTCTGGACGAAAAACTCTACAAGAAAAAGACATTCTGCTTGCATTCAATCAATTAAAAGGTGGATTAAAATGAATGCCCTCCCTCTATTAGCTATAGAAAAACTAATGAAAGAAAAAGGAGCTCAAAGAGTATCAGAATCTGCAAAAATAGAATTACAAAAAATACTAGAAAATTACCTATATGAACTATCTATAAAAGCATCAAAAATAGCAAGCCATTCCAAAAGAAAAACTATAAATTCTGGTGATTTACTCATCGCTAAAGAATAAGTTACTAATTAGTTGTTAAAAAGTTTTATAAATAATCAAATATAGTTTTTACTATATATTTAAAAGTTTTTCTCAAAAAAAACTAACAAAAATAAAATGGTCGATGAATACATAAAAAAATGTCCTGAATGTGGGAGCTCTAACCTATATAATAACAAAGATAGAGGAGAAATTATCTGTAGAAACTGCGGACTGGTAATTGATAGTAAAAATATATCTCTAGGTAAAGAATGGAGAGATTTTGAAGAAAGCGAATCTTCAGAAATGAAAAGATCCGGAGCACCAACATCATACACGAAATACGATTTAGGAATGGGAACTTCAATTGGTTCTGAATCTGACACTTACTCTTTAGACAAAAAACAAAGATATAAGCTTCAAAGACTAAAAAGATGGCAAAAAAGATTGTCCACTGTAATGGAAAAAAACCTAAAAATTGCTCTTGGAGAATTAAGGAGATTATCATCTTATTTAAATTTACCAACATCAATTGAAGAAGAAGCAGGAAAAATTTATACTGAAGCTGTTCAAAAAAATCTTGTTCGTGGAAGAAGTATTGAATCGGTTGTAGCAGGTGTCATATACGCAGCATGTAGAAGACAAAATATTCCAAGAACTCTTGACGAAATCTCAGAAGCATCAGGAATAGATAAAAAAGAAATTGGGAGATCTTACAGATACATTATAAGAGAATTAAGAATTAAAATTTTACCATCTAACCCTGTAGATTATATATCAAGATTTGCATCTGTATTAGAATATAGCCCAGAAACACAATCAAGAGGAATAGATATTTTATCTAAAGCTTTAACTTTAGAATTAACATCAGGTAGAGGACCTATTGGTATTGCAGCAGCAGCACTTTATATTGCAGGACTTCTAGAAGGTGAAAGAAGAACACAAAGAGATATCTCAGAGGTATCAGGAGTAACAGAAGTTACAATTAGAAATAGATACAAAGAAATCATCTCAAAGCTAAAATTAGAAGACGATATAAAAAAAATCAAAGCTAAAGATAAAAAAGGTGAAGATGAAGATGAAAATCAATAAAATATCTCTTCTATTATTATTTTTAATATCAATATTATCAATAAATAGTATAATTGGATATCAATATAATGAAAAAGGAGATTTTTCTGTAGATGTTGAAACATTAAAACAAACAATCATTAATGAAGAAATTAATAATTATAAGGAATTTAATATCAAAATAAAAAACAACTTACAATATTCACAAAATTTCAAATTAAATATTAATGAAAAAAAAGGATGGGATATCTCAATAGACAATAAACAATTCTCATTAGATCATAACGAAGAAAAAAATATAACTGTAATTATGAAAACTAACTCAGAATTCAACTATGAAACTAATGTTATAAGTCCTGACATTATTAAAATTTCACAACAAGAAAATTATATAGGCACATTTGAATTTCCATTAACAATAAGTGGAGAAAATCAAAATGTTTCTCTAAAGTTTTCATTAGATATTGAAAAAAGAGAAATTGATGAAATATATACTGCAGAATTTTCAACACAAAAAGTATCACCACAATCACCTTTAAATTTTGCAATTAAAGCAGATAACATAAAAGAAGAACAAAATGTAAACATTAATTTAGAAATTGCTGGAGAAAATTACAAATATCAAGATACATTTTCAAAAGAAAATAACTACAAAATTTATTCACAAGATATTCCAACTTCTATAAATCCTGGAACATATTATTCTAAAATTACAATAACATTAGAAAAAACTCAAAATGAATTAGATTGGGTATGGAAAAATGAAAAAAATATTGAAGTAGTACCATATTCTAATATAATAGTTAATGAAGATTCTAAAATAACTTTTTTTAAAGACACATACACAATAGTTGTTAAAAATACTGGTAACATCCCAGAAAATTATCAAATAGAAAAAAATATGAGCTTATTAAAAAGATATTTACTATCTACCAATTTAGATTCTTACACAAAATCAGGCAATACACTTATATTTGATATACATTTAGAAAAAGGAGAAACTAAAACTATAAAATATACTCATAATTATATCCCATTATATTTAATAATAATTACAATTATTGTTATCTTAATATATATATACATCAGAAAAAATTCTAATCCATTAGATGTAGAAACAAAAATTTATGAAATAAAAAAAGTAAAACATGAAGGTGTAAAATCTATGAAAATACAAATTGGATTCGAAAATATCAAAGAACATGAAATTGAAAATCTAAGATTAATATTTAGAATGCCTAGTTACTTAAATGTAAAAGATAATTCATTTTTATTAAGAGAACCAAATCATGTATTAAAAGGAAAAAACCAATATAAATTAATATGGGATTTTAAAAGGTTCGAACAAAACGATTCAAGAATTATAGGTTTTAGTCTCGTGAATAATAGAGGTGTGTTGGGAGACATAAAAATACCTGACTTAGAAATTGAAACAAAAACTAAAGGAAAAATTAAAAAATATTATCAATCTTTTCCTATAATCAAAGGTTAAATAAATTATGGAAGCAAACAAATTAGTTATAGTCACAATAACTATAATAGTAATTCTTTTTTTAATACCAAGAGCAATAGAACTTTATAAAAACACCCAAGAAGGAGTAAATAGTATAAACAACTATCATCTGCAAGAAGAATATACTTTGCAATGTAAAGGATTTGGAAAATATTGTGAATATGTATTTAAAGACTGTTCAAACAAAAAAAAACAAACAGAAAATGAATGCACACAATTTGAAATAGACAGATGGAATACATATAATAAAATCAAAGATTGCAATATGAAAGAATGTACTAATGATGAAAAACAAATTTGGGATGATTTTGTATTAAGATATATAGAAAAAAAGCTTGTTTCATCTCAAGGAAAAAACGACAATTATGAATTATCCATAGGAGAAAACATTAAAGAAACAAACATTGACAAAAAAATTCATATGACACAATTTAACATAAAAGATTATTCAAAAACACCTTATGGAATAACAGCACTTGGAGAAACTGGAAAAAACACTAACCCTATTGATACCGTCTCACAAATCATAACAGATACTTCTGGAACACACTCTTATGGCAATTTAGGTTTAAACTCTAAAGGTGGAGCAATATCTTTTTGGCAAGAATACGCTCATTGCTTAGGTCTAGAAGGAACACCTGGAGATCAAAAAGCATATGATAGTTGGAAAAAGGTTGCCAAAGAAAATCCTAAAGAATTAATTATTGCTGAAATAGAATGGTATAACAAACACATAATTAATCCAACCATTAATGAAATGTCTACAAGAAATTTCCCAGAAAATATAAAATATAATCCTGCTGTTATAACATATTTATCTGATGTTGCAATACAAATAGGAGACAGACTCAGAAATAATTTATTAGACGAAATATATCCAACTACAAATGAAAATGCTCAAAGCTACCTAAAAAGATTAGCAGACTATCAATCCTCTGATGAATACTTATATTCAATATTTAAAACATATTTAAGTGAAAAACCTCAAAATATAGATGGCTTAAAAAACAGAGTAACTAAAACAAGGCTACCTCAAAGCCAAACAGTAACTATTGGAAAAATAGATGTTAAAACTCAATGTGATGTATAATACTTTAATCTATCCTTCAATTCAATATTTTAAAATCACAACATACCCTATATTTTCTTGGAGAGTATTGCCCTACTTTTCTTGTTTGTATAATTTCAACATCTCTTTTATACTTTTTAGCTGCTAACAAAACTTTTTTTTCTGATAACTTTGGAAAATCTTTTTCTTCAACAAAATCATACATATGAATAATTGCATTAGAATCTGCAAAATTAAAAGCTTCTTTTAAAAAATTAGATGCATCCTTTGGTAATGGCATAAATATCTCATCAAATAAATAAATTTTTTCAATATCTATATTTTCTTTTAAATAATTAATTAAAACTCCTTTTTTATATCCATTATCAAACAAATATTTTTTATTATTAATCTTAAAAACATAATCAAACTTAAACGAAAATAAAACCAACAAATAAATAATTTCTTTATTCATTTTCATATTATCTAAATCTACAAACAATCTTTTTTTATCTAAATTACTCAAAAAATCATATAATTTCAATATATCTAAATTTAAATTATCAAAACTAAAATCTTCATCAATAATATTTAATTTAAAATTCTCAAAAGCTAATTTAACATCTAAACAATAAAAATTCACAAACAAATCATTGAATATTTTTACTAAATTTTTTTCATAAATTGGTAAATTTTTTTCTTTTAAAAAAGATTTTATATCAACAAATAAGTCAGATTTTTTAATTAAATTTTTATTTAATTCTCTATTCTCTAAAGCATATTTATGTCCTATTGGATTTATTTCCAAAGACAATATCCTCTTCAAGTTAGGTTGCTTTTTTAGTGCAACAAAACTATAAGGACCACTTCCAGAAAACATAACTAAAACTCTTTTTTTACCTAAATTATTCATTAAAAATTCTCTTTCAGTAGATAATCGTGCTGAAAAATAAACATTTTCTGGATCAATTTTTAATTTTATTCCATTTTCCTTATATATAGTTTCTTTTTTATTTTCACCTGCAATATATATTAATTTTTGAGTTCTAAACTCTCCTTTGTGAATACCTGATTTTTTTAAAATTGTTTTAATATTTCTATTAACTTTTAACAAAGCTTCTCCTATAACTTTAGATTTTTCATCTAAACTTTTAGGTATTTCAATAATTGCAATATCTCCAACTATTTCAAAAGAACGATTAACTTGATTTATTTCATCTTGAGTTAATTTACCTTCTAAAAAATCCTTTAAAGTTGTTTTTTTTGATTTCATTAAAAATTAAAATTATTCTCTATTAAAAAATATTTGTAAAATTATTTTATTTATTATTCATTATTTATTATTCAACTAAAAACAAAATACCAAAACAAAAACTCCTAAAATCATTAAACTTTTATATAAACAAATATCAATTATAATTAAAATAAACTGCAAATAAACTATGTATAAAATATTAATTAAAGGAATAGTACAAGGAGTAGGTTTTAGACCATATATTTATAATTTAGCAATAAAAAATAATATTAAAGGATATATTCAAAATACAAACACAGGAGTTACTATTCTATCTAACAATAAAAATTTCAAAGAAAAAATTTTATTAAATCCACCTAAATTATCAAAAATAGAATTAATTCAAATAAAAAAAATTAAAACAAACAAAACATATAATAATTTCCAAATAATAAATAGTCAAAATAAAAAAAGTTATGTTCAAATACCTTCTGATTTAGATCTTTGTAAAGATTGTTTAAAAGAACTTTTTGATAAAAAAGATTATAGATATAAATACCCTTTTATAAGTTGTATAAATTGTGGTCCTAGATATTCAACAATAAAATCTCTTCCTTATGATAGAGATAAAACTACATTTAACAAATTTGAACTATGCACTTATTGTTATAATGAATATACAAATCCAACAACTAGAAGATACCACGCACAAACAATTGCATGTAATAATTGTGGACCTCAACTAACTTTATATAAAAATAATAAAAAAATAAATACAAACAATCCTATAAAAGAAACTGCAAAATTACTAAAACAAAATGAAATAATTGCAATAAAAGGAATTGGAGGATTTCATCTAGCAACTCTAACAAATAAAAAAAATATTGAAAAATTAAAAGAATTAACAAAAAGATACCATAAACCATACGCAATCCTTGCAAAAAATATAAGTATGATAAAACAATATGTAATTATTAATAAAACAGAAAAAAAGATATTAACATCAAATATTAAACCAATAGTCTTATTAAAAAAAAAACAAAAAAATCAATTAAATCATATAAGTGAATTATCATCTTTAGGATTTATGTTACCATCTAATCCAATTCAATATCTTTTATTTGAATATATAGATGAACCAATTATTTTAACATCTTCTAATTTACCATCAAATCCAATAACAACAAAAAAAAATCAACAATTTACAAATTACATATTGGATTATAATAGAGAAATTAGTAATTTTCTTGATGATTCTATAATAAAAGTAATCAATAATTATCCATTAATAATTAGAAGAAGTAGAGGTTTTGTTCCTAAAGAAATTCCAATACCTTCTAATTATAAAACTAATAATAATCAAGATATAATTGGATTTGGAAGCGAATTAAAAAATACTATTTGCATAAAAAAAAATAATTCACTAATACTCTCACAACATATAGGAAATACATATAATTATGAAAACTATCTAAACTTTCAAAAAACATATTATAATTTTGTGAAATTAACACAAACAAATTCTAAAATAATTTTAACTGATTACAATAATCAATTTAATATAAATAAATTCGCAAGAACACTTGCAAAAAATAATCAAAAAATAAAAATAATCCACATTCAACATCATATCGCACATGCATTTTCTTGTGGATTAGAACATAATTTAAAAGACTTTATTGCAATTGTATGCGATGGATTAGGATTAGGTAAAGATAATACTATATGGGGTGGAGAAATATTTCATAACGACAAAAGAATTGGACATTTAGAATATCACAACTTAATAGGGGGAGATATTGCAAATAAAGAACCTATTAGATTTTTAATATCAATTTTATCCAAATTTTTATCTTTAAATGAAATAAATAAAATTTTAAAAAATTATAATAAAAACAAAATAAAAACTCTTTACCAATTAAATAAATTAAATTACAATACTATAAAATCTTCTTCAACTGGAAGAATTTTAGATTCCGCATCAGTCTTATTAAAACTTGCAAGTAAAAATTATTATGAAGGAAGATGTGCTATGATTTTAGAATCAAATTCATCTAATAATAATAAATTATTTATACAACCAATAATAACAAAAGATAAAAATAATACCTACATCCTAAAAACAACTCCTTTATTTAAATTCATAATCGAAAATAAAAATAACATTAAAAAAGAAAATTTAGCAAACTTCGTTCAACTATATATAGCAGAAGGTTTAATTGAAATTGTTAAAAGATATAAAAAAGAAAATAATTTAAAAAATATTCCTACAACTTTTAGTGGTGGAACAGCATACAATACAATCATAACATCAATAATGCAAAAACACAATATTCTTTTAAACAAGAATATTCCATCTGGCGATGGTTCAATAAGTTTAGGACAAATAGCATATTATCTTTGGAAAAATAAAAATAATCAAAATTAAAAGAAACTATAAATATTATGCAAAAAAAATATAAAATCACTCTCTCAATCTCTCTAAAATACTCTTCGGCCTCAGTAGGATTATAATTTTTATCAGCAAGAAGTCTAAGGGACTAAATATTATCAAAATTCCATAATGCCTAACTAATACCTTTTTGATTCATATAATTTATTAATTCTTCTCTGTATCTCCCTTGGCCTCTATAATCACTCCTATAATTAGAAAAAAAATATAATTATAATTTACTCATCTTTTTCATTTTTATAAAAAAATAAATGTAAGAATATAAACTTATTCATAACCTTTAACAATATCTAATAACTTCATATTAATTAAAAATACTTTTCAAATAACCTTTAAATTTTTTGTATAAACACTTATATAAATAATTTTTATTTCTAACCCCCCAATTATTTATCTTCACTCCTATTTTTTCTCCCAAAATAAAAGGTGCATTATCTTTACTTATATCAAGTTCAAGAAAATTTTCATTATCTTTAAAATGTTCTCTAACATTTTCAAAATGCATTTGAATCCAATTTGTCAAATCATTATCTATCCCATTACCTTTAGGCAAACCAGGTATTTTCGATACAATTAGTCTTTTTTGTAAATCATTCCAATTTTTTATACTATTGCTAATAAGAATTGGATTACGATAATTTAATAAAAACAAACATCTTGGATATTTAGTTTGTATTTTCTTAATAATAGAAAAATCTAAATTTGGCCAATAATTCATATTTTTATTAGACAAACAAACATCAGCCTGTGTAATTGCAGAATAATTTTGCAAATAATACCAAGGATCATCATGTTTAATAAATCCTCTATACATCAAATCTCCAACAAAGCCTTCTTCTACATACCAATGTGCTCCAATAAAACCTGATGATTCTAACGCTGTATTTATCGTAGTAGTACCTGACTTAGGAAATCCAATAACAAATATTCTATCAAATCTCATTTTCATTTTGAATATATTAATCTAATAATATTATTAAATCTTTTGACTATAAAATCACATTATGTATTATATTGTTTATCACTTCATTAATTTATATCTCTCTTTTAATTGACACCCATTTAAGTTCCAACAAATTTTTGCATACAAATACCTTTAATTATATTTAGCAAATCAACTATAGTGAGTTATATGTAAACTCTCAATAATTTTATATATAAAACAAAATTTTAATAAATATTATGCAAAAAAAATATAAAATACAAGTTCCAAATAAACATTACTTTGAAAACTACGATGACCTAAAAAGATGGATTTCTTACTTCTATCAAATAAATGAAGTTAAACAATTGAAACCAAAAAATGTTCTTGAAGTTGGAATTGGAAACAAAACAACTAGCAATTACTTAAAACAAAATAAAATAAAAGTAGACACATGTGATTTTGATAAAACACTAAAACCTGACTATGTTGCCAACATTTGGAATTTACCCTTTAAAAATGATTCTTATGATGTTATATTAGCTTGTGAAATTCTTGAACATATACCATGGCAAGATATCAATATGACCTTAAAAGAATTACATAGAGTTTCAAAAAAATATGTTATTATTTCAATACCCTATCATGGAGCAAACTTTGAAATAATTTTAAAATTCCCATTAATAAATACATTATTTAAAACTCCTTTTATAAGTTTGTTTTTTAGAATACCACACTTTTTTATGAAATCAAAAAACAAAAAAGAACATTATTGGGAAATGGGGGAAAAAAAATATTCCAAAAGAAAAATTAAATCTACTTTTAAAAAATATTTTAAAATATTAAAAGAAGTAAGACCTATACTAAATAGTTACCATCATTTTTTTATTCTTGCAAAAAAATAAAACAACTAACAAATTCTTGGAACTATTTTTCCTTTAGGAACTTCAACAATTCTTTTACCATATTGAGTTTCCAACAAAACCAAACCACTACTCAAATCTTTATTTTTTTCAATAACCTCACCAATAATACTTGCATCTTTATTATATTTTTTCAATTTCAAAAGTACATCTTCACTATTTTTCTTAGAACAAATCAAAACAACTCTTCCTTCACAAGCAATACTTAATGGATCAAAACCAAATAACTTACACGCACTTTTAACTTCATTTTTAATAGGAATATCTTTATTAACAATCTCTAAATTAACTTCTTTTTTATTAGCAATTTCATTTAAAACGCCAGCAATACCTCCTCTTGTAGAATCTTTTGCAAACTTTATTAAAGATTTAACATCTCTCATCTCATCAATTAAAGCTTTAGAATCTGTATTTATTGAAGTTTCAAAATCAAACCTATCAGATAACAAAGCAATACCATGTTCTCCTATTCCTCCTGAAACAATTATTTTATCACCTACTTCTAATTCACTATCAATTACTCTATCAACTAATCCAACTCCTGAAGTATTTATTATTATCTTATCTACTCCACCCTTTTCAACAACTTTAGTATCACCAGTAACTATAGGTATTTTTAACTTCAAAGATAAACTCTCAATTGTTTTAACTATTCTATCAAAAACTTCTCGAGACAAACCTTCTTCAATAATAAAAGATAAAGATATTCCAATAGGATCTGCTCCCATAACTAACAAATCATTAATAGTACCACAAATAGCCAAATCTCCAATATTACCTCCTCTAAACTCTATTGGATCTACCACATAAGAATCAGTAGTAAAACAAATTTTTTTCTCAAAACAATTATCACTAAAAATTGCACCATCATCATCAAAATACTTCCAATTTCCTCTATAAAAATTTGAAGAAAATTCTTTAATTAATTTACTCATTTCTTCACCACCACTTCCTTGCTCTATTGAAATTCTATTTTTTACCATTTTTTTATTTTAATCTATATTATATATATTTTTTATTTATATTAAATTAACAATTATTTTAAATTTTTATATTTATAAGCAATATTACACGCTCCTTCATTAGATACCATACAAGCTCCTATTGGATTTTTAGGAATACAAGAAATACCAAACAACTTACATTCATAAGGTTCTCTATCCCCTCTAATTACTTCACCACAAATACAATTTTTATTCTCAAAACTTTTAATATCCTTTAATAAATATGCATATTTAATTTTAGCATTTAAATTATCATCTTTTGGTTCTAATCCTGAATTTTTAATAACTCCTAAACCTCTCCAATTAGAATCAGAAACTTTAAAATATTTATCAATACTTTTCTTTGCAATTAAATTACCTTTTTTTGATACAACTAAATCATAATCATTAATCAACTCTTTTTTATTTTCCTTAATTAAATTAACTAATTTATATATCCCTCTTAATATTTCATCCTTTTCAAAACCACTAACAACTTGTGCTATTTCAAGTTTCTCAAAAATTTCACTACCTGTAATACAAGATACATGACCAGGTAAAATATATCCATCTATTTCATTTTTTTCTACAATTAATTTCATTGCAGGTAACATTAACTTATGAGAAGAAAAAACACAAAAACCTTTTGATAATAAATAAGCTGTCATAGGAATAGTTGTCTCAAAACCAATCCCCAAAAAAACTCTATCTTTATCTAAATCAGTTAATTCATTTGTACTATAAATTATTTTAATATTTGCTCCTTTTTCTATTGTATCTTTTAATGATATAACTGAACCTCTAACATATAACATATCACCATAAATTGCAATTTTAATCCCTGCTAAAGCAAGAGCAATAATAGAATCTATGTCTTCTTGACAAGTAACACACACAGGACAACCTGGACCACTTATCAATTTTATATTAGAAGGCAAAACATCTCTAATATTATACTTCATAATAGTATTAGTATGTCCTCCACAAACCTCCATAATTTTTATACTTTTATTAATATCTAAACAAAGATCTTTTATATTCTCCAAGTAATCAATCATTTTCTAAAACCATTTTTAAAAAATCTTCTGCTCTATCCTTATCTATTACTTCAATTGCAAAACCACTATGTACTAAAACATAATCTCCTATATTACAATTCACAAAAGAAATATTTATATCTTTTTTAATTCCACCATAATCAACAACAGCATTTTGTGAATTAATTTTCAAAATCTTCCCAGGAATTGCAAGACACATTTGTTATTTTTTAACCTCTACTTCTTTTATTATGATATCTTCTCCTTCCAATATTTTAGGTAATGGTTGAGAGCATTTAGGACACTCATAAATATTATGGTCATGCATCTGTTGAACTATTTTAGGTTCTCCTTCATAACCACAAATACATCTAATCAAAGCTTTTTTAGGAATCACTTCAATATTCCAATTTGGTTTTTTTTCTTTTAAAATATTCTTCATCTCATCAGCAGGTAAATGAGCTAAATCTCCTACTTCAATTATTATTGACTCTATTTGACCATAAGAATTTGCATCCTTAATTATTTTACTAGCTATACTATGTTCGTGCATAATTAAATATTATTAACTTACTTATTTAAATTTTTGTAATACTTGTTTTAAATAAAAAAAATATAAGTTATAAATTTTTTATTATTTAGATATACATTTATAAATTAAAATAAAGTTAAAATAAATAAATACAAATGAAAAAAGAAGAACCACAAAAAAAAGTATATCGAATTTATTTTTATTTCACTTGGTTTATAAGAATAATTTTAATTCTAGCACTTTTTTTTGAATTTTACAATAAAAGATGGACATTATTTTTTGTAACGCTTATTGCTTTATTTATTACATTTTTTCCTATTTTTTTTCAAAAAAAATACAAAATATTTATTCCTCCTGAATTTAATTTTTTTATAGTTATATTTATTTATGCTGGAATATATTTAGGAGAAGTGCAAAACTTTTACACTAAATATTGGTGGTGGGACTCTATATTACATTTAAGTTCTGGTTTTGCATTAGGAATAATAGGTTTTATTTTAATGTATATATTAGTTAAAAGTCATAAAATTAAAGCAAGTAGTGGATTAATTGTATTTTTATCATTTTGTTTTGCACTTGCAATTGGTACAACATGGGAAATATTTGAATTTACAATAGATACAATTTTTAATCTTAACATGCAAAAAACACATATTGGAACAGGAGTTACAGATACAATGTATGATTTAATATTAGATTCAATTGGTGCGTTAATATCATCGATTGGAGGATATTTTTATTTAAAAAAGGGAGATTCTAAAATATATAAAAATCTTATACTCTATTTTGAAAACAAAAACCCACAATTATTCAAAAAAATAAAATAAAATTTAATTTAATAATCTCTTGGAGCTTTATGTGCTCTCATTATTTCTGCACTTTGTGATCTATAATTTTGGTCAAAATTCATCATAGCTAATCTAGGATGATTTGGTACTAAAACATTTGCTGCATAAACTAAGCCATTAAATTCTGGACTTAATTTAGGGTGATCAACTTGATCATAATCTCCAATTATATATAAAAGACTATTTTCTCCTATTCTTTCAATTAATTGTTTCATCTGATATGGAGTATAATTTTGCGCCTCATCAACCATAACTATTTCATTTTCATAAGTCTCTCCCCTCTCATACATCAAGTTAGGAGTTCTAATCACTGCCTGGTTTGCTGGAAAATATAATCCTGAACCTTTTGAAAAAGCATCTGTTTTCCTCTCTTTTGGATCTAACAATAAATTATCAAAATCTGTAAATTCATTTAATCCTAATAAGTCATACGCTTTTTTATAAGATTTCATAAACGGCCAATTTTTTTCAAATGTCGTACCAGGCAAAAACCCTTCATCATCATTACCAATTTTTGTAGTAGACTTAAACAATGTAATACCTTCTTTTAACTCTTTATTCTGCCTTTTTTTTTCAGTTCCTAACAAATGCAAAAATGCTCCTGCAATAGGTAAAATAGTTTTTCCCCCTCCTGAACCACCTGAAAGCAGATGAACTTTAATATCTGTTAAGCTTAAACTTTTAAATGCCAATTTTTGTCTTAAATTTTTAGGTCTAAAATTAGGAATAACATTGTCCCATACATTTGGATTCATCTTTAACAACTCAGGATCTCTTGATTCATCTATTCTACTTCTATTACCTCTTGAATTTTCTACTAAAGGAAAAACCAATCTATACACTAAATCATCATTATTATTCAGTCTAAGATACTGAAAGTTAAACAAATTTTCTTCCAAAATATTTATTGGATTACCTTTTTTATCATACTCAAATCCACTCTCTAACAATTGATCTAAAGTTATATTATTTGGATTTGTTCCATTGTACACTACATCTTTTAACCCTTGTTCTAAAATATCAGTTCCAAAAATCAATACTTGAGGAAACTCTGGAATCTTTCCCACTCTTTTTAATCTTGAAGTGGTACCTGGTGACCTTGTAATATGTTTAACCTGTATATCCGCATTTTGATCTTCAATTATTGATTTATATGGATCTAACCAACTTAACTTACCTCCACTTTTTAAATGTATTAATTTATTTTCATAATCATAAACACCTTCTTTATTTAAATATTTTAAAAAATCCTGAAAAGCATACTGACTTTTATTCTGAGAATTTTCCGATTCTCGCTCTATTTTATCAAGATCTACATATACAACATTACCTTCTTCACCAATTTTCTTTAGCGCAATATCTCCTGCTGCTTTTATAACATCTTCTTCTAAAACATATTTACGTTCTAATTTCATATCTCCCAAGTATTGACTTACTATTTTTTCATTCATTTTTAAAATACTGTCTAATTATGTTATATTCTTGCTCTTTAAGCTTTCTCATCTTTCTTCCATAAGATCTCTGTCCTTTTTGGGGTAAGGATAATTTCTGATTCAAAAATGATGCCAAATCTCTCCCATTACTGACATCTTCTGGATTAATCTCTAAATTTTGATTTTCAATTACACTCAAAGTTTTACTATCTAAATTACTATAAAAACTCTTCATATCTAATTTTTCTTCAAATATTTTCCTTCCATATTGTGACAATAATGCATATACTTTATTTTTTTCACTAGCAGAACTTGTTTCAAATAATGCCAACTCTAATCTTCTTAAAACTACTAACTCTTTTCCCATTTTATTCTTCTTATTACTTTTATATTAATACTATATTAATTCAATTAATAATAATAAAATAACACTTATATATAAATCTTTTTATTATCGTTATTCTGAAGTGGTAAACTTAATATGAAAAATTTAAATATGTGCTAAGACATAATAAACACAATAAAACAACTCTCCTCAAAACATAACTATTATTTATTTTTAAAATCAAATAAAAAGAACTTAAAGTTCATATCTAATTAATATTATATTTACAATTATTATTATATTTAATTAAAGTTGAATCTTCATTTGTATAAACCTCACTAAAACAATTAATTGGGTATTGACTTGTATAAAAATCATAATTGTATTTATTGATTGTACCAAATCTACCAATAAAAAAATATTTATTACCTGTTTCTTGTGCAATTATAGATAAATTTCCATTAAAAAAATTATTCCACTGTGTCTGTGTATAATTGTTATTAATAAAAACTCCGTGACTAATAGTTGTTCTATTGCTCCAACCAATTACCCATGCACTATAATATTTATTATTATAAAAAATTTTCGAATCTTCTGGTGTATATGTTGATATTAATTTAATTGTCTCATACTCATATTTAGAAATAAGCGAAATATTATTTGTTGATTCACTAATGATGACTCCACTTGTTGATATAACTATCAATATTATTAACATAGTTTGTTGATAGTGTTTTAAATTTTTCAATAATATTGAAATACCTACTGCCGAATATATAATTATTACAACATTTAAAAAAATAATTATCCTATTATAAAAAAAAATCTTAAATGTTATAAGAAATATATTTAATACTAACCATATAAACAAATAATTATATTTTCTCTTTTTTATAATATAAAACAAACCAATTATAAAAAACATAACAAGTATTAAAGACTCATATAAAAATAATCTCAAATCCATAAATGTTCCTGAACTAATATTCCTATTTACACTCATTGTTGTTTCTATTAAAATAGAAGCAAATAAATCATATACATTATTTAAATAAAATAGAATCGAAATAATTATAATTGCAATACCTGATATAAAAAGTTTTATTTCTTTTTTATCTAGCCAATTTAAAAAAAAAGTTATTGAAAATATTGCAAAACTTGGACGATGTATCCCCCCCAATAAACCTCCCATGAGTGTTGCTAGAAAATACTTTTTTTTTTCAAATAAATAAATTATTATTAATAACATTGATATTCCTAAAATATTTTTATAATAAACATATGAAAACACATAAAAAGATACTGTAGATACACTATATAAATATGTTGCAATTAAAGCTACTTCCTTTGTAAAATAATATTTACATAAAATATATAAATTAATTAAAACTATTATATCAAGTAAAATCAAAAAATAAGTTACTATAAATGTACTACTATATCCTAAATTCAAAAGTATTGTAGATAATATTGTTGTCCCAGGTAAATACATTGAACCTAGCCAATTCTTTGTATCAAAACTACCATTAATTAATTCCAATTGATTCTGATCAAACAAATGTTTATATAAACCTGAGTCATACCCCAAAGGTGTTCCAGATGTTATTAAAGGTATTATTCTTACAACTATAAGAATAAAAATAGGTATCAAAAAATAAATTGACTTATTATATTTATTATTTAATTTATAGTCAAATTCATTTTTATTTCCTTTGAATATAAAACACAATGTGAATATAATTAATAATATAATTAATAACAATATAATTATTTCAAATTGAACAAAAAATTTAATATAATATATTGTAATCAGTATAAATTGTACTAATAATAAAATAAACAATATATTTTGAAATTTAAAATCTAATTTTAACATGTCTTTAATAACCTGAATTTACAATTATTTTTTTACTTAAAATTCCATTATTTGTTGAAACAACAATGTCACTTGCAGAACCATCACTAATTGTATTTATACAAGAGCTAACATCTAAGGTATTCATTCCACTTTTTAAATTATTATCTAAAAGATTACAAATATTTCCACCAACCTTAATTGAGTTTATTGTCATATTTTCTGTTTGAGGATTAATTATATATAATTGATCACCTACGATTGTTTCAATTTGAAGAGCACCTGTACTAGCTGTTTTACTTTGAACTTCTATTTTAGTTTCTAAATCAGAAAAATATGTGCCATACCAACCTTGAAAACTAACAACTGCAACGATAGCTACAACCAACAACAAACCAGTTCCTATAACTGGAGACATTCCAATTTTATTTTTTATTCTCCTTACCATAATTTTATTTTTATATCGTTTATTAATAATGTTTTTTGACACTTTATAGTAGTAATTGTATTAGTAATAATGTAATAATGTCAAATAAAACACTTATACCTACTTTAATCATTTCATCAATAATATATCTCATCAATAATTTGATTTAAATAATAATTTTAAATTTCTTATTTTATTCTCAAATAACTTGATCGATATTAATATTATAATAACAATTAAATTTATTAATGTCAAACTTATAATATTAATTTTAACTTGAAAAAATAATATTATAACAAATGTCAGCAAAGGTGTTATTGCCAAAGACAAACTAATTGATAAACCTAATTTTTCAATTAAATCTAATTTTTGATATTCAAAAAAAAATAATGTTATTAAATAGCCCGGTAGAAATAAAAAGTAAAAAGTTCCATAGGTAATTTTAAAAGAATCAATAAAATTATGAATAGAAAATATCACTAATATAAATAAAACCATTAAACAAAATAATATCAAAAAAAATATTAGTTTTTTTTCATTTAGATACATTTGTTTTATTTCTTCTTTATTTATTAATTTCATTAAATAATATAAAACAGAAGTATTTTATATAATTATCTCTTAAATATATAACAAAACATCAACAAAATAATTATTACAAAAATATATTCTTTAAAAATATCTATTATCAACAAAAGTCTAATTGTATAATGAAACAATCATTGATATCAACAAAAACAACATTTATAAAAACAATATTATAATTAATATTTAAATGAATATAAAATTGCCTCTTATCACAGTTATAATGCCTATTTATAATTCACAAAGAACTTTAGAAGAATCTATTAAATCCATACTACAACAATCTTTCAAAAATTTTGAACTAATACTAATAGACGATGCAAGCAATGACAACTCAAAAACAATAATTAAAAAATATGCTAATCTAGACAGTAGAATCATTCCAATTTACAGCAAACAAAACTTAGGAGTTGGATCCACATTAAATAAAGGGCTAAAAACCGCAAAAGGCAAATATATTGCAATTCAAGATTCTGATGATTATTCGCATAAAAACAGACTAGAAGAAGAATATAATTACCTTGAAAAATATAAAAAAATATTTTTAGTTGGCAGTAGCATCAATAAAGTAGATTTAAATAGAAATCTTTTATACAAAACTCACAGAATAAACTTGCCTTCATTTTTAATTAAACTCTATTTATTATTTACAAAAAGCCTACTGGCTCATTCCACAGTAATGTTTAGAAACGAAAAAAAATACTTCTATAAACCAAATATAAGAAGTGCAATTGATTATTATTTTTATCTAAATTTAATGTATCACAATAAAAAATTCAAAAACATCTCTAAAATTCTAGTTGATTATACTTATAATCATAATGGTATAAGTATGCAAAAAAGTTTTGAACAAAAAATCGAAGAAATCCATGCAAGAAACTATTACATTTTAAAAAAAATTTTTAATAAAAAAATTGATTTTAAACTAGAAGATGCCTACTTTGAAAAATTAAAACAAAAATATTCTCGATTAGAGTTAAAGCTAAAAATTAGAAATTATTATAGATTAGAAAACATACAAAAAGGCAACAAATGCCTAAAATTATATATTTACCAATATAAACGTATTCCTATAAAATATTTAATATTATCTATCTTATCTATATTTAATAAAAATATAATTAAAAGAGCCTAATTACAAATAATAGAGCATTATTTTATTTAAATAATTCAAATCATACTAAAATGAAAAGTTCCTAAACATTCAAATTCATACAATAAAAAAAACACTTAAATCAAATTATATATACTTTTATCTAAATGTTTTTACATTATCATTTTAATATCAATCTATAAAATATTTTTATTAAAAAGACAACTTTATAAATATATTATTTTTATTTTTATTAATATATGGATACAGTAAACATTGGTTTAACAAGACATGATGAAAAAGATGAATTATTAATATCATGTTTAAACTCTTTAATTATACAAAAAAATGTTATAATCAATATTATCTTATATGATCAAACTTATTCTCAAAAAATTAAACAATACTGTCAAATTAATTCCAAAAATAGCATTAAAATTTTTTATAAACAAATTCCTCCTTGTAGACTCTCAATAGTAAAAAATTTATTACTCAATGATGTTAATGAAGGATTTCTATTATTTACTGATCCTGACTGTATTGCAGATTCTAATTGGGCATTTGAGCTAGTTAAAACATTAAAAAAATACAATTGTACAATTGTTGGTGGTAAAATTTTACCAATTTGGAAAAGCAATAAATTATTTATTAACAAATCTAAATTTATTAATGAATTTTATTCTTTGTTAGATTTAGGAAATCAAACTTGCAAAATTAACAAGCTAATAGGATGCAATATGGGCGTAAATATTGATACTATTAAATCCTTTGAATTATCTTTTAATGAAAAAGTTGGAAGAAACAAAAAAAAATTAGTGGGAAGTGAAGATACTTTATTTTGTTTAAATGCTATCAATAAAAAACTAAATATTTTTTACACAAGTAATGCGAAAATTTTTCATCAAATAGATAAAGAACGTTTAACATATAAATGGATTTTCAAAAGAGCATTTTATGGTGGTTTTTCTCGGGGAAATTACCCTAAAAAAAAACAAATTAATCCCTTTAATAAAAAATTAAACTTCATAGATTATATCTCTCTAAGTATTATATTCATTCCTTACATCATAGGATATATATATGGTGTTATATCTCAAAAATAGTTTCTCAAACATACAATATAATATATTTAAATTTTTAACAAAACATTTACAAATAAAACTATTCTTGACAAAAAACAATCTCCTACTAAATGTTAATACATTATTAAATTCTAAATCAATATCATTTCTAATTAACCTCATATAAATAATAAATACGCTTTTTGACTAACAATTGCTCCAAGATATTTTTATCTTTTTTTTTATCAGTCAACAAATAAATATTTGAATTTATTTCCTTTAAATGTATTATTGTTATATTTTTAATAGGTTGTTTTATAATTATTTGATTTTTATTAACAAATTGTAAAAACCCTTGTTGATTATATAATGAACTATCTAACAACACAATACCTTGATATTTTCTTAGTGATGTTATGTTTTCATAATCCTGCACTGATAAAGACTTATGATAATTTTTACCACTTAAAAAATTTTCATTAAAAGCAATCAATGTGTTTGGCAATAACAATACCAAAAAAAAAATTGCAAATAAAGTTTTAATACTAGTTTTAATATACTTAGCATCTAAAACATATACAACACTTGATGCTATTAATAAATAAATAAAAGGTATTACTGGGAGTATATATCTTGGATAAGGATTTGGCCACATAGAAAATAATAACAAAGTAAGTATTGGATACAATATTATATATAAATATTTTTGCTTATATAAAAACACAATACCCAAAGCAATAAATAATAAAGATTTAATACTAACAATATAATTAGAATATAAAAACAATCCTCCTTCACCTGGTCTATACTTCCCACCATTATCATATATATTTTTTATTTGAATTGCATTTATATGATCATCATATGATTGTGGTTTAAACAAGTTTGATGTGTTTTGAAAATTAAATATTAATAAAGGCATTAAAATCAACCCTAATAATGTTATATAAAGAAAATACTCTTTTATTTTTTTTTTGTCAAACTGATTATTAAAATAAACATTTTTAATTAAAGGTATAAATATAATAAATATAAAAATATTCGTGTGTCGCACATATAAACTAATTGCTGCAACAAATAATGCAAATAATAAATATGCTGTTTTACCATATTTCCAAAATTTAAAATATAATATTAAAATAATTGAATTTAACAACATAATTGGCAATTCCCTCATCGGCTGAGCCATGCTATATTGCAGATATAAAGATGTCATCCCTAATGCAAATGTTGTAATAAAAGCTATTACTATATTATTTTTATTTGATGCAAACAATATACATAAAAGTGCATAAAATAAAATCAAATTTACTATTGATATTATACCCACAAAAAAATTATATCCTAATGAATCTGGATAAATAGTTGTAAAAAACGTAATGTAGTATGAAATCCCTGGAGGGTATCTATAGTTCAATGAATAATCTACATTTAATGAATACCTATTTGGAATTAAAAATTTAAGTTCCTCTCGATTATAACCTTTATCTTTAAAATGTGTTATTAAATCTGAATCAATAGGTGATATCTTTCCATTATTTAAATAATAAGAACCTAAAAAATACCCATCTGAATCGTCTCCCCATGTTCCAGAACTTGAATTTAAATAAGTTAAAAAAAATATATATATAAGTAATAATCCAAGTATGTTTTTTAATGTAGTATTTTTCATTTGTTAAAAATTTTTTTTATATATTGATTAGCTAAATCTTCCCAACTATAGTTTTCTATTGCATATTTTTTAAAATTAATTTGATTGGTCTTTAGTACTTTTAAATTATTATTATAAAAATTTATGTGATTTTTAAAATCTTCAATACTTTTTTCACGACATAAATGACCATTTTTGTTCTCTTTAATTGCATCTGTAATCCCATCTATACTTGTACCAATAGGAATCAAATTTTTCATGTTAGCCTCTAAAATAACTAATCCAAATCCTTCTGGATTGTTTGGAATTTTTATATTTGGCATTATAAACAAATCTGCTTTTTTACACAATTGATCTCTTTGTTTATTAGAAACTTTTTTAAATAATTTAATTTGCTGTTGAAGTTTATTTTTTTTAATACTATTTTCTATATTAGAAATCTCTGGACCATCACCAATAATTATATATTTTATTTTTTTATCTAATTTAGGCATTACATTATCCACAAACCATCTTGTTCCTTTCCTCTCCACTTGCCTTCCAATTGAAATTAAAATTAATTCTTCATTTGGTTCTTTAAATTTATTAGACAATTCTAACTCTTTTAAATCTTGAATTTGTTGATTAGTAATTCCATTATGAATTATATAACATTTTTCTTTACTTACTTGCAACTTGCAACATTCATTAAATGTATAATTACTAACACATATTATTTTATCAGTATATTTCAATGAAAATTTAAGTATTTTTTGATAAAACTTATTTTTGTAAACTATATCTAAACCATGTGCAGTAACCGATGTTTTCACACTTGGATTAAATAGCTTAATAAAGTATGTTAAAAGAGCAAGAGAACTATCTGCAAAATGTATATATTGATATTTATTTTTATTTAATATAAAAAAAAACATAAACTTTGGGAATATACTAATTGTATTACCTTTAAGCAATTTAATTTCTGACTTAGTACACATGGTTGTATAAAAATCATAAGAATATTGTTGCATTCCACCTATTTGTGGTGGATATTTTCTTGTAACAAAAAGAATTTTCTTATTCATTTTCATATTGTTTATATTTAATTTTCTTTGTAATCTGAATCTGATCTTCTATTAGTTGTCTATTTTTAGAATTTAATTCTGCAATAATTCCCAAACTAAAAAAATGTATAAAAACTATAAATAAAATCGTAGCAGCTATTAAGGATTGTATATGTCCTTCTCCCGAAGAGTTTAAGAATAAAAATAAATATCTTAAAATTAATATTAAAGATATTAAAAAAGGAATTAAGGATAAATAAATAAAAAATTTTAATGGTTCATAAGTTATATATACTCTTAATAAATCAGCTGTACTCTTTTTAACATGGTCAAATATCCCCTTAGATAATCTTGATTTTCTTGTTGGAGAATTTATCTCTATTTGTATATTTTTTATCTTTAATCCTTTTTGATTTGCTTGTATAATTGTGTCTAGTACATATGAAAACTTACTAGTAATATTTAAGTTTAACAATGCTTCTTTAGAATATGCTCTAAAGCCTGATACTGTATCAGAAACATTTGTTTTTGAAAGAAATCTTACCGTCCAACTACCTATAAATTGAAATATTTTTTTAGTTAACGAAAAATGTTTTATCTTTTTTATGTTTCTATTTCCTATAACAATATCTGCTTGTTTTTTCACAACAGGTTGAATTAACCGTGGAATATCCTTAGCTTTATATTGATTATCTGCATCTATATTTACTAATATATCTGCATTCAAACTAAGTGCATGTTCTATGCCTTTTTTAAAAGTTTTTGCTAAACCTATATTTTTTAAATTATTCACAACTAAACATCCATTTGATCGAGCCACATAAGCAGTTCTATCTGTAGAACCATCATTAATTACTAATATTTCTATTTTTGATATGCCAGATATTTTTTTTGGTATCTGAGCTAAAACCAAAGGCAATGTTTTTTCTTCATTAAAACAAGGAATCAATATAATCAATTTAGTCATACAAAAATAAAATCTAAATCATTTATATATTTTGTCTTAAATTACTTTTTCAATATATCATTAAAATTAATCTAAAATATATTTTACTTTAACCACGCAAACTTACAATAAAATAAATCAATCAAAAAAAAACACAATCTTTTTAAAGCAAATTAAATTCATATAATATTAATGCATCCGTAGCTCAGTGGTAGAGCGGCGGTCTTGTAAACCGCAGGTCGCGCGTTCAACTCGCGCCGGGTGCTTTTTAGAACTTGGGGCTATGTACTCGGAGTTTAGGGTTTTGTTACTTTATTCTAAGATTAAAAATTTACATAGAAGAAAGCATATAAGAGCAGATTTATTTATATCTCTTTTGTTAAAAATATCATTTAAATAAATTTCAATAATGATATTAATTCTTGTTTTATCTTTCATTAATTTTAGCATTTTTTAATTATAAAGTATATATAAAGAAACTAAAATTAATTAAATTAACAAAAAATTATTTGAATTTTAATAAAAATATCTATCGTATAACATTAATATCTTTCTTGTTAAAGTTCTTACTTTTAGTTTTTTCATCTAAAATATGTTTTTTTAATTCTTCAAAATTTTCAAATACATTACATTTTTTTAAAACATTCTTATATTCATCTATTAATTCATTAGTTTCTTCATCAAAAATATCTTTTTTACTAATATATATAGAAATATTTTTTTGAAATTCCACTGTTTCTTTTAAAAGTTTAATTTGATTTTTAATAGAATAACCACATGTTTGAGTAAAATCTAAAACAAAAATTATACTATCTGCAAATTTTGAAATAATTATTTGTGCTCTTTGTTCAATTTGGTTTTGCTTATCTCTACCTAATAAACCAGGTGTATCTATTAATTGAATTATTTTTTTATCAAACTGACTAATATATCCAAACATTAATCCTTTTGTTGTAAAAGGATAGTTTTGAATCTCAACATTACTATTAGTTAACTTATTCATTAAAGTAGATTTTCCAACATTAGGGAAACCAGCAATTGCAACAGTATATGTATCTTCAAAATGAGGTAACTTATTCATAAATTTTCTAGCATCATCTAAAAGTTCAAAAGTTTTTTTATTTTTTCTAAATAAAGAATTAACCTTTCCTAAATACTTTTTCATTATGAAACCTACAGTCTGCTGAGTTTTAGCTCGTTTTATTTTATGCTCACTATTTTGTGTAAATTCATCTATTTTATTTGTTATCCATAACAATGTAGCTAAAGCATTTTCTATATCTTTTACAGGAGTTTTTGAAGTATTAATTAAACTCTTATAAATCTCATCTATCTTACTCAACCTTGGAAATTTAGTAATAACTTTTTTCATAGATATATTCAAAGTTTTATTCAAATATCTAATCTTTTCTAGTTCTAAATCTTTTCTTTTGTCTAATTTAACTTGATCAGAATCTTTTTTTTTTGTTGATAAATTCTTAAAAAATCTATCTTCTATACTTTTTCTTTCTTTAATTGCAAATTCTTGCATAGAATTCATTGCTTTATCTATATAAAAATTTGACTTTTCAACTTTTGCAATTTTGAACATAAATATAATAACAATTATTAATTAATAAAACTTATTACAAACTAAAAATATATTTATATAATAAAAATCATTTCAAATTATCTTCATCATTTTTTTCATCTCTACCAAAAACTCCTTCCAATCTCAAATTAGTCAAATTAACAACTTCTACTAAATAAGGTTCAACTTTATACTTATCTATAATGTCTAAAGAATGTTTCATATATTTCTTTATAGAACCTTCATGAACCGTAAAATTAATAGAAGAAGAATTACATTTACTACAAAAACCAAATAATGGAGGTCTTCTATATTTAGTATTACAATTAGTACACCTAAATACTTGATTAGAAAACTTTCTCAAATTTCCTTTTATATCTTTAAGAAAATGTTTATCAATAATCTCACTTGCAACTCTATTTTCATCAACTGCTCGTATTTTTTTTGCAATTTTTAATTGATAATCTAACTTTTCTTTCATAGTTGGAATATTCTTATATGCAGAACACAAAACAGTTTCATTAATATTTTCAATATCATGCATAAAATTATATCCACTATATTTTTCATCTAAACTTTTAACATTTAATTTTGAATTAACTTGTTTAATTTTTATATCTTTAGGATTAATATAACTTTTATTTTTCAAATAAAATTCATAAGGATAACTATCAACTATATCCATTCCATAAACCTCATCATCAATCTGATCTAAATTTAAATGAGAAGTTAAAACCAAAGGAGTATCCATCGTACTACCTCGTGTATTTGGTAAATAATCTTTTGAAAAATTTAACAATCCATCCATTAATAAAATTATCCCATTTTCATCACCATCTAAATTTCTTCTCTGAGCAGCATGCCAAATAGGGTGTGCAAAGCACCCTTGAGTTTGAGAATATCCAATAATTCTTCCTACTATACCTGCTGAAGTATGAGGAGCTATACCTATAATTAAATGCCCTATTGTATCTTCTTCTTTTTTAAAATTATAAAAACTTTTTTCCTTATAAACATTAACCAACAAATCATCTATAAAGTTTCCTACATTCATAATAAAATCTACTGCCAATTCCTCTCCTGACAAACTACAATTTGGCAAAATAACATCCTGAGGAAAAATCTCTATTACTTGATTTTCATCCACTATTTTTTTCCCATTACAATCAACATCATATCCTAACTTTTTTAATTTTTCAATAGAAACACCTATTTCTTTTGGTTTAAAATGAGTAATACCCATTTGAGTCATATCATACCTTATAGTACCATCTTTACTTAAAGACAAATCATACTTAGCTCTATAAAATCCTTTAGAAATATTTTCAACTGTCTTATGTTTATTAACTATCCTTAAACTGCCCTTTACTTGAGTTATAAATAATTTTTTATAGTCACATATTTTTTTTAAATTATCATTTAAAAACTTAGTATTTAATTGAATTCTTTTATAATAAACTAATGAATTAAACTTCTTAATTTTATCAATAAAATGAGTAATATGAGTTAATTTAATATCATTATAATTTAAAATATAAATTTCTATAAATAATATAGTAAAACCTCTTACTTTTTCAACAATTTCTTCATTTAATTCACTATCACCTTTCAATTGAAAAATCAAATTTTTTAAATTATTAAAATTAATAAAAAAATCTTCTTCATAATCAACATATTTTTTTGTTAAATTTATCAATTTTTCTAAATTTACAAACATATCTCTAATATAATTCAAATCTATATTTTTTTGAGTATATTTTTCAAAAAATAATTGTCTAGTTTTAATCTCACAATTTTCACAAACTGTATTAATAGTTTCAAATCCACATTTATCACAAAAATAAATTCTAAAATTTTCCTCGATAAATTCTTCGTCATTTAATATTCTAATTAAATTTTTATTATTTTCATTTTTTTTACCAACAGGAAACAAAACATTTACAGAGGTTTCATCATTAAATTTTTTACGAAGTTTAGCTTTTTCAGGTCTTCCCATTCTAGTGCCAATATAAGTTCCACATTTATCTCTTATTTCAATAAATTTATTTTCATTAACTACTTCTAAAATTGTTTTATCTAAATTATTTTTTGCAAATACAATAATTTTTTCAATATGATTTAAAATTAAAATTTTATCCTCATGTTTTTTAAGACTTAAAGGGTTAAAACCTATATTAACCAAAAAAGCATAAGAATTTGTAATATCACAATAAATTTTTGAATCTTTTAAAGTATGTTCAATTCCTAAAATTTCAAAATATCTTTTTTTTTCAATAGAACCAAAATATATAACATCCAACTTGTTTAATTTAATATTAATAAAAATATTTTTTTTTATAAATACTAAAAAACTTATAAATTCTATAACATTTAATTCATCCCAATAAAAAGTATATTTAGGATGAAAAGCAATGTTATATTTTATAGATATATTTATTGTATCTATAATATTAGGTATATTTTTTAAAGGATTCTCCAATATCTTTTCAATATCTTTTGAAACTTTCTTATTAACACTTTTTTTATAATTCATCTTTTCACATTAAAAAACTTAAAATTTTTAAAAACATTTTAAACATTATTTATTTTTATTCACATTACTCACATTAGAAATTTCATATTCTAGTGCTATTAGATAATTAACAAATTCATCTGCTAGAATCTTTGAAGTATATTTTTTCTCATCTAAAGATTTTATTTTGATTTTCAAATAATTTGAATTTTCACTTGTTTTAAAATTTATAAACTGATCATAAACCTTAATCCCCTTTTTAATTGATTTTTTAGAATAAATTACTTTATTAAGATAAATTACTTCTACATTATTTTTAAATAATAAATTCTTCATAAATAAATAATAAAAATTAAAATTTTAAATACTTTTGGATTATAATGATATAAAATAATTAATTAATATTTCCTCAAAACAAAAAATATATAATTATAAACCCCAAAAAGCATTTCCTTTTCTCATAACCAATGCAATTTTTTTTAAAACTTCAACTTCATCTTTTGATAAAAGATCTTTATGTTTTTTTAAATTTCTAAAATTTTCTTCTCCCATAAAGGAATATAAACAATCACCCTCTTCGACATGTCTTCCAATAACCATATCTTCCACTGAAATTGCAGCACTTTTCTTAAATTCTAAAGATTTTAATGTTTCATCTTTATCTTTAATTGTTTTTACACTACCAACTTTTTTACCATACTCTGTAAGTAAAGACGCATTTTGTCTCAAAGTTCCACCTAAAACCTCAACCCCTACTATTGCAGGATTTGAACCTCTAAAAATACAATTCTTTAATATTTTAATCTCAAATGGTAAAACTAAAGATTCTAGCTTTTTTCTTTCAATTTCTTTCTCTTTGTTTTCAATCCACTCAACACTATCTTCAACAATTTTATAAATTATATCATTAGAAATTATTGAAACATGATAATTTTTTGCCATAATCTCAATATCTGGTAAAATATCTTGATTGAAATTTAAAATTAAAGCATTTTTGGGATTTTTCTCAATATCACAAGAAACATCAATTATATCTTTCTTTGTAACCTTACCTATTCTTGCTTTTCTTATAGGAATATTATGTTCTGCTAATATATTTGATAAAGCCTCTAGTGAACCTAATGTGTCTGCTTTTATTAATACCCCTTCTTGAGTATTAGTTAATGTAACTTCAGCTTTTTGTGCCTCTAATTCATCAACTGCTAATTTGATACTATCTTTAGTTGCATTTTTTCTCAAAGCAATAATAGGCATTCCTGCCTTTATATCTTTAAAATCTGGACAAGCAAGTTTTACCCCAGCAGCTGCATGAGTTTCTTTTAAAGTCTTAAATTTTGTAGAGGTATCTCTCATCTCTTTTAATTTTGAAGGTTTTAATATAGATTTCAATCTAGATTTTTGAACACTATCAACATCTAAAGCTAAGACAATATCATCTGTTTTTATAATTCCATCATGCAATATAACATCAATAGTTTGCCCTAAACCAGGATAATCTTTAACTTCTAAGATAACACCTTTTGCTAAATTTTCATTCTCAATTGTTAATTTATCTTGCATATATTTCTGTGTTAATCCAACTAATGTTACAATTAATTCAATTATCCCTTCTCCTGTATGTGCAGAAATAGGAACAATTGCAACTTTTTTTGTAAAATCATCTACTCTATCAAACCTATCAGAATCTATAGAATATTCTGAGACCTTTCCAACAATATCATAAACCTTTTCTTCAACTCTATATTTAACTTCATCTCTTTGAAATTCTATATTTTCAATAATTTTTTTAGTTTTATCTGGTTTCCACCCTGGAACATTATCAATTTTATTTGCAACAATAACAAAAGGAGTTTTCATAGATTTTAAAATTTCTAATGCCTCTAAAGTTTGAGGTTTAAATCCTTCATTAATATCAATAATCAAAATTCCTATATCACATATAGACCCTCCTCTTTTTCTTAGTGAAGTAAATGCTTTATGTCCTGGAGTATCAATAAATAATAAACCTGGTATTTTTACTGCATCTTTAGGAATAAATCCCGAAACAATATTTAACACATCTTCTTTAGGAACTTCTGTTGCGCCAATATGTTGTGTAATTCCGCCAGATTCTTTAGAAGTTAATTTAGAATGTCTAATATAATCTAATAATGATGTTTTTCCATGATCCACATGTCCTAAAACAGAAATAATTGGTTGTCGCAAATAACTCATAATAAAACACCTCTAAATGTTAAAACTAATTAATAAATAATCTATTTTAATTTATAAAATCATTGGTACAATAATTTGTTACATAATATATCATTCATTTTTATAATATCATTAACTTAAAATGTAAATTCTATTCAACAATTACTTATAAATATTAAATCCAAAATTATTTAAAATAACTTTTTTTTATTTTAATTGTGAAACAATAATGAGAATAGAAGACGATATCAAATTAGATTTTGACGATATATTATTAAAACCCAAAAGAAGTATATTATCATCAAGAAAAGATGTTATAATCCAAAGAGAATTTAAATTCTATCATTCAAAAAAAAAATGGAAAGGAGTTCCAATTATAACATCAAACATGGCAAGTTGTGGAACATTTGAAATAGCTCAAACATTAAGTAAATACAAAATGATTACTGCATTTCATAAATATTATTCTATTAAAGAATATGAAGATTTCTTTAAAAAATTTAATAATCCTGATTATGTCATATATACATTAGGCATAAGAGATTATGATATCAACCAGTTTGACAAAATGGTTCAAACAAAACTAATAAATAATTTTTCATTTATAGCAATTGATGTTCCAAATGGATATATTGAAAGATTTAAAGACATAATCAAATATGTTAGAAAAAAATGCAAAAATCACATAATAATCGCAGGAAATGTAGTATCAAATGAAATGACTGAAGAAATAATACTAAGCGGTGCTGACATTGTAAAAGTTGGAATCGGAAGTGGCAGTGTTTGTACAACAAGAAGAATGACCGGTGTTGGATATCCTCAACTATCAGCTGTAATCGAATGTAGTGATGCAGCCCATGGAATATCAAATAATCAAGGAGTAGGATTGATAATTTCAGATGGTGGAACCATATATCCATGTGATTTTGCAAAAGCATTTTGTGGAGGAGCTGATTTTGTCATGGCTGGTTCACTTTTTAGTGGATATGAACAATCAGGCGGAAAAACTATTACAAAAGAAAATGGACTAAAATATAAAGAATTTTATGGTTCTTCTTCAAATAAAGCAATGATAGAAAACTATGGCAATAAAGAAAACCACAGAGCAAGTGAAGGAAGATATACCTTAATTCCATATAAAGGTGATCTAAATAACTTTATACAAGATTTAGAAGGATCTATTAGAAGCACGGGCACTTATATAGGTGCAAGAAAACTTAAAGAATTCTCAAAAAGAGCAACCTTTATTCGTGTAAATAATCAATTAAATAAATCATTAGAAAAATATGATAATAGTTCAATATAAAAATAAATAAAAATAAAAATAAAATTCTTTATTTATTATAATTCATAAATTATATTCTCATATATCTTAAAATTTTATAAAAAAATACCTTAAACAAAAACAATTAAAATTAATATCTAAATTAGAAACTAATAAAATTTCTAAAATCATAAATTTATAATAATTTTTAAAAAAATTTTTTTTGTTTGAGTGATTTAGTACAGAACTAAATGATTTGGTTAAATATGGAAACTCCTCCTATATAAGTTTTTTAGTAAGTGCGGGCTAAAATAATCGCCAAAGCTTTTATCGTACACCCCACTCCTATCAAACTCATCTTTTATGAGCAAACAAGTATCTTTTTTAGAGAAAGGTTTCAGGCTTAGATGCTTTCAGCCTTTATCCTCCACAGCGTAGCTGCTCTGCATGCCCATATGGACAACAGATACACCAGTGGCTGCGACTCTCCGTTCCTTTCGTACTAAAAGAATCTTCCTCGCAGATACATATACACTCCAAGCAGATATTATACCAACTGCCTCACAGCGTTGTAAACCCAGCTCACG
>JBMCRE010000010.1:0-36957 GCA_048625195.1 Nanobdellota archaeon | reverse complement strand
TAATTTAAAAAAACATCCAATAAATAATCACTTCAAAATTAATATATCAAAAAAAGTATGGAAAATTATTTCACATTTTTAAAGACTAAAAATATTAAATAAACTATTTTCTTACTAAAATGGTAAAATCTATAAAAAAAATAAAATTTACAACAATAAATCATAATAAATCTATAATAAATTTTATATATAAAATCATAAATTATTTTTACAAAATTATTTTTATCACTAAAAAAATCTATATAAAATTTAATTACTCATAAAATCAATACAGAAGCTCTCTAATAGCCAAATATTTAAAAGAAGACAATAGAGCCAAATTCAGAAGACTTTTTTTAAAACTAATGTAATTAATCACAAAAAACTCAAATTTAAGGCCATATTTTAACCAAAAAACATATATTTTATGCGTATAATGTATATTATACGCAACATTGAATATTATTACAAAATTTTATAAAACAATAAGAATGTATAATAAATAAATATCAACAATGGATTTAAATTATAAAAATATTGAAAATGGAAAAGATCAGTTGAATTCAGACGAAACTAATACGATAAAAAAACTTTTAAAAATTATAATATTTATTTATATAATTATTCCAGTAATATTTTTAATTGTAATAGTACTTCTTTTACAAATGAAAGTTCCTAAATTTGCATATTTGTATTTGCTATTTTCTTATTTTTCGTTATTAATCACTTTTTTTATGATGTCAATAATGTACCAAAGAAAATATTAAAAGTGTGAAAATATAATCCCTTCTAATTATTAAAAAAATAATGGAATATATTTAGTTTTTATCAAAACTTTTAATCAAAAAAGCGAGACTAAAAATTATTATCAAAGACATAAATATTATATTAATAATCAATAAGAAAAACATTCTTTTGTCGAGAAAAGTGTGAAAATAGAATCCCTTCTAATTATTAAAAAATAATGAAATATATCTGGTTTTTATCAAAACTTTTAATCAAAAAGGTAAGACTAAAAATTATTATCAAAGACAGTTATTTTTCAAAAAAAAAGATTATACATAAAAAATATAAGTGTGAATATTAAGTCTTTTCTAAAATAAAAGACTAATATTTATCATTTTTTATTAAAACATTTTATCAAAAATACAATTAAATATTGTTAGCAATAATCATTATATTTTGTAAACAACATTTGTTAAAATCTAAAATATAAATATTATATTATTTTAAAATTCAAAAAATTCAATGATAAATTTAAAAAGAATTAATAATAATAACAAATTAGAAACAATGTTAAAAATAATCAACCAGATAAAAAAGGACTTTATTCCACTAAATTGTATTGATAAAAAATTAGTTGAAAGTTGCGATATTCATTCATTTAGTGATTTTAGTGGATTTATAGCAGAAGCCTTAGTTTATCAAAATTTACAAAACAAAAAAGTAGACTTAATAGATTTAATGTTTTATTCAAATTTAAAATATCATATTTTTAAAAAAAATTTTGGCAATATTATTTATCAAAACGATACAGTAAAAACAGAAATAGACTTTTGTTTTAATTACGAAGACTCTTACTATTTAGTTGAAGTAAAATCTAACAAATTGAACGGATTTTTAGGCAAAATTAATAAAAACCAAAAATTAATTCAAGACATATTAAAAATAAAAAAAATAAATACAATACTTGCAATACCTCTTGCAAGAAAAAATATAAAAATATTTGAAGATATTGAAAAACAAGGAATAAGTATATTAAATCTACAATATACTCGTAGAGAATTTTATAATTTTACACACAATTGGTATCAATCTTTAAGAATTAATAATAATTAAACTTAATTACTTATATAAAATTCATAAAATATAACCAAATATAAATCCTGCAATTGTTGAATAAAAGACAACCAATAAAACATAAACAAATGTTTTTTTATTACCTAATATATTCCTAACTACAAGCATATTTGGTAAACTTAAAGATGGACCTGCAAGTAATAAAGCAAGTGCTGGACCTGAATGCATACCTTTAGCTATTAAAGCTTGCAAAATAGGAACTTCTGTTAAGGTTGAAAAATACATAAACGCTCCAAAAATAGCAGCAGTTAAATTACTTAAAACTGTATTTTTTCCAACTAAATTTGTAATCAATTCTTCTGGAATTAAAGGCATAATAAATCCTGCAATAAACACTCCAATAAAAAGCATTGGTAAAATTAATTTTGCAAAACTCCATGTTTCTTCAAGCCAACTTTTTGTTAAATCTTTTGAAAACTTAAAGACTGTAATTAAAATAATAAATATTACCAATAATCCCATTAACATATATTTTATAAAACTTGAAATTTGCAATCCGTTAACAATTAATATTCCTATTAATAAAAAGAAAAAAATTCCAAGAACTGCTTTTGATAAATTAACTTTTTTTTCTTCTGCAATAAGTAAACCACCTTGCGTAATTTTTTCTTTAAATAAAAATGCCATTGTAAGACCTACAATAATTGCTATTAAAATTGCACTAATCACTCTTGCAAAACCTATATCATATCCTAAAACACTCATTGTTAAAAATATCGCTGCAATATTAATTGCTGGACCTGAAAATAAAAAAGTAATTGCAGGACCTAAACCAGCTCCTCTACTTCTAATTCCTGCAAAAATTGGTAAAATAGTACATGAACAAACTGCAAGAATTGCACCAGAGACTGATGCTGTACTATAAGAAATATATTTTTTAGTTTTAGCACCAAGCAATTTCAATACAGCATCTTTTTTAATAAAAACCCCTATAGAACCTGCAATAAACAAAGCAGGAATTAAACAAGTTAATACATGCTCTTTTGCATACTCATTAAGTAAATTAATACCTCCAATTACTGAAGTTTCAAACCATTTACTCTGATATGGAATAAAATAAAATAACCCAAAAGTAAATAAAATCCAAAACATTACTTTATATTCTTTTTTTTCCATTTTTAAAATATTCCAAACAATCTCAATACATAATATATACCTACAATTATAAAAATAATTCCTATAATCATTCTTGTATATCTTTCAAATGTCTGAATTTTATTCATAACTTTTCCTAAACTTGAAACGCTATATACAAGCATTATTGACATAATAATTACTGGCAATCCTGTCGCAAGAGAAAATACTGCAGGAATAATAATACCATCACCTGCTTTTAAAGCAAGTGGAATTAACATACCAAAAAACAAAACAGCACTAAAAGGACAAAATGCAAGAGCAAATATTACTCCTAATAAAAAACTTCCAATATATCCTTTTGTTGATAATTTCAATTTTAAATCTTCAATGAATTTAGAATTACCTTTAATAAAATTTAATTTAATTAATTGCAAAAAAATAAGACCAATTATAATCATTAATGGACCAAGAAACATCTCTCCATATGCTTGTAAAAACAATGAAATTTGTTGAGTATTTAATCCAAAATAAACTATCATTGAAGCAATTAATACATAAGTAAACATTCTACCTAAAGTATATGAAAATCCTATCATTAATGTTTTAAATTTATTTGTTATATTTTTTGATACAAATGCAATTGCTGTAATATTTGTTGCAAGTGGACAAGGACTTATTGCCATCATAAGTCCTATAAAAAAAGATGCAACTATTGCAATCTCACTTGTTCCCATCAACTCCATAAATTCCATTAAACCCATTTTTAAGTTAAATTACCATTTAATCTTTTTTCAATTTCACCTTTAAAATAAGTCATAAAATCTTCTTCATTACTAATTTTATACCACACTCTTGTTTTTTCTTCTTTATGAAATTCACCATCTAAATATGTTCCAATCCAAATTGAAGAACCTGTTGCACCATATTTTTTTACAAGTTCATAATTTTCTTCTAAACGACCATCAATATGTCCAAACTTAATTGTTCCAGAATCTAACTCATCTTCAAAATAAGTATTAAGAGTTTTTTCTGTTAAATCTCCAACTGCAATGCAAGATGCACATTGTTGTCCATGAAAATGATATACTTCAAGAGAAATATTTTCAAAATCTTTTTTAATACCTTGATTATTTTCATCTAATTTAATACTATTTTTAGTATTCCCATTCAACATTAATATTACCATTACAAGTAATAATACTATAAATACAGGCATTAATATTAATGAAATTCTTTTAAAATTTTGTTTATTTTTATTTACCATTTTAAATTAAATTAAATTTTTCTAAATCCATATATGAATACAAAACAGGTACTCTAAATTTTTCAATTTTTTTATTATTCTCATCAACTGGTATTAATAATTCATAATTATCATTATAATCCTTCCAGTCAATTAAAAATACTTCTTGATAATTAACACTATTTAATTGTTTAATATTATCATAAAAAACAACATCATAATTTTCTCCTAAAAAATCATCTACTTTTTGTTTATTAATATAAGTGTGAATTTTTATTTCACTCAATTTATCATGATATACCATATTCTTTCTAGAAGTCACTAAAGTAAAACCATTTCTTAATTTCAATTCATTATATTCCGCTTTTAATTCATTTTGTTTAGCAACTCTTCCAACTAATGCTATATCAATTTTATTTTTATTTAAATCGTTTAAAACATCAATTGTACTTAAATATTTTTTTATTTCAACATTATCATTTTTTAAAGAAATTTCTTGGGCATATTCTTCCATTGTCGGACAAAACCCTAAAATAAAAGTTTCATTTGTTTTTTCGTTAATTTCATTATTCTTATTATTATTTATATTTAAATTATAAATTATAACTAAAAATAACATTAAAAAAACAAATACAAATAATACACTAATTAATCTCTTTTTCATTTTATTTTTTTAATAATTCAATAACTTCATTAACATTAAGTATTTTTCCAAAACTTACAACTTTTTCATCAAAAACTAATGCAGGTGTAGACATAACGCCATACTCCATTATTTTTCCAATATCTGTTATTTTAGCAAATTTTATGTTTAAATCACTTTTTTCAAGTGCTTCTTTTACATTATTCTCAAGATTAATACAACTAGGGCAACCTGTTCCTAAAACTTTAATTTCTTTTACCATTTTTTTATTTTTCCAATAATTTAAAAAGCTCATAAACTCTTTTATCTTTTATAGAGTAAATTATTTTTTTACCATCTCTTCTAAATTTAATAATATCTAAATCATTAAGTTTTGTAAGATGCATTGATGTGTTTGATTGTGTTCTCTCAATTTTTTTATGAATTTCACAAGCACAAATTTCACCATTCAAAAGAACTTCAATAATTTTATACCTTGTTTCTTCTGATAACGCTTTAAATAAATTGATATTTTTATACATTTAATATATCAATAATTACTGATATATATTTCTTTAAAAGCTTTTGTAATCACAAAAAAAAATAAAAACAAAAACTATAACATTAATATAAATTAGAAAATCTTTTAAAATAACAACTTTTTATAAAATATATTAAATTATTAAAACTCAAAAAACAATGAAAAAAAACAAAGAAAATGAAAATTTAAATTACATACTCCTTGCCGTTGGATTAATTATGGGATTTATGTTTATAGTCTCAATCTCAATTTACATCATAAAAACTAAATATGCACTCTCTTGTAATTGTGAAATATCTTTACCAATTGTTATTACTATACTAACTTCCCTAGGTGTTTTTGTAGGTATTTTAACATACTATTTTTTATCAAAATCATTTTCTAAAGAAAAAAATAAAATTTTAGGAAATATAGACGAAACATTAAACTTCTTAGAAAATGAAGAAAAATTAATAGTTTCTATTTTAATTAAAAACAATGGAGAAATAACTCAAAACAAACTAAGTAAAAAAACTAAAATAAATAATGTAAAAATACATCGTAAATTAATTCCACTAATATCTAAAGGTATTCTAAAAAAAGAAAAAAATGGTATTACAAATAAAATAATTCTTAATAATGAATTAAAACAACTTTTCATTAAATGAAATAAATATTGTAGGTCATTTCATTTTTTGAAATAAATATTTATAAAAGATTTCATTCTTAAGGATATTACAAACAAAATAAAAAAATGAAAACTAAAAAAACATGTTGGTCAAAACTAATATTAATGTTATTAATAATATTAACTTTAATATTTGGAGCAATTGGAGCAAATAATGGTTCTCAAAACTATTCTGATAATGAATTATGTGTCCATGTATTTATAGATAAAACTTGTGAAGAATGTGATGAAGCAAAATCATATATTGATTCATTAAATTTGAAAGATACACATATTATTTATCATAATATAAATAACGAATCTGAAAAGATAATTTATGATAAATTTAAAACAATTTATGGACTTAAAAGTGCAGGTTATCCCAGTGTATTTATAGGAGAAAAATATCTAATTGGTATAAATTCAATAAAAAAAAACTTTCAAGATACTATAGAAGAATGTAAAGGAAAAGAATGTCCATGTCCTGCAAATCAAATAAGTGGAATAACTTCTTCTATGCCTAGAGGAGATTTTAAATCAGAAAAAACAGAAACATTAAATATTCCTTCTATTGGTGAAATAGATATTGAAAAAATGCCATTATTTGTAATGACAGGTTTAATTGCTTTTATTGATGGATTTAATCCATGTTCTTTATGGGTTTTAACTTTTCTTTTAGGTATAGTTATATATACAGGTTCAAGAAGAAAAATATTTATTGTAGGATCTACTTTTTTACTAGTTACTGCAACAGCTTATGGAGTGTTCATGATAGGATTATTAAATGTATTTCTATACATAGGATATTTATTTTGGATTAAGCTTTTAGTAGGTTTAATTGCATTAATATTTGCTATTGTAAATATAAAAGATTATTTCTGGTATAAAAAAGGCATATCATTTACAATTTCAGATAAACACAAACCTTCCATGTTTAAAAAAATAAGAAACATCATGAACCCTTCTAAATCGTTATTAAGTATGATTTTTGCAACTATAATAATGGCTTTAGGAATAGTTTTAGTTGAACTTCCTTGTACAGCAGGATTTCCTATGATTTGGTCTAATATAATGGCTCAAAACAAAGTTACAGGCTCACAATTCACATATTTATTTTTGTTATACCTACTAATTTATCTATCAATAGAATTAATAATATTTATTTCAGCAGTGATGTCTCTAAAAGCAACTAAATTTGAAGAAAAACACGGAAGAGTATTAAAGTTAGTAGGCGGAATTATTATGTTAGCTTTAGGAATAACGATAATATTTTTCCCAAATGCAATGAATTCAATTAAAGGTTCAATATATTTATTTGGAATTGCAGGATTAGCATCATTTTTAATAATATTTATACATAGAAAAATATTACCTATATATGGAATTAATATTGGTACTGAAGAATTAGAACATAAAAACTTAAATCAAGATAATCAAACAAAATATAACAAAAATAAAAAATCTATTAAAAACAATAAATCAAAAAAGGAGGAAAAAAATGAATAAAGAAGAATTTCCAAATAATTTAAAATACAATAAAGATTATTCATGGATAAAAATTGAAAAAGACAACGCTATTATAGGAGTAGTTGGAAGTGCTGCTAAAAAAATTGATGAATTCATATTTATTAATCTGCCTCAAAAAGGGAAAAAAATAAAACAAAATGATAATTATGTTTCATTAGAAGCAATTAAATGGTCAGGACATTTATCAAGTCCTGTTTCAGGAGAAATAATTGAAGTTAATGATTCATTATTTAATGAACCTTCAAAAATTAATAAAACTCCTTTCGAATCATGGATTATGAAAGTAAAATTAAATAATAAAGATGAAATTGAAAATCTTATGGATTCAAAACAAGCAAAAAAATATTATGAGGAAAATACAAAATGAATAAAAAAATAATAAAAACAAAATTAATATCTTTTATGATATTTATTATAATAATATCAACAATAACTGGTTGTTCCATAAATGATAACTCTGATGATAATAATAATAATAAAAATAATCAAATAAATAATGACCCTAACAAAATTACTATTGTTTTTTTTTGGGGAGATGGATGTCCACATTGTGAAGAACAAAAACCATTTTTAGAAGAATTAGAAAAAAAGTATCCTGACAAAATAGAAATTAAAATGTTTGAAACATGGAAAAATCCTGAAAATGCAAAATTATTTCAAGAAACTGCAAAAAAATATGATACAACAGCAAGAGGAGTTCCAGTAACTTTTATTCAAGATGAATATTGGGTTGGATATTCTAAAAATATAGCAAATGAAATAGAAAATAAAATAAAATATTGTATAGAAAATACTTGCGTAGATAAGTTAAATTAAAAATGAAAACAACAAAAGTAGTAATAATAGGAGGAGGCACAGCTGGAACAACTTGCGCTTTTGAATTAAGAAAGCTTAATAAAGATATTGAAATTATAATATTAGAAGAAAGTCAATATACACAATATTCTCCATGCGCTCTTCCTTATGTTTTATCTGGAGAAATAAAAACATTTGATAACATATTTATATTCAAAAAAGAAGATTACACATCAAATAACATAATATTAAATTTGAATTCTAAAGTTATTGAAATTGATAAAATAAACAAACACATTATTTACAATAAGGATAATAAAAAACAAAAAATAAGTTATGATAAATTAATTATTTCTACTGGAAGTTATACTGTAATTCCAAAAATAAAAGGAATTGAAAATAGTAATTATTTTTTATTAAAAGATATTAAAGATGCAAAAGAAATTGCAAATAATATAAAACCAAAATCAAAATCAGTAATTATTGGTGCTGGGTTAATAGGAATAGAGCTTGCAATATCTTTGTCTAAAAAAGGCGAAAAGGTTGATTTAGTTGAATCACAAGAAAATATACTCTCATCAATATTTGACAATGATATGTCCAATAAACTACAAGAAAATATTCAAAATAATAATTTAAAAATTCATACTAATGCAATAATTAAAGAAATAAAAAAAGACAAAATTTTATTATCTGATATGGAAATAAAATTTGATAAATTATTTTTATGCACTGGTGTTAAATCGGAGAACAAATTAGCAAAAAAGACAAAATTAGATACAAATAATGGTATAATTGTTAATGAATATATGCAAACTTCTAATAAAGATATTTTTGCATGTGGTGATTGTGTAGAATCTATTGAATTTAATACTAAAGATAAAATTATTAGCGCACTTGGAACAACAGCTGTTAGACAAGCAAAAATAATTGCTCAAAACATTATCAAAAAAAAAAATAAATTCCCAGCAGTAATGAATAACATAGTTACAAAAATTGATAATATTTTTATTGCAATTGTTGGCATAACTACAAAAAAAGCTAATGAAAGAAATATTCAACATGTTTGTGCAACATATACTGGAAATGTTCGTGCTCATTATTATTCACTAAAAGAAAAAATAAGTATTAAACTAATTTGTAATAATAAAGGAATAATTATAGGTGGTCAAATAATTGGACACAATGAAGTTGTTGGTAGAATAAATTTAATTGCTCTTGCAATACAAAAAAAATGTCATATAAAAGAATTAATAGAACTTGAAACCTGTTATAATCCAGCATCTTCTCCAATATTTGATCCAATATCTATTACTGCACAAATTTGTTATAAAAAATTATCTTTTTTAAATAAAAAATAAAATGGATATTAATTATACAATACCTAAGATTAAAATTAAAGATTATGATAAAAAAAAATATTTAGAATTAATCAATTTAATAAATAAAAATAATTTAAAAACTGTATGTATATCTGCAAATTGTCCTAATCGTTATGAATGTTTTTCAAATGGAAATGCAACTTTTATGATTTTAGGAGATATATGTACAAGAAATTGTAAATATTGTAATATAAGTAATAATAATAATCCTAAAAAAATTGACAAAGAAGAACCTAAAAGAATTGCAACAACAATTAAAAAATTAAATTTAAATTATGCAGTAATTACTTGCGTTACAAGAGATGATATAGAAGATGGAGGTGCAAAACATTTTCAAAATGTAATTTATGAAATAAGAAAAAATACTCCTAATTGTAAAATAGAAGTTTTAATATCTGATTTAAAAGGAAATTGGGATGCACTTAAAATAATAATTAATTCCAATCCTGATGTTATAAATCATAATATTGAAGTAGTTAGAGATTTCTTTAACCAATTAAGACCACAAGGAAATTATGATTTATCATTAAAATTATTAAAAAAAATTAAAGAAATCAATCCTAAAATCATAACTAAATCTGGATTTATGATAGGTTTTGGAGAAGATGAAAAACAAATAATAAAAACGATTCATGACCTAAATAATGCAAAATGCAACTTACTAACGATTGGACAATACCTACAACCAAGCAATAAACATGTTCAAGTACAAAAATATTATTCTCAAAAAGAATTTAATAAAATAAAGAAATATGCAAAAGAAATAGGGAAATTTAAAAACATTTACTCTGGATTTCTAGTTAGAAGTTCTTATAAAGCAGGTGAATTAATATGAAAAATCAAAAAAAATGGAGACTAATTGACAGAATTAATACAAATGGAGCTATGCAAATGGCAATAGATGAAGCAATAACAATTGCATGTTCTAAAGGGAAATCACAACCCACATTAAGATTTTATACATTCAACCCACCAACAATAACTATAGGACATGCACAAAATATTTCAAATTTTAATTTAGATAAAATAAATAAAAAAGGATTTGATTATGTCAGAAGAATAACAGGAGGAACAGCAGTTTTGCATAAAAATGATTTAGTCTATGCTTTAATTATTCCTGAGAATTTTCTTCCTAACAAAATTATTGATGCATATAATTACCTAAGTGAAGGACTAGTTTATGGATTAAATAACCTAGGTCTTAAAGCATATAAGCGAGTTTCTAAATCTAAAATAAGAAAAGACTGTTGTTATTTAAATGACAATCCTTACGATATAGTTTTAAACAATAAAAAAATTTCAGGCAATGCACAATCTCGAATTAACCAAATTACTCTACAACACGGAACTATTATAGTTGAAAATAATCTAAATGAACTATTTGATTGTTTAAATGGTAACCATGAAACTATTCAAAATATGTTCGACCAATCAAAAAAAAAAATTACAAGTATTCAAGAAGCAATAAACAAACCAAAATCTTTAAATCAAATAGAGCAAGCAATGGAAAAAGGATTCAAAGAACTATTTATCAAAAAAAATATTGAATTTGAAAAAAGCAAACTAAGTAATTATGAATTAGAACTTGCAAATAAATTATATAAAGAAAAATATTCTAATAATGAATGGAATAATTGAGAGTATAGATTTATATAATAAGCCTAAATTATGACACAACTAAATCAAATAGATATTACTAAAGCAATTCAAAATAAACTAAAACTAAACGAAAAAAACTTCAAAAAAAGAAGTCTATTTAATAGAAATAAAAAAACATCTTCAGTAAATTATTAAAAAATCAATAATTAGATAAATATTAGTCTAAACCATAAGACTCTAAAAATTCTTGTATAACTTTAAATTCATATATAAAATTATACCCCTTATTTTTTAGAGAATATGTTTTATTTTTTTTTTATCAATATTCTCTTCCATAAAATTTTTTTCAATTAGTTCATTAATATATTCTTGTAACATTTGATGAGAGAGATTTGATTTGTATAATATATGAGTTGGTTTCACATTATTTCCTTTATCTTTAATAGCTTTTAGAATATCATGGATAATTTGAGTCCTCTCTCGTTTTTTTTGGTTCATTTTTTTATTATTAAATATAAATTAGTAAGTATTAGGATATATGCTAAAAGTTCTAAAAATAAACCTATTGCATAAAAGACTTGATGATTTACTGAAAGTAAGAAATGAAAACTGCCAAAGAACAAAAATAAGAATGCAACAGCTACAAGAAAAGTTTTGAATTTTTTTGTTTTAACAAAATTAAGAATATAATTCCAAGATATAAATGCAAGATAAATACTTGAAATTAAATAAAACATATATAAAAGATTGCTTGATAAAAATATAATTAATAAGGGCATTAAAATAAATAGTGTTAACAATCTTTTTTTATCTTCACGAAAGGTTGTAAATAAGATAATACCTAAACCTACTATTAAAAAAAATATATGGGTTATTTTGGCAAGGTTACTTAAAGTGATAATAAAAGGGTTTGTTAGGTTACAATATATCTTTTCTGTCATATTTAAAAAAAGTACAATATTTATTAAAGTTTGAATTAAATAAGATAAAGATATGAAATAAAAGGCAATACTAAAATACTTGACACTTCTTTGTTTAGTTTTTCTGTATATATAAAAAGCAAAAGTTCCTACAATAAAAGAAATTATCATAAAAAAAAATTCAAGTAATATATCATATCCATAAAACCACGGTGGCGAAAAATGTAATAGAACCATATTTTAAAATTATATGAATAATTATATAAATGTTATGAAAGATAAATCAGATTTTAATTTAACATTATTTAAATATTTATTTATATTAAATATAGTAGGATTTAAATTGAGAATCCTAATTTATATAATTAGAAATTTATCTAAATTATAAAATATAAAATACTTTGTGCATTTGTATTGTAAAAAAATAATCATTTTACCATTTTTAAAATGCTTTTAAGTACAATTGTTAAATAAAAACCAAAGTAAATTTATTTAAATGTAAAGAAAAATGATAACTTCAGATAAATTAAAAGAATTGAAAAAAGATATGATATTAGAAGTCTTTAATAATCCTAAATATGATGTATTAATTGAACTTAAATTATTAAATATAATTTTTGAGATTATTGAAGAGAATGTTAGAAAAAAAAATGAGTCGTTTATTATTTTTATAAACAAAATTTTTCCTTAAATTATATATAGCAAAAGCATTAAATAACCGTATATTTTTTGAATATAAAATAATCAAATAACAGTCTGTTTTTGATATATTCTAGCAGAATCTACTATATTGTATACTTGATCACAAAAAAAAGTTTTATATTGTAAAAATTTAAAAATTAATAACAATAATGAAATTCATAATCATATTACTTTTTTCAAGAAAAATTAAGCAAACTAACTTTTTCTTTTAAAGTTTTTTTTTTAGTATCATCATTATTATTGTTATTATTAATTTGTTCTTGAGAATATACACTATTATTACCCTTTTCTCTATAAAATTGTACTCTTGATGCTAAAATAGAACCACCTCTATATATCCCTTCAATTATTAAAGGCGTATTTTCTTTTATTTCTTCAGATATTATTTCTAAAAAAACATTGGGAAAAACTACCACATTACAACTCGTATAATTATCCATAACATCTATAAATGCCATATCATCTCCATTTTTAGTTTTGATTTGCTTAAAGTTTTTAACTAAAACAAAAATTTCATACTCTCTATCTTCGACTAAATGACTCAAATTATCAAAACGAGAATTATTTGCAATTTTATATTGATCTAAAAGATTTGCTGTAATAGGTAAACCTAAAGTTTCAATTTCAAAATTTAATAAATCAGATAAAGGATATTCTGCTAACATCTCTATTTTGTTTTTTTGAGCATAACCACCAAATAAATTTTTCTGCTTTGCACCACATTCTTCTTTAGTAATATTTTCAAAAGCATTCAATAATTCTCTTCTATTATGTGGCAAATCATCAAACGCTCCACACATAATTAAATGTTTTAAAATTCTTTTATTTACTTTTGATAAATCTATTTTATTAATAAAATCTTGATAATGTTTATATGGTCTGTTATTTATTATTTCATTAATTGCGGTATCTCCAACACTTTTTATTCCTGAAAAACCAAATCTTATAATTTTTTGATCTTTCTTCTTTTCATAAGAAAAATACTTATCCGACTTATTAATATCAGGAGTTAAAATCGTAATCCCTTCATCTTTTGCTTGTTGTACATAAAAAGCCATCTTCTCTGTATCATTTGTAACAGAGGATATAATTGCAGTAAAAAATTCCAAAGGATAATAATATTTCAAATATGCGGTTCTATAACTAATTAAAGCATAAGCTGCTGCATGAGATTTATTAAAAGAATAAGATGCAAATTTCACAATATTATCCCACAGTTTATTAATTTCTGATTTAGACATTTTGGCAATTTTAAAACAACCTTCTTTAAATTGTCCTTCCATCTTATTCATTAAATCAATTTTTTTCTTTCCAATTGCTTTTCTTAACACATCACTCTCCCCCATAGTAAAACCAGCTAAAACTCTAGACAAAAGCATTACTTGTTCTTGATAAACTAAAATACCATAAGTTGGTTTTAAAATATCTTCTGATAAAGGATGAGGATAAACAACCTTTTCTAAACCATCTTTTCTTTTAGCATAAACATCTATAAAATCCATACTTCCTGGTCTATACAATGCAACAATTGCAATAATATCATCAAAACATTTTGGTTTTACAAGTTTCAAAGTTTTTTGCATTCCAGGACTTTCTAATTGAAAAACACCTATACTTTTTGCATCGGTTAACATTTGATAAACTCCACTATCATCAATTGGAATATTTTCTAACCATTTAGAACCCTTATCAATATATCCTAAAACTTTATGAATAATATTTAATGTCTCTAATCCTAAAAAATCAAACTTCACTAGACCTCTATCCTCTACCTCATCTTTATCCATTTGAGTTACTATATTATTATCTTTTTTAAAAACACATAAATAATCAGTTATTTTTTTAGGTCCCCAAACAACTCCACAAGCATGTATTCCAGGTTGTCTTACAGTTCCTTCTAATTTTTGTGCTATTTCAAACAAAAAAGGATATTTACTTTTATACTCAATTAATTCTTTATTCACTAATCTTCCAGAATCATCTTTTAAATTTAAAGATTTTTCAATAGTTTTTTCATTAATATATTTAGTTATTTGATTAGAAACATCAAAAGAAATTCCTATAACTCTTGCAACATCTTTTAATACAGCTTTTGCCATCATAGTTCCATAAGTTCCAATTAAAGCAACATTATCTTCACCATATTTATTTTTAATATACTCTAAAACTTTATCTCTATTTCCAAAATCCACATCAAAATCAGGCAGTGAAACTCTTTCTGGATTTAAAAATCTCTCAAAAAGTAATTGTAATTTTAATGGTTCTAATTGAGTAATACCTAACAAATAAGCAACTATTGAACCTGCCCCCGAACCTCTTCCAGGGCCTACTTGACAAAACTTTTTAGCTTCTCTAATAAAATCAGCAACAATTAAAAAATATGCCGCAAATCCCATCTTATTAATAGTTTCAAGTTCAAAATCTAATCTCTCTTTAGCTTCATTATAAAATTTCAAATCTGCTTTTTTATCATATTTTTCATCTAAACCTTCATAACACAATTTTTTTAACATAGTTTTATGTGTTTCATTTGAAGGCACATCAAATTCTGGAAAATAGGTATTTCCTATATCTACTTCAACATTACATTTATCTGCAATTAATTGAGTATTTTCTAAAAACTCAATATTTTCTGGAAAAAGTTTTCTCATCTCCTCCTCACTTTTTATATAAAATCCACTGCCATCAAATTTCAATCTATTAGTATCATTAAGTTTCTTTTTTGTCTGAATACAAAGTAAAATATCATGTGCAACATTATCATCTTCATTTAAATAATGTGCATCATTTGCTGCAATAACTGTCAAATCAAAATCTTTTGCAATTTTAATCAATTCTCGATTAATAATTTTTTCTTCATTAATCCCATGATTATGAACCTCAATTAAAAAATTATCTTTTCCAAAAATATCAATATAATCTTGTGTAATTTTTTTTGCTTTATCTAAATTCCCATAAATTATTGCTCTTTGAACTTCTCCTGCAATACATGCAGTAGTTGCAATTACACCTTTACTATATTTTTTTAAAATACTTTTATCAACTCTTGGTTTATAGTAAAATCCCTCTTTATTTGCAATGGAAACTATTTTAATTAAATTTTGTAACCCTTCATTATTTTTGGCAAGTAAAAGCAAATGATACCTTTTCTTATCTTTAACATTAATATCATCACAAACATAAATTTCACATCCAATAATTAATTTAATACCATATTTTTTTGCTAATTTATATTTCTTAATCAGAGCATGCATATTTCCATGTTCTGTAATTGCAACACTATTTTGTCCCAATTCTTTAACTTTTTGAAACAATTTTTCTAATTGAATAGAACCATCTAAAAAACTATATTCACTATGCAAATGCAAATGTACAAAACTCATATAAAATATAATTAATCACATTGTATTATATGTATTGGTTGGTGTGCAAGTAGTAACGCACTTTTTAGTACAAGTACAAATTAATAAATGATTTTTATCTGTATCTTATTATATTTCTTTGATTTCATTAATTTATTATATTCTAATGTTTTTATGATTTTGTATTTTTTAAAATTACTTATTACTCTTTTTCTTTTCTGTATATTCTGCATCATATATCTTTTGAGATTTCTTATTTTTATCATATTTTGAATTATTAGTATATTTATTTTTTTTAATTTTAGAATTATTTTTTTTAAAAGGATTATTCTGATTAATTTTATACCTAGCTATAGGATCAATATTAGTATACAGAAAACTATTTTCTCTTAAATACAAGTTTAAAATTGCAACTGGTAAAGCAGCTAGTCTAAACAACCACCCAACATATCCAATAATTCCTATCACTAATAATACAAACATTATAAATAATAAAAAAGAACTTATTACATTATTTCTTAAAACTGATATAGACAAATTGACTATTACCAAACTCAACAAATAAATACTTAATTGATTATATATACCTGGAATTAAACTCATCAAGATAAATCCTATAATCATTATTGACAATAAATATTGTATATTATTTAAACATAACAAATTTTTAATTTTTTCCATAATTATCTTTTATACTCAACTATTAATAAAATTAATGGTTCATATAAACAACAACCAAATATCTAATACTAAAATCATGAATATACTCTAACTCCTAATATTCCAATATGCGTATTTTTAGTAATTGGATCATAAACAGGAAATAATGTTTTAAATGTATCAATTGATTCAATTTCTCCTCTGGGAGTCTGATTAAAAAGTGTAATATTATCTATTGGATTAAAATCTTTATCATAAATCTCAATAAAAACATACGAATTAGAGAGTTTTTGGTTCATAAACTTTTTCCCATCCTCGCCTTTAGTAAAATTTTCAAATACTTTCAAAGAAACTAAATCATATTCTTCATCTATATCTCCATAATAAGAAACACGAAGTAAATTAGAATTAACAACAAAATTATATTGATTTAATGCTCTGTTCCTTTCATCTTCTGCTTGAATTCTCTTAATATCTTTTGTGTTTGAATTGTTATACCATAGCAAAGCAAACATTAACAAAATAAAAACTATAAAAATAATTGCAAATGTTTCTCCAAACTTTATCTGAGACTTTGATTTCATCCTATAATATAACCTAAAAAGGAAAACTTTATAAAAATTATTATTATAACTATTTTATGACACAAACAAATAAACAAACAAATAATAAAAAAGATAATCTAACTTTACTAGATATGTTTAAATCTCCATTTAATTTTAACACATTTGATAACAATAAAATACTAAATACGAAAGTTGGTATAATATACTCTTCTATTTACTTATTACTAACATTAATAGTGTCTGTATTTAGATACAATATCCAAGTAAATTCCACCCAAACTTATACTATAACTTTTTTTTATAATCTAATAGGTTTAATTCTTTTAACATTAATTGTATTTGGTATATATTATATACTTTTAAATGCATTTGAAAAGAAAAAAAAATCCTTTATAACTAGTTTATTAGTTTTTACCTCTATTTTATACCCTTTCATATTTATAGGTAATTTGATAAACTATATTAATTACATAATTGCAATGAACATTATAGCAGTAATAAGTTTATTATTTATTACTATCATAATTATATACATGATAACACTTTTTATTATTTCTTTTAAAAAATACTATAAAACTTCTGGATTTAAAGTTGCAGCAAGTCTAATTTTAACCCAAATAATTTTAATTACTTTATTAATATTTTTTTATTTAAGTTATTTAATCAATTCAATTTATTAAAGAACAAGAGATTAAGAAAATCTCATTTTTTAATACCTCAAATCAATATTTTAATATTAATTTGCCATTTTTAAACAACTTTATTAAATTACCACTCTCAGAAATTAAAACACCAATAGATTTTGTTTGAGAAGTAATAGCAACAGCTGCTAAATGTTTTGTACCCCATCCATAATATTTTTTAACATTTTTTGTGTCAACATCAATATATGTTCCTGCAGAAAGAACTATCCCTTTATTATTTATAATAAATGCACCATCTAGTTGAGCATATTCTTTAATCGTTTCTCTCAAGTCATTATTTAATAAATCTCTAAAATTTTCTGGATAACCATAAAAAGGATTTAAAATCAAAGGCCTTAAAAATGGTTGCAGTTCTTCTTCATTACCAATCAAAAATAAAGTACCAATATTTTTTCCCTCTCTACCCTCTTTTCTAATTTCCTCACAAATTTGCAAAACTTCTTCTAAAACTTTTTCATTATCCATAAATTCTGTTAATTTAAACCTTGCAATTCTATACAAAACTTTTGAAACCTCTAAAACTAATATTCCAAAACTCAAATTATTAGAAATTGATTTATCAAAAATAAATAAAACTACCGAATCTTTTTTTAAATATTTTAAATCAATAGCTGATAATAATATATTTTTTAATTTAGACTCTGTATCTATATTAAAATCATTTTCAACTTCTAAAAAATTAGTTATATTATTTTCCAAACAAGTAATGATTATATCTAAAGTTTCAATCTTATCAGTCTCCAAATTAGTTTTTCCTTCTATTTTTGCAATATGATCTATGTCTAGAGTACTAGATAAATCTTTTATTTTAGAATTCAATAACGCATCAAAAAACTTTTTATTATTCATAAGATAAAGATAATACTCTTTATATATAAAACTTTCTGCTTAGATATAAATATGACATCATAAAAAAAATACAAGTTTGAATACTATAAAAGTATACCTTAAAATAAATATTATAATACTATTTGAAGCTATTTTTATTTAATATAAAATTATATCTTTTATTCGTTCATTCATTTAACAAAATAAGCAAATAATTTTATAAACTATTTTATATAAAAAATATTATGAAAAATAAATCATATATAGAAAATGGTTCAAAAAGAATAAAAACAGATAAAAAAATATATATTAAAAAACACAATAAATGGATATTTTTTGATAATATTTCCAATAAACAAAATAAAATTATTCAATTATACGAAAAAAATAATCTTATCAATATATTAATAGATAACGATGATCCTGAATTTTTCAAAGGATATATTAACTCCAAAAAACATATTTGTGGAAAAAGAATAAATATCTTACCTTCTAATAAAAAACTTGCAAGAGGTGGCTTTTCACTTTTTGCAAAAAACTTAGAAATAAATACAAAATCATTTTATCAATGGGATATCTGTTTTGAAAATGAAAGTGGATTAAAAACATATCTATATAATGAAGATAAAATCCACATAGAAAAAGAAAAAAAAGCACAAATTGTAGATGAATTTATTATATCATATCAAACAATTATAAAAAAATTAAAAAAAGATATTCAAACAAAAAAAAAATTCACTAAATATTTAGCATTATATACTCTTATAAAAACTTTAATTAGAGTTGGAAATATAGAATATTATATATTAAATTCGCATAAAGGATTAACTACATTACAAAAAAAAGATATAACAATTAAAAATGATAATAAAATTATTTTTGAATTTATAGGTAAAGATGGTATTCCTCAAAAACACGAAATAAAGTTTGAAAATTTTTATATTGAAAAATTAAATCAAATATTAAATGAAAAAAAAGAAAATGATTTTATATTTACTAATTCAAAAGGAGAACCTCTTCATTCTATTACATTTACAAAAATATTATATCAATACACAAATAAACACTTTTATCCACATATAATTAGATCATATTATGCAGACACAAAATGTCTTCATTTTATCAAAAAACATAAAAAAACAACAAAACAAGAAGTAGATAAAATATTTTTATATATAGCAAAAAAACTAGGACATAAAAAATACAATAAAAAAAAACAAATCTGGGAAATTTGTCCAAAAGTAGTTTTAACTAGTTATATCAGACCTAAATATATAGAAGATATGAAAAAATTATACCAAAAAGATATTTAAAATTTATATTAAAAAACATAATTAATCTTTTTTTACTTTAAAATCAAATTCATTAAACAAACTTTATTTATTCTCTAAAACTTTTTTTAACTAAAAAATACATATAAATTTAACTTTTTTTAAAAAATAAAACAAAATATTTATAATGAAACAAGTTTATTTATTTTTAATGACACCTCAAAAAGATTTTAATGATAGTTTGCAAAATTCAAAACATACAAATAAACCCGATAATTTAATCGATTCTAAAAATCTTATAAAAAAATTCTATAAATTTTTTGAAGAATATCAAAAAAAAAATATTAAAAAAGCACTAAACGATGGAAGTCCATTTTTATTAGTCTGTTTCTATGAAATTTCAGAATTTGACTTCGAATTAGCAGAAGAAATTCTAAATAATCCTCTTGAAGTAATTTCAATAATGGAACAAACTTTAAAACAATTCACTGAAAATCAAACCGACACTCAACAAGATATAAAAATTCGTTTCACAACTCTACCAGTGTCTGAAAAAATTATGATAAGAAATATTAGAAGTGAACATATAAATAAATTAATTATTATAGAAGGTTTAGTTAAAAGAAAAACTGATGTAAGACCAAAATTAAAATATTTAGAATATTTATGTACTAATCCATCTTGTAATTTGTCACAAGAAATAATTAAAGTTCCACAATTAGAAGATAAAGCAAGAATTTTAAAAGCTTGTCCTAAATGTAAATCAGGAGTAGAACTAAAAAACAAAATTCTCATAGATTCTCAGCACTTAATTTTAGAAGAAATGCCTGAACAACTTGACAATTCTAGTGATCAACCAAAAAGAATCAACATATTACTTCAAAATGATTTAGTAAGTCCTTTTAAAGATTCTAAAACCAATCCTGGTTCTAAAGTTTATGTTATAGGTATTGTTAAAGAAGTTCCTATCCCTACAAGAACAGGAGCAGAAAGTATCAACTATGAATTAATTATAGAAGGTAATTACATTAATCTAAGCGAACAAGATTATAGTGAAATTATAATCTCAAAAGAAGAAGAAGAAGAAATCAAACAGTTAAGTAAAAAAGATGATATTGTAGAAATATTAACCAAAAACACTGCTCCCTCTATTTATGGTCATAACAAAATAAAAGAAGCAATTTTATTACAATTATTTGGAGGTAGAGGTGGAGCAAAAGGAGATGGAATAAAAACAAGAGGAAATATCCACATTCTTCTTCTAGGAGATCCTGGAGCTGCAAAATCTCAATTACTAAAGTCTGCATCAGGTATTGCACCAAAATCGATTTTTGTTTCAGGAAAAGCAGCAACTGCTGCAGGACTAACAGCATCAGTAGTAAGAGATGAAATCACAAAAAGTTGGGCATTAGAAGCAGGAGCTATGGTTTTAGCCTCTGGTGGTTTATGTGCTATAGATGAATTAGATAAAATGTCAGTTGAAGATACTTCGTCAATGCATGAAGCATTAGAACAACAAACCGTATCTATTGCAAAAGCAAATATTAGAGCAACTCTTAGATGTGAGACAACTGTTTTAGGAGCAGCAAATCCTAAATATGGACGATTTGACCCATATGGGGATTTAATGAAACAGATTAATTTTCCTCCTGCATTAGTTTCAAGATTTGATTTAATATTTATCGTGAGAGATATTCCTGACAAAAAAAAAGATGACCTTATTGCAAATCATATATTACAAACTCATAGAGATGCAACAAAAACTATAACTGAAATAACTCCTGATTTTTTAAAAAAATATGTTGCTTATTCAAAAAACATACAACCCGTTTTAACACAACCTGCAATCGATAAAATCAAAGAATTTTATGTTGCCATGAGAAATGTTGGTTCAGATGATGAAGGTGGGGTAAAATCTGTTTCAATAACTGCAAGACAACTAGAAGCAATTGTTCGTCTTGCAGAGGCTTATTGTAAAATTTCGCTTGTTAAACAGGTCAAAGTACACCATGCTCAAAAAGCAATTGACCTTATGATGTATTGTTTAGAAAAAATAGGAATTGATCCAAAAACTGGACAAATAGATATAGATAAAATTACATCTGGAATCACTGCATCTACAAGAAACCAATATAAAACCATTTCACAAATCATCGAAAAATTAGAATTAGAAGTACCAGAAGTATCTCTAGACAATATCTTTGAAAAAGCAGAACAACTAAAAATAACAAAACACGAAGTTGAAAAAATTATTGAAAAATTAAAACAAGAAGGACAAATCTATGAACCAAGAAAAAATGTCTTCAAAAGTTTAAAATAAAAAATAAAAAAATATTCTTTATTTTCATATCTAAAAAATTATACAATTATTTAATACCTTAAAATTATACATTAATAATACCATGACCTATTATTCGCCATTTATTACCTTCAAATCTCCTAAAAATTACTACTCTATCGTTATTAAATGCCATAACTGGCCTTTTTATTGTAACTTGAGTCTCATTTTGATTAGTCTTAGTTACAACTCCAACAGTAGTTAAAGAATTCACAATCAACATTAAAGGTTCATTTAAATATAAATCTTTAACTTCATATTCACTAGAATAAGTGATAACCTTATCAAAAAGATGAGGAACAAAAGTTAACTTCTCAAGTGGATTAGGTAAAGAATTTTTTAATCCTAAAATTTGCCCTACCAAAGAATCAGTTTTTGTAATCATCGGATCCAACTTAGTCATGACTGCAACACTTCCACCTGATTTTGCACTATCCAATTTATCTTTATCTGACATTAAACCAACAATTTTTGCATAAATTGGTTTATATAATGTTTTGCCTTCTTTTGTGATTTTAATACCAGGTTTAATTTCAACCTTATCATTTAATTTAATTTTACCTTGAATAATAGAACCACCTAAAATTCCTCCCTTTAATTGTGAATAGTCTTCACCAGGTTTATTAATATCAAAAGACCTAATTATATGCATAATTGGTTCATCTTGTAATCTTCTATCTGGTTCTTTAAATTCCTCAACTATCGTCTGAAGTAATTTAGAAATATTTGCCCCATATTGTGCAGAAATTGGTATTATTTTAGAATTTTGTGCAATAGTTCCTTTTAAAAATTCTTTAATTTGTTTATAATTTTCAATTGCTTCTTCTTTAGTAACTAAATCTATTTTATTTTGTACAACAATTATTTGTTGAATTCCTGCAATTTCTAATGTTTTTAAATGCTCAATTGTTTGTGGTTGAGGACATTGTTCATTTGCAGCAATTACTAATATCGCACAATCCATAACCGCAGCACCTGAAATCATAGTTGCCATAAAAGATTCATGTCCTGGAGCATCTACAATTGATAATTTTTGAAAAGGTTCAAATCCATCATGTTGCTTTAAATCATATAAAGTTTTATCCTTATTTGTATAAATTATAAAATTAGTATAACCCAATTTTATAGTAATACCTCTTTTTTTCTCTTCTGAATGTGTATCTGTCCATTTCCCACTTAAAAGTTTTGTAAGAGATGTTTTACCATGGTCTACATGACCTACAATACCTATATTTAAAGTTGGTTGAATGAGAATTTTATCTTTAGTCATAATAATTAATAATATGATATATTATATAAAAGTTATTATTCTATAAGAAAAAAAAATCAAAAATTATTTTAATAGAATTAATCGCTAAAAAAGCAATTACCAAACTTTTAAATGTTTTACTTGAGACATACTTCCTAATAAATATACCCATTAAAAAACCAGTCAAAACCATAATAAATAATTGTAAAGATATTAGAAAACCAGATATTGTAAATAAATCTTTAAATAAATATACTGCAATTAAAATAATATCTGACAATATTAAAAATGTAACTAAAGATACCATATATTTTTTTTTAGGATATTGATGATAAATTAAGTATAAAGACGGCAAGGCACCATTCATAGTAAATAAACCTGTTAATATCCCAGCTAACATACCAAAAAAACCATTTTTTCTCTCAGAAGGGATTATCATTTGATGCATATCTACTTTCATAACCAAAAAAAATAACATAATTAATGTCAAAACTCCAAAAATTAATTTCAAGTAACTGCCATCAATAACAGTTAAAAGATATGTTCCAAACAAAATCCCTAAAAATAATGTCATTAAAGTTGTTGGATGTAAAGAAAAATTTTCTTTAAAATCCAATTTAACATCATTTCTATGCTCATAATATAAAATCAAATCTAATATAACAAATAAAGGAACAAGTATTGGTAGTATTTCAAAACTTTGAAAACCTATTTCAAATAATACTGAAATTAAAATTAGACTCAAACCAAAACCTGTAAAGCCTTTTATAAATCCAGATAAAACTATTAATAAAATCAAAACAAGACTTAATTCCATATATATTTATTTCCCTTCGCTTTTATATTATATTGTATTTATTAAGTGGTGATATATTAAGAAGTGCTCAAGAGCTGAAGGGCTAAAGGGATGAAGAGCTGAAGGGCTCAAGCACTTAGGCACTTAAGCACTCAAGCACTTAGGCACTTAGGCACTAAAGCTCTTAGGCTCTTAGGCACTTAAGCACTTAGGCTCTCAAGCTCTTAGGCTCTTACAAGAACTTTATAAATAAAATTAAATTAATTAATATAATGACTTGTAAACTATGTCAAATAGAACCTGTATATAAACTACCAAATAAAACATTATGTAAAAGATGTTTTATTAAATACTTTGAAAATAAAGTCTTTAAAACAATTAGAAAATATGAATTATTTGAATTAGATGATAAATTAGTAGTTGCAGTGTCTGGAGGAAAAGATTCAATTAGTGTTTTATACCTAACTCATAAATATCTTAAAAAAAAAATACTAGAAAAAAATATTACTGCTCTTGCAATAGATGAAGGAATTAAAAATTATAGAAAAAAAACTTTAAAATTTTTAAAACAATTTTGCAAAGATTTAAATATAAAATTAGAAATAATTACTTTTAAAAATATTTTTAATAAAACATTAGATGAAAGTGTAAAAATTTTACAAAAACAAAAAAATAATATTTCTCCTTGTAATATCTGTGGAACATTTAGAAGACAAGCATTAAATATTGGTGCAAGAAAATTAAATGCAACAAAACTAGTAACTGGACACAATACAGATGATGAAGCACAAAATATATTATTAAACATATTTAAAAATAATTTTAAAATATTAACTCGTCTTGGACCATACAATGGTATTTTAAGAGATGAATTATTTATACCAAGAGTTAAACCACTTTACTTAATCACAGAAAAAGAAGTTAGATTATACACTATTTTAAAAGGTTTTGATGTTGGATTTGACGAATGTCCTTACGCTAAAGAAACATTTAGAGGCAATATATCAACAATGATCAATAAATTAGAAGATGAACACAAAGGAGTTAAAAATTCTATAATTAATTTTTACTTAAAAACTCAATATAATTTTAAACAAAAATTTTTTAATGAAAATGATACAATTATTACTTATTGTGAAAAATGTAAAGAACCATCTCAAAATAAAATTTGCAATACTTGTAAATTAAAAGAATTAATAAGAGACTAAGAGATCAAGAGACTAAGAGCTAACTCTTAGGATCTTCAGCACTTAGGCACTTTAGCTCTTCAGCACTTAAGCACTCAAACACTTAGGCACTTAAGCTCTTTGCTTTTTTTTATTTAAATATAAACTCAAGCCACCTAATTCTGCACTTTTAAAATACTTTATTTCATCCATATAAGCATGCATAAACGCAGTTCCTGTTCCGTTATTTGTATCTGGTTTTGTTTGTCCTGAAAATTTATACCAATTTATAAAAGAATCATTAGAATCTTTTTGTCTTTGTTCTAATATAAATCTTGAAAACGCAGAATGCAAAGTATTTCCTTGATCTGAAATTATAAATTCAAGTTCTTTCTTAGTAATTTTTGATGCTAAAGTTAATTTTTTATCCTTATCATAATTATTACCATGTTGAAATCCATTTAATATTCCTTCATATAATGCAGTAAATATATTTGGATTATATCCTAATTCTTCAACTTTTTCTGAAATAAAAGCAATACTTTTTCTTATTTGAGAAGGATAGTTTTTTTTATCTAAAGTAATTAATTTTGTTTCAAAATTTTTAGGAATTTTTAATTTAACTAATAATTCATCACTAAAATTAATTTTATGATCTAATAAATTAACCATATATTCTGATTTTTTTAATGAGAAAATATCTTCATCTTGAATCATATATACATACGTATTAATTTATTTATAAATTTATCTAAAACAATTACTACTACAAAGAAACAACCTAAAGAATCTAAAAAAAATCAAAATATAATAAATAATATTCAAAATTAAATCTTTTTAAGTTCATCAACATTAAATCTTTTAATATTTTCATCTAAATCCATAATTACAACATCAAACCTTTCAATATCATAATCATTTTCTAAAGCTTTTTTAAATAAATTCAAACCTAATTTAATTGCATCCTTATTTGACAAATTTTTTTTATATTCCTTTTCTAAATCTTCATTAATTTTATTAGACAAATTACCAACACATCTTGCTAAAAATCTCATATAAATACCTGAAGGAGTAGTTTGCCATAATTTTGGTTCATCATCCTCTATTCCACCAATAAGTAAGCTCACTCCAAAAGGTCTTAAACCTCCCATTTGAGAATAATGTTGTTGAATATTTGAAATATCTTTTACAAGATGTAATACATCTATAGGATTTTGAAATTTAACTTTATGTTCTTGAGAAGTCATTTGTGATTGCTCTATTAATCTTCTACCATCACTCATAACACCAGAACCTGCAATTAATATATGACTATCAACCTCAAACACCTTTTTAAAGCTCTCTTTTACTAATAATTTTGACTGTATCTTCCTATCTCCAATAAATACTAAACCTTCCTTTGTAACTAAAGCCAAAACACTTGTTCCTAATTTCACTGCTTTTTCTGCATACTCTACTTGTAATAACAGGCCGTCAGGAGAAAACATCCCAACAGATCTATCATATCCCATTTCTTGATGTTGTTTTATACTATTTATCATAAATAAATATAATTAATAAATGTTTTTAAAAGTTTCTAATTTTACATTAAAATTAACTCACATTACTAAAAACATCACCTAAATAACAACAAAATAATACTTATTATATCATTTTCAAGAACAATTGTAAAAATTGATGCTATAAATAAGAATATAGAAAAAGGAGTATGATATTGTTTATTATCCTTAGTCTTTAAATAATTAGTCATATTAGAAAAAAAAGATATATTAATTTTTAACAAATAAATTATTAAAAACAAATAAACATATTCTACACCAATTATTAAAAAAAATATAATTAATAATATAAATATCAAACTTATTTTTAAACTCAAATCAAAATCGGTGTATATTTTTTTCAATTTTTTGTTAACTTTTTGAAAAAACACATAAAAAATTAAAAATATACATATTATAGTTATTAAATAATTTTTATAATCTTCTAAAAAATATCCCAAAATAGGTTTCAAAAAAATAAATAATATTAACAAATAAAATAAATGATAACCAAAATCTATATCTTTAAATACATCCAATTTATTTTTTATGTTTGTTTTAAAAACAATAAATAATAAAATTATAATCGTATAAAAAATTATTAAATTCAATAAAAAATTAAATACAAAGATATGATTCCCTAATGCTAACAATAAAAAAATAATACTTATAAATATCTTACCATCAGCAGCACCCCAAATATTATAATTGTACAAAAGAAATGCTAAGAGCATACTTGAAAAAAAAATCACAAAATCAACTAAAATATATTGTGTCAAAAAAAATAAAAAAAATAAAAATGATATATATAAAAAAGACAAAGTTATAACATTTGAAATCTTTCTTTTTTCAATATCAGATTTTATAGATAAAAATGCAAATGGCAATATTATAACTAAAAAAGTTATCGTATAAAAATTCATAAAAAAAACAAATTTCAATTATTTATAAACCTTGAGTTATTCAAAAAAAAATAAATTTTTAAGAAAAATTAATAGAATCTTTATTAAAACCTAGACTTGTTAAAACTTCAACCAATTCTTTATTCCTTTCATTTCTTCCATATAATATTTCAATTGATTTTCCTTTAACTGTTCCACCACAAGCTAATCTATTTTTAATCTGTTTAACAATATTCTTTAATTCTCCACTATCTGCCTCAATACCTGAAACAACAGCCCAAAGTTTGCCATATTTTCTTTTTTCAACTTTTACATTTATAAGAGCTGATTCTTTCTCAACATCTTGGCAAACACATAATTCATTTGGTAAACCACATACATTACATGTATCGTCTGTCATAATTTAACTATTCAACCTCGTTTTAATTCTTGCAATATCTCTTTTTACTGTTTTGATTCTTGCTTTTTTCTTTTGGCTATCTTCACCAGCAATAGAGGCAGACTTCAAATTAAACAACTCTTTTTTTAATGAAACTAATAAAGAATCTAATTCATTATCTTTCTTTTTCACAATTTCTTGTTTTTTCATTTTATCTTGTCCTCTTTTACTTTACTATTAAGATTTTCTTTTTTATTAATCTTTTGGTCTTCTTCTTTTGGTATAGATTTTTTAGTTGTTGATATTCTTTCTTTTTTTTCCACTACTTCTTTTCTCTCCCCAACTAAATTATCTTGTTTTTCAACAACACTTTCATTTTTTTCAACTATTCCTTCTTGTTTTTTTTCCTCTTCAACTTTTTTAATCATTTCTTCAGGAACAACATTCTCAAAATACTCAATTTTATCTGGAAGTGGTGTATCTTTCAACATAATACTTACTTGAATACCAACTACACCTGTTTTTAAAGTAACTTTCTCAATTGCTTTATCAATTAAAAAATCACTAACAAAACCAGTTTTCTTTAAATACCCTTTAGCAAATCTCCAAGATTTAGACCTTGAAGAAGGCAATTTACCTGTAATTTTAATTTCTACTCCCATAGCACCAGAATTTAAAACATTATTCATTGTTTTAAAACCTGTTAATTTGAATTTTTGAGAGCCAAAATTAGACAAATCATTAGATATTCTTTTTGCAACAATTCTTGCACTAAGAAATATTTGATCTACTTCTTTAATTTTTATTTGAGGGTTCTCAAATTTAAACTCTTTTTTTATAGTTGTTGTTAATTTCTTAATATTTGCACCTTCTCTACCAATCACTAATCCAGGAGTAGAAGTATGAATAATAATTCTTTCTCCTAAAGGATTTTGTTCAATAGATATTTTTTCAATTGGAACATCTCCTAAAAGATCTCTAATATAATTAGTAACTTGAAATTCCAAAAAATTATCTGAAACAATTTTTCTCTCTATCATTTTTTCTTTTTCTCTCCTACAATAATTTCTAAATTAGTAGATTTCATCTTTCTTCCAACATGTCTACCGTTATGATATCTACCAACTCCTTGTCTAACAGAAATTGCAATAATAAATAAATTAGATGAAGATAGTTCTTTTTCTAATGCATTTTTTTTTACTGCTTTTAATACTCTTAAAAATTCTTTAGCAACATTTACTGGATAACCACCTGTATCAATTCCTTTACCTTTTCTATGAGCCATTTCTGTTTTATATCTTTTATAAGGTACAGCTAATTTTTGTTCTACAACTTTTTCAAGCATAGAAATTGCAGTTTCAACTTTTTTACCTCTAATTAACCTTGCAGTTTCAACGGATTTTTTAGTAGATATTGCAGAATTAACTGAACATCCCCTTGCCATACTTTCTTTATTATAATTTTCAAATGAATATTTATATACCATTTTACTTTCTTACCACCGTTTTTTTGCTACCCATAGTTGTATGTTTTGCAATCTTTCGAGTCATTGCTAACTCTCCAAATCTCATTCCTAAAGTTTCAGGAGCAATTTTAATACTTAAAAACTCTTTACCTGTATAAACACCAATTTTTACATCAACCATAGATGGTAAAACTACCATATCTCTACAATGAGTTTTAATATTTTTTTCTCCTGCATCAATTTTAGCAAGTAATTTTTTTTCTTGCTCACTAAATCCTCTTAAAAGCTTTCTTCTTGTCCTAGAAGGAACAAGTAAAGAAAAATCTTCCAAAGAAAGACTCTTTAACTCATCTAAAGTTTTTCCTTTAAATTTAAATATTTTTTCTTCTGACATTTTCACTTATTCCTCCCTGTATGTTTTGGACGAATCATTCCAACTTTTCTACCAGGTGGTGCATTCTTAGGTGCAATAGTTGGTCTACCTTTTCTAAGTGACCTTGTTCCTCCATGTGGATGATCATAAGCACTCATTGCAACTCCTGATACTCTTGGATATAATTTATTTTTTTTAGCCATAAACATAGCTTTCAAACCTGCTTTAACAAATGGTTTATCATGTCTACCAGCCCCACCAATTTCACCAACAAAAGCTCTACATTTACTATTTACTAACTTCTCTTTTTTAGAAGGTAATAAAATTTTAGTAAAACCTTTATTATGTGAAACAACTTTTGCAAAAGCTCCTCCTGATTTTACAAGTTTTCCACTATCTCCAGGAGTTATTTCTATATTAAAAATACTAATTCCTTCTGGTAAATTTTTTAACATATAAGCATTTCCTTTCTTAATTTCTTCTCTTAAAACAACATCTCTTTGATCAATAGATATCTTTTCTCCAATAAATGCACCATAATAAGCTGGAATAAAAGCTTCTTTTGTATTTTCATATTTTACTTTTAATAAAGGAGCACTATGTCCTTTAGAATGAATAATATCTATTATTTCTCCTTTTATAACACCATTTTTAATATAGGCATTATAAGATAATTTTTTAGGATTCCTAAAAGAGTGTGTTCTATAAGTTGAAGTTCCTCTACCTCTTCTTTGTGGTATAATTCTTTTTCCCATTTTTATACTAACCCTAACTCTGAGGAGAGATCTGATGCCACTCCTTCATCTTTGAACGTTACAATTGCATTTTTTTTACCATTTATGGTATTTATTGTATTTACTGATTTAACTTTCTTTTTAAACTCATTTTCAATTAAAAGTTTTACCATAGATTTAGTTGCCAATCTATCAACTTCAAATACCAATTTATTTTCAAACTCAGCAAGTCTTGTTGCTTTCTCTGATAAAATCACTTTTTTAACTACATCATAAAATTGAGTACTAAGCTCTTTTTTAAAAGCATCTTCTAAATTTTTAGTTGTACCTTCTTTAGCCATTTTAATTAAAAACCTCCATAAATTCTTCAAGTGCTGCTTTTGTAAATATAACTGCTCTTCCTGGTCTATCACTCATACCAAAATCAGATACCATTAAAACATCCGATGTTAAAACTTCAAAACCTCTAATATTTCTTGCAGCTTTCAACAAAGGTTTATCAATAGATGAAACAACAATCATAGGTCCTCTTTTGATTTTATAGGTTCTATTTCTCATAGTACCCTTTCCAGCTCTTACCTTTCTATATGTTGTTCTTTGTAACTCTTCATTAAATCCAACTTTATCTAAAAAAGCTTTTACATCTTTTGTCTTGTTCATATCTTCAACAACATTATCTAATATAAAAGGATAAGTTTTTGGAACTTTCTGACCATTTGCTACAACAAATTTTTGATTCATTGATGCAACTAATCCTACTTTCAAAGCTTTTAACCACTCTTTATTATTCATGTCCTTTAGCCAATTTTTCTCAGCTTTTCTAGGATGAGCTCTACGACCTCCAACTGTTCCTGGAGCAAAAGCTCCTACAAAACGAAGTTGTCTTCCTCTTCTCCACATAGCTTTTTTTGGTACCCTTGAAGCACTTCTTCCATAAGTAGATCTATACCTTTGTCTTTGTTTTGAAACATTAATTGAAACTCTTTTCCCTGCAAGTGGATTTGCACCTGTATTATGTATAAAAAGACTTCGCTCTGCAAGAACTGCTTTTTTAAAGATATCATCTCTTATGTCTTCTAAAATTTCAATATCATAATCTGAAACTTTTTTTCCTGTATTATCTATAATATTTGTTTTCATTTTCATTTATTAATATATGTAATTTCAGGAGCAATTTTTGGATATCTTTTATTTGGTCTAATTGTCCTAACAAAAGTAATCAGTCTTTTTACAGGACCTTGAACACTTCCTTTAATTAAGATATAATCTCCTTTAACTATTCCATACCCTCTAAATCCTTTTAAATTATTAATTTCTTCTGGATTAGAAGATACCTTTAATATCCATTTGTTCCATTCTGTTCTCTCGTGATAACCATGTTGTCCTGGTAGTGGAATAGTTGTCAAAACTCTACTAGGAGTCCACGCTCCAACATTACCAGCATGTCTTCTACTCTTTTCTGATTTATGAGATGTAAGTTTTACTCCAAATCTTTTAACAGCACCTTGAAAACCTTTACCTCTTGTAATACCATGTGAATCTACAAGTTCTCCACCTTTAAAAACATCAGAAATTTTAACTTCACTTCCTAATTTTTCAAAAGCAAACTTAATTTTCTCATCAATATTTCCAGAAATACCCATCTCTAAAACTTCTGGTTTTTTCTTACCAATAGTTGTATGAGAAGGAGTTGTAACTATCTTAAGTCTCACATCTAAAACTTCACTTTCATGTGCAAACTCTATTAATTTATCTACATCATGTTTTTCTGAAGTTTTTTTTTTAGAAATATCAAGTCTTTTTGATAAATGCTTATCTTTAAGATTACCTGTAATTTCTTTTAATACTTGAATATTTCCATATTCATCTAACCCAAAAAATCTAACAGACAAAACTTTCACAACAGGACATTCAATTATTGTAACTGGGGTATTTACCAAAGTTCCTTTTGTCTTTGTATGTGAAAAATTATCTATTAAACCTATATTGGTCATTCCAACCTTATAACCTGGGAAGCCTAAAAAATTTGTCTCTTTTGGCATAATCTTAGAATCCCAACTATTAACCACTGCATGTGGTTTTTTTGCTCGAACTCTTGGCCAATATTGTTTACTTCCTCTCTTTCTTGTACTTGGAGCTACCATTTTTACTCTTTTCGTGTAATTGCCAAAATTGGTTAATCTTACATTATTATTTTACAAATATTAATTATTATTGCCAAATTTGGTTTACTTTGCAGAGTATTCTACACTTAGAAATTATTCTGCTAACTTAAAAGAACAAATATGCTTTTATAAATATTATCACTCAAAAGTTTAATTGAAAACTTTGAAAAAATACTAATTTAACAAAATGGAATATATAAACTCTCAAAAATTAGATTTTTTCAAAAGAAATTTACTATAAAAATCTAACAACTAACACAATAATTAACTTCAACTTACCATAAATAAACCCAAACAAACACAAAATTAATAAAACAAAAACCTTTTAATTAATTATCATGATATTTGAAAAAATTATTAACTTTGACTCTAATTTTCAATATAAACAAATTTCTAAAACAAAAAAAGCAACAGATATATATTTAGTAGAAGATAAAAAAGTAAATCAAAACACAAAAAAATATATATTAAAAATCAATCATCAAAAAAACAAAGAAGAATATAATTTAATAATTAATACTATTAAACTTCTCAACAAAAACAAATATCCTACTCCAAAATTATTGCATTCTAAATATATTAATTCAAAATCATATTTTATCTTTGAATACATCAAAGGAAATCCAATAAAACAAGAATCAAAAAATATAATTCCCATAAGTAATTTAATTAAAGAATTCTATAATATCACAAAAAATACTCCTATCAATTCCAACTTAACACTACAAGAAAAAGTAAAAAATTTTAAATTAAATATATCCACACCAATATATAAAAAAATATTTTATGATATTTTAACTCAAATAATTCAAAATATACAAAATGAAAAACTAAGAATTATAGATATAAACACTTCTAATTTTATTAACATAGAAAATCAACTATATATAATAGACTTTGATGAAATATTTTTTACAGAAATAGAATTCGATATTGCAGATCTATTTACAGATTTTGTTAAAATACATAAAGATTCTTTTTTTGAAATAATAAAATACTATAATTTATTTTTAAATGAATTTAAAGAATATGATATAAACAATGAAAAAATCATAAATTACATGATTTTAATATTAATTTCAGAACTTACAAATAATGCTCCAAAAGAAGAAAACACATGGAAAATGCAAGCAATACATTTTTTATTTACAAATAAAAATACATTTTTAAAATATTTAAAGTAAAACTAATTCACTAATTAATAAATAAGTAATATAAAACAAAATAATATCCTAATTTATAAAATTTTAATATAAAACACTAATCAAAAAAATTAATTTAATAATCTTCTTCATCAATAAAACTTTCCATAATTTTTAATTCTTTAACTTCATTATTATCTGGATAAACCATCCTTAAACCTAATCCTGACTTTAAAATCGCACTTATCAAAATCATATGTTCCATTCCATTACCTGAATCTAAATTCAAAGCAACATCTAATTCATCTTTAATTTCTTTCTTTAAAAATTTAGATAAAATATTTATACTCTTTTGTGGTCTTTTCTCATTAATAATTAATTTCATTAAATTAGGAACATCTATTTTAAAATTCTTATCTGAAAAATCATTGCAAATAAGATAAATTTTATCCCATTCTCCTATTTTAATTAAAGAATTAACTTTCCCCCAAGTACCTTTTCCAGAACTTATCATTGCAATTAAAACTCCCATAATAAAACAAAAAAAATATTACTTATAAACTTTATTGATTGAATTTTAAAATATTATTATTCATATTATTTTAATAGATATTATAATAAACTACAATATTATCGATTATAATCGTCAAGTTTCAATCTTTTTATTAAATATAATTAAAAAAAGCACATAATATTACTTTAAATACAATACTTTCTATCTTGTAAAACTTGTCATTATACTGACAACTTTTAAAACAAAAAATAAAATATAATGACAACTAATTGATTTATTAATTATTAAATAATCTCAAATTTCAACCCTTCAGCCCTTCAACCTTTAAGCCCTCAAAGCAGCCCTTAAGCCCTTCAGCACTTCAGCCCTTCAGCTCTAATAGCCATTTCCATATAGGTTTAACAATAATTTTAACCTCTTTCTTTTCACCATTTTTCAATTTCACCTCCCTAGTCTCTTCACCCTCTTCATCTTGAGTTAAAATCAAACCTTCATTTAAATTATAAGTTTTACAAGCATCTAATAATCCATCAATTTCTCGTTTTTTTATCTCATCTCCCAATTCTTCACTCTCCAAACTCTTAGTTACTTGAATTGCTTGAACTATATCTAAACCTTCTTTTATAACAAAATCACATTCCTTTTTTCCTCTATGATAATAAACTTCCTTTTCTCTTCTTTTTAATTCAATAAAAACTAAATTTTCTAGCAATCGTCCTTTATCTTCACTAAACCTAAAAGAAATTGAATTTGCAAGACCTGTATCAACTGAATATATTTTTTTAGGATTTACTAATTGTTTTTTTACAGAATCACTATACATACTTAAATTAAAAATAAAATAACTTTTATTTGCAAAACTTATATATTCTTTTATAGTATCAACTGAAATATTCAAAACTTTTACAAGTGAATTATAAGAATATAATTTAGAAACATTAGACAACAAATAATACAATAAATTATATACCTCTTGATTATTCCTCAAATTATTTGGTATTATAATATCTTTCAAATATATTGTTTGAAAATAATTCTTCAACAATTCAATCTTTATTTTATCATCTTTTTCTAATACAACTCTTGGGAAACCTCCTTCAAGCAAATATTTATCAAAATAATACTTATATTCAATACTTTTTATTTTATTTAAATTATTAAAATTCAAATATTCTCCAAAACTTAATGGATAAATATTTTCATAAAAATATCTCCCAGAAAGTTTAATTGCTAATTTACTTTCAATTAAATTAGAACTTGAACCACTTGCAATAATTTTTATATTTTTTTTAACATCATATAAATATTTTAAACTTTCTGACCAATAAGGATATACTTGAATTTCATCAAGAAATACATATAATTTATTTATATCTTTATTTAAAATTAAATAATTTTCTATAATTTCTATTAATAACTGTGAATTATTCACATTACTTTTTAAAAAAGGTTCATCAAAATTAATAAATAAAATTTCTTTTGATTTCACATTTTTATTTAACAAATAATTAATTAATTGATACATTAATGTAGATTTCCCTGTTCTTCTAACTCCAATTAAAAATAAAATTTCTTGCAAATTAATATATTTTATAATATTATTAAAAAAATTTAATCTATTAATTCCTATATCAAAATTCTCATTAAACCACCAGGGATTTTGAGATTCAAGTATTTCCATAATTTTTTTATTCATATTATTTTAACAAACATAATAATTTATAAAATTATCGATTATAATCGTCAATATTTAAAATTTTCATCGATTATATTCGTTAAAATAGAATATTTTTAGAAATATGAAATTCAATTTTCTATAATAATTTTTTTTATAATATCTTTCATAGATTATATAAGTGACCTAAACCGAAATTAACGACACAAATATTCAAGTATTTATGTATCTTGCCTC
>JBMCRE010000009.1:0-39092 GCA_048625195.1 Nanobdellota archaeon | reverse complement strand
TCTGATTCTAACTAAAGAACTTTGTTTTGAGGGGGAAATTGCAACTAACATTGGGCTTAAGGGAAGTTTTTTGCGTAGCAAAAAATTTGGGAGAGCGAAGTGCAACGAGCGAACCCTTTAAGCCCTGTTAAATGAGGGTGAGCCGAAGGCGAAAGTGCAACGTCCCCTTGAGTTGCCAGTTCGTACAATTAGTTACAAGTTTTTATTGAATAATCATTATCCCCGATCTCAGGATTAAATTCTCCAAGAATTCTAATTGTTTTATCATTTTTAACAAAAAAACATTTTGCACCAAGTATAGGTCTACCAGAACCTTCTTGCACAAATGCAACATACCAACCATTTGGATCTTTTTCTGTACTAATTGATTGTGGTGGTAGATTATCATTAGGATAATTTCCGAATTCTAGATAAGTATTCTTTAATATGGAGATCGCTTCAGATTCAGTTAAATTATCAGTATTATTGTTGTTAAAAAATATTATGTATCCAACTACTGTCAAAACTATTAATAGTGATGCAATGTAAAGATATTGATTTTTTTTCATGATAAAATAATTACAAATTAAATGTTTTATATATTTATCTATTTAGATTAAGAGCTGGCAATTTCATTTAACAACTATTAGTCGAAGTTTTGTTTATCCTTAATTCGTTTAAATTTCGTTTTTTAGGGCAATATAGGATAAATTTTAATAATAATATTTTTATAATTGTTATTTATAAAATAGTTATGAATAATGAAGAAATTTTAATTAAATTGTCTGAAAAGCTTAAACTTAAAGGTTTTAGCAAACAAACTATTAAAGTATATGTATATAATGTGTCGAGATTTATGATTTATTTCAAAAAAGATATTAAATTTGCTCAAAAAACGAATTTTGAAAAATATATTTTAATTTTAATAAATAAAAAATTTGAAGAAAATATTATTAGACAGATTATTGCTTCGCTTAATTTTACTCTTTTAAATGTTTTAAATAAAGATATTTTGTCATATAAAAAGTTTCCAAGACCCAAAAAGAAAAAAAAGCTTCCAAAAGTTTTAAGTAAAAATCAAATAAAATTAATTTTTGAAAATATCAATAATGATAAACATAAATTGATGGTTGAAATTATTTATTCAGCAGGAATAAGAGTTTCAGAAATTGTGAATTTGAAAAAATCTAATTTAAATTTTGATAATAATACTATATTAATAGAACAATCTAAAGGTAAAAAAGATAGAATTACAATTTTATCAAAAAAAGTTAAAGAAAAAATTAGTAAATATTTGATTAAAACTGATTTTAAAACAAAATATTTTTTTGAAACAAATAGATATAAAAAATATACAATTCGTAGTGTTGAATTAATTTTAAAAAAAGCATCTGAAAATTTAAATTATCATGTAACCCCACATATGTTAAGACATAGTTTTGCAACACATCTTTTAGAACAAGGAGTTGATATTAGAATGATTCAAAAATTATTAGGACATTCAAATTTAAAAACAACAACTGTTTACACTAAGGTTGCAGTTAATAATTTAATTAATATTAAAAGTCCATATGACTGATAAAATAAAGAACTACTTTTAGAAAAATCTCCTATCTCTAATCACCAATCTCAGAACTCTAAAATGAGAGGGATGGGATTCGAACCCATGAACCTTTCGGACTGGAGCCTAAATCCAGCACCTTTGACCAGACTTGGCGACCCTCTCTTTATTTAAATAAATATATAAAATCTTATTGAATTTAAAAATATTTAGTTTCATTAATTTTCATTTTATAAAAATAAAACAAAATTTATTAATAGATTGAGTTTTAATAAAGGCATGGAACAACCTTATTTGAAAATAAAAAAAGTAAAAAAAGAAGCAATTATACCCTCTAAAAGAGTTGAAGATGCGTGTTTTGATATTTACGCAGTTTTTGAAGAAGATCCTATATTTTTATATCCAGGTGATATTAAATTAATTAATACTGGTATTTCTACTCAATTTCCTAAAGATTGGGTTTTTTATATTGTTGAAAAATCTTCAACAGGAATAAAAGGAATTTCTACACGAGCAGGTGTAATAGATAGTGGATATAGAGGGGAAATTAAAACACCTTTAAATAATACAACTAATAAATTGATAATATTAACAAATAAAACTCAAGAAGAAATATTAGAAAAATATAGTGATAAAATTTTGAATTATAAAGATAATTTTGTTATTCATCCTCAAAATAAATCAATAGCACAAGGATTTTTATTATACTGTCCTCATGTCGATATTGAAGAAGTAGATAAACTTGATATGGAAAGTCAAAGAAAAGATGGTGGATTTGGTTCTACTCAAAAATAATTAAATTTTTTTTCTAATCATACAATATTTATTATTAACATTAAATGGAACCTCTATAAAAATATTATAATCTAAACCACCAGATGCAGTTTTTAATTCTTTATCTGGTTCTTTAAACATCTTTTTTAATTTAAATTTTTTAATTTCATTATTTTTTGGCTCTATAAATTCTAATTCGTCATTAATAGATATTTTACTTTTAACTTCAATTTCTAATATTGATTTTGATTTATAATTTTTAAAATTTCTTACAATACCTGAAAATAAATGAGTTTGTAGAGAAGATTTTTTTTCATAATTGATAGAATTTTCTTTTAAATTTCCTGCTAAAAAACCAGGTATAAATCCTCTATTTGAAGTTGTAGCTAATTCTTCAATTGCCCAATTAATATCAATTTTTTTATTAGACTTAATATCATCAAATAATTTTCTATAAGTTCTTGCAGTGATTGCACAATAATATTCAGACTTGGTTCTCCCTTCAACTTTAAAAGAACAAACACCTGAATTAATTAAATCTTCTAAATATTCAACCATACAATTGTCTTTTGCATTTAAAAGATATGTTCCATTTTCATCTTCTTCAATTTTATATAATTCACCCTTTCTCAACTCTTCTTCTATAAAATATGTTCCATCATCTATATTGTGTCTTCTTCCTTCTTCTAATGGTTCGAGATAATCTATTTTAGGAGATTTATATAATTGATATTTAAATCTACACGCATTATTACAAACTCCTTGATTAGAATCTCTGTAATCGAAATAATTAGATAATAAACATCTTCCTGAATATGCTATACAATTTGAACCATGAATAAAAAATTCTAATTCTAAATTTGGAACTCTTTTATGTATTTCTTCAACTTCTTTTATGTTTAATTCTCTTGCTAAAATTATTCTTTTAATTCCTTGTTTATACCAAAAATTAGCACTCATCCAATTAACATTATTTGCTTGAACGCTTAGATGAATTTCAATTTTTGGATATTTTTCTTTGGTTATATCTATTAATCCTGGATCTGCCATAATAAATGCGTCTGGTTTGATTTTTTCAACCATTATTTTCATATCTTTTAAAAATTGATTATATTTAAAGGAATGAGGAAATATATTTACTGCAAAATAAACTTTGACTCCTCTTTTATGTGCATAAGGTACAATTTTTTTTAATTCATTTAAAGTCATTGTAGATTTTCCTCTTAGAGTAAACATAGGAATTCCACAATAAATTGCATCTGCTCCATATTCTATTGCTATTTTTGCTTTTTCAAATGAACCAGCAGGCATTAAAAGTTCTAATTTTTTTTCTTTTTTTGAAAATTTATTCATTTTATATATAAATATTTGTTTATTCTAATATTATTATTATATTATTATAAGAATGATAATAAACAATTATTTAAATAATATTCTAAAACTGTAGTTCTATCTCAAAGATTATTTATTTAAATATGATGGTAATTTTTTTATTATTTACTATAAGTCATCTAAATGATAAAATTAATTTTTAATATTTTGTAAAAACATTAACCACTATTTCATAAATTTAAATTAAAAAATTATAAGTGACTATAATGAAATCTATATCCAAATAAAATACATAAACCTTGGAGTAAATAATAATTACTGTATAACTTAATAATTCTCAATTATTATATCTTTAAAAAGATGTAGCCTTTAAATAGTAAATACAAATAGATTTAAATTTAAAAAAAAATTACTTTATATGCGTTTTTTAAATATATTGGTTAACTATTATATTATTATTGGATTTTTCATTTTTTTATCTTTGATTATATTATTTTTTTTACTTGGAGGGGAAAGAAGTGAATCTCAATCTAATATTGATTTAGAACTAATTGATGATAATTATTCTAAAGCAGAAAAAAATATTAATGATACCACAAGTGAAATTCATAATATTACAAACAGAATTAATAACAACACAAATAAAATTAATAATACTATTTTAAATGAAACAATAATGTTTTACTGTTTCAAATTACAAAATAATAAAAAAGTTTATGAGAGTTATTTATCTATGCATAACTTCTATGAATTTTTTAATTATCGCACTCCTCATTTTAGAACTTATGTCAATGACAAATTATATGAACAAACTTATGAGAATGGTGATTGTGATTTAATTGTTAGAGAATATAAAAATATATATGAGAATTTTAAATTAAATTTTGAATATAATTTTAAGGAATATAAATGTAATATTGTTGATTTTGATGAAAGAATATTTCAAATCAATAATTCTTTAACCATTTGTACAAATTATATCGATGATGAAATGGAGGCTATTGATTATGAATATTAATTTTTTGCTTTTTGTTTATACAATTCTTGCTTGTTTTTTTATAACTAATTCTTATTCATTAGCGTGTACAGAAGACGGGTTAGTTACAGGAGTTGAATTTTCTATTGATGATAATTCTTTTGATTATAATTTTGATGGAAAATCAGGGGTTATTTATAAACTAAAATTTAATAATACTCTTGAGAAATATGAATTATGGATTACTGATAATTTGCCTAAAAGAAATGACTTGGGATATAATATTATGCATGATATAGGAATAGATCCTTCTTCCAATTTAGTAGATAGTACGAGTCTTGGAGATATCTTAAAAATTGATACCTCTTTATTTAATAAACTTTATGTTAAAGAAACCTTAAAAAATACTGGAAGTTGTCAAAACTATCAATATCAAACATTAAAACATTATTCTTATATTTATAATGTAGGTGGTAGTGGAAATCATATTAGATTAACTGAATTTGGTGGAAGAAGACCTTATATTGATGTTGGAAATGAAATAGTACAACTCTATAACCTAGATATAAATGGACTTTATTCTGGTGACTTAAGAATTAGAAGCTGGATAAGAAAGGGTTCAACACCATATTCACCTACTTTTCAACGTTTTTTTGCAAGAATATGGCTAGACGGGGAAAGTCTTAAACTTCCTCAGGTTACAAGAAGTCCTTCAAATTATATTTCTAATCCTATAGTTCAAGGTGCAACTAACACTATAAGCTATACTTTCTATAATCCTTCAAATACTAATTCTAAAAACATTACTTTTAGATTTAGAACGTGGTCTGGAGATGGAAATGCTCGTTTGAATCTTAATAGAAAATATGATAATATCGAAAATGGTATGTTTACCCTACTACCTAGGGAAACTAAAGTGTATGAATATAATTATACAATCCCATTTGAATCTGATTATTATGCCTTAAATGCTTATAGAGCAGATGAACTTGTGAAATATACTGATGATCCTATCTTGGGTGATAGAATTTTGCTTAGATCTTGGCCAAGAATTGGGTCTTTGGATCACAGTTATCTTGCAACAGATATACTCGAAGAAACTTTTGTACAAGGAACTACAAACGAAGGAATACCTTATGTTGGTGCTGATTATTTATTAAAAGAATATAATCAGTATTATAATACTGGTGTTAATAGTGGAGACTATGATTACGAAATATTATTATATAAAAAAAACTCAACTTCCTTGTGGAATAACTTTTATACCCGTCGAACAACTTTTAATCAAAATATAAATAATAATCAAAAAATTAAACAAAAACTTGTATTTCCTCTATATGATTTTAAAAATTGGGTAGATTATAAAATTAGATTAAACATTCAAAGCTATTGGAATAATAAGGATTGGAAATTCTTTCACGACACAACTTCTGGAGGTCAGTTTGATATAAATCTTGATTTTTCACATTTACTTATGTCTACAGATTTGCCTTTATATATTTATCCTGATGGTGGTTCACAGGATGTATATATCAGAGATGTTTTGTTTAATTTAAAAGACTATAAATTAAATAATGTCTCTTTTAAGATTGATATTGTAAATCCATTAACTGATATTACTTCAACTAACTTTATTATTTCAAATCCTACTAATTTTGATGTTCCGGCACAAGCATCTTATCCTGTACCTATTAATATAAAATATTTAGGTCCTGTTGAAGATAAAAGATATACTATCAAAATTAATTATTCTTATTATGATGAAATAAATAATATTAATACGTCAAAAATGCTTTCTGGAGACATATATATCAAACCTGATGCGGTATCTGAAGACTATAAAGATATAATTCCAATTATGCTTGAATATGGTAATTTATATGTAAATAAAACCTCTAACATTGAAGTTAAACTTGCAAACCAAGGTAATATTCCCATTGGGTCACCATATAAAGTTTCATTGTATTATAAAAAATTAGGCGATGATGATTTTTACTTAATTGATTCAAAAACTGTTCCTGGCAACGCTAATAAGGTTAATTTTAACTTTAAACCAACACAAACAGGCAATATTGTATTGAAAGTTATTGTAGATAAAAACGGGGACATTGATGAATTATCTACTTACTCGTTAGAGGGAGAATCTAATAATGAACTGGCAAGTATAGCTTTTGTTCGTGATATAGATTTAGTCTTAGAAACTGCAAGGCCACTTTATGATGAATTTGAAAAACAAAGTGTTATTCCATTTAAAATTGTAGTTAGAAATAAAGGAGTTGGTGGAATTGATGAATTTGATATAGATTTAAATATAAGCTGGGAAGGAGAATATTGGTATTTCAATGAAACTTTTAATAATATTCCCGAAGAAGGTAGAACTTTTATTTATTATTGGAATGTTTCCTTAGTCACTCCTGGTGTTCATACATATAGTGCCAGAGCAATTCCTGAATATGATTTAGATTTTTCAAACAACATTAAAAGTGGTGCTATGGATTTTTGTCCTCTACCTTGGAAATCTTCTGCTATTGAGTGCTTTTCGAATTGTGCTCCTAATTGTTTGTATAAAAATACTCAACGATACCTATCTAGTTGTAACGGAATTAACGGGTGTAATTTTTATAATGATACTTTTGCTCAATCTTGTAATCATTATTTGAAAGATAGTTATATCAAATTTAATTCAACTCATGATGCTATTTGTCCTGATGCTTCCCAAAAAAGACATAATACATTTACCAACCAGCGTTTAAATATTAGTGGAGTTGATTGTAATCAAATACTTATAGAAAAACAACCTGCTCTTTTAGAAGGTCAAACTATTTTAATAAATTTTATCAATTGTATTAAATAAACTATATTTAAAAAAAAATAAAATATCTTACCATATTAGAATAGTTTAAATTAAAAGAATAATTTTTTAAATACTTTAAAACTTAAAAAATATAGATGAAAAAAAATAAGTCAAAAAATAATAAGAATGTTGTTAAAAATAAAGTACAAAATGCTAATAAAAAAAACATAAATAATACTTCTATTAAAAATAATAATAAAAATAAAAATGTTGAAAAAACAAATAAAAAACAAGTTAAGAATAAAATTAAATCTGAACAAAGTAATTTTAACATAGGAGAATTTTATAAAAAATCATATAAAAAATTATTGATAATACCTTTTGTATTATTTTTGTTTTCTTGTTTTGTTATTTTTCAAACAGTTCAAACACATAATAGTCCAATATTAAGAGATATTTCATTAAAAGGAGGATTGAGTTCGGTAGTAGAAGTTTCAAGTTCTACAGATCCATCTCAATTGTCAAATATATTAAATGAAAAATTTCCTAATAATGATTTTTCTGTATCTCAAATGATTAGAGAAGGAGAAAATGCCGGATACATTATTGATACAGATTTAAGTGAAGAAAAGTTAATTTTGGAATTAAATAATATATTTGAAACTCAAATAATTCAAGGGGAAAATTATAATTCTAATTACATAAGTCCAACACTTTCTAATGCGTTTTTTAAACAAGCAGTTTACATATTAATAATATCATTTGTATTAATGTCATTAGTTGTATTTATTTATTTTAGAGAGTTAGTTCCATCTTCTATTATTGTTTTGTCTGCTGTTTTTGATATAATTGTGACAGTTGCTTTATTAAATTTATTTGGTATTAAAATATCTATTGCGGGAATTGGTGCATTATTGATGCTTATAGGTTATTCAATTGATACTGATGTATTATTAACTAATAGATTAATTAAGGAAAAAGATGGTGATGATTATTTTGAAAAAACATATTTTGCATTTAAAACTGGTTTATTAATGACATTAACTACTTTAATTGCAGGAGTTGCTACTATAATATTATCTTTTTCAGAAGTTATCACACAAATTGCTGTAATTTTAGTAATTGGTTTAATTGTAGATTTTATCTCAACATGGATTCAAAATTCAGGAATTTTGTTATGGTGGTTAGAAAAAAAACAATTGTAAAATAATATCAAAAATTATTCTTTTATTAAAAATTAAGTTTATAAAATAACATAGTCTATATTTTATATGTTAAAAGATGAAATTAAATTATTACCAAATGAACCTGGGGTTTATATTTTTAAAGATAAATTAAATAATATTATTTATATTGGTAAAGCGAAAAATATTAAAAATAGAGTTTCTTCATATTTTAATTTAAAAAATCAAGTATCGTATAAAACAAAATTTCTTGTGAAAAATATTAAAAAAATTGAATACATTATGGTTAATAATGAGATTGAAGCACTTTTGTTAGAAAATAAATTGATAAAAAAACATAAACCAAAATATAATATTAATTTAAAAGATGATAAGACTTATGCATATTTAAAAATAACAGATGAAAAAATTCCTAAAATTATATCTACAAGAAAAATCGATTCAAGAGGTTTTTATTTTGGACCATATACGAGCGGTTTTATAAGGCGAGAAATAGAAAAAATAATAATTAATGTATTTAAAATTGTAAATAAAAAAACATATTCATCTAAATCTAAATTAAATTATGAAATTGGTTTATCTCCAGCAAAAAGAGTTGAAGAAATAAATTTAGAAGAATACAAAAAAAATGTTGAAAATACTAAAGAATTTTTAAAAGGAAATACAAAAAAAGTATTAACTAAATTACAAAATGAAATGAATGAAGCATCTAAAAATCAAGAATATGAAATTGCAAATATGAAAAAAAAACAGATTGAAGCAATAAAATATTTAGAAGAAAAACAAAGTGTGGATTTAATAAAGAAACATAATCAAGATGTGGTTATTTATCTTACAAATAAAAAAGATAAAACTTTAATTCAAATATTTAATATTTTAAAAGGTGTAATAAATAATAAAAAAGATTATAAATTTGATTATTACGATGATAATTTATTTGAAGAATTTATTAAAATGTATTATTCTAAAAATTCAATACCTAATGAAATAATTATTGAAAAAAACTTTTTTGAAAGTAATGAGTCTAAAAATTTAATTGAAAAATATCTAACAAAAAAAAGAGATGGAAAAGTAATTATAACAATTCCTCAAAGAGGTGAAAAATATAAATTAATTCAATTAGCATTAAAAAATGCTCAAATAACTTTTGGTGATAAAGATGTTTTATATAAAATAAAAGATTTTTTAGGTTTATCTAAAATTCCAAAAATAATAGAGTGTTTTGATATGTCTAATTTAGGATTTGAACATTTAGTGGGAGGAATGACAAGATGGGTAGATGGACAAGAAGATAAACGAGGTTTTAGAAAATATAAAATAAAATCTTTTAGTGGAAAAAATGATGATTATACTGCAATGAAAGAAGTGATTTATAGAAGATATAAAAGATTAAAAGATAAAAATGAAAAATTACCTGATTTAATTATTCTTGATGGTGGTAAAGGACATTTGAAAAAATCTATTGAATCATTGAGAGAATTAAAATTAAAAATAGATATAATTGCAATTGCAAAACAAGAAGAAGAAATTTATACGATTTATAATAAAGAACCTTTAGTTTTTGAAAAGAATAGTTCGATAATGTTATTTTTACGAAAAGTAAGAGATAGAACGCATAATTATGTAATAAGTTACAATAGAAAGAGAAGAGAGATGAAATTGAAAGAAGGTTTTAAATGAATTTATTTTAAAATAAAAAAAAATATTTAAGTTTTGTTGTTTATTTTTTATTTCTTATCTTCTGCTTGAAATTTATTCCAATCATCATTAAATTTTTTTAATCCAATATCTGTTAGAGGATTGTAATATAATTGTTTAAAAATATTGTAAGGAATAGTTGCAATGTCTGCTCCTATTTTTGAACATTCTAATACATCACAAGGACTTCTAATACTTGCAGCTAAAATTTTAGTTGAAAAATTATAATTATTATAAATTTGTTTAATATCTTTTATTAAGTCTATACCATTGTAACCTTCATCATTAATTCTACCAATAAAAGGACTTACGAACTTTGCACCTGCTTTTGCAGCTAAAAGTGCTTGATTTGCTGAAAAACAAAGAGTCATATTACAATTTATTTCTTCTTTTGAAAGAATAGAAACAGCAGTTAATCCTTCTTTTGTTATAGGTATTTTAACAACAATATGTTTATCTATTTTCACAAGTTCTCTTGCTTCTTTTATAATATCTTTACTTGTATTTGTATTTATAACTTCAACACTTATTGTAAAATATTTTTTTGATTTTTTTAAAATTGTAATTATTTCTTTTAAAGATTTGTTAAAATCTTTTCCTTCTCTTGCAATTAATGTAGGGTTTGTAGTTATACCATCTAAAATTCCTAATGAATTAGCTTTTTGAATTTCTTCAATATTACTTGTGTCTAAATATATTTCCATTTTAAATTATAAAAAATTTCATAATTTATAAAATCTTTGTATTGAAAAATAAAAAAAAACTTAAAAGCTTAACAGAAATAAAAACAACTAAATAAAAAATTTATAAAATAATTTTTAAAATAATTTGTCAAAATTCAATCTTCTATATTTTGGAATGTAATTTAAAATCATATCATCTTTTATATTAACACAACCAATATTATCATTATTATATTTCACAATTAAAAATGGAGCTTTTCCTTTAATATTAATTTCTTTCACTTCATCTTTAAATAAGTTTTCTCCTGAAATATATGATTTAATATTTTTTTCATTTAAAACAATATAGTTTTGATTTACTTCAATTAATTGTGTTCCTTCAATACTTAATCTAAATCTATTTTTATCGTGAATTGTTCCAAAGTACAATCCAATATTATTAATTCGTTTTAAATCTAAATTTGTATCTGAATAAGAAATATTTGATAAATAAATTTTATTAGAGTTTTCGTTAATATAAAAAAATTTACTTGTTAAAAAGTCTAAGTTAGAATTATAATTATTTGATATTTGTTGTAAAATATCATTTTTTTCTTTTATTGATAACTCTCTAAAAGAAAACATTTTAAAATTAATATTTTAAAGCATAAGTTCCTGCTTTTTTAATACCTAACTTTTTAGCAATAAAAGAATTGTTTGGATCAATTATTACAACAGTTCCTTTGTATTTATCTGCTAAATTAGTTGATCTACAAATTATGCATTCTTTTTCTAATGTTAAAGCACCACAATCTTTACAAACTTTATTTTTTATTCCCATTTTTTATTCTTTTGCAGTTTCTAACCACTCGTATGCACCTAAACCAGGTTGTCTCATTGTAAGTCCTACTCTTACATTTCTAATATCTTTAAATGATACAGCAATTACTGAAGCTCTTACATAATCTCCTGCTTTTAAAGTTTGACCTGTTTGTGATCCTTGAATACTTCCCGTTTTACTAAAAGAAACTTGATCAACCATAGTTTGAGATAAATGAACTAAACCATCAAGAATTCCAACATTAATAAATACACCAAAGTTTGTAACTGATGTAACTTCACCATTTACAACTTCGTGTAGTTTTGGTTTATATGTTAATAATGTGAATTCTACAACATAATGTCTTGAAGAATCTTCAGGTAATTTAAAACCTTGACCAATATGATCAACACTAATAACACTTACAACTAAACCAAACTCTTCAGTTGTTTTATCAGAATAAATTCTAATAATTTGTTCTTCTATTGCTTGATTTAAATCACCATCAAAAAGATCAGGACTTAAACTTACATAATCTTTTAATTTTGTTTTATAAAACATTTTATAAATAAAAGTAAAGCACTATTTAAAAAACTTTTTAATTTTATTTTGTAAAAAATTATTTAATAACTTCAATATCAATTGATTTATCAATATCTTTATTAATATTTATGATAATTTCTTTAATGCTATTTACAGCTTTCAAGTCATCTATTGAATTTAAAACGAAATTTTTTATATCTTTGTTTTTACAAAGAACATTTAATTTTGATAATTGAGTTCTCATGTTTAATTTATTTTCTGCTTTGTATTTTCTTATAGTGTCTAAAATATCAATATATTTTTCTCCTATATTTATCAAATTTTCATCTTTGAATTTCTCATTTAATTCTGGATATTTAGATTGATGAATACTTAAACCACCTTCGTAATCCCTATAATAAATTTGATATATATCTTCTGTAATAAAAGGAATAATTGGAGCTAAACCTTTTAGTGAGTTATACAATATATAGTATAGTGTTGATTGAGCTGATTTATAATGATTAGTTTTTTGCCAAAGTCTTGTTTTTACAATTTCAATATAATTATTAGCAACATCGTGCATAAAAAAATCATACCATAATTTTTTTGCACTTTGATAATCATAATTTTCAAAAGATTCAGTAGATTTTTTAATTACATATTGACATTTAGCTAAAATCCACTTATCGACACTTAACAAGTCTTCATATTTAATTATTATATCTTTTTTAGAAAAATCATCTAATAACATACTTGCAAATTTATTAGCATTATATAGTTTATTTACTAATTTTATTCCTGATAATACCTCTTTTTCTTGAAAAGGCATATCATTACCTAATTTTGTAGAACTTGCAGCAAATCTTAAAGAATCATTAGAATATTTATTTACTATGTCTTGTGGTTTGATGGTATTTCCTTTAGACTTTGACATTTTTTGACCTTTTGGATCTAAAACAAATCCTGAAATTGCAACATTTTTAAAAGGAATTTTATTATGTAAAAGTGTATTTTTTGCCATCGTATAAAATAACCAAAAATTAATAATATCGTGTGCTTGTGGTCTTAAATCCATAGGAAAAAGTTTTTTTTTCATCTTCTCATTTTTTAATTTTTCTATTGCTAAAAATGGTGATGATGCACTTGTAAACCAAGTATCCATAATATCTGTTTCACCTATAATATTTTTTGATCCACACTTATCACATTTTTTATTATTAGTATTTTGAATTGGATCTATTGGTGTTTCATCTTTTTGTGCATAAATTATATTAGAACAGTCTTTACAATGCCAAGCAGGAATAGGAATTCCATAATGTCTTTGTCTTGAAAATCCCCAATTCCAATTCAATCCTTTAATCCAATTTTCTAACCTATGTTTCATAAATATTGGATACCAATTAAATTCTTGAGCTTTTTCAAAAAAATATTCTTTTTTATCAAGATAATCTACATACCATTGTTTTGTAACAATATATTCTACTTCAACTCCACTTCTTTCTCCTATATTTACTATATTGATGATTGGTTCGGAATATAAAAGATGTTTTTCTTTGTTTAAATCATCAATAATTTGTTTTCTTGCATCTATTGCTAACATTCCTTCATATTTTTGACATTTAGAATTTAATTTTCCATTTTTTTCTAAAATCTCAATTGGAGACAACTTATTTCTCGCAAAATACTCTATATCATCTAAACCACCATAAGAACAAAAATATGCTATTCCTGTTCCAAAACTAGCATTAACAGCAGTATCATGAGTAATAGTTATTTGTGAATTTGTAAAAGGAATTACAACTTTTTCTCCTATTAAATTTTTACCTTTTAAATGTTCAACAACTTCGTAATTAATATTAAATTGGTTTAATTTTTCTTTATATGTTGTTTCACTAAAAATATAATATTCATCTCCTACTTTTAATTTAACATAATTTCCTATATCTTGCACACTAAATCCTGCACATGCAAACAGTAATTCTGGCCTTGTTGTTGCAAATATTAAATATGTCTTATCACTTCCTAAAAGTTTTGCTTTTACGTAATTTAAATGAGATTTTTGTTCTTTATCTTCAAGCTCTGCTTGTGCAATAGGTGTTTGAAAAACTCTATCCCACATAACTGGGCCTTCTTTTCTTGAGATTCGCTTTTTTTTGACAAGATCTAAAAATGTATCTTGCGAAATCTTTTGAGAATGTTGGTCGATAGTTGTGTATTTAATATCCCAGTCACAACTTAATCCGACTTTTTTAAAATCTGAAATAAATTTAGGTCGTTCTTCTTCTAAAAATTCATTACAAATTTTTATTGCCTCTTTTCGTGTAACTGTCCTTAAATTAACTTTTTTTTCTTTTTGAACTAATTTTTCAGTGGCAAGACCATTATCATCTGTACCAAAAGGGTAAAAAACTTCAAATCCTCTCATCCTTTTATATCTGGCAATAAAATCTGTTTGAGTAAATGAAAAGGCATGCCCTATATGCATTTTTCCAGAAATTGTTGGGGGAGGTGTATCTATAGAAAAAACATCCTTCTTAGAATTTTCATCGAATTTAAAAACGTTATTTTTTTCCCAAAATTTTAAAATTTTTTCTTCTTGTTCTTTTGAATCATATTTTTTTTGAAATTCCATATAATTATAAAATTTGATTTCTATATAAATATTTTGTCAAATAAAAAGTTTAATGTGATTTTGTTAATATAAAAATTTGTATATTATTCATAAATGAGAAATATTCCTGCGTTTTTTAAAGAATCTCCTAAAAGCTTTACTTCCTTTACTATAAATCCTGAATTTTCAAGAGTTAAAATTTCTTGATTTATCTTTTCTTCCATTTGTTCAAATTTGACATTGAATAAGTCTATTAATTTTACTTTTACCATTTTGCTTTAAATAATAATAGTAGTATAATAAATATTTTATAAGTTTATTGGATTTAATCTAAAAAAATTTCTTTAATATCTGATATATTTATATTTTATATAGTAAAAATTTATTTTTGCATGTATTTATTTAAAAAAATTAAAAAAAATTCTTATAATAATTAAAAGTCTTCTGTAATCCCTCATCAATACCCACATTAGCTCTCCATGAACTCTCTGAAATAAACTTTTGCGAACTTGCTCTTGAGTGTTTAACATCTCCTTTTCTTGCATCATAAAATTCAACTTTTAAATCACAAGCATTAGATATACTTAAAATTTTAAATGATAAATCTTTTAAATTTAAAATTTCGTTACATCCAAGGTTGAAAATTCCTCTTATATTCTCATTAAAGGCCAAAATATAAGCATTAACGACATCATCAACAAAAATGAAATCTCTAGTTTGAGTTCCATCACCAAAAATTTTTAAATTTTTTTTACTTAAAACTCTTTGAATAAAGCTTGGAATTACTGCTGAATATGCACTGTTAAAATCTTGTTTTGGTCCATAAACATTAAAGTTTCTAAAACAAGTAAAATTCAATCCGTCTTTTTCATAAATTTTACAAAATCTCTCAACATCAAATTTAGATAAACCATAAGGAGAAATAGGTATAGTCTTTAAATCTTCTGTTTTGATATTAGTTGTGTCATCTCCATAAACTGCAGCTGATGATGCAAAAACAAATTTTACATTATTTTTTAAACATTCTTTAATAATATTTAAACTGGCTCTTACATTTACATCTATACATTCAAAAGGTTTTTCTACTGATTCGGGTACAGAAACCATTGCTGCTAAGTGAAAAACACAATCGACTTGTTTTATTAATTTTTTAACTAATTCGAAATTTCTAATGTCTTCTTCATAAAATTCAAACCGACTATTGAATTCTTCTAAATTTTTTTTATATCCACTACATAAATTATCTAAAACAACAACTTCATGATTTAAACTCAAAAGTTTTCCTACTAAATTAGAACCGATAAATCCTGCTCCTCCTGTAACTAAAAATTTTGACATAAAAAACTAATTAAATCCAAATTTATAAAACTTTTTACTATGTATTAATACTTGTGAAATATCTCATAATAATTTTGTAAATTGCTAACTTATAAAAATTTATCGTGAAGTTTATAAAATTATATAGTTTTGTTTGTAATATTATGAAATTATTTATAGAAAGAGAAAATAAAGAAAATGATATAAAAATAGACAAACCTTTAACAATTCAAGAAATATTAAAACAAAAAAATATTTCTTTAGAATCAGTGATTTTAATTAAAAATGATAAAATTGTCTTTGAAAATGAAATTGTTAAAGATAATGATAATGTTAAAATATTATCGGTTGTGTCTGGTGGATAAAATTCATAACTTTAAAGTTATTAATATTTTATTTAAAACATAAAAAATACTTAAAAGCATATGGGACTTTTTGGGAATAATAAAGATAAAAATGAAGTAAAACAAACTAACGATATAAAACATGCAACTATTTCTAATAGTCAACAAAATTCATTGAGTACTAATAATAATTCTTCGAGAAGTTCACAGTCTCAGATGCCTCAATTTAATTCTAACCCAAGTGAATTTAAAACAAACAATAATACAAATAATAGCTTTGTAAATCCATTTGCAAATGATACAAATAACAATGATAACTTTAAAAATAACAGTTTTCAAAATCAACCAAATAACAACAATAAACCTTTTGAAAATAATATAAATAATCAAAATAACACTAATGATTTTCAAAATCAAATAAATAACAATAAATTAGATCAAAATAACAATATTAATAGTTCATCTGATAACAACATGAATAATAACATAAGTGCTTCAAATTTTAACAATCCTTTTGAAAATCAAATAAATAATAATAATTTTAGTCAAACTAATAACGGTAATTTACAAAATTTAAATTCAAACAACAATTTAAATCAATCTCATAGTTTATCTAAAAATGACAATATGCAAAATAATTCTTTACAGGTACAAAATAAAAATCCTTCAATTTATGATAGCATAAGTAACCTTAATAATGCCAACAATAATATTGATGTGAATCAAATACAAGAAATGATTGATGAAACGGTTGAAAAAGTTATAGACGAATTATGGAGCACTCTTGAAAATAAAGTAAATAAAGTGTTAAAATGGAAAGAATCAAAAGACTCTGAAATTAATATGCTAAAAGAAGATCTAGTCGAATTGGCTGATGGATTTAAAAGATTAGAATCGAAACTAATCAATAAAATTTCTAGTTATGATAAAAATATTATGGATGTGAATTCAGAGATTAAAGCACTAGAAAAGGTATTTCAAAAAATCACCCCAACTCTTATTAACAATGTTAATGAATTATCTAAGATAGCAGATGATTTTAAAAGTGTAAAGGCGGATAAACCCACAATAAAAAAAGAGTACGATTAAAAAAAATAATTATTTGAAGAAGTTAAATCCTCTGGAATTTTTTATCTGAGAAAAACCTTCTGAAGTAATTTGAAAATAAGATTCTTGACCTGCTTTTCTGCATTTGTGTTTTTTTAAAACAATTTTTTGTCTATCTTGTTCTTTATCTATTTGAAGGATTGTCTTAGACCAATATTCAATTAAAGTTCCTCCAATCATTTTTTTTTCTTTAGTTTCAAAATTTACATACATTTGATTTGTTACAAGAATTGGTATATTAAAACTCCTAGATATCTGTGTTAGCAACCGTAATTGTTCTGCTAATTCTTTATTTATTTGCTGTGGAGAATCTATAACTTTTAATCTATAGAGCATAACTAAAGAATCAACAACAACTAGACTAATGGTTTGAGAATTTTTTATTTGTTTATTTAAGTTTGAAATTGTTTTATGTTGCTCTTCAAAAGATTTGGGGTTTAAAACTATTATGTTTTTAAGATCTATTTTTGAATTAATTTGTTTTATTCGTTCAGGGGAAAATCCACCTTCAGTATCGATATAGATAACTTTTTTGTTTTCTTTTAATACAGAAACCATATATTCAAAACACAATGTGGATTTTCCACATCCTGGTGGACCATAAATTGTAGTGATAGTATTTTTTTCTAATTCTCCTATTATTTCATCGCAAAAATTTAATAACTTTAAAGACATATATGTTTATATCTTTATTTTTTTATAAATTATATGTATGATATGTGGATAAATTAAACAATTTTAGGATTAATTTATTTACAAGATTTTTTAAAAATATTTATTGAAAAATATATAATGGAAATTTTAATGGGATTTTTGATTATCTGTGCAGGAATTTTAGGTGGGACATTTACTGGATTGTTGCCTGGAATACATGTTAATTTAATAGCAGGAGTGATATTATATAATATTGTTTTTTTAAACCAAATCTTTAGTAATCAAATGCTTGTAATCTTTATTTTAGTTATGAGCTTAACACATACATTTATTAGCTTTATACCGTCTTTAATTTTTGGCGTACCTTCTGCAGACACTGTACTCTCAATTTTACCAGGTCATCAAATGATTTTAGAAGGCGAAGGTTTTTTAGCTTTATTCTTAAGTACTGCAGGAAGTTTTGCAGGATTAATATTTACACTCATAATTACACCTATCTGTTTTTTTTTATTGGAAAAATTTTATGAAATTTATAAAAATATTGTTATATTTTTTTTGATAGTCTCAATTATTCTTTTACTTTTAACAGATAAAAATCCTAATAAAATATTTTGGTCAATAATAATAATATTGTTTAGTTCTGGTACTGGTTTATTGGTATTGAATAGCAAATCTATTGAATATCCCTTACTTGTATTATTTACTGGATTATTTGGAGTTGCAACTATTTTATATAGTTTAATGCAATCTTGCGCTAAATTGCCAAAACAAAATTTTAAAGTTGATTATAAAAAAAATCTCAATAAAGAGTTTATCAAATCTGTTTTATTTGGAGGTATAGCATCTGTATTTTGTTCAATTACACCTGGAATTGGAAATGCACAAGCAGGAATCTTATCAACTATGTTTTTTAAAAATATTACCTCTAAATTATTTATTGTAGTGCTTGGGGCTATAAATACAATTAATTTTTCACTTAGTATAATTACTTTTTATTTAATATCAAGAACTAGAAATGGCAGTATTCATGCAATATCTCAATTTTATTATGATTTTACCTTAGATATGCTATTATTATATTTAGTAATATTATTGTTTGCAGGAATTATTTGTTTTTTTGTAACATTAATTTTGGGAAAAGTAATTATTCAAATTGTTGAAAAATTTAATGTTAAAATTATCAATATAATAATACTTGTTAGTATTTTCATAATAGTATGCTTTCTAAGTAATTGGGTTGGTATGTTAGTGCTTTTAATGTCAACATGCTTAGGAATAACATGTTTGCTATTAGAGGTGAAAAGAGTTCACTTAATGAGTGTATTAATCTTTCCTGTGATTATAAATTTAATATAGAAAAAAAATAAAAAAATAAAAAAAATCAATAATTATCAAAACTCTTTAAATTAATTTGACAGCTTGTTTAATCAAAAAAATGAATCTCGATAATTCGATATAAAAATCATGAGCTAAAATATAATAGATTTTGCTTTATTTATTCTTAGAAAATTAATTCTTTTTCAAAATTGTAAATATTAAAAATAATAAATGAAATGAAATGAAAAATGATTAACTTTAAAAATAAAATTACTTTTTTAATATTTTACAAGATAGGTTTATAACAAATCCAAAGCTATATGATCTTAATGTGTGTGAGCCCCATCGTTGGGTTTTCTATGAACAAATATAATACTTAAAGTTTGATTCGCTTTTTTGTATATATTGCAAAACAATAAAAATTGTGAAGTTTTTATTTGTGGATACCTATCTTGTAATTTTAGTGTAGATTCTTATTATAACACCAAATAAAAAGATTTTAAATTACATATAATCTCTAACTATAAAATTAATATCTAAGCTAAAATACAATATTTTACATTATTGTGTAAAACTCTAAGATTAATAAAGTTTATAAAAAATATTAAACAAATATTATTATGATAAAAAAAGTAATTAAAGAAAAGCCAGAAAAATTAAAAATCTTAGATTACTATTTACAAATTACTCAAAAAGGATTTGAAATATTAAATCAAAATAAATCCCAATTAAATTTAATAGAAATTAAACCTTATATTATATATGACAAGAAAGAATCTATAGAATTAATTAACCAAAAAATCAAGCAAAATAACTATGACCCTATTGACTTCTTAGAAATTATTGTTTTATTATTTAAAAAAAAAAATAATAATGTTATTAGAAAAAATATCATTGAAATTGATAGAGAAATTCAACAATATATTAAAAAATATCTTAAACATATAAAAAAAAGTTTGAAATTTATAAAAAATAACTTTGATGAACATTATTTATTATTTAAAAATTTAAATAATTATTATAACTCAACAGATAATTTTAGGTTAATATATATATTGCAAGAACTTTCTCATTATTTAACATTAGCAAACTATAATACTCAAGCTCAAATATGTTTTAATATAAAAAGCAAAATAGAGTTAGGCATACAAAGATACTTAATATTTGAAAAAGAAAATTTTATAATATATAACTTTAACAAAGAAGGAAAATATTGTTTAGCAAATAATTCACAACTGATATATTTAAATCAATACTATAGTTTTGATATTAAAATAAAAAAAAATCTTAATCTTTTAAACTTTAAAGAATTCTTATATACATTAATTTTATTAAAAAAAAATGATAAAGTGAAATTTACAAAAGTATTTATTAAATACTATTCAATATTAAAAGAATTTCCTCAAAAAATAATAAAAGATACTGAATATCAAATAAGAAAAAAAGTTTTAAATTCTATTAATAAAGATTTAATAGAAAATAATCTACACATAAAAAAACAAAAAATAACATTGATTAATTTGTATCACCTAGAAACAATTAATATTATTTTAGAATTAATACAAGATGAACAATAGAGATAAATTAAAGCAAATTATATTTGTCTTAGAAAAAGAATATAACAGTTGGAATTCTCCTGTAGAAAGATTAAGACAAATAAGAGGAGTTGATCCTTTTTTTGTTTTATTATCAACAATAGTTAGTCTTAGAACAAAAGATGAAATTACTATTGAATCGTCAAAAAAATTATTTAGAATACTTCCTAACCCAAATCACATAAATAAAATTACAATAAAAGATATAGAAAATGCAATATATCCTGCTGGATTTTATAAAAGAAAAGCCATACAAATAAAAGAAATTACACAAAAAATTTTAACTCAATATAATTCAAAAGTTCCAAATAATATTGATACACTTTTATCATTTAATGGAGTTGGATTAAAAACAGCCAGTTTAGTCTTGTCAGAGAGTTATAATCAAGAATATATTTGTGTTGATACACATGTTCATCGTATATCTAATAGAATCGGTATTGTTCAAACTCATAATCCCTTGCAAACACAAAAAGAATTACATAAAATTATTGATAAGAAACACTATAAAAAGATTAATTATATTTTTGTAGGTTTTGGACAGAGCATTTGCAAACCATTAAGTCCAATATGCTCTATATGCAAAATAAATTATTTATGTCAAAAGAATGAAGTGGATAGGTTTAAATAAAATTATTTAATTATATCTACACTAACCCAACTTCCCTGAGATTGAAAGCGAATTGTTTTTTGTCCTTGAGCAAAATCACTAGTATCATTAAAATAAGATACATTAGTAATTGGATTATGAAAACAATCTGTACAATTAAATCTTATATATGGTTCTTTTGGGCTAAAAATATTATGGACTAATTGGTTTGAATGATAAAATGTGATGTTTAAATAATCAAAAGAAATGTTGTTTCCATTAACGCTTTTATTATTAAAATGATGAATTGTTATATTCTTAATGCCGTCAGGAAAACGAGTATTAATAGATAATCTATTTCCTTGTGTTAAAAAATAAACTTTTTCCACATAATTAATCATTTCGTTACCTATTTTTTGTAAATGTTGATTATCTAAAGTTTTTTTTTCAGTATTAAAATATGAAAAAAAGATTCCTCCCATTATTAAAATAATAAGAAAACTTATCCCAAAAATTAATAAAAATTCTAAAGAAGTTTGAGATTTTTGTGTTGAATTCATATTTAAAAAAAATAATTTTATTGTCCTATTGACAATCTTAAAGGCCCTGAGCTTGGTGTTTTAACTCCAGTCTTAGAATTTTCTACTAAAAGAGTGATTCTACCATCCAAAACATCATTTTCAAATAAACCATTTCCTCCATTTATTGAACTACAATTGAATTCTGCAATTCCTGTTTGACCATTCAAAAAAACAACTGGATTTGAACCACTATGACCTACTTCAATTTCTGCTATTGGACTGGGTTGATTAGATGATGATATGTCAGTATCTACATTTTTTACCCAAACTATCTCACACCCTTCATCTCTATCTGTTGCAGACACAATATTATTTCTTGTATCATTTGCATCAATTTTTACCTGTTGTGCTCCAGAATATGTGAATACTACTAATGCATATGTTTCATTTGTACCAGAACCATATGCATTAACAGATGCATAACTCTCTGTTGCAGATGCTCTAACGTTATTGGATAATTCTACTTTGTTTGGCAATAAAGAACCAAAATCTACGAAGCTAAAAATTAATGCTCCCACAATCAACACCACTAAAAGCATCCAACCATATGTCATTAAGAACTCTATAGCTGCCTGACCTTTTTTATTGCTTAAATGTTTATTTAAAACCATATGTTTTTTAAAAACAAAATATATTAAATACTTTTGTTATTTCTGTTGAGTACTATATTATACTTCCAAAGAATCCCAGTAATACCTTAGATGTAACATTAAAAATTATAATACCTAATATTAAATATATTGGCAAATATTTTATTGAATTATATATTTTTTCATTTTTCAACTCTGAGGTAATCATTGAAGAAAAAAATGTAATCAATAAAATCATTGAATAAGAAAAAATAACTAAATAATTGCTAAACTCTATAGGAATAGAAGAAATTGGTAACATATCGCTTCCTGTTTCTGATAATAATTGAAATAAATTACCAACAAAAGTTAATAATGTTAAAGCTAATGCAAACAACAAAGGAGCAAGAATTAATGTTATTGCCTTAATGACAATTGCAAAACCTTCTGCACTAGCTCTTGTTTCATTTTCTAAATCATATATTTTTTTTAAATTATCTGCAATTCTTTCAAGTGGCTTTGCTAAATTGCCACCATTTCTAATTCCTTCTTCTATTAAAAAAAAAGTACGATTAATTATTGCAGAGTTAAATCTTAATCTGAATTCTTTTAAAACTTTAAATACTGTATCTCCCATCATTATTTTTTGATTTATTAATGTAACTTCTGCAAGTAAAGCTTTTTGTTCTGGCCTAACTGACTTAATTAATGCCTTCTCTAAAGAAACGCCTCCTTTTAAATTTGAAATTAAATTGTCTAGAAACTCTGGTAGATCTTTTTCAATTTCCTCCTCTGCCCTTCTAAACTTTGCCTCATGAAAGAAGAAATATACAAACAACAAAAAATAATAAGCTAAAAGATTAATTGAAAACCATAATAAAAAAATAATTATAAATTTATATGCAAAAATATAAAAATAATCATTCAACATCCTATAAACATAATCATACACTAAAACAAATATAAACATCGACAAACAAACTGATAACGCAAAAATGTTTGAAATGGCTTTATTATTTAAGTTATCAAAGTAAAGTTTCTCATATAATTGTTGCAATTCTTTTTTATATTGAAAATTATATATTTGATCTGGAATTAATTTTTTACCTAGTCCTTCTTTTGTAAATTGTTTAAAATTGACCATTTTTATTTTTATATGACAGACTTATTAAACTTGAATATTGTATATGCAAAATACTGAAAAGCAAACATCAATAAAAATACAAATATTAAAATATACTTTAACAATAATGGCGTTACTTCCAACATTGCAGCACCTAAAATAAAGAATGTTATACCCAAGGAAGGTAAAACTATTCCCATCAATAAATACATCATAACTATTGGGTTTAATTTTTTAGAAAAAGATTTTGCCTCTATTAATTTTTTTTCTGAAGATTCTTCAATAAAATTCTCCAATACTATCTTTAAATCAACTCCAATAACCATACTGTCTTTTAGTCTTTTTATTAGAATTTTTAAACTGGTAGATGGTGCAAATCGAGAACCTTCTTCTAAAGCATCTTCAAAACTCATTCCTGTTTTAAATTCTGTATATATTCGTTTAAAAAAAATTCCTCCTGGACGATTTAATTTGCTCAAATTTTCTATAGCATTTCCCAAGGGAACTCCAGATTCTAAACTGACTAGAAAATATTCTGATACAAATAAAATATCAGAATCTAAATCTCTGCCTAATTTATTAATTTGAATATCAACTGTTTTTAACCAAAAAGTATAAACTAAAGGAAAAGAACAAAAAACAACTAATTCTGCAATCAATAATGTAAATAAGTCATTTTTAAATATTAAATAAGCAATAATAGATAAAGCAATAATACTAAATATTGTAATTGATAGAGTTTGGTATATATACTGAAAAGATGTTAAATTTGAATTTGCTTTTTTTAATTTTAATTTTAACTCTGGATGTTTTTTTGCTAATCCTCTTATAAATTCTGCTAAACTCATTTTTTATTTATTTTATATCTTTTATTATAACTTATTATTTCTTTCTTGATTTTATTTAGAGTTTTTTCTTTATTAGTTAAATAAGAGTTAATTACTTCTCCAACCTCATCTATTTTATTAATGTTGAATTTTGCAAGATATCTCAAAACTAAAGAACGTGTCTTTATTTCCTCATAAAATTCGTCTTGAGAAATTCCTTGAAACTCCTCTAACTTTTGTAACAAATTAACTGGTTTATTTTTCATAAAATGTTTTTTTGTTTTTGGATTATACTGTAATATTACATTTTCATTTCCATCTGGCGATACTTCGGCAATTTGAAGAGTTGCCCTTTGACCACTTTTCCTATCTCTATGTTGAACTACAATTAAACCTAGTGCTGATAGAGTAAACTTTGGAATTTTGATTGGAGCAGATGAAAGTCTTAAAATGGTTTCATTTGCAGTGTTTGCATGAAAAGTCCCATAAACACTATGGCCTGTTCTCATTGCTTCAAATAACACCTCTGCCTCTTCTTTCTTTCTAATCTCTCCAATAATAATTCTATCAGGTCTCATTCTTAGCGTATTTACAATTAAATCTAACATTGAAATTTCTCCTTTGCCTTCTTGGTTGGATTGTCTTGCTTCCATTGGTACCCAATGGGAATATTTAGGTAATCTAATTTCCCTTGTATCTTCTACCGATAAGATTCTTTGAGATGCTGGTATGAAAGTAGAAATAGCATTTAAAAAAGAAGTTTTACCTGAACCTGTTCCACCTGCAACAATTACTGACATCTCATTTTCAATTGCAATCCAAATAATTGCAAGAGAAATAGATGAAGATGTTTGTGAATTAATTAAATCTGAAACTGTCCATGGTTTATCTGAAAATCTTCTAATTGTAATAGTACTTCCTTTTGTTGAAATTGGATTTAAAGTAGCATTAACTCTGTGACCTTTTCTTAAATGTGCATCCAAAAGTGGATTTAGATTAGAAAAATATTTTTTATTTTCAAGTGCAATTCTAGATCCTATATTTTTAATCTCATCATCATTTAAAAATTTTAAATTTGTTTTTAACCATCCATATTTTTTATGATATATTAATATTGTACTTTCTGGACCATTTATAGTGATTTCTTCTAAATTATAATCTGTAATTAATATATCTACAAAACCAAGGTCTAAACTTTTTTGAACAATATAGGTAATGATTTGATTTTTTTCTTCTCTACTAATCATAGGCAAATAAAAATTAATTAATTCTTTTACTTTTTTTATGTAGGCTTCTTTTAACTTTTCATAATTAAAATCACTACTCTCTTTTTTATCAAAAATTCCTTCTCTTAATAAATCTTCTTTAATTTTTTCTAAAATAAATTTTGAATATTCTCCTACCTCTAATATACCAATTTCATAAATTGGAATAAATTCAGTTGAATCACTATAGATTAAAACTGGTATCTTGCTGTTTTCAAAATCAACATCATATTGGTCAAGTATTTTCATTTTAAATTATTTTTTTGTTTTTTAATGTTTGTTTGAGCTTTGCTATCATTTTTAATTTTTGTGACTTATCAATATTCAAATTTTTAATATGAAATATTATTTTATTATATAAAACTTCTATCTTATTATGGTTCTTTTCTTTAATTATTGCTTGATGTAATTTGTCGATTTCTTCTAAAATATGTTTTTTTTTTTTTTCAGTATAACTATCATTACTTTTACTCTCTATAGATATGTTTCTAGATTGTTCAGTCTCTTTAAAAATTTCATTTTGTCCTTGTTGTATTAACATGTTATTTTGATTATTATAAGCTTTTGAAATGATTTCATTTATTTTTCTTAGTAAATCATCTTTTTCAAAATTAAAATTATTAGGAAGTTTTTCAACTTTGTTTTTTAATTGATTTAACGTGTTTATATCAATATTTTTTTTGTATTGTATATGATACAAAAATTCCTTAATAGACTCAATTTTTTTACTATATTCATAACTTTTAACTAATTGAGTCATATTTAAGCTAATCATTAATTTGTTAATAGAATTAAATAATTTATTGATTTTTTGATAAATTTGTATTTTTTCTTCAATAAAACAGTCTGGCATTGATTTAAACTCTAAAAGTATTTCATTATAAATTAATAACACTGAATCTATATCTTTTTTAATATAATTTTTATAAAATTTTTCAGATAAATCATCTATATTGTTCTTTCTAATTTCAACTTCTTTTTTATATCGTTTAAAAAGATAATTTTCAACTTTAATTAAAAATTTTGTTGAATATATTTTTTCTTCTATCAACAATACAGATAAAACGTCGGGTATACTTTCTAGTTCTAATTTGAATTCATGTGCCGATTTTTCAATTTCATGTAAATAATCATAATTTTTAATTTGGTTTGCAATTCTAAAAATTATTTTTTTTAAATTTTTACTAATTTCATCTTTCTTCCTTTTTTTAAACTTTTTTAAAGATGTGAATATTTCAATTTCTTTACTTTTAATTCTATTATATATCTCTACTCTTTCTTCTAATAAATTTTTAGGAAAATAAGAGTATCCTTTTAAAATATATCGAAAAGTCTCTAATGCTTTTGAATAATTATGGTTATCTAATTGTTCATTTAAAATTTTAAAATTATGCTCTATTTTGTCAGATAAATGCTTTGCATTATCTTTGGCAATTTTCAAATACTCTTTAGTATACTTATCTCCTAATTCTTCAAGTGCAATTTTACTTTGGTTTTTAATTCCAGAAAATTTATTTGGTAGGTCTTGATCAAAACTTTTAACTTCATCATAAATTTCTTTGAGTGCCTCAAAGTCTTTATTTAAATACTCTTGTTTAGTTTTTCGAATTTTATCTTCAACCTCTTTTTGAAAATCTAAAGAAATTTTTTTATCTTTTTGAACTTCATTATTTACTTCAATATCTTTCTCGCTTAAACCATCTAGGAATGAATCTATATCTATCACCATTTTAAAATTTCTCCAATTCTCTCTTGTATTTGTCCCAACCTATTGCAATTTGATAGTGTTCATAACCTTTCTCTTTTGCAATTTTAAAGAATCTTTCTCGTATTTCTGTATAATACTTTGATATGAATTTGGGCCACAATTTATTAATTTGATTAGAATTAAGCTCCCTACTATTACATTTTTTTATGAATTCTTCTTTCAATATTTCTATGTCAATACTTTTCTCTTTGCTTTCTTCTTTTGCATCTTCTTTATTATCAATATAAGTAATATATCCTTCAAAACCTTTGTAATTAAGCTTTAAAACTTTATACTCTTCAAGTATAATTAACCATTTTTCAATCGAATCCCTATCTAAGTTCATTTGTTTTACTAAAAAATTTATTGTGCAATTTTTATTGTTTTTAACAATTTCTACCAAATCATCAACTGGAGTTTTAAGAACCTTGCTTAACATATGATTTTTAATTTTAATGGGCTTATATACCTTTATTGTAATTATAAAGTGAGTATTGCTAATCTTTTTATATGCAACCTTATTAAAAATAACATATTTATAAGTGTAGTGACAAAACTTTAAAAACTATTAAGAGTTAAAATTTGTATGAGTAATGAATATAAAGCAAGTAGTATAAAAGTATTAAAGGGGCTTGAGGCAGTTAGAAAAAGACCCGGGATGTATATTGGAGGAACTGGAATTCAAGGATTACATCATTTAGTTAAAGAACTAGTAGATAACTCGATTGATGAAGTATTAGCAGGTCATTGTGATAAAATAAATATTAAAATTCATAAAGATAATTCAGTAACTGTAAAAGATAACGGAAGAGGTATTCCTGTTGATAATCATACGGGATCTAAAAGTGCAGCAGAAATTATATTTACAGTTTTACATGCTGGAGGTAAATTTGATAAAAACTCTTATAAGGTATCAGGAGGGTTGCATGGGGTTGGTGCATCTGTAGTTAATGCTCTATCTCATAAATTAATTGCCAATATATACAAAGATGGCATCCATTATCAACTGAACTTTGAAAATCAAAAACTAATTGGTGGAATTAAAGAAATAGGAAAGACCAAAGAAAAAGGAACTCAGGTTACTTTTTGGCCGGATACCAAAATTTTCAAAGATATTGAATTTGACTACAAGCTAATGAGAAAAAAATATAGAGAATTTGCTTTTTTAAACCCTAGAGTGACCATTACTTTTACAGATGAAAGAAATAATGTTGAAGATGTTTTTCACTATGAAGGTGGACTAAAAGAATTTGTAAAATATATTTTAGGTGGAGATAAACAAATATTACCAGATGTCATAAATATCTCTGGGGAAAAAGAAAACGTGATGGTAGATATTGGTCTAACCTACACTAATTCATATAATGAAAGAATTGATGGATTTGTTAATAACATATCAACACCTGGTGCAGGAACACATATTTCTGGTTTCAAACTAGGAATAACTAGAGCACTAAAAGACTATATAACTAATAATGGTAAACCTGCAGATAAAAAATTAAATTTGACCGGAAATGATATTAGAGAAGGACTTGTTGCAATTGTTTCGGTTCAAGTACAAGAACCTCAATTTGAAGGTCAAACAAAAGATAAATTAGGTAACCCCGAAGTACAAAATATTGTTTCTAATCTTTTTTATGAAAATTTTTATGAATATTTAGAAGAGAATCCTAAATCTGCAAGAATGATTATGGATAAAGCATCTCAAGCATTAAAGGCAAGAGAAGCTGCAAAAAGAGCAAAAGATTTAATTAGAAGAAAAAGTGTTTTAGAATTTTCATCATTACCTGGTAAGTTGGCGGATTGTTCTTGCAAGGATCCTAGTAAAACTGAATTATTTATTGTAGAAGGAGATAGTGCTGGTGGATCTGCAAAACAAGGAAGAATGAGGGATACTCAGGCAATTCTCCCATTAAAGGGAAAAATTTTAAATGTTGAAAAGGCCAGAATTGTTAAAATATTAGAAAATGAAGAAATAAAATCCTTTATTAATGCTTTAGGTACTGGGTTTGGTGAAAATTTTAATATTGAAAAACTTAGATATCATAAGATTATTATTATGACTGATGCAGATATAGATGGTGCTCACATTTCAACATTAATTTTGACATTGTTATTTAGACATTTTAAAGATTTAATATTGAATGGATATGTGTATTTAGCCGTTCCTCCACTCTATAAAATAAAAAAGGGTAAATCTTCAATATGGCTTCATACAGAAGAACAACTAGATCAATATAAAAAAGAAAATAGAGATACCAAATATGAAATTCAAAGATTCAAAGGTTTGGGAGAAATGAATCCAGAGCAATTATGGGATACTACATTAGACCCTTCTAAAAGATTTATCAAAAAAGTGAGCATTGATGACTTAATAGATACTGATTTAGCATTTTCAATGTTAATGGGAGAAAAAGTAGAACCACGTAGAGATTTTATTATAGAGAATGCTAAATTTGTAAAAGATATTGACATTTAAATATAATCTTACTTCTTTGATTGTTTCTCATCTGATGTAAACAAATTAAATAATTGTTTGGTAATGGTTTTAAAAAATATTTTAATTAAAATGATTAATTGTCAAAATATTTTTTTAAATATTTTTCAATATCTTCAAAATTAATATCTGTTTTTCTTAAAGCATTTTCAATAGACTCTCTAGAGTAAACATTTTTATATTCTAAAATATAATTTTTTACTTTGGATTCATCAATAGACATCGTTTGATTTGATTGATTATTGTCATTCCAATTAGTACTCTTCTTAGAATTTTTATCTTTTATATTGTCATTTTTAAACAAATTAAATTTATATGGTTTTCGAAAATCTTTTGTGTTATTTAGAAAAAAAAATACCATAAAAATTATTAAAAATACTACTAGAAAAATAAAAGACAGAAATATTATATCTTCAAAAATACTCATAAATACTTTATAGATTGGTAATTTTGCAAAAAATGAAAAGTCAAAACTAGAAACGCTATTTAAAAAAGTTAAAAAATTAAAAATTAAATTTTGTTTGAAAATGTAATAAATAATTAGAATGAATATAAAATAAAATAAATAATTAATAAAAATTGAATAAAAGACAAAATATAATATTTTATAGTGAGAACGCTCTTGACTTGTAAATCTTAAATATAAATAATACATTAAAGTTCCCAAGAATATAAAAATAATAAATAACAAAAAGAAAAATGTTGATTTACTTGAAAATTCCTCTATTTTATTTTCTAACTTCTCAATTGTTGAATATTGTGAAAAATTCATATTTGAAAAATTAGCATCTACACTAAAACCTAATTCTTTAGATATTTCATCAATTCCATTTTCATTATTACTTTTAGATAAAGTATTTATCTGATCTATAAAATTTTCATATTTTGTAATCATAATTGCATCACAAATTGTTGATTCATTATAGGTGTTTTTTTCGCAATTATCTCTAATGTCTTGAATTGCCAACATTTGTTTTGTTAAGTTATTAGAAAATATCGTAGTGTTAAACATATATTTTAAATCTAAAGGTAACATCTGTTCAATTGATACTAAATGTACAGGAATTGGTTGACTTGTGTCAATCACATTTGGATCAACACTAGCATCCAACATATTAAAAAATAATTGTAACGATTTTTGTTTTTGTTCAAATTCGAGACTTTTATTAAAATTTAAACCTGACCAAATTTGTTCAATATCATCTTGAACTAAATTAGAAGTATCTAATATTAAGCTTTCAACATCTTGAGATAATAAGAATTTTAAATTGGCATCATTATTTAAATCATATAAACTATCTAACAATGAAACATCAACTTCTGATTCAAAGATAGATAAGTCCATTTGAGAATCTAATTGTTCTTTAAATTCATCAATAGGTATTGGTATATCTGAAACATCAGCTTGTAGAGAATTTTGTTTTTGCATCTCATCATAAATACTTGAAATTAAAACTTTTGCAACTATTTCTTCTTGTTTGTATGATTCTAAATTAAGATTTAAAGCTTGTATAATTATATTTGTTTGATTTTTAGTAATATTTTTAATATAAATATGTTCTATTTTTGTATTATTAGAAATTAATATCTCAAAATACATTTTTGAAATATTAGAATCTATATCTATCATTTCATTTAATGAATCTGCTACAATTAAATCAATTGACGGCTGAATTGATGAACTTATTTCATCAACATTAGAAGATATTGGAGCCAAAAATAAATAAATTGTTAAGAATAATACTCCTAAAGATATAAAAACAGAACTGAATTTTTTTAAGGATTTTGACCAATAAATAGCAACTACTAAAAAAACATAAAAAAAAATCAAGAAAAATAAAATTAAATCCCAATTTATATTTAGAAAGTTGTCTACAAATAAATTTAGTTTGTTATCAATATCATTCATAAATGATTTATATGCAAAAAATAAAAATAAAATAGATAAGAGAGACAAAATTATTCTAATTGAATATTTGACTGATCTTTTCATTTAAAAAATTAAAAATACTTTCTTTTAAATATTTTTTTAATTAAAATATAATAAGAACAAGTTTGTAAGAAGACTCAAAAAATAAAAATATATCTCTTTTTATAATAGCAAATATCTTTACATTTAGTATTTTCTTTTCATTATAAAATTTGCAAAATCAATAAAATATTTTTTTTGTATTGTATTTAATTTTGATTTTTCTATTGTATTAATTGCATTAAAAATTAAGTTGTCAATCTCTTCTTTGTTCTTTTTAAATACTTTATTAACTTTAAGTAGTGTGACTAGTTTTTTTCCTTCATCAAGTGTTAAATTTTTATTACCTAAGCAATATTTTAAATACTTTAAATTTTCTTCTTTTAAAGTATTTAATGCATTATAAATTATGAATGTATTTTTTCCTTCTTTTATATCTTTAAAAATCTCTTTGCCTGAGCTATCATCTATTTTATAATCTAAGAAATCATCTTGTAGTTGATAAGCCACACCTAAACATTCACTATATCTTTGAATTAATGGTAAATGTTTTTTATTACCTTTTGCAACTAAAAAACCAATTTCAATTGGTACTTGAATAGAATAAAAAGATGTTTTAAGTTTTGCAACATTTAAAATTTCTTCTTTTGTTATATTGTCTTTATAATTTAATTCATAATCTAAAATCTGTCCATAACAAGTATTTAAAAGTACATTTTGAAATTTTTCAATCAACTGTAATTTTAATCTGTCATCAAATCCTGTATAAAATATTTGTTTACTTGAAATGAAATTAAGAGTATCTCCCATTACTAATGCTTTAGATATTCCATACATTTTAGAGTTTTTTATTTTTTTTTTTATTGCTAAACACTCATAAGTCTTATGTAAAGTTAATTTCTCTCTACGCTTTAAACTCTCATCCATAATATCATCATGAATTAATAAAAAAGCATGATTAAGTTCAGTTATTACAGCAAGTTTAATTAAATCTTGAAATAATACCTTTCTATCAGAAAATAATTTATATGATAATAATACTAGAATTCCTCTTATACGCTTTCCACCTCTTTGGACAAATTCTTCTAATAAATATAAATCATCAAAAATAAGATTTGAAACATTTATTTGATTATCAAGGTCGAATTTAAAATTATCTTTCAATCTTAAAAAAGTATTTTTTAATTCTTGATTAATTAAATCCACATTTCCCTCTAAAAAACATTTAAATTTATTCATAATAATTAAACCTTATTTTTCTTTTTATTATTTTAATATTTATACTAGTTTATATTTTCTTTGGTTTATAAACAACTTTATTCAACAACAACCCCTCTAAAATCAAACCAAGTAACTTCATCAATTTTTACTTTTGTTTTATCTCCTATTTTTAGTTTATCTATAGAATTTTTAATAATAATTGGTTTATAACTATCGTTTCTTCCAATAACTGATTTTGTTCCTTTTTTTCCTAATTCTGTTACTAAAACTTCACCTTGCCATCCTATCCATGTTTTATTATTTTTTAATGCTAATGTTTCAAATTCTTTTTTTAATATTTTAGAACGATTTTTACTTTCAAATCCATCAATAAAATCTTTTTTAAAATATATTTTTTGAGCTGGAGTATTAGGTCTTAACCAAAATCTTGAAAAATTCAATACATTTGTTTGAGATTTTTCTAATACATCAATTGTTTTATAAAATTCTTGTTTTGTTTCAGTTGGATATGCAACTATTAAATCATTTGCAAGTGTTATATCTGGTATAGTTTTTTTTGCTTTATCAGTTATAAATAAAAAATCTTCTACGCTATATAATCTTTTCATTTCATTTAAAATTCTATTAGAACCTGATTGAACTGGTATATGTAAAAATTTATATATTCTATTTTCATCTTTCATTAAATCTAAAAGAGAATCTATTATTTTAATAAAATGATTTGGATTTCCCATTCCTATTCTTATTTTATAATCACCTTTTATAGTTAAAAGTTCTTTTAATAATTCAACTAAATTACTGTTTATATCAAATCCATAACATGCAGTATCTTGAGATGTTAAATAAATTTCTTTTGCACCATTTTCAACACATTTTTTCAAACATTTTTTTATATTTTTTATTGAATAAGAGAATAAATTGCCTCTTGCATATTTTGTTTTACAAAAAGTGCAATTATTTAAACATCCTTCATTAATAGGAATAATTGCTTGCAAACTTTGTTTTTTTTTACTTTTTGTTAAAAGTCTTAATTTTTCTTTTTTAATCCTATTTTTTTCATTAATATCTCGATTATATAAAGGATTAACTATTTGTAAAATTACACCTTTTAAGGTTTCTTCAACAACTTCACAAACTCTATCTAAATCATTAACGCCTAAAACCGAACAATCTTTTAATTTTGTTTTTAAATAACTTTTTTCTGCTTGTGGAACGCAACCACAAACTATTATTTTTTTATTTTGTAATTTATATTTTTTTATATCATTAAACAGCTTTGCTTCTGATAAATTTTTTACACTACAAGAATTTATAATAACTAAATCACAAATATCATCTTCTCTAACAATATTATATTTATTATTAATTAAATATTTTTCAATAATTTGAGAATCTAATTGATTAAAAGAACAGCCATATGTTTTTATAAAAATCTTTTTCATAAAAAATAAAATCAAAATAAAGTTATAAAAATATCCCTTTTTAAAATTTTAAATGTTTTTAATCTTTTCTTTTTTTTAAATCACTCTCAACAAATCTCTCTGCCATATAATAATTTTTTCTTTTCTTTTTAAGTGCTTTATTTAAGTAATCATCTAAATGTAATTTTTTTGCTTTTTTTTCTTCTTCTTGCTTTCTTCTTTCAATTAATTTTTTATTTTCTAAATCTTCTTTTTTTTCATTTTCTCTTTTTTCATTTATCTTAGAATCTTTATTAGAAGATTTCAATTTTTCATTTTGTTTTTCATTTAAATTATTACTTTTTTCATCTTCTTGTTTTGGAGTTTCTTTTTGTATATAATCTCTAGTATTACTCCAACTGGGTGTCTTTTTTATTTTATCAATATAACTAGACATTTCATCTTTTTTAGATTGAGTTTCTTTTTTTTTCTTTTTAAAAAATCCTAACATTTTTTTATTATTAATTTTATCCTCTTTATTTTTTTGAGACTCTAATTCTTTTTGATAATCAGACTCTTTTTTTATTTTTTGAATATTTCTTTTATTTTTTTTACGACTAGTAATTGGAATATTTAATTCTTTTTTTCTACTTAAATCTTTTAACTTTTGTTTTTCTAATTCGCTTCTTGTTTTAGTTTTTTCTTTTAATTTTTTTTCATTTTCTAATTTTCTTTGTCTTTCTTCATCATTTTTAATTCTTCTTTGTTTAATTTTATGAAAGTCTTTTTCTAAATGCTTATCTCTAACATTTTTATCTAAATTAAAATTAAATAATTTATTTTGGTTTCTTTTATTTTCAATATTTCTTTTTTTGAAATTATTATTTTTAGAAAATTTTTCTCTTAATCTAGGTTCATTAATTATAAAAAACCATATAAAATAAATAAAAATTATTAAAATAATTAAAAACCATATCCAATTATAATTATTACTATTATTCTCTTTTGTTACACCCTCTTTTTGTGTTTGATTGATTGGTTCTTTAATTGTGTCTTGTTTTATTTTACTTTCTTTATTTTCAGATTGTGAATCTTGAATATTTGTTAAAATTTCTTCTCCTTTTAATGTTGCAAAATATGTTTTATCTATTGTATTGTTAAACTTATCTTTTATTTTAATATTTATTTGATTGATTCCTTCATTCAATTTAACATTTAAGTCTAATTTAGAATTTTTAATATTATCAAAATTTTGATTGTCTATTATTTTATTTTCGTGTTTTACAATAACACTTACATTTACTTTTTCTTCTGTTTCAATATGAAAAGTATAATTCTCATCTTGAACAACTTCATTTTGTTTTAATGATGTAAGATAATTTATACTAACTTTTTTTGGTATTAACTCAACTTTATTAGATCTTTTTGTATTTCCTGCTTCATCTCTAACATCAACATAATATTCATATTCATTTGGATAAGATACTTTATTATCTTCAAATAATAATTTTGAACCATCGTATATTTTTTTACCATCTCTATATAAAAGATATTCTATATCGCTTGTTTCTTCATCAAAACTTTTTGTCCACTCTAATTTTAAATTTCCATTATCTAAAACTGTAGATTTTAATTCTGATTTTTCAGGAGGATTTATATCATAAAAAAAAAATCTCTTAAAATATTCTCTATAATTATCTTCATCACAATAGAAATCAACTCTATATTCTCTAATAGAAGATATATCTAAATCAATACTAAATTCATTACTACTTTTTTTAAATTTTTGATTTTTTTTATCTTTACTGTCAAGTTTATTCAAATAACAATTATCTGCAGAACTTTTTATTTTAAAAATATCTTTATTAGAATAATAATCATTGTAAGTAATACTTATTTTTTTATTTAAATTTAAAGTTATATTATTTTGATTGCCTACTTTATCAATTACTCTTAAAATAATATCTCCAGTATTAAAAGGAACTTCCACTGTTTTAGAATATTTTTTTCCATTAATATCTTCACTTAGTTTTATATCATTTTGAATAAATTCATATTTACTTAAATTATTGTCTTCTAAAACAAAACTTATTTTATAATTATTATCTTTGATTATTTTTACATTATCAATAATTGGTTTAAATAAATCTTCAACTTCAAAACTTTTCTCATAGGTATTTTCATTACCAGCTATATCTTGTATTTTAAAAACAAATAAATAATTTCCTGATCTATTTACCTTATAACTATAAGTAGAATTATTTTCTATATTATCAATAAAATTTAGACTACTACCCTCTTTTTCATATAATTTTAAATCAAAAATATCGCTTAAATCATCAGTGTAATTATATTTAAAAATTATTTTTTTACTTGATTTATTCAAACTAATATTTTTAATATTTAAAACTGGTGCAGATATATCAAAATAAATGTTTTTTTCTTCGTTTGATGTTTTTAAATTAAACAATTTAGAACTAACAAATGTTACATTATCACTTTCAATTAAATCAGATAGCTCAAAATCAAGGCAATATTTATTTTCACATTCTTGAAAACTATAACTTTTTGATTTATTTTGACCTAAAATAGTATAAGAAACATTTAAATAAGTTAAATTACTCTCACTTTCCACAAAAACATGGTCATTATTTAAAGAAAAATATGACCTTTCTTTTCCATTTTCATCTAAAACATCAAATGCATTTACCGACATTAAACACAACAAAATACTTAAAAATATTATTTTTTTTCTCATATAATATTTCATAACTCTTTTTTATATATAAATTTTAGTTTTTTTTTCTTATAGAGAACTTTAAAAAACACTAAAAAAACAAAAGTGAAATTATAAAATCACATCTGAATTATCTACTTCATTATTCAATTTAAAAGAAAAATTAATTGTTGAATTAGAATTATGAGAAGACTTATCCTCTCATAATATTTCATAGATTAACCTTAATAATAAAAAAAGGTAAGACCAAAACTGTAACCTTTCAAGCCCTTAGAAATTCCTTAAAATTTACATATTCGGGTAAATAAATGTTACTAGCCACGCAACGAAACCCATTGTTCGTGTTCGAGTTCGAAGGACCATTGTTCAAGTTCACAGAAAACGCACCAGCATTTGCACCATTGTTCCAGTTCCCACCACGAAGCAAAGCACGAAGCGTTTTTAATTTCGTTTTGATCAAAATAAATCAAATTAGTTATATTTAAACAATTTAGTTGTAATCAAACAATGAAGTATATAGTGTTAATATTTTTATATTTTTTTTAACATCCCACCAATTAATTTACCAATTATTTCAAATTTTGGCAATAAAGACAAATAATTATTTTGAGAAATTATATGTAAATCATGACTTATTCTAATTAAAAGTTTACCTTTATCAAACAAATAAGAAATTTTTTTAACTATATTTGATTTATTTGTTTGTTTTAATTTTTGATATTGTTCAATTGCCAAAAGAAGTTCAAGAAAAGTATCTTCAATTCTTTGCCTTAATGTAAACTTTTCACTTCTTGGAAAATTTTTAAGAATAGGAAATAAATTTAAATAAGTTGTATAAACTTCATGATATAATAAAAAATCATACTTTGGACTATTTTTCATTTGGCAAACCTTCGATTTTTTTTATTAAACCTCCAAGATATCTTATTGAACTTTCAAGTTCTTCAAAATAATCTTTTTCAAAAACTTGAAGTTCAAAAAGCAAATGAAGTTGACTTTGCATTTTTGATAGAAGCATTCTTACCTTATTATAAATTTGCAATTTACCTTTAGTTCCCCAATAATTAAAACCAGAATTAAGATTAGGAAAAATTTCTATTACAGTTTCATAAGTTTTTTTAATTAAAAGTTTATGTGTTGAATCTGTCTTTAATTTTTCTTCAAGCTTATTGAGAATTTCCAAAAAAGTTGGAAAATAATCTCTATAGATAGGCAATTCCAAAACTGTTAATTTTTTTGTCATTTTTTTTTGTTATATTTTTTATTTATTTTTTTAAATCGTGCTTGGTGCTGTATATTTTATATACAATCTTGGGG
>JBMCRE010000008.1:0-39692 GCA_048625195.1 Nanobdellota archaeon | reverse complement strand
CTCTTAAGCTCTTAAGCTCTTAAGCTCTTAAGCTCTTAAGCTCTTAAGCTCTTAAACTCTTAAGCTCTTAAGCTCTTAAGCTCTTAATCTTTCATGAGCCGTTAGCTCAGTCTGGTAGAGCACTAGACTTTTAATCTAGGTGTCGCGGGTTCGAATCCCGTACGGCTCATATTTCAAATTAGCTAATTCACAAAAAAAAATTTAAGATGGTAACAAAAAATTTCTTAATCCCAAAGCATAAAAAATTAAATCAAACAGAACTTCTAGATGTTATGAAAAGATATTCTTTAGAAAGTACAAATAAGCTACCAAAAATTAAGATAAAAGATTCCGCTTTATCTCAATTAGATGTAGAGGTAGGAGATGTAATTGAAATTTCACGAAACAGTTTTGCAGGTGAAACAAAATATTATAGAGTGGTAATTGAATAAAAGATGGAGTATAAAAGTATTTTAGAAGCATATTTTAAAGAAAACAGCGTAATAGAAAGTCAAATGAATTCTTATAATTATTTTATAGAAGAAGGATTAAAACATATTATTATGAATTTTGACAGAACAAACATTCCAGGATATTTGCTCGAAGTTTATGATGAAATCAATATTAAAATAGAAGATATTAGGTTAGGAGATCCAGAACATATTGAAGTTGATGGTTCAAGAACAGCATTAACACCTAATATTGCACGAGTTAGAGGCCTAACATATTCAGCACCTTTATTTCTTACAATTTCTACATTAATTGGTTCGCAAAAAGATGAATTTGAGGTTCAGATTGCAAAAATGCCAATAATGTTAAAATCTAACAAGTGTGTTCTAAATAATAAAACAAAAGAAGAATTAATTGCATTAGGTGAAGACCCATATGAATTAGGTGGCTATTTTATTGTTAATGGAACAGAAAAGGTAGTTGTATTAATAGAAGATCTAGCATTAAACAAATTTTTTATCGATGATATAAACTCAATAGAACCATTTGGAAGAATGTTTTCAGAGAGAGGTGTCTATAAAAGTCTTCAAGAAATAAAGCGATTGAAAGATGGTTCATTTGTTTACACTTTTGGTAATTTTAAAAATATCCCAATATTTTTAATGATAAAAGCTTTAGGGATAGTTAAAGATAAAGAAATAATAAACTTAACAGGCATTACTGATTCAGATGTAGTGTTTCAAATGTCAGAATATTCTTCTATTACAGATCCAGAAGAGGCAATAGAGATATTAAGTAAAAAATTTAATTTAGTAGGAAATATAAAAGAGAAGGGTGATAGAATAACATTTTATTTAGAAAATTTTGTTTTGCCTCATGTTGGAACAACTTTTGAAGATAGAGAAAAAAAAGCAAAACTAATTGCAAAAATGTTTAAAAAATATTATCTTATAATCAATAAAAAAGCACCTGTTGATGACAAAGATCATTTTGGGAATAAAAGAGTAAAACTAGTAGGACAACTTTTCGAACAATTATTTGTTTCTAATTTCAATGAATTGATAGTTGATATTTTAACTAACTTTCAAAGAATGATAAAAAGAGGTAGGTTCTCTTCTATGAAAATAATAATCAGAGAACAATTGTTAACTCAAAAGATATATAGTGCACTTGCAATTGGTACTTGGTCAGATGGTAGAAGAGGAGTTGCTCAATATTTAAAGAGAGAGAATTATTATGATACTCTTTCACATTTAACAAGAGTTGTATCACCACTTAGTACATCTCAAGAGAATTTTGAGGCAAGAGAATTACATCCAACTCACTATGGGCGGTTATGTCCAGTAGAGACACCTGAGGGACATTCAATTGGTTTGAGAAAAAACTTAGCAATACTCTCAAAGACCACTTATAAAAATAGTGATAATATTAATATAGTAGAACAATTAAAAGAAATAGGGTTAGAATAATAAAATGGGAGATATATTTTTAAATGATGTTTATGTAGGAAGTTGTGCAGATGCTAAAAAATTTGTTGTTGAGTTTAAGAACAAAAGAAGACTAGGTCAGATAGGTTCAGAGTCTAACATATATTATAATAAGTATTTAGACTATATTCTAATTAATAATTATCCAGGAAGAATATGTAGACCTTTGATAATAGTCGAGGGTGGTGTATCCCTTATTACTAAAGAGGATATACGCGATTTGAATAGTGATAAAAAAAAATTTTCGGATTTACTCCAAGAAGGAAAAATTGAATATTTAGATACCCTTGAAGAAGAAAATGCTTTTGTTGCAACAGATGAAGTAGATTTAACATTTGAACATACTCATCTTGAAATTTCACCAATGGCAATGTTTGGAATAAATACAGCTCAAGTTCCTTATTTAGAATATGATGAACCATCAAGATTGATGAGGGGACAAAAAACTATAAAACAATCTGTAGGGAATTATGCATTAAATTACCTAAAAAGACTTGAAACAGATAGAAATACATTATCAAATCCTCAAAGACCCCTTGTAGAAACTTACATATATAAATTACTAAATCTAGACAATCATCCATCAGGACAAAATATGACAGTTGCAATTATGAGCTATGAAGGTTATAATATGGAAGATGCTCTAATCCTCAACAAATCTTCAGTGGATAGAGGTCTACAAAGATCTTTTTATTTCAAAAAATATGTTGCAACAGAAATTAAATATCCAGGAGGTCTACAAGATAGAATTGGCGTTCCAAATAAAGATATTAAAGGATATGGAGTTGAAGAAGATTATAGATATTTAGAAGATGACGGAATAATTTATGTAGGTCAATTTGTTCAAAATGGAGATGTTCTTATAGGAAAGATATCGCCACCTAAATTCATAGAAGAAATTGAAGGATTTGGACAAATGATAAATTTAAATGTTGATTCATCTCTTTCTCTAAAAGAAGAAGAATTTGGAGTAGTATCAGCTATTAATATTATAGAAAATTCTCATGGAGATAAACAAGTTAATATTTTACTTAGAACCCAAAGAGAACCAGTTATAGGTGATAAGTTTGCATCAAGACATGGTCAAAAAGGGATTATTGGTGCTATAATGAAAGAAGCTGATTTGCCATATAGTCATAATGGCATAATTCCAGATTTAATATTTTCCCCACATTCAATTCCAGGAAGAAAAACAGTATCGCATGTAATAGAAGTTTTAGCAGGAAAAGTTGCAGCTTTAAGAGGAGAGATAGTTGATGGTAATGGTTTTAATGGAGAAAAAGATGATAGTTTAAGAAAACAACTAGAAGATTTAGGTTTCAATTCATCAGGTACAGAAGTTATGTATAATCCTAAAACAGGAAAAAAAATGCAGGCAGAAATATATATAGGGTCTCTATATTATTTAAGATTAAAACATCAAGTTGATAATAAAATTCAAGCAAGAGGTACAGGTCCGATTCAGTTGTTGACAAGACAACCATCAGAAGGTAGAATTAGAGGAGGAGGACTAAAACTAGGAGAGATGGAGAAAGACGCTTTGATTTCACATGGAGCAGCAATTTTATTGAAAGAAAGATTCTCTTCAGATCAAACAACTGCATTTGTATGTACAGGTTGTGGTTATTTAGCAGATCCATATCTTTTCCAATATAAAAGTAAATGTCCAATTTGTAATTCTAGCAAATTTAATAAAATAGAATTAGCATATGCGTTTAAATTATTCGTAAATGAATTAAGAGCAATGGGTATATCACCTTCATTTGGTACAAAAGATAGGTTTTTTGAAGAATAAAAATGACAATAATAAAAAATATAACAAAAAGGATAGATAATATAACTTATGGGATTACATCTCCTAAGGAAATTTTAAAACAAAGTGTTGTAAAAGTAATTACACCTGAAATATATGATAAATATGGTTTTCCTGTTGAGGGTGGACTTATGGATATTAGAATGGGTGTTATTGAGCCAGGTTTAATTTGTAAAACATGTTCTAAAAATTATAAAGATTGTGAAGGACATTTTGCACATTTAGAGTTAGCAAGACCAATTTTAAATATATTATTTATAGAGTATATACATAAATTATTAAGAGCAACATGTAGTGAATGTCATAGAGTTTTAATTGCAGATGATAAAAGAGATAAGGCACTAGAGGAATTAGAGTCTGCAAGAAAAAAACTATCCTTTGAAAAATTTTCTAAATATTATGCAAAATTTTTTTCTACAAGATTTGGAAACGTAAAAACATGTCCACATTGTGAAGCTAATAAAGAGCCAGTTAAATTAGACAAATCATCAGTTTTTGTATTTACTGAAGGTGATAAAAAAAGACTTTTAACCACAGAAATTAGATTTAGATTTGAAAATATTCCACAAGAGGATTTGCCGTTGTTAAATTTAATTAATATGCGACCAGAATGGATGCTTTTAACAGTTTTACCAATTCCTCCAGTATCAATGCGTTCAACCATTACTCTACAAAGTGGGCAAAGATCCGAAGATGATTTAACTCATAAATTAACAGATATTATTAGAACAAATCAAAGATTACACGAACATCTACTTGTAGGAGTTCCTGAAGCAATTATCGAAGATGTTTGGGATTTATTACAATATCATATTTCAACATATATGGATAATACAGTGACAGGATTACCACCAGCAAGACATAGAAATGGTGATCCTCTTAAATCAATTGCTGAGAGAATAAAAGGTAAAAAAGGTATCATCAGAAATAATTTAATAGGAAAGAGGGTAAACTATTCGGCAAGAACAGTTATTTCTCCAGACCCTAAACTAAATTTAAATGAAATAGGACTGCCTTTTGAAATTGCACAAAAACTAACAGTGCCAGAAATTGTAACCCCTCAAAATATTGATTATCTAAAATCATTAGTACAAAATGGTCCTCTTAATTACCCAGGAGCAAATTATTTAGTTACATTAACTGGACATAGAAAAAAAATAGTTCCAGAAATAATAGAAACCTTACTTGAAGAAATAGAGGAAGGCTATACTGTAGAGAGACATATGATCGATGGAGACTCCGTAGTTTTTAATAGACAACCTTCATTACATAAATTATCTATGATGGGATTAGTTGTAAAAGTATTGCCAATTAAAACATTTGCAATAAATCCAGGAGTTTGTAAACCATTCAATGCTGATTTTGATGGTGATGAAATGAACTTACACATGCCTCAAACTTTAGAGGCAAGACAAGAAGTTGAACATATTATGGATGTAAAACATCAATTAATCTCACCAGCATCAGGAGATGCAGTAATTGGTTGTATGCAAGATTCAATAACAGGACTATATATTTTAACTTCATCAGATTTTATTTATGAAAAAGAAGATGCATTGGAAATATTATTTGCATCAGGATTTAAAGATATAAGTAAAATTAATTTTAATAATAAAGTAACTGGAAAAGAAATTTTTTCAACAATTTTACCTGATGGATTAAACTTTGTAGGTGAGAGTAAAACGGATAGAGTGGTTATTGAAAATGGTACGTTAATTCAAGGAACAATTGATAAAAAAACTATTGGAGATGGTGGTGGAACATTATTAAGACATCTTCATAAAAATTATTCATCACAAGTAGTGTTAGATTCAGTAAGATATATGTTTAATCTAGGAATTCAAGTATTAGCAAAGAGGGGTTTTACAATCTCAATGCAAGATTTTGATGTGTCTAAAAAATTAGAAAAAGATGTAAAAGATGTAAACAATAGAGTTTTCAAAGAAATTGACCAATTAATCCAAAGTTTCAAAAATAATAAGCTAGAAAGATTAACAGGAATGACAATTGATCAAACTTTAGAGATTAGAATTTTACAGCAATTAAATTCAATTAGAGATGAAGCAATGAAGATAGTATCAGAAGATCTAGATAAGAACTCAGGAACAATGCTTATGGCTCTTTCAGGCGCTATGGGTAAGATAATGAGTATTGTTCAAATGCATACTGGTTTAGGACAACAAGCTCTAAGAGGTCAAAGAATTTCAAGAGGATATCAAGATAGAACGCTTTCATGTTTTAAGCCAAATGATATTTCTCCAGCTCCAAGAGGTTATATTAAGAGCTCTTTAAGAAAAGGATTAAAACCATATGAAGTTTTTATTGGAAATATTACAGGAAGAGACGGCTTAATGGATTCAGCGTTAAGAACTCCTAAAACAGGATACTTATATAGAAGGATGGCAACTGCAATGCTCGATTTAGTTGTACACGAAGATTTAAGTGTAAGAGATGAAGAAGGAATCGTTGTGCAATTTAAATATGGAGATGATGGTATAGATGTAGCAAATACAGTTGGCGGAAAATTTGACGTACGAGGAATAATAGACAATAATCTAAATGGAGGAAATAAATAAAATGACTATAGACAAAATTTTTGAGAATTTCAAAGCAGAAAATCCAGAATTTCCAACTTATATATTAAAAGAGACAAAAGAATATTTGCCAAATAATATTAAACCTAAAGAAGTTGAAAACTTATTAAATATAATTCATGAAGAATATAAATCTGCTTTAGTAAATACCAATGAGGCAATAGGAATAATTACTGCACAATCAGTAGGAGAACCATCAACACAAATGACATTAAATACCTTTCATTTTGCAGGTGTTGCATCTCAAGGTGTAGAAGGTTTGCCAAGGTTAATTGAGATTTTAGATGGCAAAAAAAATCTTAAAGCACCAATAATGAAATTATATTTAAAGAAAGAAGGCATGAACGATAAAAAATTTAAAGTAGTAGCTGATAAAATTGCAGAAACAAAATTAAATGAATTTACTACTAATGTTAATATTGATATGGAAGAGAAAAAAGTAGTAATAGATTTAGATCTTCCAAAATTAAAAAAATTAAAAGTAGATATTGAATCATTAAAATCTTACTTAGACAAAAGAATTAGAAAAAATGCTCAAATAATTGATGAAAAACAAATTGTTATTAAGGATACTCCAAATTCAACTCTAAAAGATTTAATGACAAAAAAAGAGATAACTTTAAATTCTATAGTATTTGGTATAAAAGGGATTCAAGATGTTACTCTACTCAAAGAAAATGATGATTATATTATAGTTACAAGTGGGGTTTCTTTAAAACAAGTACAAAATATTCCTCTAATAGATTCTCAAAGAATATATTCTAATGATATTCATGCAATTTTGAATGAATATGGTATAGAAGCTGCAAGGGAGGTAATTATTAAAGAAATGATGGAAGTAGTTAAATCTCAAGGTTTAACAATTAACGAGAGACATGTGCTTTTAATTGCAGATGTGATGACATATACTGGTGAAATAAAAGGTATGACAAGGTATGGTATTGTTGGAAACAAGCAAAATGTATTAACTCGTGCATCTTTTGAAACTACTCTAAAACATATCGCATATGGTGCTCTTCAAAACGAACAAAATCAGTTAAATACAATAACAGAAAATGTTATGACTAATCAAATTGTTAGAGTAGGAACAGGTAATCCTAAAATATCAGTAAAAAATCAAAAATAATCTTTTAATTTTTGAATAATAAAAGACTATAAGATTGGTATTAACATATCTTAAATAAATTAATTCATATTTTAATTCTTCAAATTAATTTTTATTAAAAATTAATTTGTTTTTTCGAATAATTCAATTTTTTGTTCAATATACTCTCCAATATTAGAATAGTTACCAAGTTGTTTAGCATTTTTTTTCCCAAAATCAATATCTTTCATAAGATTTATGACTTTATTAATTGAATCTTTATTTCCTAAGATTCTTTTGTTAATTAAATTAACTTCGTCTTGTACAACTTTAAAATAAGTATTCTTATCAATATCTAATTGAAATCCTGGATTTAAACGATATTTCCTAGGTTCAAAACATTTATCAAAATCAATTATATGAATGTTTTGTTCTTTATCAATAAAAGTATTTAAGTGGTTTTCTACAACATCATTTAAAGATAAAAAAGAGCACAATACCTCTAACCTTATATTATTATGAATATACTTTTTTTCATCAATTAACCAATTTTTTTTAAAAAAACTAGATCCTTTCAAGTAGTCATTTAATAACTTCCCTTGAGCTTGTTCACTAACAAATATTTTGTCTCCAAATACATAATTAATAGGTTTATTTCCACTAATTAAGTTATATAGTTCTATACCAAACAATCTATTTAAATTAATTTTTTTTGCATAACACACTTTTTTAATATTTTTCCAAATAGTTCCTTCTAATTTTATAGGAAGAGTTGCAGAATTTTCCATTAAATATCTATTACCTGCTTGGATTAAATCAACATTACAGTTATATAACTTAGAAAAAATATTTGATATATTTTCTTTTGTTTTTTTGCTTTCAATAGAGTCTAAGTCTATAATAGGATTTTCAAAATTTTTCATTAAATTCAAATCTCTTGGAAGTTCGTATTTCAATTTGATATTATTTCCTTCAACATCATAATAACTTTTCAAATCACTAAAAAAATATCCTCTATCCTTAAAATACTCTTTGATTTTATCATCAATTTCCATAATATATTATTTGGCTTACTTTTTTTATATTTATTGTTTATAATTTTTCTAGAGTATCTAAGATATTGTCTAGTTCCTTAGAGGGAATTTTCTTCTCATATTCTTTATTTGTAACTAAAATTTGGTTAATCTTGTTATTTATTAAGGCCAAAGCTATCCAAATTTGTGCTTTGCTTTTATCTTTTGATTTTTTAATAGCATAATCATATTCTTTAGTCTCCTTAATTAACTCGTTTAAGTTTTCTTCAACTAACAAGTCAAGTTCTTTTCTCCAATTCTGCTTTTTCATATATTTTCATATTTATTCGAGTTTATAAATATTTGTCTTTACAAAGTGATTACAGTAAAAAAGTTTATAAAGAAATATTTCTTTATTATAAATATGGCAAATGAAAAAATTTTTTCAAAAGTAATATTATTAATTATAGTTTTCATTTTTATAGGATATTTATTATTTATTGGAAACTATCTTAACTATGATTTTAATAATCAAAATATAAATAATAATAGCAAAAATACTGAAAACTATAAAAGCACTAGCTTTGTACATAAAGAAATAAAGACATCTTCAGATGTGGGCAAAAATACTAATACCAGAAAAACAATTGTAACAGATAAATTTGCATCTAGAATAGATAAAGATTCTACTTTAATTGTTGTTAAAGATTCAAATATATACACAATTGAAAAAGGTATTATATTAATAGATGAAACATTAATTAAAAAAAACGAAGAAGAAGTAATTGTTGACTACTTAGCTTCACCAAGAAGAAGAATAGATTCTAATTAAATTAATTCAGATATGTTTTTTAAATTAATTAATACATTTAATATATTTTTAATTTTTTAAATAGACATATTTTTCTATTTCAACATATATAACATTTAATAAATCGTTAAGTTTTCCTAAATACTCATAAAACTCTTCACTGGAAGTTTGACTATTATTTTTTTTAAAGTTTTGTTTATATTCATTTAAAATCAAACTTTTAGCAGTTGTGTAATTAATTTGGTACTCACAAAGCAATTGTAGATATTTAATAATATATTGTTTCCAAAAATCACTAAAAGTAGTCTTTAAATAACCCTCCCAATATTTATAATTAAACAACTGACACATGTTCTCATACTTCAAACAGTAAGACTCTAAAATTCTGTATCTTTGTTTATTAGTTTTGTTGATGAAATCATCTACGCTCGATTTTTTTACAAAAAAGGCATATAATAGTTGATGATTTACTTCATACTTAATTATATTTCTCCAATCATTAAGATATTTTATCTTAAATTCATTTATATCTTTTATATTTATTTTTATGTTCTTGGCCATTATATCAAAATAATAAGTTTATTTTCTTATAAATATTGCTTTTTTTTTAATAATATTGTTAAATTTTGTTGAAAAATTAGAAAGTATTTTAAATAAAAGCATTTTAATATTATTATTTCAAAAACAAAGATTACAAAAGATTATCTAATTTTTGAATTTATTACAAAAAATGAAAGGAACTATTAAATGGTACAGAAAAGAAAAAGGCTATGGATTTATTTCCGGTGATGACAATAAAGAATACTTTATGCATTATACATCCTTACCTCAAGATGTTGATAATATTGATGGTAAAAGTGTGGAATTCGAAATAAAGAATACAGATAGAGGAACTCAAGCTGTTGACATTAAATTTAATGAAGAAGATAGCAATGAAGAATCAGAAGAAGTTTAAAAGAATAAAAATATTATTCTCAAAAATAAAAACATACAATAAAACAAAAATATTTAATTAATTTATAAAAAATTAAATATTTAAATTTTAATTATATTAATTTTAATAACAATAAAAGCTTAATTTATCAATATTGATAAATCGTAACATCTCAAAGACAAGAATTATCATATTATTATATATCAAATACTTCAAATAAGTAAGGGAATCTTATTATATACAAAATTAATCGAATAAGTGCTTTTCTTTGTTATATTATAGTAAAATTTAATACATTACATTATTTTAATATTGACCTAAACCGAAATTAACGACACAAATATTCAAGTATTTATGTATCTTGCCTCATTTATAGGCAAAATGCAAAGAAAAAACTATACTAAAAAACAAAAAATTATTTTTTTTAATATCTTAATACACTAACCTTATAATAAATATACTTTTTAATACAAAGATAACTTTATAAAATTTTATTAATAAATATTTAAAAATGGAAATAAACTTTAAAGTAAAAAAAACAAAAGATAATAATTTTAATACAATTGAATTAAAAATTGACGATAAAAAAGATTTTGGTAAATTCACAATAATAGATAAAAATAATTATAATTTTTATTTAGGTAATAAAACTAAAACAACAAAAGAAACATATAGAAGAATAGCAAACAAAATCTTTGAATTTTTACAAGATCACGAAATAGAAAATATAAATATAATATTAAAAGAAAATGTTATAGAATTTTTAGAAGGATTTATTTTATCAGATTATAAATTTGATAAATATATATCTAAAAAACAAAAAACAAAATTAAAGAAAATAAATATAATTACATCTAAAGATTACACAAAAGAATTAAAAGAATTAAAAACAATTACTAAAAACATAAATATAGTAAGAGATTTAATAAATGAAAATTCTAATGTTTTAACTCCAGATAAATTTGTACAATTAACTAAAGAATATTTTAAAAACACTTCTGTAAAAATAGAGATATTTGATGAAAAAAGACTACTTAAAGAGAATTTAAATTTAATACACACTGTTGGAAAAGGTAGTATAAATAAACCAAGATTCGTATTGCTAAAATATATGCCAAATGAAAATGATAAAATTTATTCATTAGTTGGAAAGGGAGTCACTTATGATACAGGTGGATATTATTTAAAACCATTTCCAGGCATGAATGAAATGAAAGGTGATATGGCAGGTGCTGCAACTATACTTGGAGCATTTAAATCATTAGTAGAATTAAATACCAAAAAGAACATAATAGTAGGATTACCTCTTGCAGAAAATAGTGTAGATGGACAAGCATATAAGCCAGGTGATGTCTATGAGAGTTATTCAAAACAAACTGTAGAGATAGTTCATACAGATGCAGAAGGAAGATTAATTTTAGCAGATGCAATCTCATATATTGACACAAAATATAAGCCAGAATTAATAATTGATATGGCAACTCTTACAGGAGCTATGATAATAGCTTTAGGTGACAATTTAATTGGAATGTTTTGTGATAAAAAAAACAAATACACAAAAATATTATTTGAATCAGGAGAACAAACAGGAGAACAAGTTTGGGAATTACCAATTTATGAAGAACATAAAGAACAATTACAAAGTTCAATTGCAGATATAAAAAATTTAGGAACAGATAATAAATCAGCAGGAAGTATAGTTGCAGGTGCATTTTTAATGTCATTTGTAAAAAATAGCAAATTAATTCATCTTGATATTGCAGCAGCAGCACTAAATAACAAACCTTATTATTACTGGCCTTCATTAGGAACAGGAAAAGGTGTTAGATTATTGGTAGATTTTTTCAATAAAATTTAATAATATATTATTTTAAATTATTTCATTTATATTTTAAATCTTTAAATAAATTGTAAATACTCTACAAAAATCCCATCTCTTTTTTAATCAATTTATGAGCTTTATTGATATTTTTAAATTCTTGTAAATTACCACCTATATCTGGATGATGAGTTTTTGCTAATTTTTTATAAGCTTTATTTATAATTATTATATCATTTTCATCTTCATTTAATCCTAATTTAACTTTTGCATTTTTCAACTCTTTTCCAATATCTTTCCTTTTTGAATCAGTAGAAAACAATTGAATAAATTCAGAAAATTCTTTTTTTCCTATTAAAACTTCATTTACTTCAATTTTAATAAATTCTTTTATAACATACAAATTATCAATAAATCTTCTAGCAATTGAATAGGAAAATCGCAAATAATATCCTTTAAACCAAAATTCTAAAGTTGCAGGAAAAATTTTATTCCCTAAAATATTAGTATTAATTTCAATATCATCTCTTTGTATATTTAATTTTTTCAATTCTGTTATTATTGAATTTGCATACTGTACTGCCTTTCTGTCATAAGCAGATTTAGTCATTTGAATTTCAATTTCATGTCCATTTACAATAACACTATTCATTTTTTTAACTTTCAAATAAATAAAAACTCTATTAAGTTTAAAAACTCATCGCAAATAAACCTATAAAATAGAAATCAAATAAATATTAACATTTTATAATATTAATATTTCATACATCTCTATTGTAATCTTATTTTTAATCCTTGCAGTGCGGTTTGTTCTTTAAATTCATTTACAGTTGATAACTTAATAATTTCATTAAATATAATAATTGATGAACTTATAATAAAAATAATTATCCAATCAACAATTAACAATTCAGTTGTTGAAAATATAGCTTGTCCTAAATCAGATTCTATTGCTAAAATCATTAGTATACAAGAAACAATTACAGCAATAAAAAGATAAATATTATTGAAAAATCCTTTATCAAAAATAGTTGTATGTAATCTTCTTGCATTAAATGCATGGAATAATTCAAAAGTAATCAATGTTGCAAATGCAATAGTCATAGCTTTTTCTAAACCTGCATTATTCATTAATAACTCCCATAAAAATAATCCTAATGTTCCAAACAAAATCAATGGAACTAAAATTAATATTTTTGTTAAAATATAACTAGATAACAATTTTTCTTTAGGATTTCTAGGTTTTTGTTCCATAACTTTCTCATGCGTATTTTCTATACTTAAAGCTAATGCTGGAATAGTGCTTGTAACTAAATTCACAAATAAAATCATTAAAGCAGTTAAAGGAAGAGGAATTCCAATAAGTACAGCCAATACAATCAAACCAACTTCTGTGAAATTTCCAGTTAATAAATAATATATAAATCTTCTAATATTACTATAAACAGTTCTACCTTCTTTTACTGCCTTTACAATTGTTGCAAAATTATCATCTGTTAAAACCATATTAGAAGCTTCTCTTGCAACTTCAGTTCCATTTTTTCCCATAGAAATTCCAATATCAGCTTTTTTTAAAGCAGGTGCATCATTTACACCATCACCAGTCATAGCAACTATTTCACCATTTCTTTGAAAAGAATTAACAATCCTTAATTTATGTTCAGGAGTAGTTCTTGCAAAAATAACAACATCATTAATTTTTTCATCTAACTCATCATCAGTTAATTTATCTATATCAACTCCTTCTAAAATAACATTAGATTTATGAGTAAATAAATTTAATTTTCTACCAATATTTTCAGCAATTAATTTATGATCTCCAGTAATAATAACAGTTTTAATTCCTGCTTTATGACATTGATCAACTGCATCATAAACCTCTTCTCTAATAGGATCTTCAATTGCAACAAATCCTTCATAAACATAATTTTTTTCTATGTGTTGTGAAATAAATTGTTTTTCATTTTTACTTTTACTATGAACATTTTTAACTCCAATAGATAAAACTCTTAATCCTTTAGAATTAAATTCCTCAATTTTACTATTAATATTCTTTTTAATTTGAGGAGTTATAGGTTTAATTTTATTATTAGAAGCTCTATAATGTGAACATTTTTCAAGAACAATTTCTCCAGCTCCTTTAAGATAAAAATTATATTCATGTTTATCTTTAATATTTTTATTAACACTAATCATATACTTCTTTAATGGGTCAAAAGGAACAACATGAACTCTTTTATTATCTTCTCTAATAACATTCTCATCTAAATTAGTACTTTTTGCAAAAGTTAATATAGCACCTTCAGTAGGTTCACCATCTAATTTCCATTCATTATTTTTAAAATTTAACTCAGCATCATTACACAAAATTGCTCCTTTTAAAAATTCTAAAGACATATCAAGTTTTTTTCTATCTACTAAAACATTATTTAAAAAAAATTTATTAATGGGTTCATACCCTACTCCTTTGATATTATAAACAACATTATTAGGAAGAAAAACACTAGTTACTCTCATTTTATTCTCAGTTAATGTGCCAGTTTTATCAGTACAAATAACAGTAGTAGTTCCTAAAGTTTCAACCGAGTTTAAATCTTTAACAATAGCATTTTGTTTAGCCATCTTTTTAATACCATTAGAAAAAGTAAGTGTTAAAGCTAAAGGAAAACTCTCTGGAATACCTGCAATAGCAAGAGCTCCTATAAGTAATAAACTAAAAGTAAGAGTATTTCCTTTAATTAATAATACAAAAAATAATAATACAGCAACTGTTAAAACAATATAAGAAATTTTTTTACTCATCAAATCAATCTTTTTTTGAATAGGGCTTTTTTCTTGTTTAATATTTTCAATTGCAGTAGAAATTTTACCAATAAAAGTTTTACCACCAGTCTCAACAACAATTCCACTACCACTTCCCTTCGTTACAAAAGTTGAACTAAATGCCATATTAGTCATATCAGAAATTCCAACATTTTCTTCAGATAAATGATCACTTGTTTTAACTCTATCTAATGATTCTCCTGTAATAATAGATTCATTAATTTGTAATCCTTGAGCATTTAAAATCCTAATATCAGCAGGAACAATATCTCCTCGTTTTAAATAAACAATATCACCAGGAACTAAATTCTGAGCATATTCTTCTTTTTTAACACCGTTCCTAAAAACTAGAACTTTTTTAGCCGTTAATTTATTTAATGCTCTAATTGTTCTATCTGCTTTATATTCTTGAAAAAATCCAAGCAATATAGTCATTAATATTATAATCATAATAATAATAAATTCTAAAGTTTCTCCAGATATAAAGGCAATAATACTAGCACCAAATAAAACATAAATTAGTATAGAGTTAATTTTGTTCAACAATACTTTATACCATTGAAATTTTTTTTCAGATGATAACTTATTTTCTCCATAAAGTTCTAATCTTTTTTTTACATCATTATGATTTAAGCCAGATTTTGAAGTTGTTAATTCTTTAAAAACTTCATTAGTAGTTCTTAAATGCCAAAACTTATCATCTTGAATATTTTTAGTTCTATTTTTTTTATTCATTTTTCTTGCAAATACTTAATTTAAATATAATAAATATTAAATATACCTAATATCAAATATAATTAATTTATAATATTTATTAATTACTCATTTGTGTAGTATTAATTTCTTTAACTCTTCCTACTAAATTAGATTCTAATTTCACTTTTATTCCATGTGGATGATTTAATGAATTAGTAAGTATTTCTTTTACAATTCCATAAGTTAACTTGCCTGATTTTTGATCTTTTTTTAAAACAATTCCAACTTTTGAACCAATTTTTATATTATTTCTATTTCTATGCATAAAATAATTTATAACTATTAATTTATATGTATTCTCAATTATAATTATTTTTTTAATTATATTTAAAATAAATTTTCTCCTTACATTTTATTCAAAAAACATATTTTTATAAATAATGTAATCCTAATATTATTATGAAAGTTATTAAAAAAAACGGTTATTATTATTTACAACATTCTATAAGAAAAAACAATAAAATTATAACAAAAAGCAAATATTTAGGTTTAACTATTCCTAAAAAATTAAAAGAAATTAAAGAAGAATTTTATAGAGATATTAATAAAGAATTATTTGAAAAATTAGATAAAATTAAATATAATTTTAATAACGAATGGAAGAAGATTCCAAACACTGCAAAAAACAAAGAATTAGAAGAGATATCTATATCTTTTACATATAATACAAATGCAATTGAAGGTTCAACAATTACACTTCCTGAGACAAGGGAAATTATAATTGATAATATTGCACCTTCAAAATCTTTACAAGATATTCAAGAAACAAAAAAACATTCAGAAGTTTTTTTAAATGCTCTTAAAAAAAAAGAAAAAATCACAAAAGAATTAATTTTAAGATGGCACAAAGATATGTTTGATGAATCAAAAACAGATATTGCAGGAAAGTTTAGAAATTATTTAGTTAGAGTTGGAACATATATAGCTCCTGATTCTAATGAAGTGATTCCATTAATGAATAAATTAATAGAATTTATAAAAACATCTAAATTACATCCTGTTGAACTTGCAGGTAGGGCACATTATATATTTGAAATGATTCATCCATTTGGAGATGGAAATGGAAGAGTTGGTAGATTATTAATGAATTATATTTTATGGCATAATTCATATCCAATGATCATAATTGAAAACAAAAAGAAAAAATCATATTATAGAGCACTTGAAAAAGAAGAAAATGATTTTGCTGATTATTTTATAAAAATGTATATAAAAGTACATAAAAATAGATATTACACAGATAAATAATACAAACACTACTAATTTACATTTCCAAAAAATACTATATAACAATTAACTATAAAAAATCAAGATTATTTTTATAAGTAGAAGAAAAGTAATTAATCAAGTTAATTTTAAAATAAAATAATTAATCAAACCTAAAAAAATGTCATCAACCCAAACAAACAATAAAGATTTGTATAAAAATATTTATGAACCACAAGAAGATTCATATTTACTTTTAAAACACACATTAAATTATTTAGATAATAATTTTAATAAAAAAAAACAAACATTAGATATTTGCGAAGTAGGAATAGGAAGTGGCTTTGTTATTTCAAATATTGCACAAAAATATAATTTACATAATTATTATGGAACAGACATTAATAAATTTGCAATAGATATGACAACACAAAAATTTTCAAAAAATAAAATAAATATAAAATTAAAAAAAACAAATCTATTATCTAAATTAAATCATAAATTTGATATAATTTTATTTAATACTCCATATCTACCTCTTGAAAAAAAAGAAAAATATGAAAATTTATCTCTAAAAGATAAAGCAATTTATGGAGGAAAAAAAGGGTATGAAATAATAGAAGAATTCATATATCAAGTAGGAGATAAATTAAAACAAGAAGGAATTGCAATAATTATATTTTCATCATATTCTAATTTAAAATACATAGAAAATTTATTACTTCAAAATTTATATGATTTTAAAATATTAGAAACACAGAGATTTTTTTTTGAAAATATATATGCTCTAAAATTTCAAAAAAGCAAAAAATTAATAGAAATTGAAAATAATAATATAACAAATATAAAATACTATACATCAGGAAAACACTCAAAAATATTTAAAGGAAATTACAAAAAACAAGATATAATAATAAAATTAGGAAAATTTGAACATATACAAATAGAAGAAATATTTTTAAAAAAATTTCAAAAAGAAAATTTTGTTCCAAAATATGTTACAAGCACAAAAGATTTTATAATAATGGAAGAAATAAAAGGCATTACAATTAAAAATTTTTTAAAAAAAGAACAAGATAAAAATAAAATCATAAAAATATTTGATAGAATATTATTAATCACAAAAAAATTAGATGAATATAAAATTAATAAATTCGAATTAATAAACCCAAGAAAACATATAATAATACAAAGCAATCTAGAAGTAAAATTTATAGACTTTGAAAGAACTCTTTATACAAATAATCCTAAAAATATAACACAGATATTACAATACATTCAAAGAAATATCAATCTATTAAAAAAAAAAGCAATATTTATTGATAAAAACAAGATTTTACAAATATCCAAACAATATAAAAACAATAATTTTAAATTTCAATTAAAAGATTTATACTAATAATATTTTCTTTTATAAAATAAGTGAAGTCTTATAAATTATAATAGAATTAATTATTTATGAGGTTAATAGAAAATCAAATAGAGGATGATTTAGAAATACTTTTAGAAAGATTCAATGACAGTTTATTTCCAAAAAATACTAGTCAAGTAGCATCTTTAGCTTTAGATATTTTAATAGAAACTAAAAATGATTTTGACAATATTGATAAGATAAAAAAAGTATATTTACAAGATGCACGCATATCTTCGTTTATTCCAATTAGTGCATACGAAATTTTATATCAATATACCCAAGGTAATTTACAAAAGAAAACTGCTAAGAATTTATTAGTAGATGTAACAATAAGATATCAAGAAAGATTTCAACAACTTGGATTAAATCTTGATTCAACTTCCATCTAAATTTAATAAATCAAATTCATTTTAGTTTATATAACATTAATAAAAACACTATTAAAGTAATTATTAATATTTATAATTTTACATTATTTATTCCAACAATTCTAAAAAGTTAAATTCTATAGTTTCACATTAATAGTATTTATTTACTTTATATTTATAGAATATTCTTTTTTCGAACTTAGAGAAAAGTAAAAATATTTAAATAGATATTATTTAGTAATTATAAGGCCCTATAGCTTAACCTGGATAGAGTAAGAGGTTTCGGCCCTCTTGGTGCGGGTTCAAATCCCGCTAGGGTCTTTTGTTTATTTTTTAAAAAGAAAAATATATTATTTTAAATTTATTTGTACAAATAGCAGTCAAACAGACAATTATAGTGTTAGTAATTACTATAATTAACTTTATTTGAATATCATTTGAATTTTCATCTTTGACATTTTAGGTAATAATGTTTAGTTTTTATATTTATAATCTAACCTATAATAACTACAAACATTAGTATGTCCTAAACAATCAATACATTGATATAATGGGTGTTTTTCTCCTGATTCTCTAACATCTAAGAAAGTAGAACTAGATGGGTCTTGTTCAAGTTCTTTCCAAAAACATCTTCCCTCAATGTGTCCAGCATTTTTTTTATAGTTAGACTTTTCAATAAAATCTTCTAATTGTTGTTGTATCATTGTAATACCTCTATGAATAAATAACTTTATAAATTTATGCATTATTATGAATATTTCGAAAAAATAAGATATTATTAAAGTTATAAAAACTTCATAGTTTTATAGACAATAATTTATATTTTATTACAAACTCATATTATTATTGTTATTAGTTAATAACAAGTAAGATATACAAAGAAGTATTTATATCTAAGATAATATATAAATATTTTAAAATAATAAAAATATATAACTATTTTTCAACAGTTCTTTTGTTTATTGTAATTGTTTGAGTTGTTGCATTTCATTTAACAATAAATTTTCAATATCTATCCAATTATAAATTCTGGTTAAATTATTACTTTCTACAACTTTTTTATTCCAAGGACAATCCATTAAAAAAACTTTTATTCCTAATTCAGCACAATTTGTAGCATAATTGGGCTCATCTTCTATTAAAATATCAATATTATACTTTTTAGTTATTTCAGATTTACAATATCGCATATTTTTTCCTTCATTAGAAAATAATATTTTTTCAAAAAAATTCTCTCCAAAATGAAAATTTAACCAATCAATAGTTTTCTCACTAACTAACTCTTTATTTCTTGCAGTGATAACATATAATTTATACCCTTTATTTTTTAATTTTTTTAGAACATTTTTTGCATCTACAACAATCTCAAAATTATTCAGATTTAGCTCCAAATGTTTTATTAATTCACTTAGAATATAACCTCTTTGAAAATGTTCAACACAGCTATAATCATAATTAAAAATATCTGTTCTTTTAATATTAGTATTATGTTTTTTATTAAATGCTTTTAAAAAAGAATCATTGGTTTTGCATAAAACTTCATCAATATCTATTCCTATATTCATAAATATGAAAAATCTAATATTTTTTAAATAATTTATGTTTAATTTAGATTTAAAACAATTAATATTAACAACAATAAAACAATACAAATGCAATTACAAATTTTTATAAAGACAATTAATTTTTAATATAATAAATGAAAAAGTTACAATTAATATCCAATTTCAAACCTAGAAAATATCAAGAATTAATATTTGCAAATAGTTTAAATAAAAATTCCTTAGTTATTTTACCAACAGGATTAGGCAAAACAGTTATTGCAATAATGCTTGCTATTTATTATTTTAATAAAAATCCAAATAAAAAGGTTCTATTTCTAGCTCCAACAAAACCTCTTGTAGAACAACAAGAAAAATCATTTAAAAGTTTCTTTAAAAACTCCAATGAATTCAATTTTCACAGTCTAACAGGCACAATCCCTCCTAAAAAAAGAACAGAATTATACAAAAAGAATGATTTTATTTTCTCAACACCTCAACTACTAGAAAACGATATTGTAAATAAAATAGTTAATATAGACGATTTTAGTTTTGTGATTTTCGATGAAGCTCATAGAGCAACAGGTAATTACGCATACACTTTTGTTGCAAAACAATTCGCTCTGCATAATATAAAAATATTAGCACTAACTGCATCTCCCGGAACTTCTAAAGAAGAAATATATACAATTATGGAAAATTTAAATATCAATCACATAGAAGTAAAAAAAAAAGATGATAAGGACGTTAAAGAATATACTCAAGTAACAAATATTAAAAACATAGAAGTAGAACTAAATGAAAATTTTAAATCAATTAGAGATAAACTAAATAAAGTTTATAATAAAAATATTAAAAAAATACAAAAATATGGTTTTTTAAAAGGAAAATCTATAACACAAATAATAAAAAAAGACATACTTGATTTACAAAAAGAATTAAGAGTAAATATTGCAACAGGTGAAACACATGATAGTATATGGAAAACAATATCCTTATCGGCAGGATTAATGAAACTTCAATATGGAATAGAATTATTAGAATCACAAGAAATAAGTTCAGCATATAATTATTTTTATAATTTTTTTAGAGCAGGTGGAGATAATTCAAAAGCAGTTCAAGAATTATTAATAGATATAAATTTTAGAGAAGCATTCCATGATTTAACAAATTTATATAAAAATAATGTTAAACATCCTAAACTAATAAAATTAAAAGAAATAGTTAATCATGAGATATTGAAAAATCCTAATTTAAAAATAATAATTTTTAATCAGTATAGAGATAGTGCAACAAAAATTGTTGAAGAGCTCTCACAAATCAAAGAAATAAAACCTACTTTGTTTATTGGACAATCAAAAAAAGGAGAAGTCAAATTGTCTCAAAAAGAACAAAAAAAAGTCATTGAAGATTTTAGAGATGGACACTATAATATTATAGTTTCAACATCAGTTGGTGAAGAGGGCTTAGATATTCCAAAAGTAGACTTAGTAATATTTTATGAACCAGTCCCTTCAGCAATTAGAACTATTCAAAGAATCGGAAGAACAGGGAGATTTAATCAAGGAAAGGCATATATCTTAATGAGTAAAGATACTAAAGATATTATTACAAAACATATATCATCTGCAAAAGAGAGAAAGATGTATAGAGTTTTAGACGAAATTATTCAAGATAGTCAAAATACAAATAAAGAAAAAAAAATAACAGATTTTATTTCAAACAATAACCATTCATCAGATAATAACACTTCAATTAACTCAATTGATTCAAATAATCAAAACAACACAGAAAATAATCAAAATAATAACCATAATGAAAAATCATATATTCCAAAAATTTATGTTGATAATAGAGAAAATAATGACTTAATAAAAGAATTATTTAATGAAAGTGAAATAGAGATAGAAACAAAAAAATTAGAGATAGCAGATATTGTTATTACCCAACATATAGCAATCGAGAGAAAATCTAAAGCAGACTTTGTTAATTCAATAATAGATAAAAGATTATTTCCACAACTTTTAAATTTATCAAAAAATTATAGAAGACCTCTTTTATTATTAGAGGGAGAAGATTCCATTTATTCAATAAGAAACATTAGTCCAAATGTAATAAGAGCAACTCTAAGTGCAATTGCAATAGATTTAAGAATACCTATAATTTATTCAACAGGAATTTATGAGAGTTCTCAAATTATAAAAACAATTACCAAAAGAGCATATAGAACAAAAAAAGATATTTCTTTAGCAGTTGACAAAACATTTCATAGTGAATATGAAGAGTTAGAGAAGTTTGTCTCAACAATACCCAAGATAAACATAATCACTGCTAAATTACTCCTTAGCAATTTTAATAGTATAAAAAAACTTGTAAATTCAACTCAAAAAGACTTATTACAAATTGAAGGTATTGGAAAAATAAAAGCTCAATATTTAATTGAATTTTTTAATAGAGAATATCAAAATAAAAAAAAAGTTTAAAAGTAAAACATTATTTTTGTTTTTTATTATGAAAACATTAAAAGATTTAGATGGAAAAACGAAAGTAAATTATTTATTTTCTACAAAGTTACAAGAAAGGATACCAACGTTAATATCACTTGATTTTGATTCACCAATAACTAAAGTGAAATTATTCTGGGAACTAGATTATCATTACACAAAAGACCAAACATATAATACAAATATGTTTTTTTATAATACAGAAAACAAATTGGTTCATATGATAAAGGATTTTGAAGAATTTAAAAATACTAATTATTATAAAAATGCTCATTCTTCAAGATTTTCAAAGCCAGGTAATAAAAGAATATTCATTGATGAACCAGTTTTAGAAAAATTATTGAAAGATGATATTAGAAAGGTTATTTCATCTTTAAAACCAGATATTTTTAATAATTTAAATGTAGCCTATAAAAACTCAATACTTCAAAATGTGAGTATGAATAGCATCAATAGGCCATTAAGTTTTATAGAGGAATGTATTCCAGAATTAATATGTTTTAATTCAGAGTTAATTCAATCTCAAAAAAAACATGATTTTTGTGGAACTAATCCAGGAACAGGTAAAAAAATTGGGAATAAACGAGGAGTTTATATGTTATAATTGTGTATATGTTAAATTTTTTTTAAGTTATTTTTAATTTTTTTAATTTTTCGAAAAAAGATATAATTAAAGATTTTCAATTAATAACTACTCATTAGATATAGCCAAATTTTAAAAAAGATTTTTATTAAATACTTTTATGATTTTAAAAAATTTCAAAAATAGATATTTATTATTATTATTTACATGTATGATATTTTCAAATATAATATTTATTAATGCCCAATGTAAAAGTCACCCAGATAATATAGAATTTTATTCATCAGATTATAATTATCAAATCAATTATTCTGACTTTACAACTCAAAGAACATATTTAAAAAAAAATTTACAAGATTATCCACTAACAGTAGCATTAAATTTTATTGATATAGAAGATGATTGCTTTTCTTCTAATAACGATGTTCAATTTAGATTATTTCCAAGTGGGGCCTATATTTCAGCAGAATCAATAACTAAACAATCTAATATAACAACGGCATTATTTAATTATAATTTAAATGCAGAGTTACCAGATTCATTTAGTGGTTCATATAGTATAAAAACCAAATTGACTTCATCAGAGACTAACGGTTTAATATCGTTAGGTTCAGATAGTCAATCACCAATTTTAGAACAATTAATATATCAGCCTAATACTCAATATATTGCATCAAACACGACAATTCAAATAGATTATATAATTACAGATACTGATTCAGGATTAAAAACATTTGAAATACAAGAGGTTGCAGATAGTCAAATTGATTTAAATGGAACAGATTCATATTCAGGAAGTTATAATGCACAATTGCAAAACTCGCAAACTTATACTTTATTCATAGAAGATATTCTTGGACACTCTACAACAAGGCAAGTTAATTATACAGTAGATAACACTCCACCTCAACTTAATAATTTTCAGGTCAAAGAATATTCAAGAGATACGCAAGCAAATAGGTTTGTTTCATTTATGATAGAAGTTAGAGATGATTCCTTTGAGTTAAATAATCCTCAATTAAGTGTATCAGGAGATTTTCAATCACTCAATTCAAATTTAACTAGTGTTGATGCAACTTGTACTAAATCTACATCAAACAATGATTTATTTATTTGTAGCTGGGATAATTTAGAGATTACTCAAATAAATGAAAGCACGAATCTTGATTTTATAATAAATGCAGAAGATGGTTATTCTAATATAAACCAACAGACATTTAACACTCAAATATTTTATGACAACAATGCTCCTCAAATAGAAGATTTTTATTTGAAAAATAGTAAAGGAATCAGAAACATCTTTAATGCCTATGATGAAAATGTAACAATTCATTTATCATTTATGGAAGAAAGTATTAATGATGATATGAGGATAAGAGCAGACTTTGATGGTTTAGAATATTTTATTAACAGTGAATGTAACACCTCACAAACAAATATAGTGGAATGCATTTGGGATTTAGGAAGTTCAATTAGTAAATACTCAGATAAAGAAAATGGTTCTTTAACTTTTTCAGTTGAAGTAATAGATGCTTATGGAAACCTCGCTACAAGAGATATAGATATAGAGTACGACAATTTACCACCTAAAATAAATAAAATAGAATTAATAGAGACAAACAATATAAAAGATGGTATTGTCAGTACAAATGAAGAAATTAATTTTAAGTTATTTATAGAGGATAAAAACTTAGATGTTAATAATGAAGATTTGATTTATGCAGACTTTTCTGCAGTTGATTTTAGAGAAAATATGGACAAAAAGACAGCTAATTGTAATCTTTATAACTCAACTACAACTCAATGCGATTTTAAATCTATTGTTGTTGATAATGGATATATGAATAGAACTTTAAATTTTTTTGTATTTGATTCTGCAGCAAATATGGTTATTGGAGAATACAATATAGAAGTATTTAAAGTTGCAAATGAAAGTCCAAGGTCTTTCAAAATAGATGATATCACAATAACTAATATTTTAAATAGAAATGTTTTATCTCAAGTTGACCAAAATGCATGGTTTGAAGGAAAACTTGAAAAGTTAAATTTAAATAATGACGATATCAGTGATATAGATTTTAATGAGATAAAACTTATAAATTATCAATTGTTAAATTGTAACGATTCAGATATGAACCCAATTCTTCTGGGAAAAAGAGGATTATATCCAGACGAAATAGTAAGAGGTTCAAATAACAATCAAGCACCTTACGATTTTAATTTGAAATTTAGCGTAAATGCTCATCCTAATTTAGTAGATATGCAAAATGAAAAAACAATGAGATGTAAGATGTCTATTTTAAAAAGAGATAATCAAACATTATATCCACCAGAAATAGTAGAATTTAAACTAAAGTACCAATTTTATGGTTTACCACATGATAATTTATTGCAAGCTCACGCATCAAAATTATTAGACGAAATAGATGACATAATTTTTTTAGAAGGTTATTTTGATACAATTTATTCAATATATAGTATTTTTAATAAAATTTGTTCAGTAATTACTAGTGCAAATTCAATTATTTCGACAATTACAAACATATGGGTTCCAATAAGTCAAGCATTATATGCAACAGGCTATGGTTCGGCTCCTGCGAATTATGGTGACAATATAATAATTCCAGGTTCAGGAATGATTTCAGACTTACTATTTAACAATCCTATTGTAAAAGGGGTTTGTGATTTTGTAACATGTAGAAATGGTGGTCTTTTAGGTTCTTTTTGGTCTGGAACCCAAATAGGAGAACTTGCAAAAAAGGTAACTTTAGTAGATGCAATGGATTCAATGACAAGTGGTTTATGTCAAGTATCATCAGCTCCTACGCAGAAAGTTTCTACCGATGATGCAAATCCTCCTGCAGGACAAGAAGAAACACCCAGAAAAAAAACGAATAATTAATGAAAAATGGTAAAAAAATATATTAAAAATACAAATGTAAGTATTATGCTTTTTTTAATTTTAAGTTTAATGTTTATAATTCCTCTAAATATTTCTAATATTTATGCAAGTGATCCAATATCAAGAGAACAAGCACGATCAGATTGTTCGTTTGTACCGCCGGTAAATGTGAAAGATTCTTTTATTCTCTCAGTAGTTACCCTTTGTATTCCAGGGATTTTAGAGCAGATACAAGAAAAAAGACAAATAGAATGTGATTATATAGTTTGTTCTTATGAGGCTGTAAAAGCAGGTTTATCACCTACATTTTGTCAAAAAGAAAAAGCATTTAGAACATGTAAGGACTTTGTAGGAGAAGCATTTGCAATACCTCCTTTATCAATTTTAAATTATTTAAGAGAATTTGTCGCAAACATTATTGCAAATCCTATTGGTGTTGCTTGGGGAGCTACTGCATCTTTAGTCAGAAAAGCTGCAACTGCATGTCTTCCTAATTGTAGTAGTTTAATAATGGGTCCAGGAATGATTTTTTTAGCAATTACAGATATTACAGCAGCTATTCAAACATTTACACAGATGTTTGAAAATGGTTTTTTCCCTGATTTTTCAACAACTAATAGTTGTGAAGAAGTTGAAGACATAAAAGAAGAATTAGAAAAAATAGTTAAGAAATAATCTAATTAAAAAAAGATAGTCAAATAAATAATTTAAACAAATGATAAATGATGAATTATATTTTAAAGAACTCCAAGAAATCGAAAAAAGATATTTGGAAATAATAGGAGAATTAAATTTAAACTTTCCAAGACCTTTAAACTTAGTTGCTCAAAAAAATAAATTTTTTAGAGCAATTGCAGATGATAAGATGTATAACCCACAGTTTAAGTATGAGAAAAAAATCTATAATATAGATGCAATTAAAAATTTAAAAAATTTTAAAATATCAACTAAAAATGACTTATATGGTTTTAAAAAATTATATAAAGATAAAATCAGATCAAAGTTAAATGATATTAAATCTCATCAAAATTGGGGCAAACCAATATCCACTAAGTATGTTATAAAAAGTAAAGGTTATCCTTCATTGATTCTTTTAAGTAAGGCTAAAAATTATTGTAAAAATTATAAAAGAGAGATAGTAAAGTTCAAAGTTTTAACTCCAGAAAAAGTATCAAAGAGATTGCAACAAGAGATATTTAGATTAACAAAAAACCAAATAAATGTTGTTTTTGTAAATATTCCTTCTAAAGTATCAATATTTCCATATGGAAATACATTGAAAATTAATCCACATGAAAAACTTACTTCATTGGATGTAAAAAGATTAAAAATACATGAAATAGGAGTTCATTATATGCGATACTATAATGCTCAAAAGTTCAATATAAATATTTTATCAACAGGAACATCCAATTATCTTAAAACAGAAGAAGGTTTAGCAGTATATGCAGAAGAACAAAAAGGATTATTGTCTAAGGCGCAAATGTTTATATATGCAGGTAGAGTTATTGCAACCTATTATGCTCCCCAAAAAAGTTTTTATGAAATATATTCTATTTTGCGGCATTATGGATTTAAAGAAACAGACGCCTTTGCAATTACCTTTAGATCAAAAAGAAATATATCTGACACATCGCAAAAGGGTGGTTTTACTAAAGATTATGTTTATTTTGATGGGTATTTTAAAGTTAAAAAATACTTAAAAAAGCATGATATAAAAACTTTATTCATAGGTAAAATAAAAATAGAAGATGTTAAGACAATAAAAAAGTTTATTCAAAAAAACTATGATAAAATAGAAACAATATTTGATTAATTTTTTTTACAACACAGTGATATTTACAAAGATTTATAAAATATATTTTTTTAAAAGAAATATGGTAAAATTTTTTTTATTCATTTTATTTAGTTTTTTAATGATAACAAATGTAATTAATGCAATTACTGAAGAATCTAACGCGCAAATATACCTCAAATCAAATGGATTTGATATTCATGAAGACTTAGAATTCAATAAAATATCATATTCTCTTAAAGTAGAAAATAATATAAATTATACATTTGAGATGAATTATTATTATAAAGATAGTATATTTACAGAGAAGCAGGTTCATGTTGGAACTTGTTCTAAGGAAGTTTTTTTTGATGAGGAAGATTATTTTAAAAAAATAATTTGTGATATTGAAAAATTAGGCAATGGCCAATATATTTTTGATGCAACTTTAAAACGAGATGATTCTAATTTTCAACTAAATTCTTTTGAAAAAGTTAATTTATTCAATTCTCAAATTGCAACTATGGATTTTAAAGATATTAATAATGAAACAAAAATTACTATAAACATACAAGGCAATAATTCAAATATAATTGTAAATCAAAATATTCCTAAAAGTGTAATTAAATATTTAGATGAAAATAATAAGGAAAATCTAATCGAATCTGAAAAAGATTATATCATAATAAAAAATAATCCAATTATTGCATGGAAAGTTGATGAGGTTCCAGCTCAAATAAATTACACAATTAAAAAAAGAACTAATCAGGAAGATAAGAATAAATTCGAAGTTGAAATTACTAATCAAAAAAATTTTCAAGCTTTAAAGTATATAATATTATTTTTATTATTAATGTTATTGTTTATAATTTTCAAACCAGCTTTTAAAAAAAAGAAAAATGAAAAACAATAGTTTCTTTAATAATAAAATATCACAAATAAGTATTTATGTAATACTTGGTATAATTATTATATTTACATTAACTTTTTTAGTTAATACCAACATAGGAGATAAAAAAGAAATCATAGAAAGTCAGGAAGTTGTAATATTTGCAGAAAATAATCAAAAATTTGATATATTAAAACAAAAGATAGAACATTGCCTAGATTTAGAATTAAAAAAAGCAGCAATCACTTCAGGTTTAAGAGGTGGTTTTATTTACAACAATGGAGAATATTATTTTCCAGGTAGTATTCCTTCGTCTTCTTATTCACCTCTTTTCATTTCCAACATGGGACTAAATTGGAACTATTTACAAGCAAATGTTTTAGTTCATTCTCAAACTAGTTTATATTCTCCAAGTATATACAATGCATCTCAAAGTAATTATGATCATACAATTCAAGATGATATAGAAAAATTTGTTAGTAAAGAATTTATGAATTGTTTAAGTTTTGCAAATGTTAATGAAAGTTTTAATATTGATATAGAAAAGTATATAGGAGTAATTCAGCAAATTAATTACCCTCAAAATCAAGTTAAAGTTGTTGGGATGACAGGAAATCCAGGAGATAATATTGAGTTACATATTGCAGATATTCATTTGGTCGGAGAGTTAGACAATTGTGATGGTAATGAATGTTTTATTACTTTTAGTGATCTTGCGGATTTACAATCATTTTCAATAGAAGAAATAGAAGGAAGTCTTAAAGTCTTTAATATGAATAACACTTTTGATTTATCTGTGAAAATTAATGAAGAAAATATCATGGCCAAATTGATATATCCAGTGACTATTGCAAATAAGGGATATACAACTTCTCATAAAGAGTCATCCATAACTGCTCACATAAGACTAAAAAAATTATTAGATTTATCAAAAATACTTCTACAAGAAAAACATTTTGCAGATAATATTAATACAAATAGGAATATAAATTATAATATCGAGGATAATGTTGAAAAAGTTTTAAATCAATCCAATTATATACAAAAAACAAATCATAAAAATATAGGTTTTAAGCAAAAAAATTTAGTAAATGAAAATGAGAGGAAAAGGTATGTTTATTCCTTAATCGATCATGATAATACAATATTAGGAAATCCTTTTGTTTTTAATTTTGGATATGAAAATATTGCACCAAGCATAAATTTTAGTAAAGTATCTGCTAATTTAGATTTGAGTGATGATGAGAAAATAATAAGGTTAATTACTGGTAAGAATGTTCCAATAACATATGATTTGAAGAATTTCACTTATGAAGAACAATTTTGGGACAGTTTAATTTTTTATTTTGAAGAATATGAATATAATGGTTTAGATGGTCATTTTAAATTAACTTATGATGGTAATTTAACATTTATTGGTTATCAAAATAAAATTTACAATTTTAACATAGTAGTAACAGATGGTGAAACTAAAAGAGAATATATGATGCAGTTTGTTACAGGATTATTAGATAATACAAATAATCAAGAAGCAGCAAATTGTTTTAGCTTTAAAAATTATGAAGATAGTGGAAAGATTTTTCCAATATCTAGTTATTTTAAAGATAAAGTATTTAATTTTGTAGACACTAATGATAAACATGTATTATTTGGATTACAAACATACATAGATAAAAGTTTATCTCAATATAATTCAATTAATATTCCTAAATCTAAATTATATTTTTCTAAGTCTTGTGTTTTTGATGAAAATATATATGATATAAGTGTAGAACTAGATGGTTCACCTCTATCATCTTCCCAAGTAGACAAAACAAGTGATGATTTTCATTATATAATAGATGTTCCAAGATCATCTAATGAACAAGAAATTTCAATATTAGTTGAAGATGATTCAGGCAACCAATTAACAGAAGACTTTAACTTTATTGTATATCCTATGAAATGTCTAGGTCCTTCTGATAATGAAAACGTATTTAATAATACATGTTGTAAGTCCGATGTGATTTCACAAGCAATAGAAAACACCCTTAATGATAAAGATATAGGCCATGTCGAATCAGTATCCTATAGCGCAAGTAACATGTTTAAAACAGAGACAATAATAAATCAGGATATGTATTTTTGTATTAATTTAGAAGATGATGAAATTTCAGATTATACAGGATTAACAGATTATTCCCAAGATAACATATGGAACATTCATAGTGAGATTACATCCTTGTTTAAATCAAAACTAAAAGTTACATGTGATGGGTATTATCCTCATCCAATACATAATATAGATTCAATAACTGGTTCAACTAATTTTGGCACATTAGAAGGCATAGTTGTTGATGGGGTCGTTAACTCAAATCTTAATAATATTAATGCAAGATTTAATGTAGAAGAATCTGGGCAAAAATGCGAATTTTGTTTGCTTCCTGATAGAGAATCATTTAAATTAATTATCAAAAGTATAAGTGGCGATAAGTTTCTATTCAATGTAGGGTTTCCTGACAGTTCAGGAAATTCGAGATTTGCTGGAGTTGCACCTCTTCCAGGTCCTGCAAACCCTGACTTATGGAGTCACTTAGATTCAAGTGAAAAATCGGAAATAACTAATGCAAGATTTTTATGTGATAAAAATAATTGGTACGGTAGAAGTTTTAGTATGAATTTGCCTGATTATTCAACTAGTGATCCATCAGGGTGGGGTCTTTTTGGCAGTATTATAGGTAAAAGTAATTTTAATAAAGAAAAAACAGAAGTAAGTCGTGGATATTGTTATCAAGACACTAACACTTGTACAGGTAGGCACAATGATATAAATTATGACAGAATTCAAGATAGTATGTGTCGAGATAGGTATTTTGAAAAGTCTGGTAATAATATTATAGAGAAACAAGCAATGCCTTCATATGTTTGTGGTAGTTACGATGTTTATACTTGTAGCGGATGTGCTGATGAATGTACTGGTACAGGAGCTTCAGTTTTTTCTCATTCAGTTGATTTATATTGTGAAATGATAGGAAAATGTCATCAAAAAAATGATATTAGGCCATCTTGCGTTGCATGCGTTTGTCCAGAAGAGGAAGAGAAAGAGGAATAACAATAAAGGTAGTAACATTTCACAAATTTATTCATTGAGAAGAGATATTATACTTATTATACTTATTATATTTATTATACTTTATCATAATAAATTACACAAAATTATATAAATAAAAAGTTTTCTAAAATATTAAGATGAAAAAAGAATATTTTAAAAAAATTAAAAAATTAAAAAATTCTCAAACAATGTCTTTAAAAAAATCAAATTTTAAAAGTTTAGAAAGTTCTTCTCAAAAACCTAATAATTTTTTAAAGTTATTTATAATAGTTTTTATATTAATGTCAGTTTTATTTAGTAGTTGTTCAATAGGAGGTATATTTAATGGTTCTTCTAAAAAAGTTCCAACCGTAGGTTATGGATTAGAAGTTGATTTTAAGATTTATGATAAAGATAATTTATTAAAAAATAAACATCAAGTAATGTATGATTTAAATTTAAAAAATACAGGTTTAGAGTCAATTGAAATAAACAAAGATTCTCTAATATTATCTACATTGCAAGTCAGTGGTCAATCAGGAAATTTAGAAGATGTATTTACATCTGATTCTTTAAACTCTTTTTATGATAAAATATTAGATGATTCTAGTTTGATTTTGTATAATAATCAAGAAAAAAAAATATCAGGTATTTTAAAAATTAAAGAAGATTATTACAATAATATAAATAATCAAAAAATAGATTATTCATTAGATATTTCATATAATTATAAAACTGTTTTTGAAAATAATTTAGAAATAAATTATAATAATGGAATAAATAAATTAATTGTATCAGACAAAGTATCACAAGCAGCACCTATTCAAATTGAGAGAATTGAATTAATTCCCGCATTAGAAGATAATAAATATTTTTTACAATATTTTTTTAAAGATAAGGGTCGTACCAGTAGTGAATATCCTGCAGTAATAATTGAAGATTTACAAATAATTTTTAGAAACAATAATATTGAAAATAATTGTATACCAATATACGAAAAGACAGGAAAAAAGACACAAGATTTTATTATAAGAAAAGAAGATCCATTAATGTTAGAATGTGCAATTGAAATTAGTGAAGAAGATACTTTTAATACAAAAACTTTTGGAGAATTTAGTTATATCTACAAAATTAAAATAAAAGATAGTATAAATTTACCAAAAGAGAAATAAATACTAATAAGTAGTGATAAAATAATATAAGTATTGTTTTAAATTAAATCTTATATGATAAAAAAGATATTTTTAAGTTTAATAATAATGATATTGTTAAGTAGTTTTAGTTATTCAGTAGCAGATGGTGATATAGTAGCTAGTCAATATCATTATGAAGTAGTTAAATGTGAAAATGCTCAGTTTGATAGTGAAACAAATACATTAGATTGTAGTGATGCAGGATTATCTTCAGAGAAAGAGTTAATAAGATTTATGGAAGAGAAAAGAGATGTAGATAATATAATATGTCCTGGAATTGAGGATACATCCCCACTAAGAAAAGGAGATAATCAACAATATACATTCAATGATTTTCGTGATAAAATAAGTGGTAGATATTATTGTGTTGAAGATAACCGCCCACGCTTATGTCCTACTCCTTCAGGTTCAGAATCACATCCAGAAATAATTAAAGGATATTGTGATATTGATGTTTATGACAACTTTAATGATGATGATATTTCAAGTATATATAATTCTGCTTGTCAAGAAAGAGAACCAGTTCAAAATTGCAATGATGATACAGGATATTATTGGATTGATACTCATGATATAATATTAGAGGATGATAGATGTTATTCATTAGCTTTATGTAATTATAATAAACAATGGAGTCCATATCCATCTTCGAGTTGTCAACCTAATTTAGAATTAGCACAAGATTGTAGCACAGAAAGTGATTCTGTTTTAGAAGACCCAACAATTAATAGTTATTATAAAGCATTTAATTGTACAAATGCTCAGTTTGATAGTGAAACAAATACATTAGATTGTACTGCAAGTGAAGTTTCAAATTCAAAAATATTAATACAGTTCATGGAAGAAAAAAGAAATATTAATGAAACTGTTTGTCCAGGAAATGATCCAGATGAAGAGAAAGCATTTGTTCAAAGATATACTTTAAATTCTGAAGATGACACAAAAAATGGGAGATATTATTGTATGTTAGATAATCGTCCAAACCGTTGTCCTACTGATTCGGGTTCAGAATCATATCCAGAAATAATTAAAGGATATTGTGATATAGTTTTTATTAATGAAACCTATACAAATCAGATACATAATTCTCTTAAAGATATAGAGTCATCTAAGAGAAGAAGTAATACAGGGATATATACAGATTTAAAAATATCAGATGATAACAATAAAATTGAGAGTAGAGTAGGCAAAAAAAAAAAATTTGTCCATGATTTAATAACTAATAGAACTTATTTTAGAAACAAGCATAATTTTGAGGAAGAAATAACATTGCCAGTAGTTGATGATACAAAAAAGATTAAAATATATAAAAATGGAGTAAATGTTAGAAACGATACAATTAGACCAGAACAAATAGCACTTCAGTCGCATAATATTAAAAAATTTCAAGACTCTAATGATGCTAAGAATTTTGTTGAAAAATCATATAATTTAATGACGAATTTAAATATTTCAAGAAAGTTTGATAATCAAACTTCTACAGGGAACACAAAAGTTAAAATAGAATTAGAATTACCAAGTTCACAAAGAACAAATATTACTATTTATGAAACATTTTCAAAGGATTTAGTAGAATATGAAGATATTAAATTGATTAATAATGGTGGTGCAAAAAGATTGATAGTTGATAAAGACCCAGTTATTGGATGGTATTTTAATGAAACAAATTCTAATGCAAGTATAGAATATGAAATTCCAGGGAATAATGAGGGAGGTTCGATGATTATTACTTCTGAGGCAATTTTATATAATCAAGGAAACTTAATTATTAATTATAGAGAAAACGAGTGTGAACCTAATGAGGCAGAATTATTTCAAACAGATGATTTATTTGCATCTAAGGTATATTCACCTGGTTCATCTAAAACTTATAAAGTTTGTATTGCACATGAAAACAAAACTCTATATTCAAACGATGATTTTTTAACTAGACATATTTTTAATTTCACAAATAGTGGTAATATTTCATTTATAAATTCAATGGATAATTCTGTTGATGTGTCAGTCCAAAATAGTAGTCCTATTTACTGGGATTTAAAAATTCAAAAAGATAATCCAACAGGTGATTATTCATGTTTAGGATCTATAGAAAACGAAAACTCTTCACTTTTTGGTGATTGTGGATTTACAAATAAAAAAATCTGGATGTACTTAGGAGATGATATTATACCTCCAACAACTACATATTCATATCCTTCATTAGCACATACAACAAAAATTGAATTAGAAGCACAAGATAATATTGGTGGTTCAGGTATTGACTCTACATATTATTGTGTTAAAAATGAAACTCAAGATTGTTCTGATCCATCTACATTTTCATTATATAATGAAAATTTTTATTTAACTTGTCCAAATGATTGGGGTTGTGATCAAGAATTTTTTTATTATTCAATTGATAGGAGAGGAAACATTGAGTCAGTTAATAACCACAAATTATTATTAATTGATAAAGGTAGTGCTTGTATGTCAGATTGTACTGCAAAGCCTAAGCCAAATAGATATATTGCATCATGTTCTAATTTAAATGATTGTAAATATTATCAATATAATAATTTAGGAATTTATGATGAAGGAAATTATGTTGCAAATCAATGTCATTATTTAATTAAAGATTCATGGGTGTATTTTAACTCTACTCATGAAATAAGATGTCCAGATGGTCCATTTAGAGAAAGTTCATTTACATCGCAAAAACTTTTTTTTGATTCATCAAGTTGTGAAAATCTAATAAAGAAACCATATAGTGTATTAATCAATGCTGAAGTAGTTACAATGAATATTTTAGTTTGTGAGGAAGAAGATAACATTTAAGAGATGACAATAGTTTTTTAAATATCAATAAAATTTATTTTTCATGAGCAATTTAAAACAAAAATATGAAAACTATTATGATTTAGAAATACCTCAATTAATTCAAGAGATAAATATAAATAAGAATAAATTTGTTTTATTACAATTTCCAGATGGATTAAAACAATTTTCTAAACAAATAGTTGATGAATTATATTCTAAAACAAAAGCAGAATATTTTATTTATTATGGAACTTGTTATGGTGGATGTGACATTCCTATTTTCTTAAAAGATTTAGGATTTGATTTATGTGTCCAATGGGGGCATACAAATTTTATAAAAAAAGAAGGTAGTTGGTAAAGATGGATATGAAATTTATAATTGCTAAATATACTAAGAAATTTATAATTCCAAATAATTTAATTGAATACATAAACGAAAATTTACCTACAAATAATAAAAAAATAACAAATATAGCAATATTTTCAACAGTTCAATTTTTATCTGTTATAGATGAAATAAAAACTAAATTAAATAATAATAATTTTTTTACTTTATCATCTATTCCAGATAGAGCAATGTATAAATATCAAATACTAGGTTGTGATTCATATAGTGACAATTTAAATTTAGATATAGATATAATAGATGTTTTTTTATTTATTGGTAATGGACATTTTCATCCTAATGCTTTAATTTTAGCACAAGAAAAATTAAAAAACATAAAGCCAATTTTCATTTTAAATCCTCTAAACTCAACAATTAGTTTAATAGAAACCACTTGGATAAATAAATATTTAAAAAAAAGAAAAACAAATTTATCAAAATTTTATTATTCAGATATTATCGGTATTTTTGTGTCATCAAAATGGGGTCAAGAGTATAAAGATTTAGTATTTAAAATTAGAAACAAATATCCTAAAAAACAATTTTATTTTTTTATAGCAGACAATTTTTCATTAGAAGAGATAGATAATTTTAACTTCATTCAGTGTTGGATAAATACAGCATGTCCTCGAATAGCACAAGATGATATATTAAATCATAAAATACCTATAATAAATGCAAAAGATATTTTATAAATCATATAAATAATTTTTTTTCATTTTTTCATTTCATTTATAATTATACAAAATTATATCATATATTTTTCAATAACTTTTAAATATTAGAATTAAAATTCAAAATCCAAATATTTAAAAAGCATGAGTATCGTATTAATATATATGTTAGATATTAAATTAATTAGAGAAAATCCAAATTTAATTAAAAAAAATTTAGAAAAAAGAGAAATAAAGACAACAATTGTTGATGAAGTTCTTTTAGTGGATAAAAAATTTAGGGAATTGAAACAAGAGTTAGATAGTTTAAAATCTCAAAAAAATACACAATCAAAAGAAATTTCAAATATAAAGAAACAAGGTGGAGATATAAAAAAACAATTATCTTTGGTAAAAGAAATAGCAGATAAAATAACTAAAAAAGAATCTCAAATAGCACAAGTTTTAACTCAAAGAGATGAAATTTTAATATCAATTCCTAATTTGTTAGACAAGGAAGTTCCAATAGGTAAAGATGAAGAGGATAATGTTCCAATAGAATTCTATCTTGAAAAACCTCAATTTGATTTTACTCCTAAAACACATAATGAATTATGTTTATTAAACGATTGGTATGATTTAGAATCTGCAGCAAAAAATAGTGGAGCAAGATTTTATTATTTAAAAAATGAACTTGTAGAATTACAATTAGCTTTATATTTATACGTGATGAACAAATTAAATAACAAAGGTTATTCTTTAATAGAGGTTCCTCCAATGCTTAGAAGATCTGCTATTGGTAAAAGTGTTTGCCTAGAGGATTTTGAAGAAGTAATATATAAAATAGAAGATGAAGATTTATATATGGTTGGAACATCAGAACATGCACTAGCAGTTCTTCATAGAGATCAACTTTTAAATCATAAAGATTTACCAAAAAAATATGCAGGCATATCAAATTGTTTTAGAAAAGAGGCAGGTGTTACAAAAGATAGTAAAGGTATTTTTAGAGTACATAATTTCAATAAAATAGAACAATTTATTTTTTGTGAACCTCAAGAAAGTGAGCAATATCATAAAGAAATTACTCAAAATGCAAAAGATATTTTTAAAGAGTTAGAGCTACATTATCAAATAGTAGATATTTGTACAGGAGATATTGGTTCATTTGCGTCAAGAAAATTTGATTTAGAAGCATGGTTGCCAGGGCAAGATAAATATAGAGAGATGGTTAGTGCATCTAATTATAGAGATTATGGAGCAAGGAGATTAAATTGTAGATATCAAGATAAAAACAATAAGATTAACTTTGTACATACTTTAAATTCAACTGCTATTGCTCTTACAAGAGCAATCATTGCAATTATAGAACAACACCAAACTAAAGATGGAAATGTAAAAATTCCAAAAATATTAAGACCATATATGAGCAATAGAGAATATTTGTTAAATAGATAAAATAAATTATAACATTTTTCTATTAGAAAAAATACTAATATTTTCTTTTTTTTCTAAAGATTCTTTTTCTTCCTCTAACTTAGAATTATTTTTTTCTTCCTTTTTTTCTCTTATTTCAAAATTATTATTTTCTTTATTGATAATATTAGTATAATTATCATCATTGCTAAGTTTTTCTTTTTCTTCGTTGTTTTTAACACTATTATCATTTTTTTGAATAAAATCATTTTCTAAATCTAAATCAATATCAAATTCATCATCTTGAATAGGAATATTTTCAATATTAACATTATTTTTACTAAATACTTCTTCAACTTCTTCTTTAGAAACTTTTTCTTCTTCTTTTATTCGAATTTCATTATCAATTTTGTCAATAATGTTATTATTTTTACCTTTAAAAAATTTATTTTTAATATAATCAAACATTTTAATCATAAAATTTACTTTATGTTTTTTTTGTTTATTATTGATTTCATCTTCTTCAATATTTTTTAACTTTTCTTCATTATTTGAATTGTCTATATAAACATTATTATTATTATCAACACTTGTTTTAAATTTATCTTCTAGTATTTTTTTTTCGTTTTCTATGCTTTTTTCTTCTTCATTTTCACCATTTTCATTTTCAAATTTATTATCATTATAATTATTATTTTCTTCATTAGGAAAACTTTTTTGTTCATCTCTTTTTTTTCTTTCACTAGAATATTGATTATTCTCAAATCCTAAAAAATTATATGAAGAAACTAACAAAATTCCTACAAAAATATAATAAAAAATAAAAATTGTATTTTGTGCATCATTAAAATAATAGACATAAAAAAAATAAATAAGTGGGAAAAATAATCCATTTAATGGTACAGGCCATCCAATAGAATTTTTCAAAGATAAAACATTATTCCTTGCCAAAGATAAAATTAAACATAAAGAATAAAATAAAATAATAGCTAAAAGCGCAGGATTTTCATTATAATAAACAATTCCAAAAATAACAGTTGAAAAACCAAATATCCAAAGAACAGCAATATTTTCTAAAAAATCATTAAAAGAATTTTCAAGTTTATACTTGTTAACAATAAAATTATTTAAAATATAAATAAAAAGTCCTATTAACATTAAAAAAACACCCAAACTTGTATTATTAATTAATATTAAAAAAATAATATAATTACCTAAAACAAAAAGAATTAAAGATAAAATACTACCATAACTAAAATATTGAGAAAATTCATTTTTTATATTTTTCATATTAATAATCATATTTATATTTAATTAATATACATTTGTTATTATCTTTTAGAGACTATTCCTTTGATTTATATTATATATTTATTTTCATGTTCTGAGACGAAATTAACGACAAGTGTTTAGCTTTTTACTAAGAACCTGCTTG
>JBMCRE010000007.1:0-49241 GCA_048625195.1 Nanobdellota archaeon | reverse complement strand
CAGGGGGCCAACAACAAAGAGTTGCTATTGCAAGAGCATTAGCAAATGACCCTGAAATTATATTAGCAGATGAACCAACGGGTAATCTAGATTCAAAAACAGGAATAGTTGTATTTGAATATTTAGTAAAACTTCATAAAGAAGGAAAAACAATTATATTAGTTACTCATGATGATAGTTTAGCTAAAAAAGCACAAAGAATAATGAATTTAATTGATGGAAAAATTATTGATGATATTAAAAAAAAATAAAATTAAAAACTAAAACTAAAATTAAAAAATGGTATTAAAAAAAATAATATTAAGTATGTTAATGATTATATGTATGTTAGGGACTGTAAATGCAGCTGCAGGATTAAATGTGATTTTAGCAAATCAAGATCCTGATCCAGTTTCACCTGGAAATTTTGTATATTTAAATGTAAAAGTTTCAAATATAGGTGATAGTCAAATAAGAGTAAATAAATTAACTATGTTAGAAAATGAACATTTTACACTTGCACAAAAAGAGAATAATGATAGAGATTTAGGAATTTTGTCTGGTTATTCTAGAACAGATAATGCTAAAACTTTTGTTGTAGAAAAATATAAAATTTTAGTAGATAAGGATACTCCGTTAGGATTAAATACTTTAGAATTTGAAGTAGAAAGTGATAGTGGTAAATTTAAATATGAATTTAATGTATTTGTTAGTAGCAATAATCCTTTAGTTAGTACTCAAAATATTGAATCTAAGGTTTTAAAACCTGGTGAAGATGGTAAATTAAGTATAACTTTAGAAAATTTAAATAATATGCATTTAAATGATGTTAAAGTTGCTTTACAATTAGGAGATATTGATGAAAATAGTATTACAATTAATCAAGGTAGTAATGAAAAATTCATTAAACATTTAGAAGCACAAGATAATGAAACATTTGTTTTTGATATATCTATTAATCCAGAAGCTCTTTCTAAATCATATTTAGTACCTATTAAAGTATCTTATAAAGATCCATTAGAAAATATGTATGAAAATACAATATATGGTAGTGTTAAAGTTTTTGCTCAACCTGAATTATTATTAACTCTAAATTCACAAAGTATATATAATGTTGGGAAAGGAACTTTTACTTTAGCAATTGCAAATCCTGGAACAAGTAAAGTTAAAGGAGTTCAATTAAATTTATTGGATTCTCAAGGTTATGAAGTAGTTGAAGGAAAAAATCAATATATAGGAGATTTAAATCCAGATGATTTTCAAACGATTCAGACAGAAATTTATGTTAAAAATGTTGATAGTGATAAATTAAAAATTGAATTAAATTATCTTGATAGTTATGATAATAAAAAAAGTGAAATTATTGAAGTTCCTATAAAGATTTATACACAAGAAGAATTAATAGAATATGGTATTGTTCAAGAACAAGGATTTTCAACTTTAATAATTGTGATTATATTGCTTGTGGTAATAGTAGGATTTTTTTATTGGAGAAAAAATAAAAAAGCTAAATTAGAAAGATTAAGAAATAATTAATATTATATATAAAGAATGATATTAGATTTTTTAAATTTAGTTTTTAAGGATATAAAGGGAAGGAAGTTTTCGAGTTTTTTGACTTTTTTTGCTATATCTCTTGGAATTTTAACAATATTTGTAATTGTTTTAGTAGGACAAGGTTTTGAACAATCAATACAAGATCAATTTGATCAATTAGGTTCTAATAGATTGATTGTTCAAACGACAGGAAGTTCTGCTTTTTCAGGTGAATTACAAAAAGGTTTGACAGATAATGAAGTTAATATAGTTCAAAACAGACCTTATATAGAAGATGTTCAACCTCATATTATAAAAAATATTTTAATTAAACATGGAGACACATCTGTTAATAAAATGGTTATGGGAGTAACATTTAATGAAGAATATTTTGAAGATTATAATATAAAAATAGAAAAAGGTAGATTTCCAAGAGAAATTGATAAGTTTGGTGTAATACTAGGACCTAAAGCAGCTGAAGAATTATTTGATAGAGAGTTATATGTTGGTTCTAATTTATATATTAAAGATATGAAATTTAAAGTTGTAGGTATTCATGAAACTATTGGTAATCAAGAAGATGATAGAAATGTTTATTTAAATATTAATACTATTAGAGATTTGTATGATTTAGATGATAATGTTGATATGATGTTTGTAACTGTTACTGAAGGTTATGATATAGAATTAGCAGCAGAAAATGTAGAAATTTTACTTGAAAACAAATTAGGTGATGATACTGTTAATGTTCAAACTTTTGCTCAATTATTAAAACAAGCAAATACTATTTTAGGATATGTTCAAACAACATTAGGAGGAATTGCACTTGTGAGTTTAATAGTTGGTGGAGTTGGAATAATTAATACTATGTTTGTGATTATTACAGAAAAGACAAAAGATATTGGTATTATGAAAGCAATAGGTGCTAGAAATTCGGATATATTTACTATTTATATTTTAGAGGCAGGTATTTTTGGATTTTTAGGAGCAATAGTTGGAATGTTACTTGGTAGTATTGGAGCTTGGATGTTTGAAAGTTGGGCTCAATCTAATGGTTTTGGATTTTTAACAATAACAATAGATCCTTTTTTAGTTGTAATATTATTGTTATTTGGTTTTGTAATTGGATCAATTTCAGGATTTATACCAGCTTATAAAGCATCAAAGTTGTCAATAGTTGACACATTTAGAAAATAAAAATGGATTTATTAGAGTCACTTAAGTTAGTGTTTAGAAATATGTCAGAAAAGAAAGGAAGAGTTTTTTTAACTCTTTTAGGTATAATTATAGGAATTTTTACTTTTACTTTTTTTATGTTTGTTTCTCAAGGTTTATCTAATGCAATTTCTGAACAATTTAATTCCTTAGGAACTAATGTTTTGTTAATACAAAGAACTGAAGATTCAGGTGGAACTCCTACAGGGGGAGGTATTTTAGATACTGATGTTGAGAGAGTAAAACAGGTTGTAAGAGATGTTGATTATGTAGCTCCAGGTCTTTTTTATCGTGCAAGATGGGAATATGGAAATGAAAAAGAATTTACAGTTTCTATGGCATATCCAAATCAATATTTAAATGAAATAAATGCTGATATGGGTTTGGAAATTGAGAGTGGTAGAGATTTAAGAGTTGGAGATAGAGGAAGTGTTGTTTTAGGAAGTAAATTTGCAAAAGAAAAATTTTCAAAAGAGATTCAAGTTGGAAGTTCTTTAAAAGTAGAAGATAGTAGTTTTAGAGTTATAGGGATTATAGAAGAACAAGGTGATTTATTTGTAGATAATGCTGTTGTTATGAGTTTTGATGATATTAAAAAAGTTAGTGGGCAAGATACTTATAGTGTTATTAGAGTTAAATTTCAAGAAGGGGCGGATTTAAATAAAAATCAAGAAAAAATTGAAAATAAATTAAATCCTAATAAGAATGAAAAAGTTTTTTCAACTACTTCGTCTCAACAGATTATCGATCAGTTTAATCAAATTATTGGTTTATTAACTGCAATTATTGTATTTATTTCATCGATTGCTTTAATTGTAGGTGGAATTAATGTTTTAAATACTATGTATTCTAATGTTATTGAGAGAGTTAATGAGATTTCTATTATGAAAGCACTTGGTGCTACAAATAGAGATATTAGAACTTTATTTTTAATTGAAAGTGCTTTTTTAGGTGTAATTGGTTCTTTTGTTGGATTTATGTTGTCTTACTTGCTTGCAGAGTTTATTTCTTATTTTATAATTAATCTTTATGGATATAATGTTCCGATAAATTTTGATTTTAATTTGTTTTTAGGAGTAATATTTGTAACAGCTATTTTTGCAACTTTATTTGGGACTTATCCTGCTATTAGGGCATCTAAGGTTAATCCTGCTGATAATTTGAAAGATGATTGAGTATATTTAAGTATGATTAATTTTATTTTTTATTTTTATAATTTATAACTTATTTTTATAAGTAGTAATGATTAATTTAATAAAATATAAAATATTATTTTTTTATATGAGTGATTTAAAAATTGATAATAAAAATATTTTGAAGTTAGATTTGAATATTGAAAAGGATATGCAAAAAAAACAATATGGAATTTTTAATCATAGTGGAGTTCAGATTTGTTCTTGGAATAAAAAAACTTTAAGGAATCAAGGAGTTTGTTATAAAGAAGAGTTTTATGGAGTGGATTGTCATAAGTGTATGCAATTTTCTCCTGCTGTTATGTGGTGTGAACAGAATTGTACTTTTTGTTGGAGACCACAAGAAAATATGAGTATTTTAGATTTTAATAAATTTGTTGTAAATGAGCCACAAGATATTATTGAAAATTTAATTGAAAAAAGAAAAAAACTTTTATCAGGTTTTGGTGGAAATAGTGAAGTTGATTTGTTGAAATTAAAAGAATCTAAAATACCTAATCATTTTGCAATTTCACTTAGTGGTGAACCAACTTTATATCCAAAATTAAATGAGATGGTAAAATATTTAAAATCTTTAAATCAAACAAGAACTATTTTTGTTGTTTCAAATGGACAAAATTTTTTATATTTTAAGAATTTACAAAATGATATATCTGCTTTACCTACACAATTATATATTTCAATTGATGCTCCAGATGAATTTTTATTTAAAAAAATTAATCGTTCAATCTATAAAGATGGTTGGGACAGATTAAATAAATCAATAGATTATTTTTCAAAATTAGATACAAGAAGAGTTTTCAGGATGACTCAAATAAAAGGTTTAAATGATTTAGATGAACATTTGAAAGGTTATAAAAAATTAATAGAACAAGGTAATCCTGATATAATTGAAGTTAAAGGATATATGTTTTTAGGTCTTTCAAGGAAGAGACACAAAAAAGAAGAGATGCCTTCTTTTGAAGATATAAAAGATTTTGTTGTAAAATTAGTATTAAAATTGTCTAATTATGAAATTGTAGGAGAATCTCAAAGTTCTTTATTAATTATTTTGAAAAGAATTGATTCTAAATATAATTTAAAAATTGAAGTCCAAAATGAATAATTTTAATAAATTAATATAAAATTAATTGAGCAATAAAAACTTAGATAATAATTTATTAGCATGAAAAAATTTAAAAACTAAAACTAGTTTCTTATATTTGTTAATAATATTAAATATAATGAATAATAGATTTAATAGTTGTTAATAGAGTGATTTTATAGCCCTGTAGTGTAGTGGACTATCATTTAGGACTTTGGATCCTAAGACCGCGGTTCAAATCCGCGCAGGGCTACTATGTATCCTGCTCGAATTTTTATGCTTTCAAAAACTATGTTTTTTCTAGCAGATTGTTTGCTTTTTAGCAAAAAATCAATCCGCGCAGGGCTACTATGTATCCTGCTCGAATTTTTATGCTTTCAAAAACTATGTTTTTTCTAGCAGATTGTTTGCTTTTTGGCAAAAAATCAATCCGCGCAGGGCTATAGACTTTTTTGGGATTAGAATTTGTTTTTTGTTATTTTTTATGATATTTTTTTAATTTTAAAAATTAATGTTTTTCTTAGATGATAACAAAAGTTTATAAATAATTTTTAAGAAAGATTATTAATGGAAAAAAATAATCTAAAAGGACAATTAGGTATTTTTGTTATTATTGGCGTTATTTTGATTTTAATTTTAGTCGTTTTTTTTATGTTTACTGATAATAATATTAAATTTTTTGAAGATCAAAAAAGCTCATATCATGTTAAAGAGTTTGTTGAAACCTGTTTAGAGACTGAAAGTAGAGAAGCAGTTTTAAAAATAGGAGAGCATGGTGGTTGGTTATATCATCCTAGTATGATGTTTACAAATAGAGAATTACCTGACATTTTAAACCAAAGAGCAGATGGATTAGAATATTTTGGAACTCAAATACCTTATTGGTATTATTATGATGATAGTGATGAAGAATTTAAATTTAATATTCCTGATTATGATACAGATACCAAATATTCAATAAAAAATCAGATTAAAATATATTTAGAGGACAACTTGGAAGATAATTGCATAAGAAGTTTTAACACATTTAAAGACATTTATGAAATTGAATATGAACCAAAAGATATAAAAGATAAAATAGAGGTTGAATTTAAAAGAGATGAGATAATCACTTCTTTAAAGCTTCCTTTGAGAGTTAAAGAGATTAACGAGGATAATACTGAGTATGTTGATTATTTTGATACTAAAATAGATAATAAAATCAAAATACCTTATTTTTTAGCAAGAGATATTACATATTCTCAATATAATACTTCATTTGTTGAAAAAAGGATGTTAGATATTATTTCTATTTATCAAGATAGTAACCGAAGAGATTTATTGCCACCTTTTTATGATTTTAAAATGACTTATGATTTTAAACCATGGAAGGTGGAAGATGTAGAACTTTTAACTAAACAAATAATTGAGTCTCATATTCCATTAGTCCAATTTTTAAATACGAACTATGTTGAACCAAATTATGGTGAAAATATACAAGATAGTGAATATGTTCAAGGATTCCAAAGAATGTTTTTAAAAGATTATTTGACTGATTATAGTTTAGTTATAGATGAAGAACCGAAAATATTTAGAGAATATAAAAATTATCAAGTTATACCTACTTATGGTGCTTCTTATTTCCCTTCCACTTTTAGACTCTCGCCTTCTTTGGGTAATGTGATTTTGTTGCCAAGACCAGAGGCTATTATTGAATTTTTGCCATTTTTTTTTACAGAGTATGTAGCAGTTTATGAGATGACTATGCCAATATTATTTGAAATTAGAAATGATAATTTGATTGGTGACAATTTTGTTTTTAATTTATTGATAGAATCTAACATTGATTATAATTCTCCGTTGAAGGAGAATCAAGTAGTTGAATTTGAGAATTTATTAATGGGTGATGAAGAGAGAAGTTTGATTTGTGATCCAACACAATTTATTTCAGATTATATTTATTTAAATATTAGTGATCCTGTGAATTATGGAGAAAGAAACTTTAATGATCCAATGGTTGGTATAGAGGATGCTACTATTACTTTTGATTGTAAAGGTCTTTCTAAGTGTTATATGGGGGAAACACAAAAAAATGGAGACTATATTAGCAAAAATATATCTAAGATAGGTTTGAGAGTGCCTCTTAATTGTTATCCAGGAACATTAGAAGTTTATAAATATGGACATAGAAAATTAACTATTGATAATATAGATGTAGGTTTAGACGGAGATATACATTTAGGTGAAAAAATTATGCCTTCTAAAAAGACTGTAGATTTAAATGTGAAAAAGATATTACCTCAATCAAATAAAATTAGTGCTGGTACAAGTATTCAAGATAATGAACAGGGATTTTTAATTTTTACAAATTTAGAAGATGATGAAATAGTTGAAGTTGTTGAGTTAAATAAAGATAGTATGAATAATCTTACAATTGATTTGACAATTGGTAATTATAGTTTGGAAGGTTTTTTGATGTATAATAAATCTTTTGTTATTCCAGAAGAAAAATTTTGTTACAAAAAAGGACTTTTTTCAGGAGAAGATTGTGAAGTTATTCCACAATTAGATTTTGATTCTTGGGTTGTGGGAGGTATTGAAATACCTAGATTTGAGGTTAATGAAGCAATGTTATTAAATAGAGATACTTTAGTTGTTTCAATTTTGAATTTAGGAGTACCTTCGAGTTATGGTGATTTGGAAGCAAGTTCAGAGGCTATGTCAGATTTAAAAATAGCAAGTTCAGGAAAAGAACCCTATTTTGATAGGTGAGAGAGCTGAAGAGCTTAAGTGCTGAAGGGCTGAAGGGCCTAAGGGCTTAAATGCTGAAGGGCTGAAGGGCCTAAGGGCGCTCTTAAACTCTTAGTCTCTTGAGCTCTTAATCTCTTTGTCTCTTAATCTATTTAGCTCTTAATCTCTTTGTCTCTTTATCTCTTTATCTCTTAATCTATTTAGCTCTTAATCTCTTAGGCTCTTAATCCCTTTATCTCTTTGTCTCTTAGTCTCTTGAGCTCTTAATCTCTTAGGCTCTTAATCCCTTTATCTCTTTGTCTCTTAAGCTCTTAGTCTCTTGAGCTCTTAATCCCTTTATCTCTTTGTCTCTTAGTCTCTTGAGCTCTTAATCTCTTAGGCTCTTAATCCCTTTATCTCTTTGTCTCTTAAGCTCTTAGTCTCTTGAGCTCTTAATCTCTTAGGCTCTTTGTCTCTTTGTCCCTTAAGCTATTTAGCTCTTTTTTTATTTTTGCGATGAAAAATCCATTAGTATCGTTATCTTGTGGCCAAATTCTAATTGTTTTTTGTGTTATTTCTTTTGGTATTGGCTCATTATTGAATTTTTCAATTTTATTATTTAATTTTAATCCATTTAATTTAGATAACATTAATTTTGCATTATTGTTTTGTTCTAAAAATTTTTTTATTAAGAGTTCGTTTTCTTCTGGGTCTAAAGAGCAAGTTGAATAAATTAATATGCCATTTTTTTTTAATAATTCGAATCCTCTTTTTAGTAATTTTAATTGTAAGTTTTGTATAGATTTTAATTTTTTAGGATTATAAGTTTTAATTGTTTTGGGAGATTTTCTTATAACTCCAGAACCACTGCAAGGTGCATCTAATAGAATTCTGTCGTATATATTTTCTCCTTGAATATTTCTACCATCTAAATTTGTAATTATTATATTTTGCAATCCAGATCTTTCTAAATTAATTTTTAGTGGGCCTAATCTTTTGTAATTCATTTCATTTGCAACGATCAAACCTTTATTATTCATTTTAGTTCCAATTTGGGTAGTTTTAGAACCTGGAGATGCTGCCATATCTAATACATAAAAATCATTATCTATATTTTTAGGTATTTCTAATAATTCTACAGGACACATCGATGTTGCTTCTTGAATATATATTTTACCAATGAAGTGCTCATATAAATTACCTAAGTCAGTTCTATTGTCTTTATTATAATTTAAAAAGTAACAATGTTTAGACCATTTTATAGGTGTTATATTTAGATTTTTGTTTTTTAAATTTTTTAAAAGTTCTTTTTCATTCTTTTCTTTGGTGATGTTGATTCTAAATGATTTTCTTTGAGGAGTAAAAATACAGTTAATAAATTTTTCATATTCTTGATTAGTTTTTAACATTTCTTTAAATCGTGTTTCAAAGATTGGTTTTATTTGTTCTTTTAGAGGAATGTTTTCATATTTATCTTTTTTCTTTTTACCCATTTAAAATAATTATTAATTATTAATTTAAATAAGTATTGTAGATATATTAATTTTATTTAAGGTCTAAAAAATAATTTCTTATTATTAATCTAAAAATTGATTTTTTTCTACAATTAGTTCTTTGATTTCAACAGGTTTTGTTAGAATTTCTATAGTGTTTGTTCCAAAATTTAAGTATGGAATAATGGATATTATTTCATTTCTTCCAAGTCCTATTGTTTGTTCGTTTATTCTAATATCTATAACATCTTTATCAAAATCTCCATAAATAATTACATCAATAATATCATTAAATGAATTAATGGTAAATTTATATAAATCTTTATCAGTATAATATATTTTATTAATGCTATATCCTAAGGAGTAGTATCCATCAGTTTCAAAAGTCAGAGTATTTTTATTAGTTTTTAAGATATTTTGTGGAATCTCTTTTGTTTCTTTATTTATATATTTGTCACATTGGGGATTGAAATTTGAGATAATATATCCATTTATTGTGGTTTTTATTGGTTTGTTTGTTTCTGTTGAGGTTTTTTTGCAATTTGTTATTAAATTTAACTCGACTCTTTCTAAGTCATTTTTATCTAATTGAAAATTATAACTTTTTTTATTATTTGCAGTATCTCTACTTACTTCCATTACTTTTAAATTTTTTATTTCAAAAGAATTCCAATTAAATATTTGATAAAATTTAGGTTTATTTAACATAATTGTAATTGTTGCTTTAGTTTGATTTGTAGCAAATTTTTTATCTATAACTATAGGCAGTTCATTAGTTCTTGCTTGGTTATCATAAAATAATTGGTTATTAACTAATACTATTATATTTTCTTTTCCTGTTATTCTTTTGGGATCAAAATATAATAATAGTTCTTCGACATTTTGAGGATTTTTCAAGTTTACTTCAAAAGAATAATAAGTTTTAGAAAAGGGATTTGATTTTAATTTAAAATCATTTCCGATATATATAATGTTATTTTGTTCTCTAGATCCAATTTCAATATTAGGATAACTTTCTGTGACTTTTTTTTGTTTTCCAATGTCAGTATTATTTAAATAAAATAAATAACTATCTTTTGGATATTCATTATTGTTTGTGTTTTGTGTTTTTTGATTTAAATAATCTTGTTTAGAATTAGAATTATCATCAATGAAAATACTTCCAAATAATAATAAAACCGCCATAAGTATAATTCCAATACCTATTTGAGAGCTTGCATTTTTGTGATTTATATGTATTTTTTTCTTCATTTTGTTTAATTATTTTATTGTTGCATCAAAATGTGTTTTAAATTTTGCCTCAATTAATTTGGTGTCATTTACTGCAGATTCTTCTATTTTTTTTTGTTCGTCATTTCCAATATATCTATTGTATAATTGTTGTAGAAATTTTGCAAGTGGTCCAGATTGTCTTTGATTATCCCAGTCAGGGTCTAAAAAACAGTTTAGACTTAATCTCCCATTTCCTTTTATTAATTTTATTTTTTTACCATTTAATTCTATTGTAGAGTCTTTTCCCTTTGCTTGAAATTTAAATTTTAAAACAATTTTGTAAACTTCGTTATACAACCTTTCACCTTCTACAATGGATGTTATCTCTTTTTTACCATCCTGGTTTGCTTCATTGTAATCTTTAACGTTAGTATCGTATCCAAGAGAATCTTCTATTAATGTCATTAAATCGGAATATGTTTGTTTTAAATCAAAATATCCATCGATAGATATTACTTTTTCTGTAATAATAGGGATTAGTTCGCTCATATATAATATATATTCTATATCTTTACTTTATAAACTTTTTTATTCATTTATTGTTGATGTTTGTTAATTTGTTATTTTAATTACGAAAAACAATTAAATTTATAAATAAATTTATAATATATATATTTAGAATAGAAATAAAAAGCATGATTTTGATTTAATGCTTATTTTTTATGTTTAATAATTATCAAATAATTTTTAAATTAAAAGTTAAAAAAATGGAGAGTTATAATAAGCAGTTAAAGGATGACAAATTTTTTTTTATTTCTAGTTTGTATGTTATTTAGTGTATGTATAATAGAAGGTTAATATTTTATATTAATCTTAATGATGCACAAAAATGCAAGTATAACATTATATTGTTTAAAGTTAAGGTGATTAAATATGAAAATGAAATTATATGCGATGGGTGGAGTAGATGAGGCAGGTAGAAATATGGTTGCTTTTGAGATTGGAGATGATATTATTATTTGTGATATGGGTCTTCAATTAACAAATCTAGTACTCTATAATGATGAAGTGGACAACATGAGCGTTGATGAAATGATTGAGAAGAATATTATAGCAGATCCAAAATTAATATTAGAAAAAAAAGATAAAGTTAAAGCAATTATTGTCTCACATGCTCATTTAGATCATGTAGGTGGTGTTCAGTATCTTGCTTCATTATTTAACTGTCCAATTTATGGGTCTCCTTATACAATAGAGGTTTTGAAGGTTTTAATGAAGTCTTCAAGAAGTATTAAAGATCCTTTGAAAAACAAGTTTATTAAAGTAAATGTTAATTCAACAATCACTCTTAGTTCAGGAATAGAAGTTGAATTTATTAATGCTACACACTCAATTCCACAAGCAGCAATTATTGCAATTCATACTCCAAATGGGGTTATAATGTATGCAAATGATTTTAAGTTTGATAATAGACCTGCTCTAGGGCAGAGAACAAATTATGATAGACTAAAGGAAATCGATAAAAAAGAAGGAGTTAAGATGTTGGTTGTAGATTCTGTTAGAAGTAATCTTAAGCGAAAAACATTATCTGAAATTGTTGTAAAAGAGATGTTAAAAGATATTTTTATTGAAACAGATATTGTAAATACTCAAGGGGTTATAATTACAACTTTTGCGTCTCATATTACAAGATTAAAATCTATTTATGAATTAACTCATGAATTGAAAAGGAAATTAATTTTTGTTGGTAGAAGCTTGGGAAAGTATTGTAAGGCAGCTAAAAATGCAGGAATTATAGATTTTAAAGCCAAAGGTGTAGAAATTGCAGAAACTCCAGTTGAAGTTATGAAAGCATTAGAAAAAGTAAATAAAAATAAAAAAGATTATGTGATTGTTTGTACTGGTCATCAAGGAGAAGAAAATGCTGTACTTACAAGAATAGCTGAAGGTAGAACTCCTTATGAGATAAAAGAAGATGATAAGATTGTATTTTCATCTGAAGTGATCCCAACTCAAGTAAATATTGAGGCAAGACAAGTATTAGATGCAAAGCTTGATGGTTATAGATGTAAAATTTTCAAAGATATTCATGTTTCAGGACATGCTTCAAGGGAAGATCATAGGGATTTATTAAATATGATTCATCCGGAAAATATTGTCCCAGTGCATGGGGATATTAGATTAAAAGAAGGAATGATAGAATTAGCAGAAGAGTTAGGATATGAAGAAGGAAAAAATCTTCATGTTATAAAAGATCAGCACATTATAGAATTTTAATAATTTTTTTATGTGAATTTAGTTGAGTTGATGAATTATTTTTAATTGTTTATAATTTTTTTATTTTATTTTGAAGGTATTTGTTTTTATTTTATTAGACCTTTATTTGTGTTATTTGATTTTTTATGTTTGTTTTATCACTAAAAGAGGAATATTGTGAAAACATTTATAAATTGTGAAATTTTATTTTTATTTAGATAATTAAGATAAAAATGGATGATAAAAAATTAAAATTAGCTTTTTTAAAAGTAAAAAAAGATATGAATGCTTTACAAAATGAAATTTTAAGTTTAAAGAAAGAAAGTATAAAAAATGATAATAATTTAGTTGTTGATGAATCCTTGGATAGTTCTAATAAGAAAGATGTTTTAAATGTAAAACTTGTTAATTTAGAAAACGATATGCAGTCACTTGCTTTGGATTTTCATTCATTAAAAAATAATTTAAGTGAAAAGTGTAAATGTATTGAAGTTCAAGAAGATAAATTAAATTTAGTTGATAACAAGTTGAACGATTTTTCTAAAATAGTAGATGATAAGATTCAGAGTGCCTTGAAAACATTTAAGTATCAATTATCAGATGAAGTTAAAAAGAATAAAAGTGTTATGAATAGTTTGAATGAAACAGATATAAATTATTTGATTGCAGATAAGATTAATTTAGAGATTAAAAGTTTAAGAGTTGAATTTACAGATGAAATTGCAAAACTATATGATAGATTTTATAATGAATTATTAGATATTAAACATAAGAAGGGAATTTTTACAAAAGATAAAAAAAATCAGAATGTTAGGAGTAAGCAAATTAAGGATGAAGATAAAAATGTTTTGAGCAAAACTCTTGATGAAAAAAGGGAAGTTCCACAATTTGTTGATGATAATCAAAGTTATGAGGATTCTCAGGGGATATTTAAGAGATTTGTTAAGTGGCTGTTTGTTGATTATGAAGAAGAATATGATGAAGAAATGAAAGATATTAAATCAAAAGTTCAAGATGATGAGTTGGTTAAAGAGAAAGATACTGATTTAAATCAAGAAAAATCAATTAAAAAATCTGGAAAGAAAACAAAAAACAAAAAAGAATAAATTAATATTTAGCTTACAATAAAATTTATATTTTATTTCTTATCAATATTTTTTTCTTTAAATTCAATTCCTTTTTTTATGAATTTTAAAAATGTAATTGCATCTTTTTGATTCATATCAAATTTTTTAGCAAATTCTTTGTTTGTAATAGTTTTTTTATTTGTGTTATTAGTTAGATACTGTGCTATTTGATTTGATTTTTCAGTATTATTTAATTTATATTTTTTTACAATTTTATCAAATTCATTTTTTAATTTTTGAATATCTTCCATTTTTTTATCTGTGAGTAAAATAAAACAAGTAAGAACCATTTTTGTTTAAACTATCAAATCTTACAAATCCAAATCTTTCAAATTGAATAGATTTATTAATTTTAGGATTATCTAAATTTTCAGATAATCCTTTAAGTTTTTGAGCAGATTGCATAATAATTATTGCATCATTATAATATTCTTTGTTTGTAGGTAAAAAATGAATATTTCTTTTTAATTTTAATTTTCTATCAAAGTCTTTACTTAGGTATTCCAATTCTATTTCTTTATCATTTTTTTCTATAACTTTAAAATTTGCAAAATGCATTAATCTAATTATATCGAATTTGTTGATATTTTCCCAGTCAATTTTATCAATATAATATTTGTTTGATATAGGAAATTTTCTATTTCCTCTTTCTTTATATTCAGGATGTTTAGGGAGTATTATTTCTTTTTGAGGATATTTTGTAATATCTTTTATTATTACGATTTTTGGGTCTACAATGAAAAATCTTCTATTAGATTCTTTTTCTAATATTTGTTTGTTAAAATAATTAAGTGATTTGAAATATTCTTTTTCTAACATTTTTCTATCTCTGTTTGATATTCCCATGTTAATTATCATATCTCTAAATGCTTTTGCTTTGAATCCTCTTTTTTTGAAACTAATTAATGTTGGCACTCTTGGGTCATCCCATCCAGTATAGATTCCTTCTTCAATTTTTTTTTTGATTGGGGTTTTTCCTAATTCTATATCTGAAAACTGAATTCTTCCAAAATGATAGTAGGGAATAGTTTTAAAACCAAGAGCTTTTTTTATCATGTCTTGTCTTATAGCATTGATTTCACTGTCTTTTCCTCTGATGATGTAAGTAATCCCCATTAAGTTATCATCAATACTTACTGCAAAATTATACATTGGCCATAGTTTATATTTAGTTTGTGTTCTTGGGTGAGGATTTGAATTGAGTCTTGCAATTGGGAAATCTCTTAGTGCAGGATTTTTATTATTTAAATCTCCTTTAAATCTTATACATGCTTGACCATCTTGATATGGATCTTTTTCTCTAAAAAATTTTTCAAATAAATAAGTTTGTCTTTCAATGTCTCTATCTCTGTGTGGACATGCTTGTGATGAATCGTTAAATACTTTGAAAGTATCAGAATCACATTCACAAACATAAGCATATCCTGTTTGAATTAATTGTCTTAAATATTTGTAATAAATATCTATTCTATCTGATTGATAATAAATTTCATCGATCCCATCATCAGTTAACCATTTGACATCCTCTATTATTTTATCATAATTTTCTAATTTAATATTATCAGGATTAGTGTCTTCTATTCTTAGAATAAATTTTCCATCATATTTTTTTTTATATTCATAATTAAATACAATTCCACTTATGTGTCCAATATGCAGGTGTCCAGATGGAGCAGGTGCAAACCTTCCAATAAATTTTTCAGGAATTTGTGGTAGGTCAATTAACTGAGTTTTATCTTGAACATTTTTAGATTTTTTTTCTTGTGATTCTTTGAAAAAATTAGGGTTAAATTTTAGTAGTTTTTTTTTTTGTTCTTCATTATTCATTTCATTTACTTGTTTTACTATATTATTGATTAGGTTTTTGTAGAATTCTAAGTCTTCTTTTATTCGAGGAAATGTAGATATAGTTTTTCCAAAAATAGGTTTTATATTAGCTTGACCATTAAAAGATAGTGCATTTTCTAGAGCTTGTAGGTATATGAAATTTTCTATTTCATTTTCTTTAATGTTTTGAGTTGTCATAATACTATAAGTTTTTGAGAATTTAAAAGGATTTGTTTTTTATTGAGGTTTTTAAGATATTTAATAAAAAAGTTTTATAATAATAAAATTTCAAAGTAGAAAAGTATTTAAATAAATTATTTTATAATAATATTACAAGATGAAAATTTTTAGTTATAATAATAATAATTTATTAGTATTAGATTTATTATTACTGAAGTTTTTGCTATAATATTAAAGCCATATTTTATTTTTTTCTTTTGTGGCTTTAATAATTTTTTTTAAAATTACAAAAGATTAATAAAATAGTTGGATGTATTATATATAGTGTTTAAATTAAAAAATCAATATATTAATTTAAATGAAACAATTATAAAAGATTAAAATTTAAATATATGTTAACTTTAATGTAATATTAAGTTTTTATATAGTTAAGATATGATGTAGTATAATTATAATTTAAGATATGAAAAATGGTGGATAAAAATCAAGTTAAAATTGAAGATAAATGGCAACAATTATGGAGTCAAAAAAAAGTTTTTGAACCTAAAATTGATAAAAGTAAAAGCAAGTATTTTGGAACAGTAGCATATCCTTATGCAAATTCAGTAGCTCATATAGGTCATGGAAGAGCATATACAATTGCAGATGTCTATTTGAGATATCAAAGATTATTAGGCAAAATTGTTTTACAACCACTTGGTTTTCATATTTCAGGAACTCCTGTTTTAGCTGTTGCAGATGGTGTTAAAAATAATAATCCTAAAACTTTAAAACAAGTTAGAGATGCAGTTAGTGATTATGTTTATGATAAAAAGAGACAAGATGAATTAATTAAAACTTTTTGTGATCCTAAAAATATTGCAGATTTTTTTTCACATACATGGGAAGGTTCTTTGAATTCTATTGGAATTTCTATTGATTGGTCAAGACAATTTTCTACAGGAGAAGCTATTTATAATAAATTTATAGAATGGCAATATTCTAAATTGAAAGAAAAAGGATTATTAAAACAAGGTAAGTATCCAATTTTGTATTCTGCTTTTTATGAAAATGCAGTAGGTGAAGATGATATTGATGATGGTGATATAGATAAGGTAAGTATTTCTTATATGGTAGGAATTAAGTTTAAAATAGTTGGAACTGATGAATATATATTGTGTGCAACTTTAAGACCTGATGCACTTTTTGGTGCAACTAATTTGTGGGTAAAACCAGATATGAATTTAGTGAAATTAAAAGTAAATAATGAGATTTGGATTGTATCTAAAAAAGCTCAAGTAAAAGTAGAACATCAATTTGAAAATGTTGAATGGATTGCAGATTTAAAAGGAGAGGAACTTTTAGATAAAAAAGTTATTGCTCCTCTTATTGATAAAGAAATTCCAATTTATAAATCTGAATTTTCAAAAGAAGATCATGGAACAGGTATAGTTTATTCTTCTCCTGCAGATTCACCTCATGATTATATAGATTTATTTGAAACTTTATATCCTAATAAAAGTTTATCTGAATTTATTGATAAAGAACCTTTGAGATTAAATCCTATAACTGAAACTTTTGATAAGAAAGGAAAAAAAATTAATTATAAATTTGATATACCTGCTTATGATGTTTTAATTAAAAATAAAATTTATAATTCAAAAAATAATGAAGATAAATTAGAAGAAATTAAACAATCTTTGTATAAAGAAGCGCATTTTGGTGCAAAAATGATTAATGCAGGAGAATTTGATAATTTACCATTAAAAAATAATATTGGTGCTGATAGAGTTAAAGAAAAACTTTTTGAAAAACAATTAGGAGTAAATTTTTATGAAACTTCTCGAAGGGCAAAAACAAGAGGTGGAGATGATGTAATTGTTGCAAATATTCAAGGACAATGGTTTTTGGATTATAGTAATCGAGACGTAAAAAATAAAGCTTTAGATTTATTAAATAGTGCAGATTTTTATCCTATTAATTTAAAAGAAACTCAAAGAGGTTATATAGAGTGGGCTAATTTAAGACCTTGTGCTAGAAAAAGAGGACTTGGAACTCAAATTCCTTATGATAGAGATTGGATAATTGAGCCTTTATCTGATTCTACAATATATCAAGTATTGTATATGATATCTCATTTAATTAGAAAGTATGATATAAATCCAGAAGAGTTAACTTTTGAGTTTTTTGATTATATTTATTTAAATAAAGGGACTTTTAATGATGTTATTAAAAATAATTGTATTAATACAGATTTTGTTAAGCTAGCAAAAGAGGAAGTTGATTATTGGAATAATGTGGATTTGCGATATGTTGGTATGCCTCATATGTCAAACCATTTAAATTTTTTGATTTATCATTATAGTTTGATTTTTCCTAGAGTTAAATGGCCTAAAATGATTGTTACTGGAAGTTTGATGATGAGGGATGGAAAAAAAATATCTAAGTCTAAAGGTAATGGAACACCTCTTTTTAGGATTAAAAATATTTATGGTGCTGATTTGTATAGATTGTATATTATAACAAATTCTAATTATGATGTTGAGATGGATTTTAAAGAGGAAGAGATTCTTCAATTAGAAAAGAAATTTGAAAAGTTTAAATTATTAATTAAAGATAGTGTTTCAAGTTTGGATAAATCTTACGATGATTTTTCTACTACAAATAAATGGTTGATTTCTAAGTTTTATTCAAGAGTAAAAGAGTATTTTAGTTTTTTTAATGATTTTAGAATTAGAGAAGCATTCATTGTAATATTGTATGAATTTTTAAATGATATAAGTTATCATGAAAGACGAACTAGCCTTGATGAAACTTTAGAGGTTATTAAGTTTATATCACAAGACTATGTTCAACTAATGACTCCAGTTGTTCCACATATTTGCGAAGAATTAAATGAAAAAATTGGAAAAAATAATGAATTTGTTTCTTTACAGAGTTTTAATACTAACCCTGATAAATATATAAATATTGAAGCTGAAAAAAAAGAAGGAGTTGTTGAAGAGATAGTTACTAATATCTTAAGGATGAAAAATTCAAAAAATATTAGTAAAATAAGTAATATTAAAATAGTTATTGCAGATGATTTGAGGTATGAATTATTCGATTTAATCAATAATGAATTAGAAAAAACAAGAGATTTTAAAACGATTTTTAATGCGATTTTGAAAACAAATAAATTTGAAAAAGAGATGAAATTTATACAAAAATTTTTACCTAAAACTTTAAAGACTGGTTTAACAACATATATTGGTAAAGAAGAAGAGTTGAAATTAATTGATGAAGTAAAAGTTTATTTGGAAAATAAATTTAATGCTAAAGTGGAAATAGTTAATGCAAAAGATTTTGAAAATAATATAAATGCAATACCTTCAAAACCTTCAATATTTATAGAGGGTTAAAGTACTTAAGTGTTTAAAATACATAAGTCATAAAGTATCTAACTATTTGATAAGTTAGAGAGCAGAAGTGCATAAGAGAGGATTTATTGAACTTTTAAGCTCTTAGGAGCTTATAAAAGCAAATATTTATATATTTAATATTTTTTTAATTTATTATGAATGATAGAAATTTTGAAGAATTACAAAAAAACTTTATTTCTGCACAAAAAAAGTTAGAAAAGGGTGCAACAATTCAAGATTTAACTCAAGATGAAATTAAAGCTGTACAATATGCAAGACAACAACAAGAAGACCAAGAGCAAAAACATTTGCAAAATTTATCTGAACATGAAAAAGAAAGATTTAAATTTCATAAGAATACTGCTAGTTTTGCCCAAAGTGGTGGGAAGAGAATAATTCATATCAGTGACACGCATAGTAATCCTGATGATTTAGAAAAGATTATCAATATGAATTTGCAAGAGGCAGGAGGATTAGGAGAAAATGATATTTTAGTTCATACTGGTGATTTGCTTAATGATTTTATAGATTTCAAATTGAGTAATGGTTTACAAGGATTTAGAGGTAAAAGGATTATTCAAGAAGGAAGATTAGGAAATAAGGCTTCAGATGAGTTTTTGAATGCTTATGAGTATATTTTAGAAAAACATGGAATATCTGATATGCAATTAATTGAAGGACAACCAACAGAGCAGTTAATGCAAGGGTTACAAGGAGTTTATTTTGGAATTAAACCTCATTTTTTAACTAGGGAGGAGATATCAAAATATGAAGAACAATATGATTTATTTAAGAAACATTTAACAACGGCAATTCAAAATAATGCTCAAGAACAATATGATGAATATAAAAAAGTTTTTGAAAAAAAAGGATTGAATCCAGATAATTTAATATTGCTTCCAGGAAACCATGATGTTCCTAGTGTTATGGAAGATGTCTTTAAAGATTACATGGCTCCTGTTGGAAAAGTTTTTGAAAAAAAAGGAGTAAAGTTTGCATCTCCTCTATCAGGTTCTACAGGGGCTCATTTAGGAGAAGATTTTGATGATGTTTTTGGATATACAGATTATAAAGAAAAATTGGAAAAAGTGAAACGACATACTCCAGCTTTCCAAGAGTTGTTGAAATATTTAAGTGATTGTGGTGTTAATTTTATTGATGAAAAACACTTGTCTCATTTAATTTCTATGTCTCAACAAAGATTGTCACAAGGAATAAGTAAAGGAGGATTGGTTCAATATTTTGAAAGTAGAATTAAGCCTCAATTTGATAATAGTGTTTCAGAAAAAATAGGTCAAGTTGTGACCAAGGTTCCAGATAATGTAGATTTTTATTTGTTTCATGGTATGCCTAATCATCCATCATATTCTGGAATTGAAGAAAATGCTGCATATAAACAGATAGATAAAAAAGGTGGTGCTATTTTGCATGGACATATCCATGGAAAAACAACTCATAGAATGGGGAAATCTATGCTTTTAAATCAAGGTCATGGAACACAAAATTATGGAATATATCATTTAAATCAAAAAAACAAAATTGAAGATATTTTGTCTAGAACAATGAATGAAACTTTGGGAGTTCCTGAGTATGAAATAGTTAAACCCGAGCAATTAAAAATACAAAATAATAAAAAAGAATATAAATAAATGGATAGAGAAAAATTTAACAAGTTTATGATAAAAGATTTAATTCATGAGTTACCAATGATAGAGTTTAATAGTGTTTTAGGATTTAGGAATCCAATTATATTTGACACTAATTTTTTATTTGTTACATTTCAATTTAATATTGATATTATTAGTGAGATTGAAAAGTTGATAGGTTCAACATTTTCTTTGTTTATATATGAGGGTACTATTGACGAACTTAGCAGTGTTGAGAGAAAAAAAGATAAAAATAAGAAATATTTGCCACTGATTTTTAGTTTATTAAAAAGATATAATTTTAAAATAATTAGTTCTAATCAATCGTATATTGATAATCAGATTTTAGAAAATTTAAATAAAAATGTGATTATCGCAACCAATGATAAAAAACTAAAGTATGAGATACAAAAACAAGGTTATAAAATTATGTATTTAAGACAAAGAAGTTATTTAGAAGTTAATTAGGGCTTAGGGTTTGGAGCTGAAGGGCCTAAGAGCTGAAGTGCTGAAAGGGCTGAAGGGCTGAAGTGTTGAAGGGCTGAAGGGTCTGGGCTGAAGTGCTTAAGTGTTAGTATTGAAGGTTTGAATTGTTTATATGTTTGAGTTTGTGATAGTTTTTAGTTTTGTTTTTTATTTTGTTGGATTATTTAATTTTTAATCATTTATTTTTTGGTTTTGCAAATGAGAATTTTGAAAAACTTAACAGTTTTTAAGAAATATTTTTGAAAAGCTTAAATTCAAATGTTTCATAGACTTCATTTTGTTAAATTAGTACTTTTTTAAAATTCTTAAATGATAAAATTTGAGTTTTATTTATATTTTAATTGTTTTTGTAAATCAAAAGTAACAAATTTTTATAAATATAAGTTGTATTTTAATAAATAAGATGTCTAGTGAAAATTTTGAAGAGGTAAAAAAAAAAGTTGAGGCAATACTTTTTTCTTATGGAGATTGGTTGTTGCCACATGAAATAATGAATGCTTTGTCTTTAGATTCAGAATTATTAATAAATAATTCTTTAAAAGAATTAGAGGAAAAGTATAGAGATAATTATTCTTTTAATATTGAAAAAAGTGAAAATTCAAAATGGAGAATGGCTTTAAAACCAGAATATGAAGATATAGTTTCAGATTTAATAACTAATATCGAAATTCCTAAAAATGTATTAAAAGTTTTATCGATAATTGCTTATGAACAGCCAGTAACAAAAACTAGACTTTTAGAAATTTTGGGTCGTTCTGTAAAAAAAGAAGTTAATTATTTGTATAGAAATAAGTTTTTATCCTATGAAAAAAAAGGTATTGGAAAATATTATAGAGTAACTAAAAAATTTTATGATTATTTTAAAATAGAGAGTAATGAAGATTTTCGAGATATTGCTGATAATAATATTACTCAATATATTCAAGATTTTTCGGATGATGAAAATAGTGCTGATAACCAACAAGATAGTATAGCAAAAAATAATAAGAATGATGTTTATGAGAGTAAGCTGCCAAACAATCAAATTAATAATAAAAAATAATTTTGCTTTTTTGATTTAACAATGCATAATGTTGCACTTTGTTGCATATTTTTTTAGAGAATTTTTATATACTGTTCCGACCTTGACTGTTTTTACAGGTGAATTAATATGTTAAAGAAAAAAAAGGAAGCTTCATTAATTGCAATTTTGATGGTAGTATTTTTATTACCATTTAATTTTGCAAATACACAAAATGAGAATATTAATAATAGTATAGTAGAAAATATTTCAAATAAAAACTTATTAGATGAATCAGATATGAAAGTTTTGAATGAAATAAAAGGACATAAGGTTAGATTATTACAATTACAAAAAAGAATTGAATTACAAATAGATTCAGCTAATTTAATTATTGATAAAATTGAAAATGAAAGTTTAATAAATGGTTCTCAAAGTCTTAAAGAGATTGTAGAAGAGTTTTATGTTTTAGTAGGATTAATTGAAGAGTATGATTTAGATCAAGAAAAAGAAATTGTTGTAAAAGATTTTGTTGATATGAAAAAACAAGCAATTGAATTAACATTTAAATTTAGAGAAGAGGTTAAAAATCTTTTGAGTGAACAAGATAAAAATCAATTAAAAAAACAAATTGAAGAAAAACATAAAGAAGCTTTAAGGGAAAGAAATCAAAAACTTGAAGAATTAAAGAGAAAAAATAATTTCAACAAATTAAATAATTATGCAGTTGAATTAGGTATCAGTATTGATAAGTATGAAGAAGATTTTTTAAATGGGAATTTGGATTATAGTAATTTATCTAAAAAAATTAAAGAACAATATAATAGTTTAACACTAGAAGAAAGAGAAGAAATCAAACAACAAATAAAAGCAAAAATCATTAGAGATGAAATTGATGCTAAACAAATTAGAGATAAAGTTGTTAAAGAAATAAGAGAAAATAAAAAACTTAAAGAGAATTTAGGAGAAAAAGCAAAGGAGATGCTTATTGAAAAAGCAAAAGAAAAAAGAGTTAATGAAATAAAAGAACAAATAAAAAAAAAAGAATTAGAATTAAATAATAATAATAACATGTCTTTAGAAGAAATTAAAAAGAAAGAAGAGTATCTTGAAATGTTAGAAAAAAGACAAAAATATTTGGAATTACAAAAACAAAAAGAAAAAGAATTAAGGGATAAAAAAGAAAAATATTTGGAATCACAAAAACAAAAAGAAAAACAATTAAAGGATAAAAAAGAAAAATATTTGGAATCACAAAAACAAAAAGAAAAACAATTAAAGGATAAAAAAGAAAATTTAGAATTAGAATATGGGATAATTAGTGAAGAATTTTTAAAAAATTTAGAAAACTGTATTCCAGATGTTGAAAAATTTGTACATCCTTTTACTAATGAAGAAATGAATCGTGAAATAATAGGATTAAAAGATGATTTATGTCATTATGTTGAAGATATGCCTAATGGTGGTAAAATGATTTGTGAATATGATGAAGATATGAGAGTTGCGATTGCAAAAAATTTTAAAGATACATATTTAGTTGAATCAGTTGAAAGTACACATGATATAGATTTATCAAATAATCAAACTACTCATACATATATGATTAATGGAGAAGAAGTTGAAAATCCTTCGCAAACTGCTTTAGAAAAAGGAATTTGTAAAGTTACAGGTTATTAATTTTTTATATTTTTTAATTTTTAATAATTATTTTAGAATATAGTTTGATTTTAATAGTTATATGTTTTTTATATAATAATAATTTTAAATGATTTAAATATTTTTTAGTTTTTGTTCAAGTTCTTCTTTGTATGTATTTAAATCATTTAATTCTTCTTCGATATATTGTTTTTGTTTTTCTTTACTTAATTCATCAATGTTTGGATTTATTCTACTTTGAGAATATGCCCAATTTTGTTTTCGATTTAATCTTAATCTTTGATTTGTTTGATTATTTAAATTTCTATTGTTTGTTCCACAATAGCCCATTTTTCTTCCTGTCATAGGTCCATGACCTAATGGTCCTGTTCTATCATTGTTTGGCATTTTATAATTTCCTCCTTCTATTTTTACGGCAAGACCTTCTATAATTGCTTTGATAAGTTTTTTTTTTGCGTTATTATAAATCCTATTGAATGTTGGTTGAGATACTTTCATCATTACTGCAGAATCTATTTGAGAATTATTTTCATAATCTTTAAGTTTTAAACTCTCATATTCTGTTATGGTAATTGTAACAATTTTTATATCTTTTAGTGGTATTCCAAATGGTTTATAATATAAAACTTTTGGCATTTCTCTTATGAATCTTTTTTGTCTTGGTCTTACCATATTATGAATATGTATTCTTAAATTTATAAATTTATCGTTTTTATTGTTAAAAATAATATATTTTTTAGTTGTTTTATCTGTTAAATTTATAAATTTATATATATGTTAAAAAAATAAAAACAAATGAATAAAAAAAATATTACTTCAATTAATAAACCAATAGTGGATTTAATAGTTTATAATATTCCTGTTTTTAATGAAGATCTTTTAGTTGAAAAAGTTATTGATATATTATTAGAAGAAATAAACAATTATGATACAATAGATTATATTTATATAGTTGATAGTAAGAAAAAACTTAAAGGGGTTGTTTCAATAAAAGAATTATTACAATCTAAAAAAAATGTTAATTTAAAAGAATTTACAAATAAGAAATTAGTTAGTGTTAATATTCATACTGAACAAGAAAAGGTATCTATTGTTGCATTAAAAAATAATTTAAAAGAAGTTCCTGTAGTAGATATTAAAAATAAGTTTTTAGGAGTTGTGAATCATAAATCAATTTTACAGATTATGCATGATGAAGGAATAGATAATATGTTGAAATTTGGAGGTGTAATTTCTTTAGATAATTCTTTTGATGATATTTTTAGCATGTCGATATTTAAATCAATAAAACATAGATTGCCTTGGTTGATTATTGGTTTAATTGGAGGATTGTTTATTGCAAGTGTAATTAATTATTTTGAAAATGTTTTATTAGAAAATTTAATTTTAGTATCTTTTATACCATTGATTGTATATATAGCAAGTGCTGTAGGTACACAGATGCAATCTTTTATTATTCGTGATTTAGTTTTAAAACCTAATTTGAAAATAGTTAAATATTTTTTAAAACAAACAATGGTTGTTTTTATTTTAGGATTAATTATTAGTTGTATAATGTATATTGTAACATATTTTTTTTATGATAATCAAAGAGTAAGTTTTGTTTTTTTTATTGCATTTATAGTTGCAATCATGTCATCTTTATTTACAGGAATAGTTATTCCATATTTGTTTAAAAAATTGAATTTAGATCCTGCAAATGCAAGTGGTCCAATTGCTACTATTATTCAAGATTTGATGAGTGTTTTTATTTATTTTTTCATCGCATCTTTGATATTGTTATAAAAATAGTTTTTATTTTTAGATTAGTTTTAAAGGATTATTCTTTTACGAGTTTTATTATTTTTTGAGTTTTGAGTTTATACTTTAAGAAGTCTTGAATTGATTTTTTTGTATGTAATGATTACTTTGAATTAAAAAATCAAAAAAATTGAATTTATAAAAATATTCTATAACTTTATTTCGATTACTTTTTTGATTTTATTATAGTATTTTGTGTTTTTTACTTCTATAAAATTGTTTAGATTTTTTATATTTCTTTCTTGCAATATAATGGATTTTATTTCATTAATTCTATTGAGTATTTCTTGTTCAAATACGGTTTTTAGGATTATTTCAATTGTTTGATTTGATCCATTGATATGTATGTCATATCCTTTATCTTTTAAATTATTAATTATCTTGTTAAATTCTTCCATTGAAATATTTGTGTTCATAATAATTGTAGATATTAATTCTTTATAAATATTATCTAACTTTGAGTTTTTTGATTCCAAAATATTTTAAATAAAATGTGATTTTACATAATAAATATAAAATTTATATGTTTTTATGTATTTATCAATATTTTGATTTTGTGGGAGTTGCCAAGTCCGGTTAAAGGCGCATCCTTGAGGGGGGTGTCTCTTAAGAGTTCGTGGGTTCAAATCCCATCTCCCACATTTTAAATTATAAGAAAAGTAATTATATAGTAGTAGCAAATATATTTATAATAACATTTTTTATGTTTATTATGGTAAAGAAAGTATTATTGACTTTGATTTCAATTTTATTATTAAGTACATTTGCTTTTTCGGCTGATTCGACACTACAATGTGAATTTAAAAGTGGGAGTTGTGATGCTGGTGAAGTAGCATTATTGTATGCTAATGAAGAGTTTTATCCTCCAGGTCATAATGATAAAGTTTTAAGTTCGAATGTTGCAATTGCTCAGTCTTCAAATTATAATAAACTATTATGTTGTAAATCGGACTTTGGATCACTTAATGTTGAGTTTGTAAATTCTCAAGATTCTTGTCCTTCAGGTTTTCATGAGTTAATGCACTTTACAGATGATACAAATGCAAGAACTGGGTTTAAAAGGTATGAGATGAATAATTATATTGATTTTAATTTAGATTTTTATACTAAGAAAAGTTGTCTTCAATTACCACCTCAGTTTGCAACTGTACATCTTGTTGTAAGTGATGAAGATTATCAAGAGTTAGGATATGAGTGTTTATATCGAACAAGTTCACTAGAGAATGGACATGTTAGTTCTTGTGATGCAGAATTTGCAGATTCAGAATTATATGATTATACAGTTTGGGCAAGACTTGATGAGTCTACTAGTTCTTTGAATTGTAATTCTGATTGTATTAGTATTTTAACAAATAGAATTAATTATGAATGTGGGTTTAAATTAGATAGATGTAAAGATGTGCCAGTTCAATGTCATGGTTCATTACTTTCTACTTGGATGAATTTTAACGAGACTCATGAAATTTTGTGTAATTTACCATGGAATCAGTTTAGGCAAAAATCATTTACTGATAGTGCGTTAAATATTGAAACTCAAGAGGGGGATTGTGAGAATTTAGTTTCAACAACTTATCCAATAGTTTTAGATAATGAAGTAGTAAATTTAAGAATGTATATATGTGAGGAATAAAAATGATAGTAAATAAAAATCAAAAAAAAAGTCAAAGTTTTTCAGTGGATATCCTTGTGGTAGTTGCAATATTATTATTTGGAGTTATATTTTTAATTGCAAATAAAATTAGTGATGCTGATAATAATGAAAAAAAAGTTCAATTAATAGAAGAAAAGGCAGAAGAGCAATCCAATAGAATTGCTTTAGAACTTAAAAACAAACAAATATTAGATTCTCAAAATAATATTGAAGTTGGAAAATTATTACAATTAAATGTTCAAGAATTAAAAGAAGATTTGAATATTGATAATGATTTTTGTATTGTTTTTGAAAAAGATGGAAACTTAGTAAAAATAGATTCAGAAAATAATATTCATGGTATAGGTAGTGATAAAATTATTGTGAATGGGCAAAATTGTGTCTCTAGTTAAATATTATGACAAAATCAAGAAATTCACAATTGTTTGTATTTGATATGATTTTATCTTTTTTTATAGTTATTATTAGTTTAACTTTAATTGTTAATTATTACTTTATTACTTTTGATAATGAAAAAGTATATAAATTAAATAGAGAAATGTTGAACGGAATAACTGATACAGGTATTAATTCTTTGAATGATAAAATGATTAGAGAGTTATTTGTTAAAAATAAAATACAAAATACTGAAAATACGGTAGCTCAACAAGTTGTAGAATTTTATTTTCAAGGTGAAAAAGATATTGCAAGAAATTTGACAAAAAGTTATTTGTCGAATTTTTTAGATCCAAAGATGAATTTTGATTTGAGTATAAAAAATGAAACAATGAGTTCATATGATTCTTTATTTTCACAAATTAATCATCCCCAAATAAGTAAAAATGATGCTCATTTGCTTGCTGTTAATGAAAGAACGGTGTTTGCATATAAAGGTAAAACCGATTTTTATGGTCCAATAATATTTAAAATAGAGATATGGTTATAAAGATGAAAAAAACTATAAATAATCAAATTTTGATGAATAAAAAAGGTTTTGTTTTTGTTTTTTTAGCTTTTTTTTTTGCAATTATTATTTTTGCTCTTGCTTATTTAAATCTTTTTGAAGGAGATTATACAAAAGATAATTTTTTTACAAATGCAAGGATAAGTTCCATAGATCAAGAAATGAAATATTTTAAAAATACTTATATTAAAAGTGCTGTTGCATTTTCTTTATATAATACAATTGATGCTTTAATGAATTACACACGCGATGATATTAATTATCAAAAAATTAATCAAAATTATTCAAAATTTAATGAATTAATTATAGAAGGAATGATGAATGGTACTTTTGATGGCGAGATTCAGTCTCAATTGATAAATCATCCAAATAAAACATTGTCTTATTTTATTGATATTTATCAAAAGAATTTTAATGAGGCACATAGTGCAAATTTTACTTTTGAGATATTGAATATTAATGTTTATGAAGAAATGCCTTATTATGTTTCAATTAAAATTTTTGCAAATTATTCAGTTGAGACATATGATAATATTAGTAGTTGGCATTCAGAAGAAGTGATTGATGCCTCAGTGCCTATTTATGGATTAGATGATCCTTTATTTGATAGATATGCTGATGAAAAAGTTCCATTATACTCATCAGAATATACTTTTTATGCAGATAATTGGACTATAGATGTTTTTGAAACACTTTTGAATGAATCTTATACAACAATTTATTTTGATAAAGATTATAAGTATAGCATAGGTGGAAGTTTTTTAAATAATTTTTTAAATTATAGTGGAAAATCTTATAAGGATGTTATAGGTTTTTGGAGTTTTGACTATGATGTTGAAGAAAATAAGGTATATGATACTGCTAATTATAATAATGTTAAGAATTCTAATTTTTTTGGAAATACAAGATTAGCATTGGATTTTCATGATGAATCTATTTTTGGAGATGTTATTAAGGATAGAACTCCTTATCAAAATAATGTAAGTATTATTGGTACTACTTGTGGTGATGGAGTTGTGGGTATTAGAAATAATGGATGCAATTTTGATGGGACTGGCGATTATTTATTAGTTGAGAATTCTAATAAATTAGATATTTCAAAAGAATTTAGTATTTCATTATGGTTAAAACCGAATTTTTTAAACCAAAATTATGTCAACTCTACTTTGGTTAGAATGTCAAAAGGTGATTTTAGTTCTGTTGGATTGAAAGATGGATTTGCATTATTGTACAATAATATTACTAATCAAATATCTTTTTCAATAGGAAATACTACAGATTATACTAGTGTTTTATCTAGTAATTTGAGTAAAAGTTCTTCTTGGATGAATATTGTAGCAGTTTATGATTTGAATGAATTACGAATATATCAAAATGGATTTTTGATAGGGAAAACTGATACAAATATAAAAGAAATAAAGTATATGACAGATAATTTAAGTATAGGAGGTTGGCATGAAGGTTCTAATGGTCATTTTAATGGTTTTTTAGATGAGATAAATGTTTTTTCTAAAGCTTTGAGTTTAAATGATATATTTAAAATTTATCAGGCAAAAGAAATTTTTTATGTAGATTATATTGATAGCTTTCAAGGTAAAGGAGTGGTATTGGATGGTTTGGATGATTATATTGAAATTGAACAAAATATGTCTTTTGACACCCTGAGTAGTTTTGCAGTTGAATTTTGGATTAAAACAAGTGAGACAATGAATTATGAAAATGATACGATTTTTAGTATTTACCATTCAGGGAATGATTATTTATTAGATTTTGTTATGATTAATAATAGTAAGTATTTATTTAGTTCATATCATAAAGGATTAACAAGTAAGCAAGAGTTATTTTTAAATTATAATTTTACACCAAATAAATATTATCATATTGTAAACCAGTATGATGGAAATAATAAACAGATCTATGTGAATGGTAACTTGCTAGCAGATGTCTCGGTTACTGACGATTTGGTTTCTTCTAATAATAATATTATTATAGGTGCAAAAAATAAAAGTGATAATATTTTAGATAATTTTCGTGGTTTAATAGACGAAGTTAAGATGTATAAAAGATCATTGTCTGCCACAGATATAAGGTCAAATTATCATAATTTTGCATCGGTAGCAAAGGGATGTTGTAATTATTTGCTTTTGGTAGATCCTCATAAGTTTGGTTATAATCAGTCTAGTTTTCATAATTTAACATCATATTCAACTACATTATTTTATGATTATTATAATAAAGGAGTGAATTATAATATTACACTTTGGAATATTTCGACTTTAACTTCAAATGAACCAAGTACTCATTATTATAATTTATTATTAGATCAATGTGTTGTTCATGCTTATCAAATATTGAGTTATCAAAATGATAGTATTGATATAGAATTTCCTCATGAAGGAGAAGATGGTGCAAGTTGCTCTAATTTAATTAAATTAGGTATTTATTAATCTATTAATAAGTAGTTAATAAAATATTTAATAAATTAGTATAATTAAAATTTATGGAACAGAGTTTTGATGAATATTTCGTAAAAGAGAAGTCAAGTATGGATAAGGTTTTAGACCTTTTAGTTTTTATAGCTGTTTTTGTTGTAACTATTTTTTTGATTTTAGATATAGTTAAACCTGCAGGGATGTTTGATCCAGAAAAAGTAAGTTCAATATATATTTATGTTGAAATAGGTGTTTTAATTATATTTTTGGCTGATTTATTAAGGATTTGGAAAGAGTCTCCTGATCTTAAACATTTTTTTAAAACAGGTTGGTTAGATATTTTAGCTACTATACCATTTGGTTTACTAGGTCCTTTAGCAAATGTTAAAGGATTTGGTATATTGAAATGGGCAAGAGTTGCAGGTAGACTTAATAAATTTGCAAGAGCATCTAAAATAACAAAAGAATTTAAAGCGGCATCTCATTTGAAAAAAGAAGGTGAAGAATATAAAAAGAAACATAGATTGTAATTAGGATTTTATGTTTTTATTTATACATATGACTTATTATTTTATTTTATTTTATTTTATTTTTATAGTTTTAATTATTGAGATATACAAAAAGTATATAAGTAATTAATACTAATATAATTTAAATAAAAATTTATATTATTATGATATAATTATATTAATACTAATTATAAATATATTAATAGATAAAAAATGGTGAAATATTCATATTCTTTGGAGCATGATCAGTATGATAGTAAAGTGTTTCGTGAATCACTTGGTACTTTTGGAACAACAACTGTTCCAGGAAGTGATCAGTTGCAATCTTTGCAGGCAAAAGTTAGACAAGGTGTAAAACATGTAGAATTGCATTTATCAAGTGCTGGGAAAGGACAATTTAATGCATTAGATACTCCTGACAAATATGGATTTGAGCAAAGAAGAACAATAATGCAGTTAGCAAAATTGAATCAACAAAGTTTAAGTGTTCATAGTGATTTTAGTTTAAGTTCTTTTTCGGGGATTACTCAAAATGGGTTTAATGAAGCAGAACGATGGAAGGTTATGAAGGAAATAGATGAGACTATAAAGTTTGCAGCAGAAACTGCCAAGCAAGGAGCAATTGTTATGCATATACATGAACAGAACCTACCAAGTGCTCCAGGAGATATTAGTTTGCCAAGACATTATATTGAATGGTTAAAAAAAAATAAGCCACAAGAATATGAAAGGTTGGATAAAACATATTTTTCTTCAAAAAATAGTTTGCAAAAAGATTTTGTTGATAATCCAGAGATGAATGATTATAATATAAAAAATTCTTATCAAAATTTGTCTCAAGATATTAAAGAGAATTTTGAAAAAACTCATGCAAAAAAAATAGAAGAAGGAAGAAAAGTTGGTAAGAAAGTTTGGGATGTATATTATGAAGAACAAAAATTAGATAAATTAAAATTAGCACCAGATATGACTCCTTTAATTGTAGTTGGAGATAAAATTGATAAGGTTGAAAGACAACAAGAGATAATTGATATTGATGTTTTAAATAATTATACTAAAAAATTGAATAATGATGATATTAATATTTTAAAAAAAATAGGAATAAATGTTGAAGGATTTTCAGTAGATGATTTTCAAAGAGCAAATTCTATTTTTACAAATGGGTTATCTCAAGAATATGAAAAATTAGGAATAGATGAAAATAAATTTAATCAATTAAAAGATAAGTTGATTTTGAAATATGATAATTATTTATCTAAAAATTATAATATGACTTCTTTGGCAGATAAAGAGTTTGCAGACAAATTAAATAAGACTAATCAATGTTTTTTAGAATTACAAAAAAATAAACTTGAAACTAAATATAAAATGTTTCAAGATGAACTTGAAAGAATAAAAAAATTAGAAACAGAAAATAGAGATGCGTTTTCTAGATTAGAGAAAATAGATGATAGTACTTTAGAAGGAAGAGCTTCAAGAGATGCAATAAAGATGCATATTTCTCAAAAGAATCAAGAAATTCAGCATTTAAGAATAAATTCAATAGGTCAAGAGGATTATCATCTTTTATCTCAATATGATGAGAGTATTGCTCAAATAAATAAACAATTAAATGAGTTAAAAAAAAGAGATCATAATGTAAAGTCTTTAACAGAGGAAGTTTTTAATAAAAATAAATCTTCTATTGCACATTTTGGAGCAAAAGCGTTATCTTATCAATTAGAATTAAAAGAGAAGTCTAAATCTTCTCAAAAAATAGTTGAGGAGATTAATTTAGATATTTCGAATTTGGAAAAACAATATACTAAAGCGTCTAAACAAGATAATTTTGAGGAAATGCAAAAGATAAATACTCAATTATCTAAGAGAAGAAGTGATTTAAGGAAACATATTGGTTTGAAAGATTATCAAGATATTGATGTAAAAAATAAACCGTTATATATTTCTCCAGAAAATATGATTGTAGGATATGGATATATGACTAATTTGGAAGAATATAAGGCGTTAATTAGAGAGAGTTGGAATGATTTTGCTCATAAAATTACAAGTGATGATGATTTTTATAAGTCTATTAGAGAAAAATATGAAAAAGAAACAGGTGAAAAAATAAATGAGAAAAATGCTTATGAAATTGCAAAGAAGCATATTGGTGGAACTTTTGATAATGCACATGCTGGTGTTTGGTTGAAGTATTTTAAGAAGAACAAAGGTGAGAGTGAAGAGGGAAGAATTGAGAGATTTAATAAATGGCTTAATACTCAAGCAGAAGAGATGGCAAAAGAGGGTATTATAAAACATATTCATATGAATGATAGTTTAGGAAAAGATGATGATCATAATTTATTAGGAACAGGAGTTTTAGATATTCATGATTTAAAACACAGATTGAGAAAAGCAGGAATTAAAGAGCCCATGATTGTTGAGGCTGGTGGTAGAGGCAGTAATACTAATTTACATTTAACTAATGCATTTGAAACTTTTAATGCTTCTTTGAATCCTAAAATAGGATATTCTATGTCTACTCATAGTGGAGTTTCTGATTGGATTAGCGTTAAAAGAGATTATCAAAATAGACCACAATATTCACAATATGGGATGAGTGATAGTACTTTTAGGCATGTTCCTCCACAACAAGGTCAAGAAAGAGGAGATTGGAGTGGGACTAGTTTTTTTTGATTATTTGAATTAATTTTTATGTATAAATTAAACAAAAATTTTAATGATTTTTTTGCTTTTTTTATATTATTTTATTATTTTTAATAATTTATATTACAATTTTGAGAAGTTTGAAAATTTTTAAGAGATAATTTATAAAACACTTAAATTGTAAGAAATTATTTTGTTTGTTTTATAAAATTAGTTTTTTTGTAGTTTTTTATTATAAATTATTTTAACTTTTGTTTTTTAATGCAAAAATATATAAAAATAGAAATATATTATTTATTCATAATGGATATAAGTTTAATATTATTAATAGTAGGTTTTTTGTTAGTTGCATTTTTGATTTTTAAATTAATAAAAAAAGTGATAGTTGCAATAGTTACAGTTGTTATAACTTTTGTTTTATTGGTTGGTGGGATTGTAGGGTTGGTTTATTTGGACATAAATAATTTAACCTCTAATGAAAATTATAATATTCAAGTTGTTTATGAGAAAGATGATAATTATTTGTTTGGTTTAAAATTAGGTGTTGAAAATAATTCAGTTGATTTGGAAGATATAGATTCAATTTCTAAAAGTAATTTAGATGATTTGAAGACAGAAGAATTGAAAAAAGATGACAATACTTTTGTGATTATTATTCCAGAAGAGTCTTTTGAACAGTTAATTATAAATTCAACATATGATTATTCAGAATTTTTATTAAATAATGAAAATTTTGAAGGTTTGAATTTAGAGTTAGAAGGGGAAGAAATTAAAAGTATTATAGAATCTAATAATCCAAATGATGAGTTTATTGATGTTTTGTTAAAAGATACTTCTATTAGTGATTTAGAATTAGAAATGGTTAGAAGTGTTATTGAAAATGCAATGGAAATACAAATGAGTAATAGTTCACTTTCTATTAATGAAATTTTGTTTGTATATACTATTTCACAAAGTGTTGAATCAAAAGACAAATTTAAAATATTATTTAGTGAGTATAAAAAAAATAATATTGAAGTTTATCCTGATAGAATAACTTTTAAAATGTTTAGAATTTTACCTCTTGATATAATATTAAACATGGTTAATTAATTTTAATTTAAAAGAGAAACTTTTATAAAAAATCATTTTTTACTTATTTATGGGTTGGTCCTGAAAGATAACGTAGAAGCTTTGTCTTTTATGGTTTGCATATGGATGAATCGTGTCAGGTGGGGAACCAAGCAGCACTAAATTTATATGCAGATGCTTAAAAGGTTGCGGAGTGGAGGATGCTTTTAGGGTAGCCGACCCTTTTTAAAGGGATTATTTTTTGTTTATTTTTATGATTAGTTTTATAAATATCTATTAATTAGTTTTAAGTATGGTTATTGAAAAAAATAAGCTAGTAAAGATACACTATAAAGGTACATTAAGTGATGGTACAATTTTTGATTCTAGTGAGGGTAAAGATCCTCTTGAATTTATTGCTGGTGTTGGGATGGTGATTCCAGGTTTAGAAAAAGGTCTTGAAGGTTTGGAAAAAGGAAGTAAAAAGACTATCGAGATTAAATCTATGGATGCATATGGTCCAATTATGGAACAAGCAGTTCAAGAAGTTCCAAAGGAACAATTTCCTCAGGATGTTGAATTGAAAGAAGGTATGCAATTGGCTGCTCAAGGTCCTCAAGGCGTTATACCTGTAAAAGTAAAAGAAATTAAAGCAAGTACAGTTATGGTTGACTTTAATCATCCACTTGCAGGTGAAGATTTGACTTTTGAGATTGAAGTTTTAGACGAAAAAGATGCATCTGAAGAAGATAAACAAAGAATTTTAGAACCTTTAACTAAACAAGCAGGTTGTAATACTCATGACTGTGCTGGCTGTAGTGATACAGGTTGTGCATCTAATGAATCATTAGATGATGATATTGATTCTAAAAAAGAATAATAAATAACAAATAATTTTTAATTTTAAACAAATTTTGTCACTACTAATAGTAGTTACGTTGCAAGTAGTTTTATAAATATATAAAAAATTTATTATTAATATGAAATCAAAAAATCTTGAAAACATACTTAAATCATCTAATGTGATACTTGTATCTGATATACATCATAATTTATCTGCTTTGGATGAAGCATTAAAATATGCTGAAAAGTATAAATTATCGTTAATTTCAAATGGTGACGATTTTAATGATTATAATTTTATTGAGATTGCAAATTCTTTAGGTTATCAGTTGCCTTCTGTGAGAAAAATGAATTTTTTTTCTAAAAATTTATCACAACAAGATTTAGAAGCATTAATGGTTAGAGAAGAAGTTCAAAAGTTGGGTGTTGAAAATTTTGTAAGTATTATAGCAGAACAAAATCAAATTCCAAAAAAAAATTTAAATTTAATAGTGAATCAAGTTGAAGAAATTTTAAGATATAGTCAAAGTGAATTATTTGAGAAAAGAATTAATAAAGTAGGTGATAAATTAATTGAAGAAGAAGCAGAGCAATTAATCCAAGACCAGTTACAATTAAGAGCATTATATGAAGTTATGAATAATAAACAAGCAAAATCTCATGCTGAATTATTAAATAAATATGATACTGTTGAAGTTGTAGCAAATAAAGGGAATCATGAGAGTATATTGTATTATGAGTTAGTAAAACAATATATGAATAATCCAGATAATTTGACAGTTTTAGATGAACAGGAAGGATATTTGGATGTGAATGGTTTAAAGGTTGCTGGGATGTCTAATTCAATTCACTTAATGCCCTATTTAAGTGAAATTTTTGATTATAATGAAATAAAACATCTGTATCCTCATTTGATTGATGATAATTTATATGAACTTTTATCAGATAATAAAGAAATTAAAAAAAGTGATTTAAGAGATCTTGAAAAAAAACTATTAAAAGAAGATAAAGAATATAGTAGAATTGCTAAAAATGTAGAAGAGGGTGAAAATTTAGATTTATTTTTATCACATGGACAAATAAGAGAAGCTTATTTAGATAAATCAAGAAAAGCAAATTTTGTTGCCTATAGATTATCAAGTGCTATCTTGTCTGATAGGGCAAAGTTGTTAGTTGAAGGACATATACATTCTAATTATGAAGGTAAAAATTTTTTAGGTAATAATGTTATAAGACCTGGTAATAAAATGTATGTAGTAGGTAAGGATGATAGTGGTGAGATTATATATAATATGATTGATTTTAATTGTAACTTTGATTCTTCTAAAGGAGTAGAATATGATTTAGAGATTTTAAAAAATCAAGTTAATTATTTGATTGATATGTATAAGAGTCAAGTTTAAAAATATTGTAATGATTTAAGTTGATTTATTGGATTTAAAAGTTACTTGTTTTTAGACTTTCAAGTTTTTTAATTCTTTTTTCTATTGAAACTGATCTTTCTTTTAAAGGTTGATTGCTATGAATAATTGTAGGTTTATTTTTATTAGATTTTTCAATCATTTTTTTGTTTCCTATTTCTATTGTTTGATTTTTTTGTACTTGTTCTTCAATATTATTTAGTTTTTCTTTTAAAGATTTAATATTATTTTTGATGTCTTGGAGTTCTTGATTGTTAAGGACTGATTGTTGATTATATTGTCCAGAATTTTCGGTTAAATTATTGATTGAATTTTGAGCTTTAGAGACTTCTTTTTTTAATTTGAAAATATCTGAACTGATATCGATTTTAAAATTTTCCATATTTTCTTTTATGTTTGAGGTGAATTGGTTATTTTGTTTAAATATGTTATTTATAATTTCTTCTTGTTGATTATTGATATTTGTTTTAATCATATTTTCAATTTCATTTGATAGATTTCTTCTCATCAAAGACATTTCTGATTTTAAATCATTCATATTGTCTACAAGTAAGTATATCATTTCTTCAATAGGATTAGATTTTTCAAAGAGATTAAAATCATTAAAACTTGAAAAATCAGTTTGAGGTAGGTGTTTTTCTAAATCTTTATTATATTCTTTTAACTCTTTTAATAATTTTTCATTATACATTTTTTAAAACCACTTTTTTTTTTTTTTAGTTTGATTTAAATCTTCTATTTTACTTTCGAATTGAGGAACTGGAGGTTCAATTTGTGTTTCGTTTGAGATTTGGTTGTTATCTTTATTGTTATTTTCTTGATTATTATTTGAGATATTTTGATTATTATTATTGAGGTTTTTTAATTGGTTATTATTAGTTAAACTTTTTTTATTCATAGTTTCTAGAGTTTTTTCTATTGAATTAAATTTTAATTCAAAATCTTTTTTTACTTCATCAATTTTTGAGATAATTTCTTCAAACTGTTTTGTTTCTTCTTGAACTTCTTCATTATCAATTTTGTTTGTTTCTTTGAATATGTTTACTAGAAAATCAAGTTTGGAGTTAATTTCTAAAAAAAGTTTATTTTGCTCATTGCTATTTTTTTTTTTTAGACTTTCTATTAAAATTTTTTGTTTTAATTTTAATTCTTCAACTTCTTTCACAAAATCTATATCAGAAATTAGAGATTCTTTTTTTGTCATAAATATTTTATTTATTAAAATAATATAAAAGTTATTAACTCCTAAAAAATAATTAATTTTATTTTTGAAAAATTTCTAGTAATCTATTATACTTAGAAGTTCTTTCTCCTCTAGCAGGAGCTCCTAATTTAATTGAAGAATTTAAAGCTGTTGCAAAGTCTGCAATAAATGAGTCTGTTGTTTCTCCTGAACGATGTGATATGATTGTATGCCATTTGTTTTTATTAGATAGTTCGTATGCAGATATACTTTCACTTAAAGTTCCAATTTGATTGATTTTCAACAATAAAGAATTACAGAGTTTTTTTTCTTGTGCTATTTGTATTCGTTGTGTATTTGTAACTAGGAGGTCATCGCCAACAATTAAAATATTTTTATTGTTTGTTAAGGGGTTGTTTATTTTCAGTTTTTGAACATTTTTTTTAAAATATGCAAAACCTTCAAAATCATCTTCATCCATTGGGTCTTCGATAGAGATAATAGGATATTTATTGATTAAATCATTATAATATTTGGTTAGTTCTTTATAGTTTAATTTTTTACCTTTTTCAATTTCATATAGTTTTGTATTTTTATCAAAAAAATCAGATGCGGCTGAATCAATACCTAAATGTATTTGATTTTGATAGTTGGTTTGTTTTATTGCTTCAATTATAATTTCAAATGCTTCATGTGAGTTAGATATATTAGGAGCAAACCCTCCTTCGTCACCAACTGCAGTATTGGATTTACCATATTTTTTTTCAATTAAATCTTTTAATGTTTGATAAATTTCACTGATTGCACGGATTTTTTCTTGAACTGTTGGTAATATAGGAATAATCATAAATTCTTGTATCATTAAAGAATTACCACTATGAAGTCCCCCATTTATAATATTTGAAAATAAATGTATTTCTTCTTTTTTTGCAAATTTTTTATTATTGAAAGAAATATTGTTTATTAACCTATTTAAATATTCATGTAATGGTAAATTATGGTATTGAGCAGATGCTTTTGCAAAAGATATACTTATACCAAGAATTGTATTTGCTCCTAATAAATTTTTATTTTTTGTTCCATCTATAAAAATTAGTTTATCATCTAAAGTTTTTTGTGTAAAATCTTCATTTAAAAGTTCATTTTTAATTTTTTCTATATTTTCAATAGTTTTATAAACAGATTTACCATGATAAACATTTTTATTATTATCTCTTAGTTCATATGCTTCATGAATACCAGTAGATGCTCCAGAAGGCACTCTAAATACTCCTTTTGAACCATCATCTAAAATTGTTGTAACTTCTAATGTAGGATTTCCTCTTGAGTCTAATATTTGTAATCCTTTTATATCTATAATTTTCATTTTTTATTATTTATAATTAATATTAGTTTTCTTAATTATTGTAATAATTTAAATTATTTTGGTTTTATTATATTTTTTAACTACTAGAAAAACAGAATTATATTTTGAAATAAAAAGTAATATATAATAAATTGATAAATGAATTGGTTAAGGGTTAAATTACTTTTAATCTTTATTTTTTTATTTATCTGAGGTTTTTTATATTTTTTTTTATTTTTTTTTAGATGTAATATTTTTTATACTGTTGAGAATTTCATCAGATTTATCTTGACTAAATAAAATGTTTGTCTTATATTTTTTTTCATTGTTTTTACTATACCAACCTTTAGATATGCCTACGAGTAATTTTTCTTCTTTAGGAGGTTGTTTTAGATTTATTTCTATGAAATTATTTCCTCCTATTTCTATTGTTTCTTGTTTTAGTGTTTTCCAGTCTGACATTTTTAAATGATTTTACACAATAATTATATTATTTGTAAAAATATATTAACTTTCTAATTTAAAAATTTATTGTATTAATTTTTCTAATTTTTTTGTTTATTTTCATTTTATGTTTTTTTTATTCAAAAGATTTATATAGTTTTTGTTGTTACAAATAGTAGTATGAACAAAACTGTTGAAGAAGATATAGTAGAATTTAAATCAAATAATCAAGGTTTAATTAAGAAAATTGAACATGTTTGTGCAGGATATAGTATTGATAATTATTCAATTGGAAGATTATTAGCGGTAGTTGGTTATGTTAGCCAAATAAATGGTAATAAAAATGAAAATGTTAATGAAAATTTTGCTTTTAATAATGATGAATTATTAAAAATAGGGCAAATTATAGATTTTAAAAAAAAACAAGACTTAGTTTTTGCATATGATAATTTAAAAAAAATAATTAAAGGTAAGTATAATGTTGAGCTTGTAGATGATTTGTCTCAAAAGAGTAAATACTTGCAGGTATTTGAAAATGAGTTTGATTTTTTATCTTTTTTAATGTTTAGATTTAAAGACAATTTAGATGTGAAAAAGATTAAAAATGATAATTTAAAACTAAATAGGATAAAGAAATTTACTCAAGATAATAACACCAATTATTATGTTTTTGATGCAAAAAAACAGGGTATCAAAGGTTTAGATCTGCTGATTTTAAGAGAAAAAACTACTCAGAGTATATTGTCAAAAGAAATAGAGAGATTTAGTCGATTATATTTTCCATTTGATGAAGATAAGGCAAATATGATTAATAATAATATTGATATTGAATTTATTAATAATAATTTTTTTAATAGATATTGTATTGGTTTGTTAGAAAGAATTTTTTATAGTGGGTCAGATTTTCAAGAATTTTATAATAATCATATGAGATATTCTTATGATCCACAATTTAATATTTCTATTAATGCAATTGAAAAGTTGTTTTTAACAGATGTTGCAGGATTTAAAATTACAGGCAGTAAGGATGAAATTATAGGATCTGATAAAAGTTTTGATCAAATTTTAAATTCTAAAGATGAAGAGTTAAGTTTAAATCAATATTTAGTAAAACATTCTACTGAACTAAAAGAATTAAGATCTGAAAATAATCATAAAAAGATTAAAAAAGATTTATCTATTGTGAAATCATACAGAGGTGGAGAAAATATTGGAAATTATCATGAATTGAGACTGTCAACAGATGATTTAATAATAAAATCTGATATTATAGGTTCAAAATGTTTAGGTATCACCCCACATTATTTATATAAGCCAGTTTTATTTCAAGATTTGAAAAACAAATTAGAAGTATCTAAGGATTTTTATAAAGTTGCAACTACTATATGTAAAACAAAAGATGTATCATTAGATGATTTGATGAGTACGTTTATAGTTGGTCATTGGGAAAGAAAAATTTAGTTTTTTCTTTTTTATTCTTTTTGTTGTATGTTAATTTTGATAGGACGTAATGGTTTTCTTGATTAAATTTATAAAATATAATAAAATATTATTACTATGGTAAAAAGAATATATATTTTATTGATAATTTTATTTTCTCTTATTGGAATTGTTTTGTCAGGTATGTTAACAGTTGCTAAATATAACAAAAATATTGCTGCTATTTGTGGAGAGGAAGAAACTAATAGTTGCAATATTGTTCAAAATAGTGATTATGCAACAATTTTTGAAATTACAAATAATAAAGGAGATACTGCTTTTCAACTTCCTTTAAGTTTGGCAGGGATGTTTTTTTATATAACATTATTAATATTATCTGTCATATTATTAACATACTTCAAAACAACAAAAGATTTGAAAAAATTAAAGTATTTTATGTTTATTGTTGGTTTGATAGGAATTATTTTTAGTATTATACTTACTTGGATTCAGGCATATAAGATAGAAGCTTTTTGTCAATTCTGTTTAATTTCTGCTATGAATAGTTTGATAATATTTGTTTTGTTAGTAATAATTGTTTTTAGTGAAACATTTCAGAATAGAAAAAAAGATAAAAATGCAATTTAAAATAATATATTTTGGTAAAATTAAAAATAAAAATCTTTTAGATGAAGTTGATAAATTAAAAAAAAGAATTAGTAGAATAGAGTTTATAGAATTATCAGAAGTAAAAGGAAGTGATATAAAAATTATACAAAAGAAAGAGTTTGATAGTATGAATAAGTATATGACAAGTGAGAATTATAATATTTTGTTATTAGAAGATGGTATTGAGTTTTCAACAAAAAGTTTTTTTAATTATTTGAAAAGGATAGAAAAGCCTATTTATTTTTTTATAACAGGACCTTATGGTCCATTGGAACAATTAAGATTAGAATTTGATTTAATTTTGAGTTTGTCTAAAATGACTTTTACTTCTCAGCAAACAGTGTATTTGTTAATTGAACAATTATATAGAGTTGATTGTTTTGTGAAGAATATTCCATATACTAAGTAGATAATAATAAATTTTATATATGAGTTAGTTTTTACTTTTTATGAGGTTAATAAAAGAATGCCAAATGTAATTATAGATCCGAATAAATGTACAGGTTGTCAAGCATGTATTAGTGCTTGTCCTAATGGAGTTTTTGAAATGCAAGGAGATAAAGCAGTTGTTGTAAATCCTTCTGCTTGTGATGGTTGTAGAGTTTGTGAAGGTGTTTGTGCTGATAGTGCAATCACAGTTACTGATTAAGAGATTAAGGGCTTGAGGGCTTAAGAGATTAAGGGCTTGAGGGCTTAAGAGATAGAGTACTGAAGGAGTTAAGAGATTAAGGGTTTGAGGGTTTTTTAAAATTAATATTTATTGTTAGAATGAAAATTTATATTGAGTCTAGAGATGAAAATGTTGATATAAATTTTGAAGGAACAGTTCTGGAGTTATTAAATTTTTTAGAAATTAATTTTCAATCAGTTGTGGTTGTGATTAATAATAAGATTGTAGATTTAAATAGTAAAGTTGTTAATAAAGATAAAGTTTTTATTTTAGATGTTGTGACAGGTGGATGAAAGGGCTTAAGAGCCTAAGTGCTTAAGAGACTAAGAGCTTAAGTGCTGAAGAGCCTAAGTGCTAACCCTTGAGCCCTTTATCTCTTTATCTCTTCATCTTTTTTAATTTTTTATAGCTTTCTTTTGCAATTTGTAATTCTTCATTTGTTGGAATGATTAATATATGAATTTTTGAGTTTTGTGTTGAAATTTCTATTTCATGTTTTTTGTTTTTATTTTTATTAATTTCTACTCCTAAACCTTTTAACATATTACAAATTTTTTCTCTTAAAAACCATGCTCCTTCTCCTATTCCTCCTGTAAAAACTATTGCATCTGTATGTTCTAATGTAGTATGATATGCTCCAATATATTGAACAATTCTGTATACTAACATATCTATTGCTAATTGAGATTTTTTATCGTTTTTTAAAGATTTTTCGTAAATTTTTCTTAAATCTGAAAAACTACTAATACCTAAAAGTCCTGATTTTTTGTTTAAAATATTTATAATTTCATGAACATTTTTATTTTCTTTATCCATTAAATATTCTACAATTGCAGGATCAATATCACCAGATCTTGTTCCCATAATTAAACCTTGAAGTGGAGTAAATCCCATGGTTGTATCTATAGATTTTCCGTTTTTAATTGCAGTTATAGATGACCCATTTCCTAAATGACAAGTGATTAAATTAATATTTTTATTTTCAAATAATTGATGACATTGACTCATAATATATTTATGTGAAGTTCCGTGAAATCCATATTTTCTTATTTTATATTTTTGATAATATTGATATGGAATTGCATATTTATATGCATTTTCTGGAATAGTTTGATGAAATGCTGTATCAAAAACTGCAACTTGTTTTTTTTTTGGCATTAATTTTTGACAAGCTTGAATTCCTAATAAATTTGGTGGATTATGTAGTGGTGCTAAATCAGATAGTTTAGATATATTGTTTATAACAGTTTTGTTAATAATTGTTGCAGTTGAATAATATTCTCCTCCATGAACTACTCTGTGACCAATTGCATCTATTTCATCTGTTGGTATTTTAGATAAAACTAAATTAATTGCTTGATTATGATCTTTTATTTTATTATTAAAAATTTCATTATTAAACATAAATTTACAATTATTTAATCCTATACCATCTATGTGTCCTTTTTCTATAATAGATTCATTGATAGAATCTATTAGTTGAAATTTTAAAGATGAACTCCCTGAATTTAAAACTAATATTTTCATTTTTTATTTTCAATAGCTGTTGGAATATGTATTTTATTTTCTGCTTGAGCTTCTACTACAGTTATAGCACAAACTTCTACAATATCTTTAACACTACAACCTCTTGAAAGATCGTTTACAGGTTTGTTTAATCCTTGAACTATTGGACCTATTGCTGATGCGTGTCCCATTCGTTCTACTAATTTATATCCAATGTTTCCTGAATTTAAATCTGGAAAAATCAAAATATTCGCATCTCCTTGAATAGATGAGTTTGGACATTTTTTTTGAGCGATATCTTTTATTATTGCAGCATCTAGTTGTATTTCACCATCTATTTTTAAATCAGGTCTTTTGTGACGAATTAAATTTGTTGCATCAATTACTTTATTTACAGATTCATCTTTTCCACTACCATGAGTTGAAAAAGAAAGCATTGCAACTTTGGGTTCTATACCATATTGTTTTACAGATTCACTTGTGGAAATTGCAATTTCACTTAATTGTTCTACATTTGGATTTACAACAAAAGCACAATCTGCAAAGAAATATGTTTTATCTTCAATAACCATAATAAAATAACTTGAAGCAATATTATGACCTTCTTTAGTTTTTATTATTTGTAGAGCAGGTCTTAAAGTATTTGCAGTAGAATGTGATGCTCCAGAAACTAATCCGTCTGCATCATTTAAATGAACCATCATTGTTGCAAAATAAGAATAATCTTTCATTGTTTCTTTTGCTTGTTCATAATCTATTCCTTTATTTTTTCTTAATTCATAAAAAGTATCTATGTAGGAATCTAGTTTGTCAGAATTTTCTGGATTAATAATTTCAATTTCATCAAAATTTAAATGTAATTCACCAGCTCTCCATCTGATTTTATCGTAATCTCCTAATACAATAGGTATTGCAATTTTTTCTTGTTTAATTTGAGCTATTGCCTGAAGTATTCTGTCATCTTCTCCTTCAGGAAAAACAATTTTTTTAGGATATGTTTTTGCTTTATTCATGATTTGTTCTATTATTCTTTCAACCATATATTTTTGATTATGTTTTCTAATATTTATGAAAATAGAATTACTTTAAAGGAATTAAAAAATAAAAGAAAATTAATTTGATTTAGCAAAAAATGCCCAACATGTTGCAGGTTGATTAGAATAAAAACATTTTATTCCTTCAAGTGATTTATTATTGTATTTGAAGGGTATACAAGATGTACTAGCTCCAGTTAATTCTTTTATTTCATCTTCACTTTCTATACTTTCATACCATGGAACAAGGCATCTTTTTTTCTCATTGATTGCTTTTTTGAAATCATTTATGTTATTTACTTCGATAGTTTTATCATCCATCATTTTTTTTGCTTTATTATATAATCTATTGTGCATGTCTTTTAACATTTTTTGTATTGTTAAATTTAAATTTGTTGATTTATTGGTTTGTATTTGTTCTTTTTTACATGTATCTCTTTGAACAATTGTAATTTGATTGTTTTCTATATCTTTTGGGCCTACTTCTATTCTAAGGGGTATTCCTTGGATTTCATATTGGTTAAATTTGAATCCTGCAGAACTTTTTGGATCTGTATCATAGATAGGATTAAATTCTTCTAATTGTTTATTTAATTTGTCAGTAAAATTAAGAACTTTCTCTTCTTTGCCTTTGAATAGTAATGGTATTATTACTATTTTATTATTTGCCACATTTGGAGGAACAATAAGTCCTTTATTGTCTCCGTGTACTAAAATCATTGCTCCTATAGTTCTTGTTGATAATCCCCAACTGTTTTGCCATACAAATTGTTTTTTTTGGTTTTTATCTAAAAAAGATATATCAAATGCTTTTGCAAAATTTTGACCTAATTGATGTGAAGTTCCTGCTTGTATAGATTTACCATCTTGAGCTATTCCTTCAACTGTTGTTGTATAGTTTGCACCAGCAAATTTTTCTCCAATAGATTTTCTTCCTTTATCAACAGGAATTGCTAAGAGTTCTTCATAAATTTGTGAATAATATTCTAAAATTTCTAATACTTCATCATCTGCTTCTTTTTGAGTTGCAAAAGCTGTGTGTCCTTCTTGCCAAAGAAATTCACGGTTTCTTAAGAAAGGTGTTGAATGTTTAAATTCCCATCTTACAATGTTGTTCCATTGGTTGTATCTAAGTGGTAGGTCCCTGTAAGATTTTATCCATTTATTATAACTATCGTACATTATTGTTTCAGAAGTTGGTCTGATTGCTAAGCGTTCTTTTAATTTAGTGTTTCCTGCATGTGTTACCCATGCAACTTCTGGTGTAAATCCTTCTACATGTTCTTTTTCTTTTGTTAGAAGTGATTCAGGAATTAATGATGGGAAATAAACATTTTGTACCCCAGATTTTTTAATTTTTTTATTAAAAAAATCTTGTATTTTTTCCCAGATTTGATAAGAATTTGGCTTAAAAACAATACAACCAGAGACTTTTGTGTAATCCATTAAGTTTGCTTTTTGAATTACTTGAGTATACCAGTTTGATATATCATCTTCTTTTTTTACTGTAATTGAGAGTTCTTGTTTCTTTTTATTGATTGACATTTTGTTGTTGATATTTTATTGATATTTTAATTAGTATAATAAAAATTAATATTATATATTATATTTATTAATGTTATATATTATATATATTTTTTTGTTTTTAAGATTTTTGATGTAAAGTGATTTTTTGGAATATTTGACTATAAATTTATAAATTTGTGATTAATTTTATTATGTATGAATAGTGGTGAAAAAAAAGAATTAAAAAAGATAGCTAACAATTTAAAACCTCAATTTAATATAGGTAAATTGGGTATTACAAATAATTTTATTGAAAGTATTGACGATTATTTAGAGGCTCATAATATTGTAAAAATAAAAATGATGAATATTGAGAGTAAGGATAAAATTAAAGAGATTGCAAAAGATTTTGCTAACAAGTTAGATTCTGAGATTATAGATGAAAAAGGATTTACATTTGTTTTGTTTAGAGATTAAATCAAAACATATATAAAATAATTAATTTATTATATTTTATGGATTATGTATTAGATGTAAATTTTAAAGGTGAGAGTATAAGTGGGAAATTAATAAAAGAAGATGATGAGTTTTTAACATTAAAGCTTGATAGTGGTTATAATGCAATTTTGAAAAAATCTCAAGTGACAGTATTATCTAAAAAAGAAGTTAAATCTCAAGCAAAAAAAACAGTAAAAAGTTTACAAAAAAATAAATCATTACCTAAAGTGACTATTTTACATACTGGTGGAACAATTGCATCAAAAATTGATTATACTACAGGTGCTGTTAGCTCTAAGTTTGAACCTAAAGAATTACTTAATTTGTTTCCTGAACTAAATAGTATTGCTAATATTAATAGTAAGATGATAAGAAATATGGCATCAGATGATATGCGTTTTGAACATTTTAATATTATGTTGGATGAAATTAAAAAAGCTGTTAATGCTAATAGTGATGGTATAATTATTTCTCATGGAACAGATACTATGCATTATACTAGTGCAGCTTTAAGTTATGCTTTAGAAAATTTAAATATACCAGTATTATTGGTAGGAGCTCAAAGATCTTCTGATAGACCTTCTTCTGATGCATATTCTAATTTAAATGCTGCAGTGAGTTTTATAGTTGAGAATTTTAAGTTAAAAAAAAAGTTTTCAAGAGTAGGTATTTGTATGCATAGTAATATTAGTGACAATGAGTTTTTTATTCTTGATGGTATTAATGCTAAAAAAATGCATTCTTCTAAAAGAAATGCTTTTGTTCAAGTTAATTATTTGCCAGCTGCAAAATTGTTGAATTCAAAAATAGAAATAATTAGAGATGAATTATTTGTTGATAATCATACTGAGAATCTTCAGAATAATGTAAAAATACAAAAATATAATCCAAAGTTGAAAATTGCTTTTTTAAAAGTTCATCCATCGATGTTTCCAAGTGAGGTAGATTTTTATAAGAATTGTGATGCTGTTATAATTGAAGGAACTGGTTTGGGACATATACCTATATCACAAATAGATGAATTTACTAATTTGCATTTGGATATTCTTGAGAGTATAAAAAGTTTGATAGAAAATGGTGTTAAGGTTATAATTGGTGTTCAAACTACTTTTGGTGTAAGTAATCTAAATGTTTATTCTCCTGGTAGAAAACTTAAGTCTTTAGGGGTTTATGGTCATGGTATGAATTTAACAACTGAAACTTTATTTATGAGAACAGCTTATATTTTATCTAAAGATAAAAGTAATTTTGATTTATTGTTTAATAAAAATTTAGAAAATTTTGAGTATCGTGATATAGATATTGATACTATTTAGTTTTTCAAGTATTTTAGTTTATAATGGGAGCAATAAAAAACTTTATAAATTGAGGCAATTTTCTTTTATACTATTAGATTAATGCCTTATTAGCTCAGTAGGTAGAGCACACGGCTGTTAACCGTGGTGTCGCAGGTTCGAGTCCTGCATAAGGCGTTTAAGTTAAATAAAGTAGTTTTTATTTATAACTATTGACCCGCTAGTTCAGCCCGGTTAGAATGCTCGACTGATAATCGAGTGGTCCCCAGTTCAAATCTGGGGCGGGTCACTAATTCACAGATGAGTAGTTTTTAATTTTTTTTATATTTTTTATTTTTAGAAGTTTATTTATTTATTTATTTATTTATTTATTTATTTATTTATTTATTTATTTATTT
>JBMCRE010000006.1:0-54750 GCA_048625195.1 Nanobdellota archaeon | reverse complement strand
GGAGGATGTGTAGTAATTTATATTACAATTGCATTGGTCTTGAAATTATTAAATAAAAAATAAACCTAACTCTTCGGGTTTCGGATTCGCCGACCGTTGCACTTTCGTCGCTCTCGCTCCTCACCTCATTTAACAAGGATTTAGAGATTCCAGAAACTTGTAGTTTTCTCCCAAATTTTTATCCATTTCATTATGAAAAACTTCTTTAAAGTGTTCTGTTAATTACAATTGATAGTTAAAAATTTTACAAAAGTTTTATATATAACATTTCTTTAATAATGATTATGGCTCAAACAAGTAAAGCAATGCATCATCTTCATAAGAAAAAACCAGGTTTATTCAACAATACTATTGAGAAACTAGCATATATTGCTGGAATTGCTAGTCCAATTGTAACCTTGCCTCAATTAATTCAAATTTGGATTTTCAAAGATGCCTCAGGTATTTCATTAATAACTTGGATTTCCTATTTGTTGATTGTTGTAATAATGACATTGTATGGCATTATTCATAAAGAAAAACCGCTTATTATTATGTATGGTTCATTAATAATGATTGATCTACTTATTATAATTGGAGCCATAATATACTAAAAGAAATTTTTAACTATCAACTTCTTCGTCACTTCGCTCTTCAACCACGTTGCGTTCTCGCCTATCTGCTCGGAGCAATTAACAGCATTTTAAAGAGAAATGCCTAAGCTTGGCATTTTCCAAATTTTTCTCTTCGTTGTAAAACTTCTCTAAATTCCGATTTTAAATGAAATAATTTTTTATTAGCTAAAATGTAAAAAGGATATAATAAAAATAAAAGAAAGAAAAGGATAAGACCTGATACTACACACATTTACACTTACAACTTTGTTTCTTGAAGTTGTCTCTTAAATTAAATACAAATTTTTATAGCAACAAGCATAATAAACTAAAATCCGATTTTTAAATTAATCAATTTTTTTTTCTAACATTTAGAAAAATTTAAAAAGATTCTCTTTTAATAAATTATATGATGTTAATAGAAACCTACTTGAAAGAAAGTAAAATACATGGGATAGGAATTTTTTCAAAAGAAGATATACCAAAAGGAAAAAAGATTTGGAAGTTTCATAAAGGATATGACAGAAATTTTTCTCAAGAAGAATTATTACAATTACCCGAACCAATTAAAAAAGATATAATAAAATATGGTTATAAAAATAAAAAAGATCAAAGAATCGTTTATTGTATAGATAATGCTAAATTCTTTAATCATTCCTCAAATCCAAACACAAAAGAAACGTCAGAAAACTATAAAGAATCATATACCGTTACTATTAAAAACATTAAAAAAAACGAAGAATTAACATGCAATTATTTTGAGTTAGATTTATTTGCACCAAATAAAATTGGTCACTTAAACAATTCTTAAATTTATAATAAAATAACATAATTTTTTTGTTCAAATTTTAGCTCTTAGAGGATTATAACAAGGATAACTACGTATTTTTGCACTTCTCCAGTCAAATTGGTCACAAATTCTCATATTTATGATATAGTTATATTTAATCTTTGAGTTGTTGGATGATAAATAGTGATGGTTTATAAATACATGACACTTTTATCCAAAACTAAAAAAACTAAATATTTATATATAATATACAATATATTATATTATGGAAGAAAAACAAAATATAAAAGAAAAAAACAAAAAAGAAAACTGGAAAGAAAATGTATGTACTAGAGGTAAAGATAACAACTGTACAAATCCTCCAATCATTTATGGATTAGGATTCATAGGAGCATTAATATATTATATAACAACTTCTTCAGGATTTGTTAATATATTAATAGGTTTTTTAAAAGCATTAGTATGGCCAGCATTTTTAATTTTTGAATTATTCAAATACTTAGGATTATAAAATTCTAAAATAATTATTATTTTTTTACCTCATTTAATATTATCATTTTTTTATTTCTTTTACGCAATTAAATTTAATTTTACAATTTAAAATAAAACTTATAAAGCAATATAATTAGATGACTAGAAATAATTTCAGAAAACCAAATAAAACTCTCAAATCAATAAAACTTATAAACTTAATTAACTTTATTTTAATTAAAATGAACAATAACAATAATAGAGTATTAGAAGATACAACTACAAGAACAAAAGGTATAGATGCTCTAAATTCAAATATTGAAGCTACAAAAGCTGTTGCACAAATAATAAAAACCACTCTTGGTCCAATGGGGATGGATAAAATGTTAATAGATAATTTAGGAGATACTATTATTACAAATGATGGTGTAAAAATACTAAAAGAGATGGAAATTAACCATCCTGGTGCTCAAATGCTTGTAGAAGTTGCAAAAACTCAAGAGAGTGAAGTAGGAGATGGAACAACTACAGCAGTCATTTTAAGTGGAGAAATGTTGTCAAACGCACAAGAACTATTTAGAAAAAAGATTCACCCAACACTTATAATTAAAGGATACAAAAAAGCATCACAAAAATCATTAGAAATATTAAAAGAAAATTCTATGGAAATTAATATTGAAAACGAGAAAGTTATTCGTGATATTTGTGAAACTGCAATGACAGGAAAAGTAGCAGAACAAGCAAAAGAAACATTATCAAAAATAATTTATGATATAACAAAATATGTAAAAGAAAAAAATTATATACCTAAAGATTCTATCAAAATTCACAAATTAACAGGTGGAGATACATCAGATAGTTTTGTTTTAAATGGTCTTGCAGTAGATAAAAAACTTATAAATCCTAATATGCCAACTATAAAAAAACAAGGCAAAATATTACTAATAGATTTTCCACTCGAAGTAAGAGAATTAGACACTGATGCAAAAATATCAATAAACACATCACAAGATTATCAAATTTTTTTACAACAAGAACACGATTATCTAAAAGAGCTTGCATATAAAATTAAAGAAATAGGAGTAGACTTAGTTATTTGTCAAAAAGGAATAGATGATAGTGTTGCATATTATTTAGCAAAATCAAATATTATGGCAATAAGAAGAACAAGAAAATCCGATATGAATAAATTGTCAAAAGCATTATGCAAACCAATAATTAATTCAATTGATGATTTAACAAAAAATAATCTAGGTAATGCACAAAATATTGAAGTAAAAGAGATACTAGATGAACATTATTTATTTATTGAAGGTTTAAAAAATCCAAAAGCAACAACTTTATTTTTAAAAGCATCAACAAAATATATATTAGATGAAATAGAAAGAGCAACTCAAGATGCAATAGGAGATATAAATGTTCTTTTAAAAAGTAAAAGAATTGTAGCAGGTGGTGGTGCAATAGAAATAGAATTATATAAAGAACTAGTTAAATATTCTAAAACATTAGAAGGAAAAGAACAATTAATTGTTGAATATTTTGCCAATAGTTTTCTTTCAATTCCCAAAACACTTTGTGAAAATAGTGGATTTGACGAAATAGAAACTATTGCAAAATTAATATCAAATCACGAGAAAAATAAAAAAAAATCAGGATTAGATGGCTTTATTGGAGTTGTAGATGATACAATTAAAAATAAAATAATAGAACCAATTGATGTTAAATCACAAGCTATAAAAAGTGCAACAGAAATAACTTCAATGATCTTAAGAATAGATGATATTATTGCAGCAGAAAAATTAAACAAAAACGGTAATATTTAAATAACATAACAGATTTATGACTTTAAAAAATAAAAATATAGAAGAATATGCAATTTGTCAAATGCCAGATATAAAACTTTCTTGTTATGGTTGCTGTGGAAGAAATTATACAGACAAAAAAGATATTATAAAAGACATTCAAGATAATACAAAAGATTTTAAGAAATTAATATTACACACAAAATTTAACTTATACAATTTTAGAGAAAGATTTAGTAGAGATAGTTGGAAAGTTAAGAAATCAGGAATTTGTTCTAATTTAGTAAAATTTAGAAATGGTCTATATGCATGCCCACTTCATATTTCAATTAATAAAATAATTCCAAAATCAGAATTTAGATTTTTAAGCAAAAAAGATTTAAGATGGGGACATTGTGATGTAAACTTTAAATGTATAACTGTTGAGATTTTTAAAAAATTAAATAATAATCAAAAACAGCAATATATCAAGTGGATTAAAAATCTTAAAATAGATTCTCACAATTATTCAATTAATAATATTCAAGGTAAATTAATTAAACAATTTTTACAAAAAAATAATAATGACAATTTTACAAATTAAATTTCGTATCATACTTTTCATTCATAGGTTTAAGATGACTAATATAATAATGAATCATGAATAATCCTCCTGCTATACCAAATAATACAATTTGAATAATAATTTCAACATAGTTTTTATAAATTATACTATAATCTACTAATTGAATAACATATGCAGCTAAAATAGTATAATAAACGTATATTAAAAACAATATTACCTTATTTATTGTTTCTTCTTTTTTTGAATAAACTTTAAATGTAATTATATTAAAAAATAAATATATAATAAAACCTATTGTAAAAGGAAACAAATCTATCATACTTAATTTAAAATAAATAAATTTAAAACTTTTTGCACTCATTACAAAATGAATAATTTAGTATAGAAATAAAAAATTACTCTACTTTATCTTGTTTTTTTAATCTTGTAATATATCCAACTATAGTATTTTTTAATTTACTAGAAGGTATATTTGCATAATTTTCTACAATTTCTTTATTTTTGTTAAAATTTTCACAAAACTCTTGTGGAGCTTTTTTATAAATTTTTTTTGCAGAAGTTTTAACAAAAGTACTTTTAATTCTTCCCATTTTCTTTCTTTCTTGTTTTTATTTGTTTTTGTTTTGTTTGTTTAGGATCAACTTGAACAGATTCTCCTTTTGAATAAAAGTTTGTCCATTTAAACTTTCTTGCATCTCTTTTTAATTTTAACATATTTTTTTCACATTTAGATTTACAAAAATAGAGAATTTGACCATTATCCCTTACAAACATCTTACCAGAACCTTTTTTAACTTCTTTTCCACAAAATGAACAATTAACCATTCTTACTTCCTCCTTTTTTTTTGAAAATTTTTCTAGCTTCATATTCGGTTTCTGTCATCATTAAGGTATCTCCAACTCTAACAGGTCCTCTTACATTTCTAGTAATTATTTTACCTTCATCTCTACCTGCTAAAACTTTAACTCTAACTTGAGTAACTCCACCTTTGGCACTAGCATTTCCAACAACGCTTTCTACATTGCCCGGTATACTTTGTGAAACAGTAACTTTTTTTGCTTTAGCCATTTTCAACTAATTATTTTTCACTCTCCTGAGTTTTATCTTCTTTAGAAACTTTTTCTTCTTTTACTTCTTTCTTAGAACCTTCTTTAGAATCTTTTTCTTTCTTTACTTCTTTTTTAGAATCTTGTGTTTCTTTAGACTTTTTTTTATTTTCTTCATTAAGTTTTTGAATTTCAGCCTTAGCAGTACCACCATCAGTAATAGCAATAGCAGTTGTAGCTTTAATATCTACTGTTGAACCTAATTCAGTTTTATTTCCTAATTCTACACAAATAATATTCATTTCTTTAGAAATTCCAGGAAGATGTGCTACAATTTCTTTTGGACTAACATCATTTGCATAAAAAACTAATTTTGCTTGTCCTCTTTCAATTGATTTTGTAACTTCATTAACCCCGATTTTTACACTACCGGTTTCTTTTGCTTTTTGAATAATTGAAAATCCTTGTTTTTCATCGATTTCTACCATTTTTATGTTTAATAAATAATTTTTAATTATTTGGTATCATAAACCTCAACTAATGAGATTAAAATAATAAATACAACTTCGTTTATAAAAATAACTAAAAAAACAAGTTATTTATTCTTTCATATAATAATAAAAATTCATTTAATAAATTTTATTTTTCTAAAGCATTAATAATTTTATTTATTTCTTCAATAAACTCAGGATAATTCTTTAATTGAATTCTTTTAACATAGCAAATTAATACATTATCTTTAATTTCAATTTTATTTTTTATATGTAAATTTTCAAAATCTTTTAATCTTTGTGTATTAAAATAACTTTTAATCATACTTTCATTTTGACCACGCAATACATATTTAGAAGAAAAATTAGGGTTTTCCTTAAAATCAATATCTTGGTATCCTACCTTCTTTAATAAACTATGAATTTTTTTTTGTTTCTTTATTATAAAATTAGGAACATCGTTTGTTAATTTTTTTTCAACAACAGTAAAATATTTAACACTACCACCTTTACCAGTTGAGATATAGTATGAATAATCAAAAATTAACAATTTATCTTTAATAATAATATTTTTAACTGTTTGTCTTCTACCATACATAAATAAAGAAAAATCTTTTTTTACGTTTACAAAATTACCATCTTCTTTTTCATAAAAATCTAATCCTCTAGAAATAGCAAAATTTTTAATATCTTCTGTTCGCTCTGCTTCTCTTTTAAAACCTAACCTTGTTAAAAATACAATAAACATTATAAAACCTATAAAGAGACTAAAAAAGATTATCATTCCAGCATCTACCATTACATATTATAATTTATAATAATTTATATAAGTTGCCATTAATAACAATTTCTGTTTTTATATAATACAGTATAGAAATTAGAGATATAGAGTTTTAAATTAATTATAAAAATTGATTATTGACAAAAAAATAATAAAAAAACTTAAATGAAAATAAATATATAATGTGAAAATTGATTGAATTATTCAATCAAAAGATAAGAAGCTAGAGAATATTTTAAATAATTGGTAAGTTTTATAAATTTCAAATAATATTTAATTAATATGGTAGACTATGTAAAACTTCAAGACGAAAATGATAAAAATGGTAAACAACCACCAAAAGCGATTTATTATAAAAAAAGAAGATCAAGATTAAATTTAAAGTCAATAATAATTTTATTGTTAATAGTATTTATAATAAGTAGTATAATCTCTTCTATAACATATTTACTAACTCCAAAAATAGGAGTAGTTCCAATACAAGGTGCTATAATGACACAAAAAACATCTACATTAACACAAACTTCTATATCATCAAGAGAGATTGCTGATATATTAAGAGATTTAAAAGATGATAATAGTGTTAAAGGAGTAATTTTAGATATAAACTCTCCAGGTGGAAGTGCAGTTGCATCAGATGAAATTTCACAAGCAATAGACGAATTAAAACAAGTAAAACCAGTTTATGCATTAATAAATGATATTGGTGCATCAGGTGCATTTTGGATTGCAGTAAGTTCAGATAAAATATATTCATCTTCAATGTCAACACTTGGTAGTATAGGAGTTACTTCAGTAGGATTTGGCTTTGAAGATTTAATTGAAGAATATAATATCACTTATAGAAGATATACAGCAGGAGAGCACAAAGATATGGGGTCAGCTTTTAGAGAACCAACACTTAAAGAAGAAAAAATAATTGATAATTTATTAAAAGAAATACATCAAAATTTTATAACACATATTGCCAAGAATAGAAATATGACTTATGACAAAGTTTTAAATTATTCAACAGGAGAAATTTTTTTAGGAACTCAAGCAAAAGAAATAGGATTTATAGATGAAATAGGTTACTATCCAGATATACTCTCAGATATAAAAGAAGAAGTCCAATCACTAAATGCAATTGCTGTTGATTATGCACCACAACAATCTTTCACAGAAATTTTAGGAATTAATTCAATATTTAGTAATTCAAAAACAAAATCTCAAATATTATTACAAAAAGAATAATTTAATATAAGTATATTATCTTTTTATTTTCTTTAAAAAATTTCAAATTAAAATCTTTAAGGAATAATTTCACATCCATTATATCTTGGATAATTAAAATCCTCTATTTCTATTTCTTTTTTTTGAATCATCTTATCTATTTCAGAAATAATAGACTTTAAATTGTCAACTAAATAAAAAATACTCTCACAAACTTCATTATAACCTTTTTCTCCCCAAAGTTGAGTTTTATTTGCATACAAACATCTTCCACCACAAATATCTAAAATTGAACATTTTAAACATTGTTTATTAACAAACATTTTATTTTTTTTAACATCCAATAAAGTAGAATTATAAACATCTCCCATATAAAGTGGTTTATAACCAGCAGAAATTGGACATGCAACAATTTTTCCATTAGTTTGTATACCTAAACAACTATGCCCCGCTCCGCATCTCATCAATGACTTTTCTTGTGTTAAAAGTGAATAAACAATTCCTACAAACGGATAAATTCTAGGAACTTTTTTAGTATTTTTAATTATCTCTAACCACCAAAAAATAAGTTTCTTTAAATTAGGTTTATAATCATTATCTAACCAATATTTAAAATTTCTTGCTTTATAATCTTCTTGAAAAAATTGAGCATCTATTTGCCAATGAATAGAAGAAAAAGAATAATCTAAATTATCATATAAATGGGTAACATTTTTATAAATATTAGATTTTTCATCAACAGTCATCCTTGCAATAATTTCACCTTTATATCCATCCTTAGAAACCTTTTTTACATTAGAAATTATATTTTCATACACTTTATTTCCTCTTTGAAAATTAGTATGTTTTTTTGTGCCATCTATTGAAACTAAAATAGTAGAAATCTTATTTAAATAGTTAATAGATAATTTATTTAAATCTTGAGCATTTGTTTGCATCATAAAATCCTTTGCAGGAACTCTATTAATAATTTCTTTTATTTTATTAATCTCTAATAAAGGTTCACCACCATAAAAAGTCAAAACAAAATTATCATCATCTTTTGAAAAATTAATTAAATCATCTATTTTTATTTTACTTACATTTGGAATATCAAATTCATAATTTAAACTCTCATCATAACTCATAAAATCTTCAACAGACTTTCCTTGACAATATCTACAATTCAAATTACAAACTGAAGTTAAACATAAATAATAATGCATAAAATAAAAAATAAAATATGATTTATAAAAATAAGCACATATTTGTTATAAAATTAATTTTTAACTTTAATTCCTTCATATGCTTTTTGTAGTGCAACTTGAAGATTAGGAATATCATTTACAAGTAAATGATTAGTTTTTTGCCATTCTTTATTTTTATCAAGATAATTTTTATTATATGATACACTAAAATATTGATTTCCTGAATCATTTTCATTGCTCCAAACTGCAAGGTCAATATTTGCTACTTTAACTTTAAAAGTTGGTTGTTCTTTTTTTTCTGTTAAATTTTTACTATCCATTTTGCAAATATTTGACTCATTTTAATTATAAAAAAGTTCCTATAAAAATTTTAAATTAAATTTAAAAATAGTATAAATAAAACATATTTTTTTCACAATTCAATGTTACTGGTAAGTAAGTGCTTTATTTTTTTAATTTATATTTTTTATATCTTTTGAATAATCTCATTTAACACATTTTAAAAAACTAATTAAAACTTCACTCCTTTTTAATACTAATCAATTCTTTTATATGCAATAAAATATATATTATTAAAATGTCTTTTGAAAATATAAATGGATATAAATTACCCAAAAAAAAAATCAATAAATTTCTCAAATACTTAGAAGAATTTGGAAAAGTTTATGCGCCTACCAATAAAAATAATTGGATTCATCTTGAAGAATTTAATAATCCTAAAGATATTACATTTGAAGGTCTTAGTTGGTATAGTGCAAAAAAGCATGTTTTAAAACAAAAAGATATTTTATTTGAATTTAATAATAATCAAATAATCAAATCACAAGATAATGAAAAAAAAGTATTATTTGGATTAAGATTATGTGATTTAAATTCATTTAGAATAAATGATGTTTTATTTTTAAAACAAAACCCAAAACATGAAAATTATGAACAAAGAAGAAAAAATTTATTATTAATAGGATTATGGTGTGACAAACCTATTGATGAATATTGTTTTTGTGATAGTTTGAATTTAGAAAATTATTATGATTTATGTTTATTTGATAGAGGAAAATATTTTCATATAAAAACCGGATCTCTTAAAGGTTTAGAAATAGTAAATAATATGAAATTAGACACTGATACAAACTACTCTCCTCAAATTCCAAGATGCAAAAACAAATTATTAACTATAGATATTGCAAAATATTTCAATAGAGATGATATCTGGCAAAAAGGAGCAACAAAATGTTTAAGTTGTGGAAATTGTACAAGTTTATGTCCTACTTGTTTATGTTTTGATATTGAAGATGAAGTTAATTTAGATTTAGTGTCTGGAAAAAGAATTTCAAAATGGGATTCATGTATGTATAGAGATTTTACATTAGTTGCTGGAAACAATGTTTTTAGAGATGAAAGATTAAAAAGATTTAAACATAGATTTTATCATAAACTTGATTATTTCAAGAAGAAAACTAATATGGTAATGTGTACAGGATGTGGTAGATGTATTAGAGGATGTCCTACAAAAATTGATTGGATAGAACTAATAAACAAATTAGAGGTAGAAACAAAATGAGTGATATAAATTTTTTAATAGATGAAAAGAAAAGTTTATCAAAGAATATATTATTAAGTGAAAATGATGTAAAATTTTATAAAGTAGACGAAATAACAAAACAAACTTCAGATGAATATTTGTTAAGATTTAATGTTCCAATCGAACATAATCCTGCACAATTTATACAAGCAAGCATTTTAGGTATAGGTGAAGCACCAATTTCTATTTGCTCTTATAATGATAAATACTTTGAAATTTCAGTAAGAGCAGTAGGAAATGTATCTTCACATATATGTGGTTTAAAAAAAGGTGAAGTTTTAGGGATTAGAGGTCCATATGGTAATGGATATAATATGCAACATTTTTACGATAACAACATCATTATTATTGGTGGAGGTTGTGGAACTGCTCCAGTTAGAGGTGTTATAGAATATATTAAAAATAATAGAGGAAAATTTTATAATGTAGATATTTTTTTTGGATTTAGAACAAAAGAAGATATTTTATTTCAAAAAGATTTTAAAGAATGGACAGATAAATCAATGAATTTAAATATTGCATTAAGTGAAGATGAAAATACACAACCATATCAAAAAGGTTTTGTAACTGATTTATTAAATGATAGTACATCAATAAAATCTAATGAAAATAAAATAGTAATAGTCTGTGGTCCACCCATTATGATTAAAATGACATGTCAAAAATTATTAGAAAATGGATTTAATAAAGATCAAATATTTTTTAGTGAAGAGAGACATATGAAATGCGGAGTAGGTAGATGTGGACATTGTATGATTAATGATAAATATTGTTGTACAGATGGACCAGTCTTTAGATATGATGAAATGGAGGAGTATACTGATTAAAATGACACTACCACAAAGAGTTCCAGAAAAAAAATTAAAAGTAGGTATTTTTGGTATAACAGGTTGTATGGGATGTCATTTAAATATTATATATCAAAAAGAATTATTTGATATATTAGGAGCAATTGATTTAAAAGCATTTCCAGTTACAAACGAAAAAAATATTATGGATAATGATTTTGATATTATATTTTTAGAAGGAGTAGTCGTCAATGAAAAAGATTTAGAAGAATTAAAAAATTATAGAAATAAAACAAACAAATTAATTGCAATTGGTTCATGTGCAACAGATGGATGTGTTCCTGCAATTAAAAACTTTATAAACAATAAAAATATTGAATTAACAGTTTATAATTCTGATGAATTAAAAGAATTAAAAAGTTTAGACCCAAAACCAATTGATGAATTTGTAACAGTAGATGGTTACATTCGAGGATGTCCTATGGATAAAATAGAATTTTTACAATTTATTAAATCAGAACTTTTAGGAAAAGAATTTAAAATTTACCAAAAACCCATATGTTACGAATGTAATTTAAGAGAAAGAGGTTGTTTATTGGAAGAAGGAAAAGAATGTTTAGGACCTATTACATTTGGAAATTGTTCTGTTATGTGTCCTATGGAAGGTTATGGATGTGTTGGATGTAGAGGCCCTTATGAAGATGCAAACTTTAATGCTTATTTTAAATTATTAGAAGAAAAAGGTGTTTCAAAAGAAGAAACATTTAGACATATAAACAGATTTGCAGGAATAAAATTTCAAAGAGCAATGATAGATAAATCTAAAAATATGAAAGATAAAGGTGTTGGATGTTGTTACGATATGTTTTGTAATGCTCCTAAAAATAACATTTTAAAAAAATAATTTTTTTTACAATAAGTTTTCTTATGTTTTAAAATGACTTAAATTTCAAATTTCAATAATTTTTTACGAATTTTATATTAATTAATATTAATAATCGGTAAAATAAAATATCTTATCATCATTAAAAAATAAAATCTAAAAGTTTATATATATTCAAAATATATTTTATATTATTATGGAAAATCAAGAAATTAGATTGGGAAAATATAAGCATTATAAAGGAAATCATTATGAAGTTATTGGTGTTGCAAGGCATAGTGAGACACTTGAAAAATTAGTTATATACAAAGCTTTGTATGAATCTAAACAATTTGGAAACCAATCTTTATGGGCAAGACCACTTTCTATGTTTTTATCTAAGAAAAAAATTGATGGTAAAGAAGTTCAAAGATTTGAATTTATAGCCTAAGTGCTGAAGTGCCTAAGTGCCTAAGTGCCTAAGTGCCTAAGTGCCTAAGTGGTGAAGTGCCTAAGTGCTGAAGTGCTAAAGTGCTAAAAGTGCCCACTGTCTCTTTGGCTCTTGAGCTCTTAAGCTCTTAGTCTCTTGAGCTCTTCATCCCTTTTCAATAACTTCAACTTCATTGGAAATTAAAAATATTTTTATAAATAAACAATGATTTAATAATAATTACAATGGTAAAAAAAATTATAACATTATTATTAATAAGTTCTTTAATAATATTTGTAGGTTGTAGTCAAGATTTAAATTTAGATAATAACAATAATAGTAATATTGATAATAATAATCAAACTGATGATAACTCTGATAATAATGAAAATAATCAAGATTTAAAATTAGCATGTGAAAATAATAATGGAAAATGGATAGAAGACTTTCAAGAATGTGAAGGAATTAGTGAAAATATTTGTTTAGAATTAGGTGGTAATTATAACAGTTGTGCTTCAGCTTGTAGACATGATCCAGATGCTCAAATGTGTACAAAACAATGCGTTTTTGTTTGTTCTTTTAATAATTAATTAAGAACAATTTTTAATTTTTAAAAACAATTTCTTCTAAATTTTAATTATGAATAGGAAATCTTAAAATAGCACCAATTCCAGTTAATGCTTTAAACTGAACACCTTCAGGAGTTTTATCAGTTACTAATATCAATTCGGTTCCAGAATTATCAGCCAAATCACTAAAAGCTCTTAAATCTTCATCAGAAATCATAATATCAATAATAATTAATTTATCAACTGCATTCATCTCTAAAGCTGATTTAGTATTTTCAAATCCATATACTACTCTATGAGAATCTTTTGCTAATGTTTCAAAAAAAGTTTGTAAATTATTTCTCTCAGTCATAACTTCATCATCTTTTAATATATCAGCAGATTTATCAAATAATTCATATAATCCAGAAGTGTTAGTATATGTAATATCTTTGACTCCAATAACCTTTTTTTTTAAATCTTCATTAACATAATTTCCACTAATAAAATTGTTTTTAGACGTTCCAGGTCCTCCAATAATGATACCTTTTAAATTTTTCATAAAAGTAAATTCTTGAATCATACAGTCTGCAACTCTTTTATAAAATTCAACAGCAGCTCCTTCTCTAATTCTTTCAAATCTTTGTGCACTTTGACCTCCTGTTTTATGTTTCCCAGGAACATTTGAATGCATATTTTTGATAACTTTAATTGAAGAACCAATTAGTAATCCAACAGTTGCCTCTCCTTTATCTACTGCAATTAAACCATAAGTAGTTTCACTTGCATCAATCTCTTCAAGTGGTTCTGTTAAGAATTTTTGGTCGCATCTATATAATTTTAAATTTAAAGGTTCAGGCGGTTCTATTTCAAAAACTTGACAGTTTGCAACATTTTCCTTGTCTGAAACATTTCCACTAAAAATAGCAAGACCATTTTCAGGGGTTTCTTTATAAGTTTTTAATGTTCGAATCATTCTTTCAAGGGCAGTTATTACTGCTTTAGAAGTATTTTTATCTTTAATATTTGTTGCAGTTCCTTGCTCATCTTGAAGTTGATTAATTATTTTTGTTAAATCATATCCACTAGGAATATAAACACTAACAAATTCAGTATGTCTCCCACGATATTCCTTTAATTGTTTAATTAATTTTCTAAATTTTAATTTTTCAGATAAACCCTTTTTCATATAATAAATAAACAATAGCATCTTTATAAATATTCTCTATTAATTTTTTCTTTTAATTCTATCATTAATATTTTAATTTGAATATTTAATTTTCTAATTTTCAATTTATCATTTTTTAATAAAATAATTTAATTATGACTTATTGAAATATATTTTCAATAAAAAGTTTCCTATAAAAAGATGTAACAAAAGTTTATAATATATATAATTTAGAAAAGAATATGAAAGCACAAAAGAATAATAGGAAAGGTTTAAGTCACATCTATTTAGATGAAGAGCAAGAGAAGCAATCCAATGTAGCATTGGGAATTTTGTGTAGAGCAATAGGTCATAATTTAAAAATTACTTATATAAATTCAAAAAGGAATGCTTTTCAAATAATTGATTCATTTAGTGCTTATCTGTTAAAAAATATAAATTTTTTTGACTACGATTCATTTTGTTTGGACTACATAAAAAATAATGATTTAATAATATTTGATAATTTTTCATTTTCTCATCTTTCTATTAATCAAATTGATGAAATCTTAATAAACAAAAAAAAACAAACAGAAATAATATTTGTATTTAAAAAGCAAAAAGAATTTAATGCAATAAAAAAAAAATTCGATTTAATTAGCCAATACAAGTATACAAAAAATCCTAAAGGGAGAAATAATATAACAAATATCTATGGAAATGGAAAAGGAAAATCAACTTATGTTTTTGGTAGAGCCATAAAAGAATTAATAAACAATAATATTAAAAATAATAATCAAACATTACAAATTATTTATTTTGATAAAGGTGGAGATTTTTATGGAGAAAAATACTTTTTTACAAAACTCAACAAGGCAAAGCTAAATTTTAATTATAAGTCTTATGGTTTATCTAGAATTGAAAATAACGAATTTAGATATACAAATATCCCTCAAGATATAAAAGAAGCTCAAAAGGGTTTATTAGAAATAAAAAATTCTTTTCAAATAGACTTATTAATAGCAGATGAACTAAACACAACAATCGATTCCAAATTACTAAAAGAAGAAGAGATAATTAAAGTTCTAAAATCAATAAAAAATCAAATTTTAATATCTGGAAGAACAACAAATAAAAAAATAATTGAAATTGCAAAGTACAAAATAGAAGTAATAGGTCAAAAACATTATTTTGATAAAAACTATGGATGTAAAAAAGGGATAGACTTGTAATTTATTTGATTGCTCCAAAACTCATAATAATTTTATAAACTAAATAAACTATAATTGTCCAGCATATAAAATTAGGCAAATTAGTAATTAACAAAAATAACATAAAAAAACCACAAATTATATCTAACAAACTAAATAAATCTCTTGATGGTAAAAAGAACAATAACCCTTTTAATATTGCAAACGATGCTCCAGAAAAAACATATAAATTAGATAGATACTCATGAAAAATTAATACGAATAATGTATGTATATCTACTAAAGCAAATAATATTATTAACATATAAAAAATAATAATTTATAAGTTATAAAATATTGCCTAAAAGATAATCGAATAAAAAGTATATAATTAAAATAGTTAAATAAATGATAAATAATTTTATTTCTTTTTTCTTGTTATATTTTTTAAAAGAATTTTTTAAAAATAAGACAAAAATTAATAATATAATAAAGTAAATATTTTTACTTGTAATAAATAAAAGTATAAAACTTATTGATAATAAAAAAACATTAAATATTTCTTCTAAACTATTTTTATTTTTATATAAAATAATTATGTGAGAAATTAACAAAATAATATATATATTTAGAATTATGAAATTATAAGAAAACAAATAAAGCATAAAACCATAAAAAATGATTATTAAAATATTTACACAATAATCTACAAACTTACTTATTTCATTATGTTCTTCTTTAGTTATATTTCCTAATAAAAACCCTAATTGACCAAATAAAAAAGAAAAAAAATAAAGAAATAAATTAAGCATTTTTAATTTAATTATTTAGCAAGTTCTGCATCAATAATTTGTTTAAACACACTATAGTCTTGTGCTCCAGAAATTAAAGTTGTTCCAACTACAAAAGCAGGAGTGCCTGTAATTCCGTATGCTTGACCAAGTGCCTTTTCTTCTTCAATTTGTTGAATATATTTTTCACTGTCAAAACATTCATCAAATTTATCTGTATCTAGATTAACTTCTTGTGCAAATTGTTTATATAATTTAATTCTCTCTTCATCAATTTTAGTATCCCAATTATCTTTTTTATCCCATAATAATTGTGAATATTCAATAAAAGCACCTTGTTCATTAGCACAAAGTCCTGCTAAATGAGCAGATAATGAATTAGCAGGCATATTATAAAATACCATTTTTACTTTTCCAGTATCTATATATTCAGATTCAATTTTAGGTAGTGCAGGAACATAGTTAGGGGCTTCTGCACTAAATTGTTCAACTAATTCTTTATTGCCTTCAGCAATTGCACAATAAGGACATTCAAAATCTGTAAATTTAATTAAAGTTACAGGTGCATTTTCATCTCCAATTACAATTGCAGAATCTGTAATAATAGGTTCTTGAGTTAATACTTTATTTGGAATAAGTTGAGGATTAAGCATATAATAAGTTTCTTCATTAGTATTTACTTCCACAAAAGCTTCTTTCAACTCTGTCCAATCATCTCTTTGGTCAAAATTTGTACTAAAAAGATAAACAGGAACTTGTTTAGCATTTATATCACTTAAAATAGCTTCTCCTAATTGTGATTCATAATCTAACTTTTCTATTTCTAAGTTAGGAATTAAGTTTTCTTTAACTTGACTTACAAACAAATCAACTTCACAATTTATACATTCAGGATCTTCAATAATTAGTAATTGTACATTTGACTCATTATTAGTAGGAACATCATTGTTATTATCATTAGTTTTATTGTTTTGGTCAAAATACATTACACCAAGAGCAATTACTAGTAATATAATTAATATTCCTAATATCATTGCAACCATCATCCAAACATTATTGTTTGGTTGAACTTCTTTTTGAGAAACATGTTGCTTCTTTTTATCATGACTATCCTTTGATTTAGTTGTGTCATGCTTTTTTTTAGAATCATGATTTACCTTTGATTGAATTGGTTCATTTTTCTTTTTCGAAGCACTTGTCTTATTAGTTTTAGCATCAACTTTTTTTGATGAAGCTTTACTTTTACTTTCTTGACTACTTTTTTTAGTATTTTTTTTACTTTGAGCCATAATAATACTTTATTATATTTCATTTATAAATTTTATGAAAATTATTTTTAAATTTCTTTATATTTAATAAAAAAGGTTATAAATAAATAATTTTTATTTAAAATGAAACAACATAAAAAACTCATTTAATTTTAAATATTGAAGAATATAGATAGAAATTAAATTTATTCAACTAATTTAATTTCTATTTTAACACCTTGAGGTATTTGTATTTTCATAATTTTTCGAAGCACTCTTTCATTTACTTCTAAATCAATTAACCTTTTATGTATTCTCATTTGATATCTTTCAAATGATGCTTTCCCTTCACCATCAGGCGATTTTCTAGTTGTAATTTTTAATTTTTTAGTCGGCATTGGAATAGGCCCAGTAAGTCCTACTCCCAACTTTTCAACAACATCTCTAATTTCATCAATAAAAAGATTTATTTTATCAATATTGTTACCAACTAGCTTAATTCTTGCTTTACTCATTTTTTATAAAAAAATTTAGAATTTTAATTCTTTTTTCACAACATCCATACATTGACCTGCTGCAACAGTTTTACCTGAATCTCTAATTGCAAATCTTGCAAGTTGAGGAAGTTCATCTCTTTTTTCAATAACTACAGGTCTTAAAGGAGTAAATTTAACAACAGCAGCATCACCATTTCTAATGAAATCAGGGTTTTCTGCCATATCACCATTAAGTTTTTTAACTATTTGAGTAACTCTACATGAAACTTGTGAAGTGTGAATGTGAAATACTGGAGAATATCCAACAGTAATAACAGACGGATGGTTTAATACTAAAACTTGTCCTGTAAATTCTGAAACTAATGTAGGAGGTGACTCAGGAGTTCCAATTACATCTCCTTTAGCAATATCCCCTTTGTTGAATCCTTTAGCATTAAACCCAACATTAAAACCAGGTTTAGCTTGTTGAACTCTTTCATGATGCATTTCAATGTCTTTTACTTCTCCTTTCATTCCAGTACCGTTTTTAGCAGGTACAGCAACAATTTTCATATTAGATTTTAATAATCCAGTTTCAACTCTACCTACAGGAACTAATCCTACACCTTTAATTGAATAAACATCTTGAATAGGAAGTCTTAAAGGTAAATCAACTGGTGATTCTGATACTTCAAATTGATCAAGCATAGTTAATAATACTTCACCATCATACCAAGGCATATTTTCAGATTTTTTTACAACATTGTCTCCTACTAAAGCAGCAATAGGTATATATCTAATAGATTTAAATCCTAGTGGTTTTAATAATTTATCTAACTCAGCTGTAACTTCATTATATCTGTTTTGTTCATATTTTACCATATCCATTTTGTTAACAGCAATAACTAGTTGGTCAATTCCAAATGTTTTAGATAAATATGCATGTTCTTTAGTTTGTTCATTAACACCATCAGTTGCAGCAACAACTAAAACACCAGCATCTGCTTGTGAAACACCAGTAATCATATTCTTAATAAAATCAGCATGCCCAGGAGCATCAATGATAGTATATTCATATTTGTCTGTTTCAATTTTTTTGTGTGCTAAATCAATAGTCACACCTCTTTCTTGTTCTTCTTTTAAACCATCCATAACATAAGCAAACTCAAAACCTTGTTTACCATATTCTGCAGCTTTTTCTTTTAATTTTCTCATAACTTGTTCATCAATATTACCAGAATCATAAAGCATTCTACCAACAGTAGTTGACTTTCCATGATCCACATGACCGATGAATACTACATTAAAGTGTTCTTTATTACTTGCCATTTTTTTATCAGATATTATTATTTTGATAATACGTATCGTATTACTATATAAGAACTAAGATGTTTTTATAAATATTTCGTATCTACTTTGAAATATTTACTCAAAAGAGTTAATTTTTTTTTAGGCAATACTAACTAAAATTTTAGAACCTATATAAGTAAAAAATAAGATACCTATTGTAACAACTATAGTATATTTTAAAAACGCACTCTGCACTTTTTGACCCATTTCATACTTAGTAAATATAATATCATTACCATTTTCTAAATTAGTTATAACATACACTAATATAATAATTAACATCACTAAATAAATACCAACAACACTTTGGAACAAATAAGTAGGCATACTTTCTCCTAAAAAATTAGGTATACCCATATCTCCAGAAGAAAGCTCTCTTGTAGCATTAGATAATGTTCCCATAATAATTGTAACCAATGAAACAATTGAAATAACAATTCCAGAAATAAAAGGAGCTAAAAAATTAACTTGTGCCTTCATGCTCCCAACACTTTCACTTAAAAGATCTCTCATTCTTTCTGCAGATAAATGCATTTCAGTTAAATACCTAGACAAATCCATTAAAGTTTGTGAAGTAATTTCAGGTCCTTTCTCAATAGCTCTTAGTAAAATTTTCATTGAACTAATTACTAAATCTGAAGGGTATTCTAAAATTGCTCCTTTTTGTGGATCAAAAATTGCAGCTTCTACCCCCATACCTTCAAATTTTATATTCGAATCAATTTGTTCTAAAAAAGTTGCAACTTGAGTTCCTTTCATAGTATCAGCCACTGCACCAAATGCAAGTTCAGCGGCAATTCCTTCATTAATACGATTACCCAATTGAAACATTGCAGAAGGAAATTGCACTTCTAATTTTTTAGTATTATCTCTTATTTTAATTAATTCTTTATATCTATATCTAAAATAATACCCTAAAGAATAAGCAAAAGCAAGTGGTATAAATAAACTTAAAATTCCAGGATAAACACCATAAGGTCCAAAAGAATACTCGCTACCATCATCTTTTTCTATTGACTTATATTCTTGAAAAACTGCAAAAGGTGATTTTGAATCAGGAATCAAACTTCTCAAGTTACTATTCAAATTATTTTCCATTCCACTATAATGTACAATTAAAGGAATAAGTCCAATAAATAAGAATAATAAAAGAATAAATATTGCAGGAATTTTTGGAGAAAGATAAATTTTTTTTTTAGAAGATATTTTAAATTTTATTTGACCATCTTGTTTATTTTTTTTTAACTTAGGAATTTTTATAGCATTAATATTTGAAGGTCTATTAAACACCAATATAAAACCAAAATAACCTACCATAAAAGGGATAAGAATAATATATAATAAAACAACAACTTCAAGTACACTTTTTGGGTCCCCAAATGATGCTGCAAGAGGCAAAATAATTAGTCCTAAAATAGGTAAAACAATACCCATCATATTAAAAGTTGTAACTTTACCTTTTAATTCTTGAGCAAAATGAAGCATTTTTTCATAATTACCTTGTAATATTATATCTAAAGCTTTATCTAGTAAAGAAATTCTTCTAACCGACTCTGATTCATAAAGTGAAGTCTCTATTAGATAAATTGCCTCTAAAAATTCTAAATTCTCATCTCTCCAGCTTTCAAGATATTTATCCATAGCTTGTTTGATATTTGGATATTTAGAATTTTGTAATTCCCACAATAATCTTTTAAAATCTAATGACAATGGTGGATTCAAATAATTTGCTGCAAAATTAACTGCAAGTTCGAAATTAGAATTAAACCGCATAAATGCAACTATATAAAAAACTGCAACAATTACCTCATCATTTGCCTGAGACTGCATCTTTTTTGCAAACATTCCAGGTATTGATTGTAAACCAAAATAAACTCCCAATCCAATAAATATAAATCCACTTCCAATTATAGGGGTGATTAACAACAAAACAAACCCTAACATTAAAATAATCATAGAAAAAAAAATAGATGTACTCTGAACACCTGTTGGAGAGCAATTTAAATGTGCTTTAAATAAAATTTGATTTATTTTATTTGAGGTTTTTTCATCAGGTTTAATTTTTAAAATTTTTTCACAAAAATCACAAATTCTCTCGTATAAATTTATACTTTTTGGTAAAGTTTCTATTCTAAATTTTTCATAATCAACTGAAACTTCATCATCATCTCCCAAAGTACCATATTTTAATTTAGAATAAGTTTTAGAATCCAATTGTTTTTTTAGTTTATCTTCAAAACTCCTCATGAATCTATCTTTCTCACTTTCCACTAGTAATTTTGATTATCTTTACAATATAAAATTATAATACTATTGTAAAGTTACAATAAATAGCTTCGAAAAATTTAACAGTTTTATAAAATATCTTTTAAATCATAAATTCAAAAATAATATATAGTTTGTTTTATAAAATCAGTATTTTTTAAAATTATCTGTAAATTTTGACAAAGAATTTATAAAACTTTAACACTTAATTTTTTTATGTTAAAAAAAACATGTTTTTTATGTGGTGCAAAAGAAGATATATTATATAAAGGAAAATGTCCTAAATGTTTTAAAGATACAAATCCACCGATCATAGAATTAAAGCCAATTAATTTACAATATTGTAATGTTTGTAGAAAAATCAACTATAACAATCAATTTTTAACTCAAGAAGAATTAGAAAAACGACTTTCTAGTATAGTAAAAAAACATTTATTCATTGATAATGCTTATATTTTAAAAGATTTAAAAATTCGTAATTTTGAAATTTCAGGACAAAAAGTGTCATTTGACATTGAGACAGATTTTGATTTAAAAACTTATAGTACTTAAATAATTTATAAAAATGATTTAAATTATATAATCTTTTTCTTAATTTGTTTTCTCAATTTAAATATATCATTAGAATTCATATCTTTAAATAAATTAGAATGATTTGTTTTAATATGTTTTATAACTGAATTTACAACATTTAACTCTGTGTTACCTTTAATAACGCACCTACACTTCCTAATTCCTAAATCCTGACACTTTAAATATTGCATTTTTAATTTCACCTTAAATTTGTATAAAAGGATTAATTATATGGTTTTCTAATTATATAAAATTAAGCTCTAATAATACAGTGACACATTTCTATTTGTTATTCAGTTGAGGAACAAAATATATAAAAAGAGAAAAAAAACAGATCTAATTATTTGACATAAATAATGATAAAACACAAAATCATTAATTCAATTATAATTAAAAACTAAAACTAAATTCAAGATATTAGTTCAAAATAAATATTGACAAATTCGAGACATATTTTCAAAAACACCATAAATAAAGCAATTAAAAAGAAATATTTTTTTAATTATTCTTTTAATTTTTTCATATCTTCTAATACATCTCTTATCTCTATCGCTTTTTCAAAATCCAAACTTTGAGCAGATTTTTTCATCTGTGTTTCCAATTCTATAATTTTTTTCTTAATATCAGTTTTTGATAAATGCTTAAATCCACGAATTTTTTTATCTATTACTTTGTTTTCAACTTTCTTAATAATAGTTGTAGGCGTAATACCATGTTTTTTATTATATTTTATTTGTTCTTCTCGTCTATAATTAGTAACTTCAATAGCTTGTTTTATAGACTTAGTCATAACATCCCTATACATTATAACTCGACCATTAGAATTTCTTGCAGCTCTTCCAATTGTTTGAATCAAAGACCTCTCATTTCTTAAAAAACCTTCTTTATCAGCATCTAAAATTGCAACTAAACTAACCTCTGGAATATCCAATCCCTCTCTTAGTAAATTAATTCCTATCAAAACATCAAATTCTCCAATTCTCAATTGTCTAATTAACTCAATTCTATCTAAAGATTCAATATCAGAATGCATATATCTAACTTTTATTTGTTTTTGTGAAAAATAATCAGTTAAATCTTCTGCCATTCTTTTAGTAAGAGTTGTAACTAAAACTCTTTCATTTTTATTTACAACTTTTTTAATCTCTTTAATTAAATCTTGAACTTGTCCATCACTAGATTTTACTTCAATAATTGGATCTAATAAACCAGTAGGTCTAATAATTTGTTCAACAATTTGTCCAGATTTTTCTACTTCATAATCACCTGGCGTTGCAGAAACAAATACAGTATGTTTTAAATATTTTTCAAATTCTTCAAACTTTAAAGGTCTATTATCAAATGCAGAAGGCAATCTAAATCCGAAATCTACCAAATTTTTTTTTCTAGAATAATCTCCTTTATACATTGCATTTGCTTGTGGAATAGTTTGATGAGACTCATCAATAACCATCATAAAATCATCTCCGAAATAATCTAATAAAACAAAAGGAGGATCACCTGGTTTTCTATCATCAAAAAATCTAGAATAATTTTCAATACCAGTACAATATCCAACTTCTTGCATCATTTCTATATCATACTTTACTCTTTGTTTTAATCTTTGTTCTTCCAATAAAGGTAATTCTTTTACTCTTTGAGATAATTCTTCTTGGATTTGTTTAATTGCCAACTCTTGTTTTTCTTGTGGTACTACAAATTGTTTTGCAGGAAATAATCTAATAGAATCTAAACTTTGTAGTTTATTATTAGTTATTTTATCAAGTTCAAATATATTTTCAATCTCATCTCCAAACATTTCAATTCTAATTATTTTATCATAATAAGGAGGAAATATATCAATAGTATCTCCTCTTACTCTAAATCTTCCTTCTTCTAATACAGCATCATTTCTTTCATAAAGCATATTAATTAAATTAGAAATAATTTTAGTCCTTGATATTTCATCATTTTTTTTTACTTCAAAAGCTAAACTTTTAAAATCTTCAGGGTTCCCAGCTCCATAAATACAAGAAGTTGATGCAACTATAATAGTATCATCTCTTGATAACACAGAACTAATAGCTTTTAATCTCATCTTTTCAATTTCTTTATTTACAGTAGCTTCTTTTTCAATATAAGTATCACTAGTTGGTATATAACTTTCAGGTTGATAATAATCATAATAAGATATAAAATATTCTACTCTATTATTAGGAAAAAACTCTTTTAATTCTTGATATAATTGCGCAGCAAGTGTTTTGTTATGTGCTAATACTAAAGTTTTTTTTTGAATTTTTTCAATTAAATTTGCAATAACAAAAGTTTTTCCACTCCCAGTAATACCAAGTAAAGTTTGTTTAGGATACTTATTATAACCATTTACTAATTTATTTATAGCATCAACTTGTCCACCAGCAGGTTTAAAATTAGATTTTAATTCAAATTTCATACTTAATTATAATAGACTATATTTTATAAAATTAGTTATTAAAAAAATAAAATAAAAGAAATGAAATATTGAAAATACTAAAAATTAGACCTTTCTTTGTGTTTTGTGTTGTATAAAATATAAATATAATGCTTTTTTTTGCAATATCTAAATCATAATTTTTATACATAATGATTTAGATATTAATCATAGGTGATATATAATGAGTTATACAACTATCCAGTTAGATAAGTCTTTAGTTGATTCCTTAAAAGCATCAAAAGAGTATCCAAGACAGACTTATAATGAATTAATAAAAGATATGATAAAAGTTTTTAATGGTGTTAAGAAGAAAAATCAATACGATGAATTTTTACATAAGATTTAGCAGGATAATATGAGTGAATTGTGGGATAATGAAGAGGATGAGTATTAGGATAATGTATATTCAGGATATATTATTTTAATTAAAATTCAGTTTACTGATATTTATGAAGTAAAAGTTAGGCCTGCTTTAGTGTTGTTTGAAGAATTTGGAATTTCAGTTGTAGCAGGAATTATAAGTAACATTAATATAAGTGGTGTTGTGTTGTGTAAGAAGGATGGTGCTATGAAAAAAAGTATAGTTAAATTAAATTACATATTTACAATTTCCGATAAAATGGTGTAATAATTGATGCTCAAAAAAAGAATATAGGTAAAAAGGCTATAGTTATTATTTTAGAAAATTGAATTGAAGACTTTTGTCCCACAGCCGAATTTTTGCTTAGATTTATAAAAACTCATTTACATAAATGTTTATGAAAGTGGATAATATTGATATCTTGAGTCAATTTACAAATGATTTTTGTGAAATTGTCGAAAAACATTGTAAGTATGTTGTTGTTTCAGGATTTTTAGCAATTAGTTCTGGTAGAAGTCGTGGTACAGAAGATATCGATATAATTGTTTCTCATTTGAGTTTAAAAGAGTTTGAAGAATTGCATAAGGATTTGCTTAAGAAGTTTAGTTTATTACATTTAGATGAGTTGTTAGTTGAGGATGTTTATGATTATTTGAAAGATTCAAATATTAGATATGTTTATAAGGGAACTATTATTCCAAATATGGAGTTTAAATTTGCAAAAACTCTTATTGATAAAGATAATTTGGAGAAAAGAAAGAAGATCAATTTAACAGACCTTGATATTTATTTTGCGCCAATTGAGTGTGCTATTGTCTTTAAGGAAAAGTATTTAGGGAGTGAGAAAGATTTAGAAGATGCAAGACATTTAAGGAATGTTTATTTAGAAGAGATTGATGAAAAAGAAATTGATAGGTATTCATTTTTAATTGATAAAATGTTGGAGGATTAATATGGAGAGAATAAAAAAAGAGAGGGCAGAATTCATAGATTTTTACGCTAATAAAATTAGAGAAGATAAAGAAGGCTTGTGGAGACAAGAACATAAGCGTTTTATTAATTCTCAGATTAATAATGCAAATAAGTTTTATGAAAGATTAGTTTTAACTAAAAACGGAAAAGAGAAGTTTATGCGTATAACTAGTGCATCAAAGACGTTTACGGATGATTTTTATGAGATGGCCAGGGCGAAAAGGAATGTTGATTCTAGTTTGGATGCTTTAAATATGGGTAAGTTTAGTGATTTGTGATTTTAGATAAAATTTAATGAAATTATTTTTAATAATCTTTTTTTAATAAACCACTCAATTCCTATTCTAAGTACTCTCATCACTATCAATATAATCTTTCATATCTCTTAAATCCAAACTTACCACATCTGAGATTTTATAATCATTCATAGTAACTCCATAAATAACATCAGAAGATTGAATTAAATATTCATTATGTGAAACTACAATATATTGAGCATTTCTTGAATAATTATTAATTAATTTTCCTAATTTTTCAGCATTTAAAATATCAAGTGCAGCATCTACTTCATCAAAAATATAAAAAGATGCAGGATTAAATTCTTGAACTGCAAAAATAAAAGCAATAGCAGTTATAGTTTTTTCTCCTCCAGACAATGATTTTATATCTAAATAATTTTTTTGTGTCATCCTAACCTTAATTTCTACACCATTATTAAATAAATCTTTTTCATCTTCTAAATGTAATTCAGCTTTACCTTTTGTTGATAACTTTGCAAAAATTCTCTGGAAATTTTCCTTTAATTGATTAAAAGTTGTCATAAACTTCTCTTTTTTTTTAATATCCATCTCATCAACTAATTTCAATATTTCAATTCTCTCACTAGTTAATTCCTTTCTTTTATCTAAAAGCAAATTAAACTCTTCATTAAGTTTATCATAAATTTTAACAGCTTTCATATTAATTGCTCCAAAACTATTTAATTTAGTTTTCAAATTATTCACTTTATTTTGAAGTTCTTTAATATCAATATTTTTATTTTCTAATGCTTTATCGACTTTTTCTAATAACTCTACAATTTTTTTCTCATCATATTTATCTTCACCTTCATTATCATCTCCACCACTCTCGACAAATTCTACTTTTAAATTTTCATATAATAATTCTAATTCTTCATTCAAATTATTATTTAAAGTATTATATTCAGAAATTGCATAATTCAATTGAGCAATCTTCTCTTTTATCTTATCAAATTTCTCATATTCTTTTTCGTACTTTTCTTCAATTTTTTTCTTATTTTCTTTTAATTTATCTCTTTGAGAAATAAACTCTTTATAATCTTTTGATAACTCTTTTTCTTTAGATTTATTAATTTTTAATTCATATTCTAACTCTTTAATTTGTTTAGTTAAATTATTTATTTGTTCATTCAATTTGTCTTTAGAACTTAATGAGTCTTTTTGAATTTTTTCTAAATTAAGAATTTCAGGTTTTAAAACATTTTTAATCTGAATATTATTACCATCAGTAATTGAATTAACTTTTCTTAAATTTTCTTTAAGTTTATCTCTTTTTTCTTCTAATTGAGAAATTTCATTAAATTGTTTATCTCCAGATGAATCTCCTTTTAATTTAGTTTTTTGAATTTGTAATTTTTCAATTTCTTTATCTAATTCTTTTATTTGACTATCAATTTTTTTCAAACTATTATTAATAATTGATTTATCACCTAAAATAATTTCAATATCTTTTTTAATACTAGAAGTATCTTTTCCTTCGATAGATAACAATTTTTCTAACTTAGAAATATCTCCTTCTAATTCAGCTTTTTCTTGTCTGGTATTATACAACTCTTCCTCACTACTCTCTTTTTCATCTCTTAAATGATCTAAAGTATTTTTTAAAGTATTTATTTTATTTTCAACATGATTCAATCTCTCATCGGTTTTATCATCTTTAAAAGCTCCTAAACTATTTCTTCTAGCTTTAAAGCCACCACTCATTGCACCAGATTTCAAAACTAAATCTCCCTCAAGAGTTACCATTTTATAACTACCAATACCAACTCCTTTTGCGTATTCAATATTTTCAATAACTAAAGTGTTTTGGAAAATAAGATGAAAAACGTTTTCATATTTTTTATCATACTTTACTAAATTTAATGCATAATCTATAACACCTTTTTTATTTAATACACTATCATCTAATTGGAATTTCGCATTTATTTTATTTAATGGCAAAAAAGTACAATTACCTATTTTATTAGATTTTAAATAATTAATATATTTAACAGCAGTATTATCATTTTCAACAACTATATTAAATAAAGATTTACCAGCAATTGTTTCTAATGCCATAGAATATTTAGGAGTAACTGATGCTAACTGAGATATTGAACCATGAATATTAGGATCTTTGTTTTGTAATTTTAAAATAGAATCAACTGCTTTGTTAGTAGCCATTAGATCTTTAGAACTTTGAGATTTCATCTTTAATTTAGAATGCTCTTCTACTAAAGACGAAAATTCATGATTTAATGATGCAAGATTTGCATTTATTTGAGAATTATTAGATGTTAGCTGAGAAATTTTAGTAATTAACTTTTTTAATTTTTTTCTATTATTATCTAATTCTTTAACTTGATCTTTATTTTGAGCACTATTTTGTTCAATCTCTTTTAAATCTTCTTCTAGATGTTCAATTTTGGTATTCAACTTTTCAATCTGAACAAAATTATCTTGTTTTATTTGATTTTTATTATATTTTTTTTCATTTAACTCATCTATTTTTTTGTCAATTAAATCAATTTTATCAAAACTAGTTGAAGAAATTTTTTTTTTTTTAATATTCAATTTAGATTCAACTTCTAATAATTGTTTTTCGATTTCTTTTTTATTATTTTCAATTTTTTTATTTTCTAAATCTATATTTTTAATTTTTTCATTATTAGTTTTGATATTTTCTTTAATTCCTTGGGTTTTTGTTGAGATTTCTGATTTTTGTTTTGTATATTCTGCTTTTTTTTCTTTTAAATTTTGAATTTGAGATTCTATAGCAGTAATTTTATTTGTAACACTTATAAAATCATTGTGTGATTTTATTTCGATAGATTTTTCAAGTTCATTAATAGATTTGTCAATTTCTTTTTCTTCTTCTTCAAATTTTTCTAATTTATCCTTGTAAATTTTTAATTGTTCATTTTCACTTTCAATTTTTTCTTGTTTAATTTTTTTTAAATTAGCATTTCTAACTAATTTAGCTTTTACAAGTAATAAATTATTATATCTTAAATCATCTTTTACACTATGAAATCTCTCTGCTGCATCCTTTTCTGATTTTAAATCTTTAATATACTTAGTTTTTTCTTCAAGTAATAAATCTGCTTCTTTTAAGCTTGTCTCGACTTTCTCTAATTTTTGAAGTGATTTTTGTCTTTTTTCTTCATAATTAGAAATATTTGCAATTTCTTCAATTAATTCTCTTCTTTGAATAGTTGTCATATTAACAATTCTCATAATGTCACCTTGAAGAATAATATTATATCCATCAGGATCAATATATGCTCTTTTTAATATTTCTACAATTTGTGTTCTTGTTGCTTTATTATTATTTAAATAATAATTAGAATTACCTTTTTTGCTAACAACTCTTGAGATTTTTATCTCATCTAATTCAACATTTAACAACTCTCTTTCATCATTAGACAAGTAAATTGCAACTTCTGCTTCTTTTGAAGGCTTAGTAGTTTTTCCTCCATTAAAAACTAAGTTTCCAAGTTTATCTGCTCTTAATCCCTTTGAAGACATTCTACCTAAAACAAAACACATAGCATCAAATACATTAGATTTTCCAGATCCATTTGCACCAACAATAGTATTAAAACCATTTTCAAAATTTAATACAGTTGGATTTGCAAAAGATTTAAACCCTTTCATCTTTAATCTTTTAATTCTACTCATCTATATTTTAATTTGAGAATAGGTCTTTTAAAAATTTGTTACTATTATTTAGAGATTTTCTATTTTTTCATACATAGACAATGATAATTCATAGCCCTTAAAAAATAGTTACAAATAAATATAAACTTTTGGTTGAATAATTAAAATATAAAATGGTATTAGGTTTAATTGACTTTTTATTAGGGGGCAAAAAAAAAACACAACCCCCTAAAAATAAGCAGACAGGAGCATCTTATGATAATGCTCAATCAAGTAATGTGCAACAAAATCAAGTTGAAAACAATCAAAATGAGAATGTAAATAATACAAATAATCAAGGGAATGCAACGACAATTCCCCAAGGTAATCTTAATTTTCAAGATTCTAATTCACAAAACTCCAACCAACCACAAAATAATTCATCAGTAAATAATAATCAAAACAGTGGTACAAAAAAGTCTTTATCAGAAGTCTTAAACAAAATAAGATCAGAATTAAAAGAAACAAATGATAATATAGTAAATTTAAATACAGAAATTAAAGATTTACAAGGAACAGTCAGTTCAATGGAGCATAGAGTTTCAGACTTGGAAACTAAAACTACAACATCAGATGAACAATTAAAAGATATTAATAATAATATGAGCAAATTTTTATCTTTATATGAATTAGTAAACAATCAATATAATCCTTTTATCGATCAAGATGCATCACCAGAACCAAAAAAAATAGTTTTAAATAATGATGGTACTAATCAAGATGAACAAAATAATCAAGAATCAGAAAATGAGAGTATTCAAAAGTTGGATATTTCAAATTATACAAATTCATCACAAAATAGAAGTTCAAAAGATGATTTAAAACATTCGCTTCTAGAGTTAGACACTTTAAATATCGAAGAGGCAGCATCAGATGCAGTACCTTTAACTAGTCTGAAAACAAATACAAATTCTTTAGTGATTATATTAAGTTGGTTAGAATATTTAGTAAAAAGAATAGGAGTAGAAGAGAGCAAAAATATTCTAAGGTATTATACAGAAACATTAAAATGGATTACTCCTGAAGTTTTTTTTGAATTAGACAAATTTTTAAAGGGAATGGATGACATTGATACAGAAAAAAAATCAAAGTCTTTAAATGTAAAAGACCACATAGTATCATTATATTTTATTAGTAAATTAAACGAAAAAAATTTAGATGAAAAACTAACAAAAGCAGTATTGCAAATTATTAACAATGAATAATTAGAAGATAATTATAAGATTAATAATTTTTAATTTATATTAATACTATTATATAATAATACAATAATAACAAATAAATTACATCATTTAAATACATTAATAAAACAATATAAATTAGTTACAATTAAACCTAAAATAAAATGAGATTAAAAAACAAAAAAGCATTTGGAGGAGCAGTAAGTACATTGATTATGTTCATTGCAGTATTAATTGTAACTACAAGTTTAGTCATTTTATTTATGAACTATGTAAATGATACACAGCAATCATTTAGTAAAAAAAATGAATTATCTTCTAATAAAATAAAAACAAGTCTTGCAATTACAAATATACATTATAATGATAGTTCTCAGGATTTACATGTATATGTAAAAAATATAGGAGAAACAAAATTAAGTAGCAAACTATTTGATTTATTTATAAATGAAGCTTTTCAAGATGATTTTTCTATAGTTTATGCAAATAATTTAACAAAAAATTTAACATTATTTCAACCACAAGATACTATGGTTATTATTCAAAATATAAATTTAAATCCAGGAACACATAAAGTTAAAATTGCAACTCAATATGGTAGTAGTCAATCAGATTCATTTAATATATAATCATATTAAATCTTATATTAAGTTATATAAAATTAAATAAAAAAATGAAAAATGAAAACATAAGAGGTTTTAAAAAAAGATGAGTGGGTTTAGCACAATCGTTGGATTTATGTTATCATTCTTTATAATTATAGGAGTTTTTTTAGGAACATTTTACACATATCAACAAGGAATAATAGAACAATCTAAATTAATAGACAGTGTTGAAAAAAGCAATTATCTTAATTCTGTAAATTATGGTTATGAAACCTATCAACCATTTATTTTTTCAGGTAGAATGAACTTATATTTTGAAAATACTGGAGAAAATGAGATAAAAATTTTAGAAAATGATAAAAATTGCTTTGATTTTTATTATGATACAACATATGTAAATCAAGAAGATTTTTTAATTACTCCAAAAGGTTATATCCCATCTACTTATTCAGTAATTGATGAAAATGATATTGGTTTATTATTTTTAAAAACATTTGATTATAAAAATGGTAATTTAAAAACTATTTCTTGTGATGGAATTGATAAAAAAACATATATAGATTTTTCTAAAATTGATTGGTGGGATACAAATTGGCAATCAAGAAAAATAATAGATATTAAAAATAATTTAAATAAAAATTTACCCCAATATCAAATTGAAACAAATTTAAATTCTACAAATTTTGATTTTAGTTTAGCAAATGAAAATGAATTAAGAATATTAATTCCTCTAAAAGAATTATTAATTTTAGATTTAAATTTTGACAATTACAATCAAGAATTAAAAGATTATTCAAATCATAATTTAGATGCTTATTTAGGAAAAAATAATTTAATTTCAAATGATGATCCAACTAAAACAAAAGGTGTTATTTTTGATGGATTAAAATTCAATGGTTCACAATTTATTAATATATCTTCAAATAATGTTTTAGAACAAACTAACTCAATAACATATTCAGCATGGATAAAATGGAATAATTCAGGAGGAGTACAACAAAATATTATTACAAATGGAGCAGATGAAAATTCTCTACAAATAGTAAACGATGGTGGAATAAACGATAATAAAATTTTATTTAAATTGAATATTGATGGAACATCTCAAAGTTTATATTCAGATATTCAAATAGATGAAAAATGGAATCATATAGTATCAACTTATGATGGAACAGAAATGAAAATATATGTAAATTCTATATTAACAGCAAATAAATCAATTGAAGGAGGAATTAACACATATTCTAACAGTAATTACATAGGGAGTGGAGGTAATTATGCACTTTATAATGGTTTAATTGATGAAGTTAAAATATTTGCATTAGATTTAAATGAAAATGAGATTAAAGATTTATATCATAATAATTTAAGATTTAGAGAATTAGATTTTTATATCTCAAAATTTGATAAAAAAACTAATAATGCAAAAATATTTTCAAAAATACCAACAATTTTAGCAAATTCTAATTTATCAATTCATTTATATTATAATAATATTGAAACATCAAAAGAGATATTAACAAAATCAAATATAATATCTACTTTTAGTTATAATTCTCCACAAACAATAGGTTATGTTGTAAGTGATAGAATAAGCTCAACAACCGGTTTGAGTATTTATTCTTTAGAAAATAATAATACAATTAAAATTGGAACTAATGAATTTAATTTAAATGAACAACAAACCTCAACTTTATCAACTGCAAATATTGAACAAAACGATTCAATTAAATTAAAACATTTAACACAAATTGAAGGGAATGGTAATGCAGATGATATGATAGTTCCTATTTCTTGGGCAAGTACAAGTTTTTATTATAGAGGTTTTAGAGATAATACAGATAGATTTTGTATGTTAAGCCCTTTTGGTAGTGCAAGTGTAAAAATTTTAGATGATGGAGTTTTAGAGTGGTCTGGTGATGTAGATAATAGTGGATTTTGTGTTAATAATGATATTGCAACTAATAATGCTTTGGCAATTCATTCAGATATACCAATTCTTGTACATTATGAAGGTAGTGGTAGTAATGATGCATTTGCTTTTTATCCTGCAACTAAAGATGATTTATATGGAATTCCATCTAATAATGGATATATTGCATCAGGTCCAACAGGGGCAAGCGGTTCAATTATTTTAAGTGATGGTTCTACAAGTTCGTTTTCTTATGGTGCTTATGGAACAGGAACTATAGGAAGTGGACATGGAACTGCTCCAGGTCATAAAATTACCACAAATGATTTGATTGGAATAATTCAACAAGCAGACCTTGATGGAACTGAAAGTACTGTATTTGTTCCAGAATATGAAATGAGTACTAAATTTGGTTCGGCTTTATCTACAGAATATATCACATTAGTATCTCCTTATGAAAATGCAAATTGTTCTACTTATGATAATAGTGGAAATATATTTGAAACAATAGAAAATGGAGTTGGTACAAATGGTGTTTATAAATATGATTTTGGAACAGGAAATAGTAATAATTATTTAACTAATGGATTTAAAATAGAATGTGATAAACCAGTTTGGGGATATTATGAAGAAGATAGTGATGGTGATGAAACTAATATGTTAGGATATTCTCAAATGAGACAATATGTTTATCCAGAACCATCTGTTAATATTAGATAATTTTTAATAAAAATATAATTAATAATAATAATTAATTAAATATGTTATATTGTAACAATTATAAACACAAAAATATTTACTCTAATTATAATATTATATGCTGTAAAATATTTGCTCAGAGATAATACATATTAAAAAATAAAAAAATATTAATTAAAAAATCTTCTAATTCCTCTATAAATTCCAAAGCAAATTACAAATGGTATTAAAAATCCAACAATTGCAAGTATAGTCATTACAGCTCCTTGAACTGAATTTATAAATAATTGAAATCCTTCTCTTAAACCTAAAAAGTCAATTTCAGATAAAGCAGTTTGTTTTTCAACTAAATTTAAAGTAACATCACTATAACTAACATCTTCTTTTAAATTTCCAATTCTATTTTGTAGATAAAAAATATTATTTTCTATACTATCAATTCTTTCTTGAATTTTTATTTCATCTTCAATTTCTAAATTAGGTTTACTCAACATAGTCTCGTAAGATGACATTTGATTTTGATATCTATTTAATCTATTAGTATAATCAGCATAATTTCCAGTAACATCTAACATATAAATATTAATATTACTAACTTCACCATATTTTTCAATTTCAGATATAAATAAATCTAATTTATCAGCAGGAACTTTAAATTTATAATTAATACTTCTATAATCAGATTTATATTTTCTTTCATTTTCTGTTATTTTAACAACATCATGTACATTAACAGAGTTTTCAATAGAACTTTTTGAACTATCATAATTTTTTGATTCCATATTTACATTTGCATTCCTAACAATAATTCTATCTTCAATTTCAGGTGCAAATTCATCATCATTATTATTATTATAATTAGAACTACTTTGTGTGTATCCTCCTTTATAACTTTCAGCCATATTTAAAGACTTATCAAAACTACCTATTGTAAGATTACCTAATAAAGCAATAAATCCTCCAAATAAGATAATAACTACGAAAAGTCCAATTAAATAATCTTTCCAATGTTTTTCAAAATGTTTTTTTATATCCATTTTATTTTAATCAAAAAAATATATATTATAAAATTATCTATTTTTTTACAACTGTGTAATCAAGTAACATATGTTACTAATCTAAAAATATTTTATTTCAATAATTTTATGAAAAATTTGATAAAATCACTTCTAAAAAAGAAGCAATCACTTCTAAAAAAGAAGCAAATTTATAAATAAACAAATCTTTATATAGTTATGAAACCCATTGAAAAAATTTATTTTGCATTTTTTAAAGCTAAAAAAAATCAATTATATTTTAATGAGTTAAAAAAAATTTCAGGATTAAAAGATAGTTCTTTAAATAAAAATCTAAAAGAATTAGTTGATAAAAAAGAAATAAAAAAAGAGAAAGAAAAATCAAATACATATTATTCTTTAAAAAATAAACAATTAAAATCAGTATATTTTGCAAAATTTGCAATAGAAAAATTTCAAAATCTAAATTATAAGGTAAAGATACCTTTGCAAGATTTTTTAAAAGAGATAAATAATATAAAATATATAATCCATTTTGGCTCATCATCAAGAGCAGAAGAAAAAGAAGATAGTGATATAGACTTATTAGTAGTTTTAAACTCATTTGAAAATGATGATTTGAACAAATTATATCAAAAAGAAATAACTCAAAATATTGAAGAAATAAAACAAAAAACTAATGTTACAAGTATTTATCCAATATCTTGTTTTTATATTGATGAACAAAATTTTATAAATGTTAAAGAGGATTATGTAGTATTAAGCGCAAAAGAAACAGGTTATCCAATATATAATCAAGCAGAATATTATTTAAAAAATGAATATTAATAAACTAATACAAAACAAAGAATTATTAGAAGAATACTATCTAAATTACACTAAAAGAAAAATATTATTAAAATCTTTTAATTCAAATCAATTAAAATTTGGACATTTAGAAAAAGCAAATCATAATTTATATTTTTTTAAAACAATTAAAGATAACAGTTTTGATGATTGGAAAATAGTAGTTTTATACTATTGTTTATATCATTCATTTTTAGCATTAGTTGAAAATAAAGGTTATTCGTCAAAAAATCATAATGCAACAATTGTATTTATTTTAAAAAATTATGTTGAAATAAATAAAGAAGATATTGAAATTTTAGAAAAATTAAATATCTCACAAGAAGATGCTATGTTTTATACTACTTTAAAAGAAAAAAGAAATGAAGCAAGTTATTCTATAAAAACAAATATTAAACATTTTGATATTGATACTCTAGCTCAAAAAGTAACAAACATACTTTTAAAAATAAAAGAAATTATAAATAATGATTAAAAATAGTTCAATATAATAGTGATAGATAAAAAAAATAAAATTCAAGATAGAATTCTTTAATATTAGCATATTTTTATTAACAAACACATTATATATTTAAAAAAAACATAAATATAATACTATAAGAAATTAATTGTATTAATAAAAAATTAATTTTAGAACTTGTAGAAAAAACAAATAATCTTAAATTAAAAGGAATAGGAAAAAATATTTTAACACCTTTTTTTGTTGTAGCATCTTCTATAATATGTAAAAAAATTGCAATATAAAAAACTCTTAAAGAATAATCTATAATAATATTATTAAAATTAAAAATAATATCTAATAATAACAAAAACAAAGGTAACCAAATACTATGTGTTATAGTTCTATGTTTAAAAATTAATTTTAATAAAAAAGTTATAGGATATAAAAGATATAATGTTTTTCTATTATAACTATTAATTTGTTTTATAATTTTAATATCAATATCAGGAAGTGAAGATAACATTGCAGTTATTAAAGATAATAAAAAAGTAAAGGCCAAATTAATGGAAAAGATAAAATAATATATCCAAAAAGATATTGCAAGAGTTAGTGTAAAGTGATTTAATTTTATCATTTTTTTATTTCCATTGATTAATTTTATCTTTTATAATGTCTTTTACCTTTTTAGAAAAAATATTTACACATTTAAATTCATCATATCCTCTCTTTTCAATATACTCTTTCCAAAATCCATCACAATATCTATTATAAATACAACTTTTACATTGTGGGATTTTTCTTTTATCTTTTTTGAATAAATTTTTTCCTTTTAACATATCTTGATTTAATTGTTTTAATTCACATTCATTCGATTTTAATTTTATATCAGTAAAATATTTCATATCATAATTTTTATTTAAACAACAAGGTAAAACTTGTTCTAATTCTAAAATAATATTATTTTCTTTTGAAAACTCTATTGCATTTTCAACATAAGATACAATATCTTTGTAATTAGGTACAACTTTATCAAAATACTTCAAAGCATTTCCATTAGCATGTGGAAAAGCTATATTAACATAATTTACTTTTAAAGATTTTAATAAAATTAATATATTTTTTAAATCTTTATAATTATATTTAGAAATAACAATTTTAATTCCAATATTAGCATTCAAAGAAATTAAATTTTTAATACCATCAATTGTTTCTTTAAAACTATTTTTTCTCTGAGTAATTTTATCATGAATTGATTCTTTATCAGAATGTAATGCAATAATAATAAAATCAATAAAAAGTAATGTCTTTTTTGTAAATTCTAAAGATTTAAACATTCTTCCATTAGTTTGTAAATAAACAATAAAATTCAAATCATTTTTTGCATAATTAATTATATCACAAAAATCATTTCTTATAGTAGGTTCTCCACCTGTAATAGTAACTCTTTCACATCCATTAGATTTTGATTTTTCAAGTTCTTTAAAAATTTCTTGAATTGTTCTATTAAAGTTTCCTCTTAAATTTTGTGCCTCTTTTTTTTGATTAGAAATTACACAATGTAGGCAGTTATTATTACAACTATAACCTAATTTTAAATCTACATATTTGTTTTGCATTATATTATTTTAATAAGAAATAAACTTATATATATTTTTGTGTTATTTTAAGATTTAATTATATTCTGGAGTTTTGTCTCTACCCAGTAAACCAAAACACTAATAAATTCTCTTTTAAACAAATAATATAAAGTGAATCTTTCTAACAAAAACAAGATAATTGTAAACATTTTAATAGCATTTTTTTTAATAACAATAAGTTTTGCATCTTATCCTCAATTTGAATATACAACACCATCTAGTTTAACATCTCAAGCAACAATAGATATGAAAACATCTTCAGGAACTCAAATAGAACTATATTTAAATGATATTTTAAAAGCACAACAAGATGTTTATGCAGAAAACATAGACATTTATTTAGAGGGAGATGATATTGAAGATATAACACTTCCACTAGGAGCAACTTTAAACATTTACAATAATCATCCCACAAGAATATATAATATAAATATTTCTACAGGCACACAAAAAATATTAAATAATGGTGATTCAATATCTTTTCAACCAGAAGAAATTTCACAAATAATATATAAAGATGAAGAAATAGGAACTCAAAAAAGAATCACAGTTGTTGACCAGTTAGTTGATATCAATTTTTCTACAATTCAAGATGATTTAATTTCAGGAGAAAATGAAATAAAAATAGTTCAAAAATATCCTTTTCCAACATATGAGAGCTCCAACGAATATACTCACACTTTAACATTTGATAAATATTCTAACTCAATAAATATCAGTGATTATGAAAATGTTATTTCAGAAACATCAGTAAATATTTCAGGAAGTATTTCAGATTCAGATGATAACTTGTATTATATACTTAATAAAAACCCTAATAATATTGGTAACTTAGGTCTTTTAAGTAAAATTGATTTAACAGGAAGTCTTTTTGAAATTATTATTAGTGGGTTAAGAGAAAACGAAAATCAAATTTATTTTGTAACAACTAACCCTTCAAATGATCACTTATTTACAAGTTTAACAAACATGTCAGTAACAGTTGACAGATTACCTCCATATGTTGATATTTTATCAGTTAACTATCGTTCATCAATGAATAACGCAGATGTCAAATTAACTAATAACCTCAATGATGATTTATATGTTAATGGAAATAGTTTAATCTATAATATTTCAACAGATGCTAATGTTTTAAATTATACTTTTAATAATAAAAATTATACATCAACAATAGAAGATAATTTAACAACCATTCAATTAAATTTAGTTGAAGGACAAAATAATTTAACATTTATCGCAGTAGACTTAGCAGGTAATATAAACAAGCAGGCTCATAATATTATGTTTAGTAATAAACCACCAGCACTAATTGATGAAACATTAGAGCCCGAAGAAATGTTTAAAAATGGAGTTGCAAGATTTTTTTCTCAAGAAATAGAAGGTAAAACAAATAAAGGAGGAGTTGAAATGACAATATTTACTCTACCTTATGATGCACAAGATAGTGATGGAAATAATATTAGATGTGATGATTATCAGGATTTATTTGTAAGAAATTTAGGACAATTAGATAATGAAAGAGTAGATGATCCAGAATTAAATTTAGAAGAAAAACAAATATCTTTAACAAATTATATGTTTCAAAAAACAACAATAACTTCAGATAGTAGTGGAAATTTTGATGCACGAATTGGATTACAAGAAAAAAACTTTGACCAATCAGATTATAATCAAGCTAATAATGAGAATAAAAATCCAGAAGTAAGTGATGTTTCTAGTAGAAATACAATTTGTTTTATTATGCAAGATAAATTTGGTAATGTAGGAATAGATTCAAAACAGGTAGAATTAGATGCAGGAAACACGATGTGGAAACCAGGAGAGATTACAACAATTCCAAATACACTTTACGCATCAGAAATAGAAAATGTCGGAGATTTTCGTTCAGGTAGTGGAAATGTAGAATTTGCAATGATTGGAAGATTTCAATACATTGGACCAGGACAAATTTCTCAATTAACTCGTATAAATATTAGAGAAGATACAAAAACTTCTAAACATTCTCAATATGCTCAATTAGATCAGTCAAGAATGAATTATAGATTGGACAAAGATACAGGTGAATTAATAGTACATATTCCAGTGAAAATATTACCAATGAAAATAAAACCACTTGATTATCCTGATGAATTAAAATTTGCATTTAGAGCAGATTTAACATATTCAGTAGATGAGAGTGATATACCAATTGATACACAAAATCCAATATATTTTCAAACATCAGTTAATATAGAATCTCCTCTTGACAGTACAAAATGGTTGACTCCAGAAATGATTGATGATTGGATAGGTTATTTAAATGAAACAATTACATTTACACAACAAGCAGTTGAATGGACAGGAACAGCATCAGTTGTAGGTGTAGTTGCATGTACTGCATCTAAATTTTGGTATGGAATAAAAGTTGCAAGTATTGGTGATGATGAAGATGCTAAGAATGATGCAAAACGAAAAATGTTTATGATTTGTGATAGAGTTGCATGTACAGCATCTCCACAAGAATGTGAAGGAGATTTTGTAGGTTTAGATCAAAATAATAACGGTGTCTTTGTTCCAGAAAATTCAGAGCAAAAACATTTTACTCAGTCCGAACTAGAAGGTAAAGCGATGGTTACCCATCAAGAAGGTGACGATGAATTACTTGCTCAGTTTGATACTTTATCATTTAAACAACCTTGTGATTATAGTGGAAATAAAGAAATGGATGGAGTAATAGTTTCAGGTAGAGTTACTAAATTTGAAAAAGAAGAAGGAATTTTTGAATATACTTCAACCTCTGAAGGTTTAATTCATGAACAATGTGTTCCTGCAACTATTGAAGAGAATCAAGATGGAACTTTTGATGTATCAGCTGTTAATCTTCAAGCTGCATCAGGAGTTTGTTTTTCTCAAGGTGCTCCAAAATTTGATGAAACACGATGTAATTTTTTTGGATTAGATCCTCAAGGTGTTCCAGGATGGGATTCATCAGACAATGTAATTGAGAGTATTAGATGTGGTTGTGTAACTGATACCTATTCACACTTAAAAAATTATTTAAAAATTATGGAATCAATTAAAGGTTGCTTAGAACAAGCAAAAATAGGAGAAACAAAAGGTTCATATTGTGAGAGATTAATGGGACAAGCAATTTGCGACATAGCAACAAATGTTATATTTAAAACACTTTCCCAAAAAAGCACAAGAACAGGATCAGATGGTTCCGATCCACACGAAAATCCATTTTTACAAGGAATTAGTGGATTAAAAGAAGGAGATAAAGTATTAAACGAACGATACAAAGGAACTTTTTATTCACAAGCAGGTTTAGGTTCAGAACAAATAGTAAATAAAATGTGTTTAGTTGCTCTAACAGGCGATTGGTCAGTTCTAACAGACAATATTTTATCTTCAATCGATCAGAACGAGGTTGAGCCAGCATTTGGTCCAATGTTTCCAGAATCACGAATTCAAGGCTACAATCCTCTAACAGGCGATTTATCTATGATGTATCGTTTCACGCACGCAGCAGTAAGTGGTGGTCAAGATATACGAAGTTCAGTAGAATTTATTTGTGATCCACAATCTCCAGGTGGTGAACATTGTCCAAGCACTTATGAAACATCTTCTAATCCTCAAATGGGTTCATCTTTTTCATTAAAGAATTTATATGTACGAGCAGGAGGAAGTGTTCAAGATACAGTTGTTGTAACTGATGTTTCAGCAAAATATCGTTATAATAAAGTTAGAATCGAACATAAATACTCATTAAAAGGCGAACAAAAAACAAAAGTTTACGAAGAAAATATATATCACAAAGGCGAATTCATGCTTGCAAACTGTTACTTTACAGGTGGTGTTGTAGGAGTAGGTTCAGGATTTGATTGTGACACACTATTTGATAATGATGCATTGTTGAGTAACTATGAATTAAACCAACAAAACACAAAAATTATTCCTCAAACAACAATTTATCAAGGAAATACTTTGTTTTTAAATTTAGGATACGATGTTAGAACTGACTTTGCAAACGAGCAAAACTCATTAGACTTAGCATATATCATAACATGTCCAGCAACAGGTGAAAATGGTCAAGCAATTCATAAAGATGTAAAACCAATTAATGTCAATCCATCTTCCTCAAGTGGTTTAGAAATATTAGATTTATTCAAATTCCCTGACACATTAGGAGAAGAGCAACAAACTCAAAGTACTAATTATTATTTTAATACTCGTGGAATAGATGTTGATGAAATTTTAAATAATGGAAATTATGACTTAAAACTTAAAGTTATAAATACAGCTGGTACTCAAGGACAAACTCTCAGAATTAAAAATGCAGAGTTTACAGATGGAGCAATGGGTGTTTCTATAGGACAAAGTTTAACAGTAAATCAAGAAGCCGAAAATCCTTCAAATTTAAATTCTATTAAAGATGATTTTATTTTTGAAACTGACAAAAGATATAACATAGAGTTTGATGGCAATGTTGAAAATGTAAATATAGAACTTATTGCAGATAAAAAAGATTCAACATCTATAGAAAAATATCCTTTCACACTTGGAAAATTTTCAGACTCAGTTGATGAATATAACTTTAATAAATTAAAAGCTGGTAGTTGTACTTTAGAAATCAAATTACTTCCATCAGGCAAAGGAAACGATGCAATCAACAGTGAAAGTTTAAAAGATTATTCAGCTATAGGAGATAACATTCAAACAGACAATAAAATAGCAGCTCAAGACTATATGAAACTAAGTTTCACATTAGGTCAAACTCCACCTACTCAAAGTTATAGTTTCGAAATCGTTGAGCCATTTGAAAGTGGTTCTTACTGTATAGAATCTACAAAAAGCGAATTACCAATATCATACATATTTCAAACCTCAGATAATAAAGAATTAGAGATGTCTAAATTAACTTATAAATTATCAGTTGAAGGATATAGACATGATGATATAGGTGAAACAATTGATGGTTTAGCAAGAGGAAAAATAGAAAATATTAATGAAGATGCAAGTCAAATAATTAATTTAATCAAAGGAGAAGGAACACAAAATATAAAATTATTATATGATTTAACAACTCAAATAGGAGATAATCCAGAAACAACAAAGTCAAACAGTATTTCTTATAAAATACGAGTTCCAGATCCTGAAAAAGGTGAGAGTTGTGTAGAAAATTCATATTATGATTATTCAGAAGAGAGTGGGGAAGAGGAGACTGGAGATGAGGGTGGAGAGAATGGGGAAGATGGAAAAACAGGAGATGATTAAATTTTTATAATAAATTTAGATTTGCTGTATTATAATTTACATTTAGTTTTTTTCTTGTTTTTCTATAAAAATATTTGTTATTATTTCTTAAAGTTAATGTTGTTTTTTCTAATTGTTCATTTTTTAGCATTGATGCTAATAAAAATTCTGTATTTATATAAAATCCTAGGTTCCAATATACATTTTTTAATGCATATTGTGGAGTATTAATATCCATTGTTGCAAAGTTACCATTTACATTTTTAAATTTTTCACCAATTCCAACATTTAAAATATTTTCTTTATTTTGTAAGTTGGTATCAACAAATTGTTTAGCTAACATTTTAGCGTTTCCTTCCTGGTTTAAATCAGTTCTATAATTAATAGGAATTCCAATATTTTTTAATCTTTGATAATCTTCTTGTTCTAAATTTGCAGAAACAAATATTCCATTTGCAAATCTTTCTCTTGCCCAAACATTTTCTTTTTTGTATAAATGTACTAAACCAATTGCAAACTCTTCTAATCCAGAATTTTTTAATTTTTTATATTTTACAAGTTCTTTACCAGATCCCCCCATTTTTGTTCTAAGTAACCAATAAGCATGAGAACTTTTAGGTGTATCTTTATGTATTAAATCATCAGTTACTCCCCATCCAGTATTATCTGTCCACATTCTTAAAATCATTAGTGCTCTTTGTTTTGCAGTCCAATATTTAGGTTCGTTCACATAAATATTGTTATGATAAATATTCCACGCAGAAGTTATAGCAGGATCAGGATCAGCTTTAATTGCACCAGGAACTTTTTTTCTAGCATGAGCAATATCAGTATTTAAAAAACTGTTTCCTAACCATAAACTTGCAGCGCCAATCCCAACTTTTTTAAGAAAATCTCTTCTTCCTTGTGGATCTTTTTCTCCTATTGTTTTTTCTGTTCTTCTAAATATTCCCATTCTATTTTCTAAATTATTATATTGAATCATTTTTATAAATAACTTTATTTACTCTATACCAGTTACTTTTAATTTATAAATATAACGAAATAGGATTTAAAACTCACTAAAGAGATTTTTTTAAAAATCTCTTTTAAAAAAAGTTTTGGTACAACTTTTTTCTAAAAAGTTGTGATTGGAATGGTTGAGCCAGCATTTGGTCCAATGTTTCCAGAATCACGAATTCAAGGCTACAATCCTCTAACAGGCGATTTATCTATGATGTATCGTTTCACGCACGCAGCAGTAAGTGGTGGTCAAGATATACGAAGTTCAGTAGAATTTATTTGTGATCCACAATCTCCAGGTGGTGAACATTGTCCAAGCACTTATGAAACATCTTCTAATCCTCAAATGGGTTCATCTTTTTCATTAAAGAATTTATATGTACGAGCAGGAGGAAGTGTTCAAGATACAGTTGTTGTAACTGATGTTTCAGCAAAATATCGTTATAATAAAGTTAGAATCGAACATAAATACTCATTAAAAGGCGAACAAAAAACAAAAGTTTACGAAGAAAATATATATCACAAAGGCGAATTCATGCTTGCAAACTGTTACTTTACAGGTGGTGTTGTAGGAGTAGGTTCAGGATTTGATTGTGACACACTATTTGATAATGATGCATTGTTGAGTAACTATGAATTAAACCAACAAAACACAAAAATTATTCCTCAAACAACAATTTATCAAGGAAATACTTTGTTTTTAAATTTAGGATACGATGTTAGAACTGACTTTGCAAACGAGCAAAACTCATTAGACTTAGCATATATCATAACATGTCCAGCAACAGGTGAAAATGGTCAAGCAATTCATAAAGATGTAAAACCAATTAATGTCAATCCATCTTCCTCAAGTGGTTTAGAAATATTAGATTTATTCAAATTTCCTGACACATTAGGAGAAGAGCAACAAACTCAAAGTAGAAATTATTATTTAGTCCCAACTCAACAAATGATTGATGATGTTTTAAATAATAGTGATTATAGTTTAAAACTTAAATTTATTAATACAGCTGGTACTCAAGGACAAACACTTTTTATTCAAAAAACTGATTTTATTAAAAATGCTTTTGGAACTTCAATGCCTCAAAGTTTAACAGTAAATCAAGGAGCAGAGAATCCATCGGATTTAATTCCTATTAATGATGATTTTACATTTGAAGTTGGAAAGAAATATAATATAGAATTTCAAGATGATGTTGAAGGTATAAATGTTGAACTTGTAGCACATCATAATACTGATATGAATAAAATAAGGTCATATACTTTTACAATAGGCAGTTTTGCAGACTCTGTTGATGAATATAATTTCAATAAACTGAAAGCTGGTAGTTGTACTTTAGAAATAAAATTACTTCCATCAGGCAAAGGAAACGATGCAATCAACAGTGAAAGTTTAAAAGATTATTCAGCTATAGGAGATAACATTCAAACAGACAATAAAATAGCAGCTCAAGACTATATGAAACTAAGTTTCACATTAGGTCAAACTCCACCTACTCAAAGTTATAGTTTCGAAATCGTTGAGCCATTTGAAAGTGGTTCTTACTGTATAGAATCTACAAAAAGCGAATTACCAATATCATACATATTTCAAACCTCAGATAATAAAGAATTAGAGATGTCTAAATTAACTTATAAATTATCAGTTGAAGGATATAGACATGATGATATAGGTGAAACAATTGATGGTTTAGCAAGAGGAAAAATAGAAAATATTAATGAAGATGCAAGTCAAATAATTAATTTAATCAAAGGAGAAGGAACACAAAATATAAAATTATTATATGATTTAACAACTCAAATAGGAGATAATCCAGAAACAACAAAGTCAAACAGTATTTCTTATAAAATACGAGTTCCAGATCCTGAAAAAGGTGAGAGTTGTGTAGAAAATTCATATTATGATTATTCAGAAGAGAGTGGGGGAGAAGGAAGTGGAGAAGAGGGTGAAGAGAATGGAGATGAGAGTGGAGATGATATTTCTGGAGATTCAAATCCAGCAGAAAATTAAAATATAATAAGTTTATATTAAATCCATATTTGCAGTATTATATTTGAATTTATTATAAAAATTAGGATAAGTATCCTTTTTATTTCTTAAAGTAATTGCTTCGTCTTTATATTTTTTATAAGGTGTTATTTTTCCTACCATATAATGTGCAAGTATATAAAATCCTAGGTTCCAATATACATTTTTTAATGCATATTGTGGAGTATTAATATCCATTGTTGCAAAGTTACCATTTACATTTTTAAATTTTTCACCAATTCCAACATTTAAAATATTTTCTTTATTTTGTAAGTTGGTATCAACAAATTGTTTAGCTAACATTTTAGCGTTTCCTTCCTGGTTTAAATCAGTTCTATAATTAATAGGAATTCCAATATTTTTTAATCTTTGATAATCTTCTTGTTCTAAATTTGCAGAAACAAATATTCCATTTGCAAATCTTTCTCTTGCCCAAACATTTTCTTTTTTGTATAAATGTACTAAACCAAATCCAAATTCTTTCAATCCATGATTATTTAATATTTCACTTTTAACAATGTTTTTACTAGATGCACCCATTTTTGTACTAAGTAACCAATAAGCATGAGAACTTTTAGGTGTATCTTTATGTATTAATTGATCAATTGCTCCCCATCCAGTATTATCATTCCACATTCTTAAAATCATTAATGCTCTTCGTTTTGCAGTCCAATGTTTAGGATATTCTACATAAATATTGTTATGATAAATATTCCACGCAGAAGCTATTGAAGGATCAGGATCTGCTTTAATTGCACCAGGAATTTTTTTTCTAGCATGAGCAATATCAGTATTAAAAAAACTATTTCCTAACCATAAACTTGCAGCGCCAATCCCAACTTTTTTAAGAAAATCTCTTCTTCCTTGTGGATCTTTTTCTCCTATTGTTTTTTCTGTTCTTCTAAATATTCCCATTCTATTTTCTAAATTATTATATTGAATCATTTTTATAAATAACTTTATTTACTCTATACCAGTTACTTTTAATTTATAAATATAACGAAATAGGTTTTAAAACTCACCAAAGAGATTTTTTTTAAAAATAAAATATAATTTTTTTTATAATAAACAAATCTAAATTATTTCTTCAATATTTTACAATTATTAGGAATATATTTAGGTAAATCTTCTATTCTAGATATTCTTAACTTATTTTTAATCTCTTTTGTTAAACTTTTATATCCATTATTCCCTGGTTCAATATTAATAAATCTATCACAATATTTTAAACAAGCTTTTTTGCTTCCAGAAAAAAGTTCTTCATATTTAATTTTTTTACCATCCAATTCAATATGTTTTACAATAACCCCTAAAGATAATCTTAAAGGTAAATTTTTCAAATTATTTTTTTGTCCATAAACCATAAAAGAACCTTTTTGAATATACTCTCCACTTTGTGCTTTTTTAGTAACTTGATTAGGATAAACCCAAAAAACATCAGCAGTTCCAAATCCCTTTTTCCATTGACTAGAAAAATCTGCTAAAAATTCTCCACACTCATATAAATCTTCTTTACTAAATTCCTTATTTTCAGTTTTTAATATACCAAAAGGAGAACCAGATGCCATCGTATGAAAAACTATATCAGAGTTTTCTAAATGTTTCTTAATCAATATTTCATTAGTTGAAGAATCTTTTCCAATAACAAATAAAAAACCACTTGTAGTTTTTGTCCATCTAAATTTTTCAAACCATTCTTTTTTTACATGATTTTTAAGAACTTCTTCTTGAACTTTTTTCTCAATATAGCTACTTTTTTTTTTATTAAAATTTTCAATCTTTTCACAACTCACATCCATAGCTTTTTCTAATCCTGGCAATTTAGCTTTTAACTTTTTAGCTTTTTTAAAATAAACATCAGCATTATAATTTACATCTTTATTTAATAACAATTTAATTTTCATTTTCAATTTACAAACAACCTACATAATAAATAATATATATAAACTTTTTTAAACTTGTTGTAAAAAACATCAATAAATACTTAAAAAATAATTTTTATACATCATTGCAATATCTCTATTTTCAATTACTATCATATTCTCATCATTATAATTAAATCCTGAAGCAGATGGATTAGTAGAACCAGTAATAACAATATTTTCATCAATTACAAAAAATTTATTATGCATATTATATTTATTAACATCTAACTTAAAATTAAAACTTTTATTTAATTCATAATAATCACTACCTTTTAAATTAATATTTCTTTTTTCAATCAATCCCTTTACATTCACACCATCATTATTTTTTTCAATCAATAAATCACTCAATTCATCATAAGTTATGGCAAAAACTCCAAACAGAATTTCATTTTCAGCATTACCAATTAAATTTAAAAACTCTTTATCACAATCATCTTGTGGACAAAAATAAGTATTAACTAAATAAGTATCATCTTTATAATTCAAAGTTAAATTATTATAATGAAGAGCACTTTGTTTATTATATCCAAACTTTCCTGATTTTAATTGTTCAAATTCAAAATTATAATTTTTAGAAAGTTTAGATGATTCAATTTTTATAATATTATTATCATTCATTAAAAAACCTCTATTAGTAGGATTAGCAGAACCAGTTATCACAACACTATCGTCAATAACACAAAATTTATGATGCATATAATTATTATATCTTGTTCCTCTTTTTTTGTCAGAAAAAATTTTTATATTACTATTTTTTAAAAATTCAAGACCTTCTTTTTCTAAATACGCATCATCAACTAATATTTCAACATTAATATCGTTTTTAGATAACTCCAAAAAAACTTTTGACAAATTCATAAAATTCAATTCATAAAATGCACACTTAACATTACTTTTAGCATTTAAAATATTATTTTTAAAAATATTAAAACAATCATCACTTGGGCAAAAAATAACTTCCAATTTAGAATTTAACAATTCATAATCATTATAATTAGTTTCAATATTACTAAACATATTTTCATTATTAGAATCAACATTCAAACTATTAAAAATAGATGTTAACTCACTTTTATCAATAACATCAAAATGATAAAATCCTAAAATCATAAATACAAATAAAACTCCAATAATTTTTTTATAATCCATACATTTTTATAATAGTAGATAATAAATAAATTTATGAAACTATCAAATAGGAGTTTATTAAAAATATCACTCATAGGTTTTCTTATGCTATTTATTGCAATTTACTTTATAGAAAATAACTATGAGCCACAAGAAAAATTAATCCAAAATTTATCAATGAAAGATTTGGATAAACATGTAAAAATTAACGGAAAAATATTACAACAAACTACAATTAGTAATACAAAATTTCTAAAAATTAGCGATAATAAATCTAATAAAACAATCAAAGGAATTATTTTTGAAAACAATCACACATATTCAAAAAATAATAATTATACTTTCGAAGGAAAAATTACAATGTATCAAGGAGAAATTGAAATAATTATAAATAAAATAATTCAACATCAATAAAGGGCAAGTTGAACTAAATAAATTCTATACTTCAACTTTTCAATATTGATTCCAATATAATTATAATCAGGTGAAAATATATTCTTTTTGTCGATTGATTTATAGATGTCAATAGCATTTTCATCATTATCAATTAAAACTTCTTCTTCATACAAATACACAAATTTTTTAATATTTAATTTTTTACTAATTTGAGTTTCTTGTTTATCTAGCAATTCAGAATAATTCATATTATGTATTAATTCATTCAAATTATATTCTACTCTTTTTTTGTTAAGCTCTTCAAAAACAACTTTCTCATACTTATTTAAAACATCATTTTTAATAGTTATAATTTCATCTTCTTGTATATCATTTAAACCATCTTGTTTCAATTCTTGATTATCATCATCACTCTGATTCTCATTCTTATTATTTACTTGGTTTTTATCTGCACTGTCTTCATCCTTTATATCAGGTTGAGGATTTACTTCATCAATATTATAATTTTTATGCATATCTTTTTTGTTTACAACAAAAGAATGTAGACCTATAACTACAATCATAATTAATAATATTACTAAAATAATTTGAGTAAAAAAACTCATTTCTATTCTTTTTATTCTGCTAATTATATCGTTTCTAGTATCTATTTTATTGATTAATTGTTTAATTTCATGTTTTATTTCTAAAGTACTATGTTCTTTTATTTCATTTAAATATTCGATAATAATTTTAGAGACTACTATTTTTGTTTCGTGTTTTAAGTCTGCTAACATATTGAGTGTCTTATCCTGAAAATATTCAAAAAATAATTCAAATTTTTTTTTATCAATTTCATTAGATTTTAAATTATAAAACCATTGTTCTATTTCTGATAGATATTTATTAAGAACATTTTTATTGTCTTTAATATCGCTTATAGGTTTTTTGGCTTTTTCAATATATAAATCATAAAAAGTTTTTTTATCTACCATATTATTTAACCAATATATGTATTTAAAAACTTATCTAAACACAGTTAGATATATTAAACAATTGCATTAAAATTAGATAGATATTATCTTTATTGTTTTTTATTAAATGTTATCTTTCATTCAATGATATAAATATAGATAGCCAAAAAATAAGTAAATATAGTACATAAAATGATAAAATTATTTAATTGGAATTTCGTAATTGCAAAAAATAATGAAAAAGATTTATAAATAATTGACATTAATTATAAACTAAGATGATACATAATATAAAATCTCAATTAGAAAGATCTGCTCCAACAAGATATAATCGTATCTTGCATTATATGTATTCATTAAAAAAACATATTGAGATAAATAATAAACAAGATCAAGAAAATATTGAAAATATTGAAATAATAATTAATAGAATCATATCCAAAGTAAAGATATATTCTAGAATAAATATTATTTTATATTTAGCTATATATTTTTCATTTATTTCTTTTTTTTTCTCTGATATTTTCATATTATCCGAACTATCAATTTTAATTAGCAAAATTATTAGTGCATTTGGTACTACTATTTTTATAATAGGTATATACTTTTCAAATAAGATAATAGAATTATATTATCAAGATTTAAATTTAATTACATCGCATTTAATTTCAATTTATACAAAATATGAAAAAGAAAATTTCGACGAATCACCTCAGATTAGTTCTAACTATTATAAAGTATTTATAGAGTTTTTTGCAAAAAGATATGGTGATATATAACTATATATCCTATTTAGAATAACCAATATGATGATTTTAACATTTTTACTAATAAATTTTAAGTATAATAAATAATTTAAATAGAATAATCAACATTATATTAATGATTAATTGATCAAATATTATTACATTGCAAACATAAAAATATTAAATAGATCATAAGGTTAAGAGTATTTTTCACCTATTAGTTTTTACAATTTATTTTAATAAGTTATATTTTAAATTATATTAAAATGTATAAATATTTCACTATAGACAATTTCGATGTAAAAGGAAAAATAGTTGGAGTTAGAGTTGATATTAATTCACCAATCATTGACAAAAAAGTTGTAATGAATCAAAGAATTAAAGCATCAGCATTAACAATAAAAGAACTTGCAAAAAAAGGAGCAAAAGTTATCATACTTGCTCACCAAGGTAGATTAGGTACAGATAGCTGTGTATCATTAAAAGAACATTCTAAATTATTAGAAAAAGAAACAAAAATAAAGGTTAATTTTGAATCTCAAATATATTCTTCAAAAGTAAAAGAGAAAATTTCAAAATTAGAACAAGGAGATATTTTATTATTAGAAAATTTAAGATTTTATGAAGATGAAAAAAAAATAGATAAACCAAATAATATAATAAAAGAGTTAGAAAAATTATTTGATTTTTATGTCTCAGATGCATTTAGTGTTGTTCATAGAGAACAAACATCAATGGTTGACAATTCAGTTGTAGGATTCAAAAAAATTCCAATGATTGCAGGAAGACAGATGCAAAAAGAAATAAATGGTTTAAATAGAATTTCAAACACAAAAAGACCTCTTGTATACGTAATGGGTGGTGCTAAGCCAGATGATTTAATTGAAATGTTAAAGGAAAATTTACCGTCCAAAAAAGTAGATTTTGTATTATTAACAGGAGTTATAGCTGAAATTGCTTTAATTCTTAAAGGGTATAATTTAGGATGTAAAGAAAATTTTTTAAAAGAAAAAAAATATCTTACATTAAAAGATGACTTAAAAAAACTATTAGATCAATACCCTAAAAATTTCATATTACCAAAAGATTTAGCAATTTTTGATGGAAAAAAAAGAATAGAAATAGAAATAGATTTACTTAAAGAAAAAAAAGATTTAATAGATAAATATTTAATTCAAGATATCGGAGAGAAAACAATAAATTACTATACTAAATTTTTAAAAGATACAGGTTCTATTTATTTAAAAGGACCAGCAGGTAATTTCGAAGAAAAAGCTTTTGAAAGAGGAACACAAGGAATAATTAAAGGGATAATCAATTCAAATGCATTTACTTTTATGGGAGGAGGACATAGCGTTACAGCACTATATAAATTTGCAAAACTAGGTGATTTTTCATATGTAAGTTTAGCAGGAGGAGCTTTAGTTAAATTTTTATCAGGAAAGTCCCTTCCAGGAATTGATTCTTTACAAAGAAGCTTTTTAATGCACAATAGTCATTTTGAAGATTTTTTAGTTGTAGGTTCTAATACAATCGATATAGGTGTTACAGCACCAGTTAAATTTTCAGAATTTTATTTAGGAGATAAAATAAAAATTGATGAAGATTTTAAAACAAATGTTGGTGGTGGAGGGATAAATTCAGCAATTGCATTATCTCGTTTAGGTTCAAAAGTTGCATATTTAGGAAAAATATCTCAAGAAAGTAAAGATAAAATTTATGAAGTATTAAAAAAAGATAGAGTTGAAATAATAAATACGAAACCTACTAAAAAACCATGTGCTAAATCAATTTTGTTAGATACTAAAGATAATGATAGAATTATATTTACATATCGTGGACAAAATTTTGATTTAATAGAAAATGATTTTAAATACAATGATATTAATGCAAAAAATTATTATTTTACAGCAATGGGAGGAGATACTTTTCAAACATTAATTAAATTATCTAGAAAGTTAAAAGAAGAAAGTGAATATTCAACAACATGTTTATCTTTAAGTTCTCATCTCATTAGAAAAGAGAAGAATTTAAGAAACCTATTAGTAAATATGGATATTGTTATTTTAAATCTTGATGAAGCAGAACTCTTAACAGGTAAAACTAATATTACAGATTGTCTTAAAGATATAAAAAATATTGTAAAAGAAATAGTAGTAATTACAGATGGTAGCAATGGTGCTTATGCATATGATGGAAATCAAGAATATTTTATAAAAGCACAAAAGGTTACAAAAATAGTAGATACAACAGGAGCAGGAGATAGTTTTGGATCAACTTTTTTTTATTTTTATGTAAAAGGATATGGAATACAAAAAGCATTAAAATATGCTGTTAAAAATAGTGCTAATGTTATAAAATACAAAGGACCACAATATGGTTTATTATATTATGATGATTTACATAAAAAATTAAAATAATTTTTTTAATAATATACATTAAGTACATTAAGTATAACAAATAATTAAATAGATAAATTTTTAAAACTTTTAAGATATTCTTTATTTATTAATTTTAGTAATTAATAATTATGAGCCGTTAGCTCAGTCTGGTAGAGCACCGGACTCTTAATCCGTAGGCCGCGGGTTCGAATCCCGTACGGCTCATAAAAAATAAATTTAACAATTAACCTCTGGTAGTGTAGTCCGGCCAATCATACCGCCCTCTCGAGGCGGTGACCCGGGTTCAAATCCCGGCCAGAGGGCTTTTTAAAATACTTGATATATATATATATTGAAATATTATTATTTTTTATACAATTCATAAATATTATTATTATTATGTATGAAATCAAATAAAAAAAGATTAAAATATAGAAATAAACATTTACCAGAAAAACTCAAAGTTCAAGAGAATATAATTGATAATTATTATAACAAATTTAAAAACTCTATTTCGGTTAATCAATCCAGAATAACCCAAATCCTACCCAAATAAACCAAAACAATTATATATATAATAGTTATATAAATATTACAATGATAAAAAAAGATATACAAAAATATAATAATAATAACTATATTACAACAAAAACAATTTTAA
>JBMCRE010000005.1:0-60520 GCA_048625195.1 Nanobdellota archaeon | reverse complement strand
GCTCCCAACTAACACCGATTTGAAAGAAATTCTTTGCAAGAATTTCCCAAATTCTGCTTCGCAAAAACTTCTCTAAATCGTGATTGTTATGTCTAATTTTATTTTGAGCCCTCAAAAACGAAACATTTATATATATGGTTGCTTATATAGTTGTTATGGCAACAACAATATCAGTAAGTCAAGAATTACTCTCCAAACTAAAAGAGAGAAAAATGTACGATAAAGAATCTTACGAAGAGGTAATCTGGGATGCTTTAGAGGACTCCATGGAGTTATCTGAAGAAACGAAAAAAAGAATAAAACTAGCTGAAGAAGATATTAAAGCAGGTAGAGTTTATTCTCTTGAAAATGTTAAAAGAGAATTAGGAATATAAAATGTTTGATCTTCTTTTTACAGCCGAATCTAAGAAATTCTTAAAGAAACTTAGTGAACAAGATTCTAAAAGAATTATTTCTACATTAGAAAGATGTAGAATTAGACCACATTCTTATATTAAAAAATTAGTTTCTTCTCCATATTTTAGATTACGAGTTGGAAATTATCGAATAATTCTTGATATTAAATCTGGTAAACTTTTAATTATTGTTGTTGAAATAGGACATAGAAAAAATATTTACAAATAATGGGGCTCAAAAATAACTCTGAAATTTTCCTTAGGAACTTTGCACTAAATTTCAGCCCTTTAGGAGCATGACAAGAGATAAAAGGCTTCGCCCAAATTTTTATAATTTATACTTGGTGGGGCTGAAAAATTCAATAGGTTTTTATATTATAATTATTATTATTACTATTATATGAAAAAAAGGAAGAAGATAACCATACATAGAGCTATATTTTATGTATCTTTATTGATGATGTTTGCAGTTTTCGTTTTAGCTATACCTGGCCCTATTTTAGAATTTATTGGGCAGACTCTAGGAAATAATACTATTAATTCAGATACATCAGTTTTTATTAACGTTTCTGTAACAAATGGAAGTTCTACTTTTTTAGATTGGGATAATTTTTTGATTTATTGGTTGAGGATATATAATTCTTCAGATTATAGCGACCATTCATATTATAATCCAGAATCAAATCCACAATATGTTGAAGGAGGTGTTTGGACGTGGTTTAATGACCCTAGAGCTATTTACTATAAAAATTTAACAATAACTGGATGGGTAGGTATCGATGGAAGCATAATAGTCTGGCAATACAATCATATAACTAATGTAAGTAATTCAACATTACTTAAAAAGGAATTTCAAGAAAATGATCATGATAATCCTGTTTTTGTTATTCTACCTGATGATAAGATTATGGTTTTATACTCTCAGCATAATGGACAAAGTTATTACAGAATAAGTTCAAATCTTCTCGACACAACTTCATGGGGAACAGAACACAATTTACTTACTGCAATTAATGAGTCAGCCACAAGTTACATGAATGCTTTCTATTTAAGTAATGAAGGATTGATATTTCTCTCATATAGAAGACCTTCTAGAGGAGTTGCCGATTGGAATCGAGGCATCGCAACTTACAATTATACAAATGGCACTTGGACAATGGGGGAAACTTTGTTTGCAGTTTCTGGTGAAAGACCTTATATCAAATATTGGTCTAACGATAAAGATAGAATAGATTTTTTAATGACTAATGGACATCCAAATAAGGTAGCAAAGAATAATGTTTATCATTTCTACTATCAAAGGGACAATTACTATAAGAGCGATGGAACTTTAATAGGTAACGATTCTGTGTTGCCCTTAACGCCTGACAATGTTACTATGGTGTACAATGCATCAATAACTGATGAAAGAGCATGGGTATGGGATATTGCGGTTAATAATGGGATACCCTATGCTACTTATGCTCTTGTCGAAAATAAAAGTAATCATATGTACCGATATGCATTTTTTAACGAGTCCTCTGGAAATTGGGAAAATTATAATATAACAGAAGGTTTAACAGACCTTTACCCTGTTCTCAATAGAGCCGAGAGTGAATATTCTGGAGGAGTTGTTTTAGATTCAAAAAATATTAGTGATGTATATTTAAGCAAGGCAACTCAAACTACTGACCCAAAAATCTTTGAAATTCAAAAGTGGTCCACTAATAATAACGGACAAACTTGGATAAACACTGAAAATTTAACTACTGGTTCTTCTAATAAAAATTTTAGACCATCTGTTATAAAAAACTATAGTTCAGATCTGAAAGTCTTATGGGTTTGCGGATTTTATACAACATATTCTAATTATGATACAGAGATATGTAGTGATTCCCTTGGAGAAATAAGTACTATGAAAAAATCAGGAAAGATATAACCTGAAATACTTATTATCGTAGAGCAGAAGTTTTTATTCAATCAATAAATGAAATTATCCCTAAAAATCAATTAAACACGACACAAGAAGATAATAATATTAATGATAAAGAAAAACAATCAAAAAAAGATATTAAAGATTCGTATTTTTGTAATAAAAAAACTTATACTTCAAATCAAAAATTTAAACTTGATTGTCTCTACTGACTCTAACTCTTTATTAATTTATCTAATAATTTTCAATTTTATAGACAATTTAATTAAAATATCAAAAAATCACTTAGAACACCTATTGTAAAATAGATTTAATATATAAAAGTTAAAAAGTTTAAAGCACCACTCAATGTAATTTTGCAATTATAAAAATCATATAGATTTTTAGAATAGATGTCTTATCAATTAATCCATTACATTGAAAAATCATTTAGTTGTAAAGGAATTTCTTCTTTATTCAGATATGAATTATATTTTTTAGTTACAAATAATTGATGAAAAAGATATAAGTATAATAAATGTAACAAGAAATTATAATAATTAGGATTTTTTAATAAGTGATTTTTATTTTTTAATTCTGGAAAAAGTTTATTAGTTAATTTACTATGTAACACTTTGTAAAAGATTTCAGTATGATTATGACATAAATATTCAATATCTGTCGATCCTCCTATTTTAACAAAATTTCTGCTTATATTATTTGAAATCATTTTTTTAACTTCTTTTTTATAAAATTTTTTAGATTTAGAATCTCTATAGGTCATTGAATGAGTTATTTGACTTGTTTTTTTATTTAAAAATGGATAAAAAGACTGTATTGCAAAGCTATTTGCTAAAATTCCATTTTTTTTTAAAATATAATCTTTTATTGTATCATAGTTTTTATAGTCATTATTTATTGTTATGTTGCAAATTTTAGGTATTCTTTTAATTGTTTGTTTATTTGTCATTTTTTTGTAAAAATTTAATAATTTTAGAATATAACGTTTATTCTTGAGATTTTCTTCTATTTTATTTTTTAATAAGTTCTTTTGTGTTCTAAAAGAGTCTAATTGTTGGTCTGCGCATTCACCAAAAAATGCACAATTTATTCCTAATGTTTTAATTAGCTTCATAGTTTCATATTGTAAAAATAGTCCTCTTTCAAATACAGCACCTTCAATTCGCCAGACAATATCAGGAAAATCATTTAATTTGTCATTGCTTATTTGAGATACTATATGGTTTATATTTTTATATTTTTGAGAGCATTTTAATGCTTTAGGGATTTCATTTATTTTTTCTCCTCCAATAGTTATTCCGGTAATTTCCTTATTGTTTTTATATAAAAAATACAATATCAAATTGCTATCAAATCCAGAACTGATAGTTGTTCCAATGCATTTTTTACTTAATAAACATAATTGATTAGTATGTTCTTCAATCGATTTAAGAAGTTGTTTTCTTGCTTCATACGGATTTATTTTTTTGATTTTTTTTTGATTTTTTTTAAGTATAATATTATTGTTTTTATAATCAATAATAATTTTTTGATTTGGAATCAATTTATATATACCTTTAATTAGAGTTTTGCTATTTGGAATTAAATTGCCTTGCAAAATAAATTCTCTAGATGCTTTAATATCTAATTCTCTATTAAAGTTAAACTTATTTAGTTCTATTAATAAAGATTTTAAGCTATTGGAAAAAAGCATTAATCCTTGGTTTTTTATAAAGTATAGTGGAGTACTAAATCCGTGTTCATCTTGGATTATATACCCTTTTTGTTTTTCTTCATTCCATAAAAATATTGTAAATATACCATCTAAATATTGAAAAATTTTTTCACCTTTTTTTTCATAAAGAAGAGCTATAACATCAACATCATGCAAATTTTCCTTATCACTTACTTTTAACACATCTTTTGATATATACTTTAAGTTTGAAATATATCCAATCAAACCATAAAAATTTTTACTTGCTTTATTGTAGATAAAATTTTTATTTTGTTTTGATTTAATATTTATTCTAGATATATTTGCTGAAAAATATCTACAAGTAAAATTATTATTTTTTATTTTAAGATAATTTGTTGGTTTAAATATGATTGTCATTATATTTTTATTGTTCATTTTTTAATTATTTTTCAGATATCATTAAATGCATTTTAAATTATTATTTTTTATTGTCTGATTTTTTTTAATCCTAGATATTGACATAAAATTCTTTTTTTAGGAATTATTCAGCAATATCAGAATAATCTTTCACATTTCCTAAGACAATATTAACTTTTGGGATCATACAATTAATTAATTATATATATTTTATTAGTTTATCTAAAGCTTTCAATTTTATTAATGCATAAATAATTATTTTAGAGTAATAAAACTTTTAAATGTATATGTTTTACTATAATACATGAAATTATTAAAAGAAGTTAAGTTTAAAATACAATCAAGTTATGAAATAGATGCAGCACAATTTTATAATGAATTTATTAAGAAAGAAGACGCACAAAATTTAATACGATTTGTTTCTGAATTTGGCAATACGCTCCCAATTCCATCTGCGATTTTAGCTGTTGGAAGTTCAGTTTTTCCATCTTCTCACTGGAAGTATATACGAAAACTTAATTCCAAAGATCCTGATTTAAATGCATCTGAGTCATATAACGATATAGATCTTTTGATTATTCCAGAAATAATAGTCAAATTAAGTAAATTAGAGACTAAAATAGAAGATACATTATCTAAGATGGGTCTTTTATATAAAAACCACTTAAATACAGCTAACGGAGTAGGTTATTGTAATGCATACTCAGTTGAAAAAAATGGAAAATATAAAAAAATTATTGCATCTTTTTTAAGGGAAGATTTGGGTATGCATTCTATAACAACTCAACTTCATAATGGAACAAAATTAGATTTGATTATTGGTAGAGATGAATTATTAGAACAAACTGCTTCGCAAAAAATCGTAGAAGAAAGATTAAAAAAATATGCATTTTCTTTATTATATAGGAAATAGAAAAGATTTTTATTTTTACTTATTTATTTAAAATTGATAAAAAATAAAACAAATCTATTATTAGAAAATTTTTTATATAAAACTCTAAAACAAAAGCAATTTATAATATAATATAAACTTTATATCATAGAAAGCTTTATATAATTGCTTTTTTTACTTTTTTTATGTCATTTATTAAAAGAACACAAGTTGATTATATTGAAAATTTTTACAGACATAAACTATATTGTAAACAAACAAACCATTACCTTTTAACAACAGACACTGGCAATTTTATTTTTTTAAATCAACCATCATTTAGAAATTTAAAAAAAGGATTTATAACAAATCAAGCAACATTTGATATTTTAGAAAGTAAAGGTTTCATTATAACTCTTAATAATATAAATCAAATAATTGAACAAACAAAGAAAAGATATTCTTTTTTAGATAACGGAACATCTCTTCATATCGTGATACCAACACATAGATGTAATTTAAATTGTGTTTATTGTTTTGCATCTTCATGTGATATGAATGCCAATATAGAACAAACAGATATGAATATAAAAACAGCTGAAAAAATAACCCAATTCATAATGGAATCACCATCACGAGCAATAACTATTGAATTTCAAGGTGGAGAACCTACTGCAAGGTTTGACATTATACAGGCAATAGTAGAAAAGGCAAACAAATTAAACAAAACATTACAAAAAGATCTAAGATTTGCTTTAGTTTCTAACTTTACACTATTAAATGATAAAATAGTTGATTGGTTAATAGATCATAATGTTACTTTTTGTACATCTCTTGACGGTCCTAAGTATGTCCATGATAAAAATAGGTTTATTTTAAATAAAAAATTTAATCATATTAATCAAATTAATAAAAAAGGAGTAGAAGTTATAGGAAGTTATGAAAAAGTTATTTACTGGATAAACAGAATCAACGAAAAATATAAACAAAAGAAAATACCCCTTAAGGTTAATGCGCTTTTGACAATTACAAAATATTCTTTGGATTATTATAAAGAGATAATTGATGAATATATAAACTTAGATATCAATATTATAGATTTAAGACCACTAACACAAATTGGTAGAGCCCTAAAAGAAAAAGAGACAATATTTTATACAAGGAACCAATTTGTCGAGTTTTATCAAAAATCATTAGATTATATAGATGAACTAACACAAAAAGGGATTAAGATAGAAGATAGAATAAAAGTCTTGTTTAATTCTAAAATATTATTGAATAAACCAACTTATCATACAGATTATGAAAGTCCTTGTGGTGCACTAACAGGACAAATAGTATACCACACTAATGGGAATATTTATACTTGTAATGAAGCTTTAGGCCGAGATGAACTAAAGATAGGAGATGTATTTAACGATACATGGCAAAATTTATTTAAAAAAAAAGAAGTCTCAAAAGCAATTCTCAATTCTATGTTAGAAAATAATTCAAAATGTGACAGATGTGTTTATAAACCATATTGTGGTACATGTATGGTAGAGAACTTTTATAATTTATCAAAATTCAATTTTTATCCAGAAAAAACATTTAAACACCATGAAGTAACTTTTCATTGTGAACGATTTTTTGATTCTGTTTTAGCTCAAATAAAAAAAAAATACTATAAATAAAAAAGAATACAAACATATTTAAATATGTTTTAAAGACAACTAATTGATAATTAAATTAAATTCATAAAAAATAAATTCAGGGGGGCAATAAAGTTTTACCATCTTATAATAAAAAGAGATAGTAAAGATAGAGTACCTAGAAAAATTGATAAAAAAGATTTATCTAAATTTTTATAATTTTGAGAAATATACATAGTATTTTCTTTAGAATTGTTTTTATTATCACTTAAAATAATAGCTTTTTGAGATGCAACATTACTATGTGAAAAATCATTTAAATATACTTTATCACTATTTTGTATTTTTGCATAAAGATTGTTTGGTAGCTCATTTTCATTTTCAATATCTTTTTTTTTACTGTTTGAGTCAGCAAGAGAATTATTTTTAGTAGTATGCTTTTTTAATTTAGTATCAATGTTATTATCCTTATTTTTGCTAATGTTTTTAGATATATTTTTAGTTAAAATGCTATAATTAAATTCATAATTTTTATAATTAAAATAAGAAGTACCTTTTTTTTGATATTTACAAATCAATTTTAAAAAATACAAATTATCATTGCTTTGCTTTTTTTCTTTTAAAAGAAGATTGTCTATTTTTAAGCTAAAATTATCTTGAAAATATCCATTAAGAGACAAATTAATACTATTAGATACTTTTGTTCTGTCTACTAAAATATAGCAAAACAGACTAGAATTCACTAAAGTAGAACTTAATGTAAAATTAAAAAAATTATCTTTTGTTTTTTGATTTAAAATATTTAAAGTATTTATCTTTTGTTCTTCTTTTTTTATTATTTGACTAACATTATTAGTATTATTTCTATTACTCATATTATTTTCATTATTTTTCCCATTATTTATATTAAAAGTGTAATTTTCTTCTAAATCTAATCCACTAATAGTAATCACATTTTCTTTATCTTTAGGATTAATTAAAAGATTGCCAGTAATCTTGGAATGCTTTTCTAAATGAAAAGAATTTATTTGTTTAGAATTTAAATGAATATAAATTGCTCTTTTTGAACTATCTCCTCTATATACTTCATAAGATAAAATATTTTTATTAATTAATTTTTCAATATCTAATATTTTAATATATGGTTCTTTATTTTTATTATTCGATTCATCATTTTCATCTTTATCTTCATCATCATCATTTGTTATGGTATTGGAATAATAAATTGCTAATTTAGAGGCATTTATGATGCAATTTTGGTAATAAATTTTAGCTTTAATAAAGTATAACTCAGTTTTATCTTTTGGTGTGTATTGTTTTGTATTTGTATTTGTTGTGTTGAATTTAGATTTCACAATATTCCCATTAAAATCTTCTATCCAATATTCAATTAAGGGATTAGATACATTTGTAAAAAAAGAAAATTTAATTTTATTAGTTGTGATATTTTGTTCTAAATTTATATTAAAAAAATAATTACAATTATTATTATTTGTTAAATTAGAATAATTACTATTATTTGATTCATCAGTATTAATTCCTGATTCATTTAAAATATTTGTATCATTAATTGTTATATTTATAGAGTTATTTAAGAAATTATTACCATCAAGATTATTACTATTATTATTCTCACTATTATTTGATTCATTAGAATTATCAATACTATTTTCATTAATGTAACTATCTCTATAAACAGTTCTTGTTTTAAAAATACTACAATTATCCATTGAAAGATTAGCCTTTATTGTATAATTATTATTATTATTATTTTTAGGTGTGTATTGTTTTGTATTTGTATTTGTCGTATTGAATTTAGATTTCACAATGTGTTCATTAAAATCTTCTATCCAATATTCAATTTCAAAATTAGAATAATTCGTTTCAAAAGAAAAAAAAATTTTATCATCAAAATATTCATCTTCTGTAACAATTTCAAATAATCCACCACACTCTAAAGCACTTATGCTAAAAACAGAGTTAATAAATACAATAATAAACCATAAACAACTAATCAATATTTTCATTTCAAATTTCATGAATTAATTTAAGAATTTTAATTTTATAAATTTTAATTTTAAAATTTATCCAACAAAAAACAATTGGTGAAATAAAGAATAAAAACCTATTTTTTTATTCTAATTGTTCAAGTAAAAATAAAGCTTGAAATAATAAATCCTCTCTAAATTTATTTGCAAAAACCTGAATTCCGACAGGCACATCGCCATCATCTTCTTTAATTGTATCTTTAGAGATTACTCCTGCACAGATTCCTGCTAAATTTGCAGGAATTGTAAAAGCATCGTATCCATACATTTCTTCTACACTTAGTTTTGTACCAATTTTATGTGGTAAAACAGGTGTTACAGGAGACAAAATAAAGTCTACTTCTTTAAATACTCGTAAAAATTCTTTTTCAATAATTTCTTTTACTTTCAAAGATTTTTTATAATATGCTCCGTCATATTCAGATCTAGAAATTTCTTTTCCTCCAAGGATTCTTCTTAAAACTTCTTTCCCACAAGTATCTTCAATTTTTTTTCCGTATTTAACACCATCAAATTTTCTTGTTCCAGAGAAAAACTCTGTATAAACAATAGGATAATATGCTTGTATTACTAGATCAATATGTTTAATATCTATTTCAATAATTTCATGTCCATCTTTTTTTAATTCTTCAATTTTTTTATCTAAAACACCTTGAATTCTTTTATCTACAACAAGATCTTTAAATGTTTTAATTATACCAATTTTATATTTTCTAGAAGGTTTTTCTTTTGTATAATCTAAAACTTTTTTATTAATAGTTACAGAATCTTTATTACTATATCCTGCAATTATAGATAAAGTTAAGGCAGAACCATAAACATCTTGAGAAAATGGACCTATTTGGTCTAAACTCATAGCTAAATCAATTAATCCATATCTTGAAACTCTTCCATAAGATGGTTTGATACCAACTATTTTAGCATGAGATGCAGGATTTCTAATACTTCCACCAGTATCAGATCCTAAAGTAATATCAGCCATATCACTAGCAATAGCAGCAGCACTTCCAGAAGAAGATCCTCCAATTATTCTGGTAGGAATTGTAGGATTAAGTGTATTTCCAAATGCAGAGTTTTCTCCAGATGAACCAGATGCAAATTCATCATTATTTACAATTCCGATGATAATTCCATCTTCTTTTTGAATTTTTTCTATAACATCAGCATTAAATGTTCCTTTATAGTTTTCTAGCGTTTTAGATGCGCAACAGATGTTTAGATCTAAAACAGAGATATTAGATTTTATTCCAAAAACTAATCCAAATAGAGAACCTATTTTTTCATTGTTTTTTAATTTCATATCTAGCTTTTTTGCTCTTTCTAATGCTTTGTCGTTTATTTGTAAAAAGACATTATATTTTTCATTATTTTTTTTAATATTTGATAAAAAATATTCAACATTATCTTCACACGAAAGTTTTCCTGACTTTAAGTTATTAATCTTTTCAAGTATATTAGCATTAGAAACCATTTAAATATAGAAATAATAGCTTTTATATAAACTTTTTTATGTTGGTTTATGTGTATTTTTTGTTTGGATGTATTTTGTAGTTATTGTTTATTGAAATGTTATAGTATTTTAATATTTCATCCATTTTTTAACAAAAAAGCTACAAAAACATTCAAAAGACAGTAGTTTTTAATCAAAAATCTTTAAAATATCGTTAATTCTTAGATTTTATTTAAAATATTTAGCTTTTTGTAATCTGTTAACAATTTATCCAATAACTCTCATTTTTATATAAAAAACATATATTTAATTTGTTTATTGAAATTTTTTTTAAGTTTGTCAGTTAGCATTTTTTATTAGATTTTTTATATGTTTGTTGGTTCTCATATTATAATTGTTAAAAATTAAATAATTTATATTAATTAAAAGCAAAATTAAAGCTTTTTGTTTAATTTTGAAGCATATTTAAACATTTTTGTTTATTTTTGAATGTATTTGATTGTTTTTTCAATTTTAAATATATATTTGTTCGTTTTTATATTTTATTTTATTTATTGGCAAAAAAAGAAAATAAAATGATTTATACTATTTTAAAGCAAAATTAAAGCTTTTTATTTTATTTTAAAACATATTTAAACATTTTTATTTAAATTTAATCATATTTTAACTCTTTTTTAATTTTTAAGATTATTTTTGCAAAATAAAAATAAATAAAGCAGAAATAACAACTTTTAAGAGTTTTATACTAAATTAAACTAATATATATAATTTTTAAGTAAAATTAAAACATAAAATAAAATAAAAAAACATATTTAAACATATTTATTCAAATTAAAACATATTTAATTGTTTTTATATTGTTTTTATCATAGATTTATTAAACATTGCTTCAAAAAGCATATAAATAAAAAGAAACATAAAATAATATGAATAATTATAGAAATAATTTTATTTTTCAAATAATTAAAAAAGAAAAAGAAAATAACATTCAATTAGAAATATATTCATTAGATACTTTTTCTAAAACTCACCTAAATAGAGTTCACATCCCATATCAAATCTTTTTAAAAAAAAATGATTTTGATTCTTTAAAGGTTGAAAGTGACAAAATTATTCTATCAGAAGAGTGTTTTTATAACAAAAATGAAGAAGAAGTATTAAGATTAACAATTTTCAACAAAGAAATATACGATTATTTAAAAAAACAAATAAAAGAACTAAATTTTGACACTTATGAAGATGATTTAAATCCAGAACATAGATATTTAATAGATTATGATGTAGACATCTTTTCAAATAAATCAAATCAAATTCCCAAACTAAAATATATTTCATTTGATATTGAGACAGTTGGAGATTATGAAAATCAAGAGATTATAATGATAAGTACTCACTCTAATCAAAATAAATCTTTTAATAAGGTTTATATAAACAAAGATAAAATAGCTCACAACAAATTAAAAGATACTCCTAAAAATTATTCTATAATACAATTAAAAGATGAACAAGAGCTATTACAGGTATTTAAAGATGATATAATTAAAAGTGAAGTACAAGTAATTTTGGGGTGGAACGTCATAGATTTTGATTTTAATATTATAAGAGATAGAATGAAATATTATAATTTAGATTTCAAATTTTCTCAATTTCAAGGTGAAAACAAGCTTAGAATTAATAAAGATTTTTTTACAAATAGTTCTCTACACATTCCAGGAGTATTAGTATTTGATGTAATTCATTTATTAAAAGCAAATTATATAATTTTTGACGATTACAAATTAAATACAGTTGCAAAAGAGGTTTTAAAAGACGAAAAAATACAATTAGATTTAAATCCAGATGAAACATTTGAAGAAAAAATAAATACAATTCAAAAACTATCAACACAAGATCCTCAAAAATTAATCGAATACAACTTTAAAGATTCAGAATTGACAACTAAGATTACAGAAAAACTCGGTTTACTTGAGTTAATAATGCAAAGATCAATAATAACAAATACTCCATTAATGAAAGTAAAATCACCAATAGCATCTCTAGACTTATTATATTTAAAAGAATTACATAAACAAAAAATAGTTGCACCTACAAATAATAATTTTAAAGACACAAGTCAATTAGAAGGAGCTTATGTTATTGATCCTAAACAAGGTTTTTATGAAAATATATTCGTTTTTGATTTTAAATCTCTTTATCCATCAATAATAATGACTTTTAATATTGATCCATATACATATAATCCAAATAATGGAACAATTCAAGCACCAAATGGAGCTAAATTTGTAAAACAAAAAGGAATTCTTCCAACTTTAATTTATCAAATTTATAAAGAAAGAGATATTGCGAAATCTCAAAAAGATGATATTAAAAGCTATGCTCTTAAAACTACAATGAACTCTTTTTGGGGGGCAATAGCATCTCCAAAATCAAGATTTTATAATAGTGAAATAGCAGGTGCAATAACTGGATTTGCAAGACATGTAACTAAAAAGGCAGAAAAATATGCAAATAAATCTAATAAAGTAATTTACGGAGATACTGATTCGATTTTTGTTAAAATTCCTAATTTAAAAAAAACTGATTTAGATTCACTAAAAAAAGCAGGATATCAACTAGAAAAAGAATTAAATAAACATTTTAATGACTGGATAGATAAAGAATATCAAATTAAAAATTTTTTAAACATTGAATTAGAAAAAATCTATGACAAATTTTTTATAGCATCTAAAAAAAGATATGTAGGAAGAGATATATTGAAAAACAAAATACAATTCGTAGGAATGGAAGCAATAAGGGGAGATTGGACACAATTAGCAAGGAGTTTTCAAATAAACCTAGTAAATCTTATTTTTTCTAATAAAAAAAGAGAAGAAATAGAAAAATACATATTAAATTACATTCAAAAACTAAAATCAGGAAAATTTGATGACAAATTAGTTTATACAAAAAAAATCACCAAACCTTTAAATCAATATACTAAGACAACTCCTCCTCATGTAAAAGCAGCAAGAGAATTAAAAAATTTTAATAGAAGAACTGTAAAATATGTAATGGGAGAAAAAGGTCCAAAACATATATCTTTAATTTCAGACAATTTCAAATACGATTATGAACACTACATTGAAAAACAACTAAAAGGTGTAAGTGATGACTTACTTGAAAGTTTAGGAATAGATTTTGACAATGTTATTCTGATGAAAAAACAAACAAGATTAGATAACTTTTTCTAAACCATCAAGCTATAGAGAACTAATCAGACAAAACATAATAAGAGTTTACTAGTAAACTTTAAAAACTAATTAATCTTATCAATAATTTATGGTAAAATTTATCACCAATAAAGTATCAAAAGGAGGTGTAGGTAAAACAACCATTTGTTTAAATATTGCAGATATATTATCTAAAAAGAATTATAAAGTTTTAATGATAGATTTAGATGCACAATCTAATCTTTCAAAAAATTTCACAAAACAACTATCCAATCAAAACAAATTAACAAGCTCAAATCTTCTAGGAGATAACAGTTTTAATATAAAAGAAAATGTATATAATATAAATGAAAACTTGGATTTAATAATATCAGATATAGGACTATCAGAAGTTTCAAGATATTTAGAACAACAAGAAAATTATTATATAAAATTATTAAATTTAAAAAATCAAAAATTATTCAACAAATACGATTTCGTATTACTAGATTTATCTCCTGGAGTTTGTGATACAATAACAGAAATATCACTTTGTGTAACAGATCTATTAATCTGTCCAACACATTTCGATATTGACTCACTACTTGGAATAATTCTTACAATAGAAGATGTATCAAGACTATCACAAGCAAATCTAATAAAAAAAAATTTAAACTACTTAGTTGTTCCAAACAGATATGATAAACGATATAAATCAGATAATCAAAAAATATTTGATATATTATATGAAAACATAGATTCTCAATTTATAACCAATCCAATCAGAGAAAATTCTCATATAAAAAAAGCAAGAATGATAGGAAAAACTGCAATAGATTACGAATTAGACGAAAAAAGAAAATACGAACACAAAAAAGCAATAGAAGATTTTGAAACTCTCTATAAAAAAATAATTGAGGTAATAAAAAATGAGTGATGAAATAATTAATCCATTCAAACAAAATATAAATAAAAACTGGGTAAAAAAAACAAACCAAAGATTTTCCAATGTAACTAAAAAAAATCAAAACAAAAAAAAACAAATAGAAAATAAAGATAAAACAAGAATTGCAAAATCATTTAAAATTTACAAAGGAACTCTTGCAAGAGACTTTGACAAAAGAGTAACAAAATTACAAGTAAAATTTGATGATTTAGATTTTGAAAAAAATTATGTAGATTCAGGAAAATATATAATGTTTTTAATGGCATTTGCAGAAAAATACAAACTATATGAACTATTTCAACCAACTAATGGTAATGGGGATATAAATATAGAAAAAGAAAAACTATTAAAATATTTTAAAAACTTAAACAAATAAATATGAAATGATGTGCATAAAAACAAACATATTTCATTATGAACAAAGTTTTATAAATATTTTATATTATATATTATTATGGCAATCAAAGACATAATTGAAAGCGGTGAATTTAGTGAAAAAGTAGAAAAAGCAGATAATTTTTCTGTTGTAGATTTTTGGGCACCATGGTGTGGACCTTGTAAAATGTTAGCTCCACTTATAGACGAAATTTCAAAAGAATATGATGATGTAAACTTTGTTAAAGTTAATGTTGATGATGGTTCAGATATCGCAGCAAAATATAACATAATGAGTATTCCTACATTAATATTTTTTAAAAATGGAGAAATAGTAGAAGAAAACAGAGGACTTTTAAGTAAAGATGCTCTAAAAAAAATTATTGAAAAATACAAATAATTATTCAAATAGAATTTAAAATAAAATATAAAAGTGTATAAAGTTGTAGGAGTAGATGAAGCAGGAAAAGGACCAGTAATAGGTTCAATGTTCATAGGTTTTTGTTATGCATATCTAGCAAATGGACTAAAAGATTTAAATAATTTTCAAGACACATTAAAAAAAGATTTTGGTGTAAAAGATTCCAAACTACTCTCTAAAAAACAAAGAGAATCAATTTATTTAAAATTAAGAGACAAATTGGAAATAAAATATGCACAACTAACTCCTGCATTAATAGATTCCAATAATTTTTCAGGAAAAAACTTAAACGAACTAGAAATAACTGCAATAGTAAAAGTTCTAGAAGAAATCGAGCCAGATTTAGTAATAATTGACGCTCTAACATCAAATTCTGAAAACTTTGCAGAGCAAATTAAAAAAAAATTATCAATAGATTGCAAAATAATATCAGAAAATAAAGCAGATACAAAATATCCAATAGTTAGCGCTGCATCTATTGTTGCAAAACAATTAAGAGAACAAGAAATTGAAGAAATAAAACATAATATAAAACAAGACATTGGTAGTGGATATCCAAGTGACCCCAAAACAAAAGAATTTTTAAAAAATAACTACAACTCAAAAGAATACGATTTTATTTTCAGAAAAAGTTGGCAAACATATAAAAATATTATAACAAATCAAAATCAAAAAACTCTAAACGATTTTTAAATAAAAATGATGCCCACAATCACTAACCTGAGCATTCATAGTTAGACTAATGTCATTTACTCTTGCAAAGATCCTCTTGTGGTGGGCTGTACCTTCATTAAATGTTTATAATTTTAACAAAGGCTAATAATATAAAATTTATCTTAATATAAAAAACTAACTAATTAAAAATAAACAAATTTCACTAATTTTAATATTTTTTTAAAGTTTCAATAGTAAACTATTTAATAAAACAAAATTTTAATATATTAATGAAACCTTATTTTGAATCAGAAAATATTATGCTTTTTCATGATGATTGTTTAAATGTTTTAAAAGAATTACCTAAAAATTCAATTGACATGATTTTTGCAGACCCTCCTTATTTTTTATCAAATGGAGGAATCTCTTGTAAAGCAGGAAAAGTTGTATGTGTGAATAAAGCTGATTGGGATAAATCTAATGGTTTTGAAAAAGATTTTGATTTTACTTTGAAATGGATTAAAGCTTGTAAAAGAGTATTAAAAAAAGATGGTAGTATTTGGATTAGTGGAACTATGCATAATATTTATCAAGTAGGTTATTCTCTACAAAAGTTAAAGTTTAAATTATTAAATGAAATTACTTGGTTTAAACCTAATGCACCACCTAATTTATCTTGTAAATATTTTGCACATACACATGAAACAATTTTATGGGCAAGAAAATATGAAAAAAGTTCACATATTTTTAATTATGAATTAATGAGAGAATGGGATGATAAAATTACTCCCAAAGGAAAACAAATGAGAAGTATTTGGCATATTCCATTAACTCCAATAAGTGAAAAAAAATATGGAAAACATCCAACACAAAAGCCAATAGAATTATTAAAAAGAATAATCGCATCTTCCACAAAAGAAAACGCTATAATTTTAGATCCTTTTAATGGATCTGGAACAACAGGAGTTGTGGCAAGTATGTTAAATAGAACATATATTGGAATTGACAAAGAAGAAGAATTTTTAGAACTTACAAAGAAAAGAATTAATTCTATAGATAACAAAAATATTTAAATAAGAATGATGAAAAAAATAACTATGACAATTAAAATACCTAAATTTGTAAAATGGGTAGGTGGGAAAGGTCAATTATTAGAACAATTTAAACCATTATTTCCTAAAAATATTGAAAGATATATTGAACCATTTTTAGGAAGTGGAGCAGTTTTTTTTTATATAATACAAAAATATAAACCTAAAAAAATAATAATTTCTGATATTAATGAGGAGTTAATTAATACTTATGAAATAATTAAAGATGATGTTGAAAGATTAATTGTTGAATTAAAACAACATAAAGAATATCATATGGTTGAGGGTAAAAAATATTATTTAACAATTAGAGCAGTAGATGTAAATAAATTACCAAAATTAGAAAGAGCAGCAAGATTTATTTACTTAAACAAAACATGTTTCAATGGACTTTATAGAGTAAATTCAAAAGGAAAATTTAATGTTCCTATGGGTTCTTATAAAAATCCTGAGATTGTAAATGAAGAAAAGTTAAGATTAGTTTCAAATTTATTACAAAAAGTTACAATTAAAGTTATGTCTTTTGAAAAAGTGTTAAACTTAGCAAAAAAGGGAGATTTCGTTTATTTTGATCCACCTTATTATCCTTTAAAAAATAAAAAAAGTTTTACAACATATACAAAAGATGTATTTTTAGAGAAAGAACAAGAAAAATTAGCAAAATTATTTAAAAAATTAGATAAAAAAGAATGTTATGTTATGCTTAGTAATAGTGATACAAAATTTATTAAAGATTTATATTCAGAATATAATATTGATTTTGTTCAAGCAACAAGAATGATAAATTGTAATGGAGATAAAAGAGGAAAAATAAATGAAATTGTTGTTAGAAATTATAAAAATAAAAAATGAAATATTTAGAAATATATAGGAAATTAAATTTACATAATGAGGAAGAAGTATTTAATTATTTAATAAATACTTTAACGGATTCTATTTTTACATGGGATTTTTTTGTAAATTTTAAAAAAGTAAAAATCAATATTTATAAAATAGAAAAAGAACTAAATTTATTAAATTTTTTAATTGGAAAAGAAAATATTGAAAATGAATTTATTGATTTAGTTATAAAATATCCAAATGTTAGAAAAACTTTACCTATTATTATAGCAATTAGAAATAATAAATTAAAAGATTTGAAAATTATTGATGATTTTGAAGAATTAAGTTCAGAGAGTAAAATTTCATTATTCGATCCAAAAATAAAATTGAATTCAGAATTAAAAAAAGATTTAATATTTTTTTTCAATGAAAGTGGTTTAAAAGATATTTTTGAAAATAAAAATGTTAAAAATATAGTAGATTATTGCTTTGGAATAGAAGTTGGAATGGATACTAATGCAAGAAAAAATAGAACAGGTCAAAGTATGGAAAGTATTGTTGAAAAAATAATTAAAAAATTTACACAACAAAATAATTTAGAATATATTGCACAGGCAACACAATTAAAAATAAAAGAAAAATGGAATTTTGATATAAAATTAGATAAAACTAATAGAAAATTTGATTTTGCAGTTTTTGAAAAATCCAAAAATAAAATATTTATTATTGAAACTAATTATTATAGTGGAACAGGTTCAAAAATAAAATCAACATCAGGAGAATATCAATATTTATACAACTTTTTAAAAAATCAAGGAATAGATTTAATTTGGATTACTGATGGTTTAGGTTGGAAAACTACTAAAAAATCATTAAATGAAGCTTTTCTGTTATGTGATTATTTATTTAATATAGAATTAGTAAAAAAAGGAGTTTTAAAAGAAATAATAATATCTAATTAAAACTAACTCTCTCATTCATCCCACACAAAATACTCATAAATTTATAAATACTCAATTCTTCACAATATTTATGTACATACTTATTAAACATAATTCTAATTATAATGATATTATAAAAGATATAGATAAAAAATTATTTTCTCCAATTACTCTATTTCAAATAACTATCAATGAGAAAACTAAAATTAAACAATCATTAGAAAAAATTAAAGAAACTATTCAATCTAATAAAATAGAAAAAACAGCAATACAAGTATTTTTAGAAAAAATAGACAATTCAACAATAGGGATAATAAATAATCTGAAAAACGATTTTGACATAATTATAGGTTATGGTGGAACTAATAAAATAAACCGATTCTTTATAGAACAAACTCAAATAGACTTACTCCAAGACCCTCATAATTCAAAATATTATAATAAAATAGATTATATTCATCATTTTAATTCAGGCCTAAATCATGTGTTATGTAATCTTGCAAAAAACAAACAAATAGGAATACTCATATCTTTAAACTTTGCTAAGGAAGAATCAAAAAAAAACATTCCAAAAGAAATAGGCAGAATAAATCAAAATATTAAATTCACAAACAAATATAACTTGAACTTATATATAAATTATTTAATCGAAGATAAAAAACAAATATTAAAATTTAATGAATTAAAAAAAATAACATCATTATTTGACATTTCAAATCAACAAATTCAAAACATTCCAAAAACACTAGAAAATATAATTATAAAAAAGAAACAAAAACAAGATAAAAATTATATCCAAGAAAATATTCAGCTTATAAAATAACAAAAAATAAGACAAATGTTAAAAACAGAAATATAGGAATAAAAAAAGTTGCAAAAATTAAACCATAAGCAAGGTATTCATTTTGTATTTTAAATGCTCCTCTTGTTAACAAAATCAAAATTAAAAACATTATTACTGGGATAAGAATAATCAAGAATTGTTTTAAAAAAACATTCTCAAGTTTATTAGATAAAGATGTAAAGAATATCATCAAACTAATATTTATAGTTCCAAGAATAAATCCAACTAAAAATTGTTTTCCTGAGTCTTCACCTTTTAATTGTTTAATGGCATTTTCAAATTCAATATCTTTGCCTTCCATAATTAATTAAAAAAGTAAAACTTTATAAATGTTTATGACTATTTTATCTGTATTACATTTTAATTCTTATTATTAGACAACAAAAAACATTCAAACATTTTTTATTATTTAGCAATCTTTTTAAAATACATTGGATTTGTAATAAATAAATAACAGTTATTAGTAAATAAACAAAAAATTTATTATAACTAAAGAGGTTAAAATGTTATATATAAAAGAAGGATATCCAAATAGTGGCGAAATAGTTTTGTGTACAGTTAGAAAAATTTATGGAAATACAACATTTGTAACACTAGACGAGTATGAGAAGGAAGGTGTTTTAACTATATCAGAGATTGCTCCAGGAAGAATTAGGAACTTAAGAGAATATGTTGTTGAAAACAAGAAAATAGTTTGTAAAGTATTAAGAGTTGATCAGAAAGGTAGAAGAATTGATGTTTCATTAAGAAGAGTTCCTGTTCCTATTATGAAGGAAAAACTAGAAAAAATTAAGAAAGAAGAATATTCGCAAAGAGTTTATCAGGAAGCTGCAGAAAAAATAGGGATATCAATAGAAAAATTATTTGAAAAAACTTATGAGCCAATTTTTGAAAATTATGAGATGATATTTGAAGCTTTATATGATATTATGTTAGATAACAGTAAAATAGATATTTTTAATAATCTAACGCCACAAGAAAAAACAATTTTAATTGAAATAATCAATAATAGAATTAAACCAGAAGAGATAGTATTTAAACAAAAATTTCATATGAATTCACAAGAGGAGAATGGTATAGAAGATATTAAATCTTTAATAAAAGAATCTTTAAATTCTTTAAACTACAATAAAGTTAATATTATATATTTAGCAGCAGGATTGTTTGAAATAAAAATTATTCATGAAGATAAAAAGTCAGCAGATAAAATTTATAATCAATTTAAAAAATTACTAGAAGAAAAATCAAAAAAAAAGAATATATTAGTAAAATTTCAAGAATCAAAAAAAAATTAAAAAACTATTTTTTAATATTAAATAAGTTATATTTAAACAAATCAACTTTTATTATATTATCATCTTCAATATTTAAAAAATATTTAAAAATTTTATTGTAAGCTAATCCTGCACAAAACATAGGTGTAGAATTTAAAACACCAATATAGTCAGCTTTTTGATCTTTAACACTATCTTTAAAAATTTTATTAAACAACTTATCACTACCTTTAAAAATAGAACTTATAAATTCTGTTTTAATTGCACCATTATACAACCAATCTTTATTTTTTTTCTCGCAAAAATTATTAATAATTCTTCTACTTTCAAAATTATCAGTTGCATCCACAATCAAATCTAGACCATCTAAGATAAATTGAGCGTTTTTATAGTTAAGTTTTTCATCAAATATTTCAATATTAAGATTTTTATTAATTTCTAAAAGATTATATTTTAAAGCAAAAGTTTTTTTTTTACCTATATCGTTGTATTTAAACAATTGTCTAGATAAATTAGTCTGATCTACAACATCAAAGTCTACTATTCTTAAATTTAAAAATCCTCCTCTAACAAGTAAATGTAAAAGATTACTTCCCACTCCTCCACACCCTATAACACATATTTTTTTTTCTTGTTTTATTTTATCAAACTTTTTTGTATCTATAAAGTCTAATAAGTTTTCTCGAGAATCCATAATAAAACAATTTATAATCATTTATTTAAAACATTTGTTAAAAATCAAAAATATTTTATAAAAAATTACTCATATTTTGAAATAACTTTTCAAATACAAATAAACTTTATAAATGAATATGGATAGACAAAAATATGAATGAAAGTTTTAATAATATAGTTAATTCGAGTATTAATCAAACAATTAATGATAGTATATCTCAAGTTCCTTTGTTCCTAGGAATTTCAGCTCCTCTTACCATGTCTCCACTTTTAGATATATTAATTATTGCATTTATTGGTTCTGCTTTTGTAACAATAATAAATAAATATTTAAGTGATCAAGTAAAAATTAGGGCTTTGCGAGCAGAAATGAAAGATTTAAAAAAAAAATCAAGAAAATATATGGTTAAGGACCCTCAAAAAGCTCAGGCAATTCAGCAAGAAATGATGAAAAAATCTTTTGAGAGTATGAAGCACGCAATGAATCCTAAAGTACTAATAATAACAATGATACCAATGCTTTTACTTATAGGTCTTGTTAAAAACCTATACTCTCCTTTTGGCGATATCTTAAACTTAGGATTTGTTCAGTTCGCATGGCTAGGAACATATATTGTATTTTCAATTATTTGGTCTATAGCTTTAAAGAAGTTGTTAGATGTTGCTTAATGCTTCTTTGAATTCAGGGGGACAACTTTTTAAATAATTAAATTTTATTAATATTTATGTTTCGCGAAAAACTTCATAAAGATCCTAACAAAAGAGGTTATTTATACATAAGAGATAGTTTTTACAAGCGCGACAAAAGAACTCTCAAAAAAACTCCTAAAAAGCTTTCAGACGGAACTGCATCAAAAAAAAGAGGAAAATATTCTAAAAAAAAAGATATTTATTGTGGAAGAATCTACGAAGTAGAGCTTAAAAGGATAGAATCTTTTAGAGATTATTTGGAAAATAATAATAAAGATTATTTAAAACAGATAAACAAGTTAGATTTTAATCATTTAATAGATGAATTTGTTAAATATTTATTATACATATATGATGTAAATATAGATGAATTTTATAGTTCTAAAAAAAAAGTTTATACTTTTGCAGATGGATATTGCTCACAAGACACAATAAAATGGCTTAAAAGATTCAATTTAAGTTCAGACTTCTATTCCAAATCTCAAATGAAAAGATTTTATAATAGATGTCAGGATTGTTCTATATTTGATGAAGATGTCATCCAAATTTTATATTTAAAACTAATTCCAGATATTCATAATAAAGAAGATATCAAAGAAGAAATCCAAAATCTTAAAACAAAAAGACTTCAAAAAAAAACTTTTCATGATTTAATGAGTTTTATGAAACAATGACAAAAAGCGATTATTAATGTAACTAATCCCATAAAAAAGGTTGTTTTTGACTATACTTTGCAAATTGAAACATTAAAACGTTATATAGAAATATTAATACTAATATTATAAACAAAAATATATGTGAAAATATCAAATATGAATAGTATATAAAAGGTATTAATAAAAAATTATGAATTATTGTAAAATGTTGAATACTACATCTTGTTTCAAATTTATATAAATAAATTACATATCCTATCAGTAATAATTCGATTACTGACAAAAAATAAAATAATTCAACTAACTTACCAACATATAAAAATAATCCTGCTGATAAGATATGAATTTGTATGATAAGTGTAATTAATAACTTTTTATATTCAACATAGTGTTTTTCAAATGCTATTTTGTTTTTTGAATGTAAACCAAATCCTGCAACAAGTGAGGCTATATATCCTAGAAATAAAGCAAATAACATATAATTAAATTCCATAAAATTAATTAAATTTTATATATTATAAACATTTGTAAGTATTATTTAGTTTAAATTTAATTTGTATATATAAAATTTAGAAGTAAAAATTTATCAATGCATAAAAATAAATTTTTTAACGAATGAATTTTTATTTTATATAATTGATTTTCTTTGCAATAGTTTTCAAATATTTTTTACCATTATTATGAGAATATACCCTAAAGTAATTCCCAAATCCCATCAACGTGCATTGCATATCATTAAGCACCAAGGTTCGAAAATAATCAGGAATAATAATTCTATTTTGTTTGTCAATATGAGTAGAAACTGTTGGATAATCTTCAAGAGAACAATTTTCTTCAATTTTCTTCTCAAAATAATCAATAGTTGAACCTAAAAGAAATTCCAATCCAATATTATCTATTTGATTAACAAAATAAATTTCTCTATTACCTTTTAAAATAAAATCAGATTTTGGTAAAGTAATTCTCATTTTTTCATCAATTTTTCTGTTATGTACACCCTTAAACATTTTAATTAAAATAAATAGTATGTATTTTATAAACTTGACTCAATTTCAAGTTAGTAGTTTTTTTGATTTTATATTGAATATAAATTTTATAATGTATTTATACATACTTTAAATCTAAAAAATGCCGAAACTAACAAAAAACAAGAATAATATAACTATTGACATTTATTTAAACGATTTTGAAACAATAAAAAAATAAACAAATCAACTCTTATTAACTATCTAATATAAGTATTTAATATTAAAATAAGACAAAACCCTAAACTCCAAGCCCCAAACTCTTTAATAAGTGTCGGGGATGGGATTCGAACCCACGAACACGATAGTGACAGGATCTTAAGTCCTGCGCCTTTGACCAGACTTGGCAACCCCGACAAAATAAATATCACACCAAGTCTATATATAAAAATTGATATTTCTTTTATAAAGTTTTTTACTAAAAATAATATTTCTTTTAATTCAAATAGTTTTTATTACAAAAAATATTATAAAATTTTGTAGAAACATATATAAATAACTTATAATTTTTTTATTATATAGCTTTTAAACCTATTTATATAAAGTTTTATCAAATAACAAAGGTGTAAGAATGTCAGAAAAAAAATTAACACACGCAGGAGCATTAAAGCCAGGAAGTTACCTTTTAATTGATGATAATGCATGTATTGTAAAAGATACTCAAACATCAAGACCAGGTAAACATGGACATGCAAAAGTTAGAATTAAAGCACAAGATATTATTACTGGTTCAACAAAAGAAGTTGTAAAACCAGGACATGATAATGTAGAAGTACCTATTATATTAAAAAAAAAAGGACAAGTATTATCTATTGACCAAAGTCTTGCAGAATTAATGGATATGGAAACATTTGAAACCATCCATGCAGACTTAAAAATTGCAGACGAAGAGGTAAAAGATAAAGTTCAAGCAGGCCAAACAGTATTATTTTGGCAAGTAATGGGACGAATAATAATAAAACAAGTAATAGAGGACATATAAAATGGCAACATTTCCAGAAGCAGAGGCAAGATTATTCAAAAATGTATACGTTTGTAAAAAATGTGAAAAGAAGTTTAAAACTTCAATAAGTAAGGTGCTTGCAGGTAAAGCTGTATGTAGAGATTGTAAATACAAAAAAAACAGACCAGTTAGAATGAGGTCTAAAAAATAAAAAAAACATAAATTTATAAATATAATAGTTCTATTAAATATATAAGATGGCATTATTTTTTGGAAAAAGGAAAAATGAAGAATTTATAGAGGATAGTGATGAAGACTATCTATCAATTACAGAAATTGATCACAGTACTACACCAGAGCACGAAGAAAAGCTTGTAGACGTTAAAGTTTTTGTTCTAGACTCTTATGATAATATTAGAGATATACTTGATATCATTAGAGGAGATAAAACAATGTGTTTAATCGACATTCATTTATTAAGAAATAAAGATCCTGACGAATTAAAGTTGGCAGTTGATAAATTAAAAAAAACTATCAATGCAGTAGGTGGAGATTTAGTAGGATTTCACGAAAACTGGATATTAGCAGCCCCAAAACACGTGCATATACATAAAGGTAAAAGAGAATAAAAATTACATTTGCAAATAATAAATATATCAATATTATTCTTTATTTTAAAACATATAAAAACAAAAATTATTTCTTCAAATTAACACTCATAAAATCATAACTTATATTTGTATTTTTAAATATTGCTTTTGCTTCTTCCTCTATTTCTCTTACGTCTTTATATCGTTGTGAAAAGTGAGTTAAATATAAATTTTTAACATCAGACTCCAACGCAATTTGTGCACTTTCTTCTGCGATTAAATGTTCGCAATCTTTAGCTTTTTTTATTTGTTTTTTAGAATAAGTAGCCTCAATTACTAAATAATCACAATGATTGGCAAGTAAGTTGATTTCTTGACAAGGTCTCGTATCTAGTACAATACTTATTTTTAATCCTTCTTTTTTATAAGTTATTTCATCATATTTAATGATTTTATTATCATATTCTATATCATATCCCATTTTTGCTCTAGATAAAATAGGAGATTTTTCTAACAAAGGAGCAATTTTTAATAACTTTTTTGTATCAATATTCAAAGTATCTTTTTGACAAAATCTATATCCAATACAATCGACACTATGCTTGAGTTTTGCACAAAAAATTTCATAATCTCCATTATTCACAATCTTTAATAATTCCTTTTTTTTTGGTATATGTTCGAAAACTTCAATAGGAATACTTGTATCAAAAATAGATGACTTTAAAATATATTCAACATATCGTTTACTATACTTGGGTCCATGTATTTCAATTTTATCTACATTATCAGTATTAGAAAGAGTTTGAATTAATCCTCCAAGTCCTAATGTATGATCTCCATGCCAATGAGAAATAAATATTTTGCTAATTTTTCCAATATGTAATTTCATCTTTTTTATTTGGTTTTGTGTTCCTTCTCCACAATCAAACAAAAAAATTTCTCCACCAAATTCTAAAGCAACACTAATATGATTTCTATCCTTTGTAGGTACCATACATGAAGTTCCTAAAAAATACAATTTTGAATTCATAGATAAATATTCATGTTATTTATATTTAAACTTTTGTATTTATTAGACTGTGGGTTAAAATTAGTTTCGCATCCAGTATAGATTGCATTATAAGTCTATTAGGATTTTTGTTACTGTAATCCTATCCTCTCTTTTTTGTCCCATAGCCAAATATGTGGAAAGAACTAAAAATCATTTTTATTTATTTATTAATATGTCACAATGAAATTTCTTAATATTATAATAATTTTACTTTTTTTAAACTTTAAGTTCAAACTTTGGTTTGACAAGAAAAATAGAAAAGCTTGGTTTAAAGGTATAAGTGATGGTACTAATCGTTAATTCAATAAAATAATAAAGATTTATCTCCAGATATCTAATTTTCGTTTTATTATTTTCTCAGTATTTTTAATATGTTTACTATAATATTTTTTATTTAATTTGCTAATTTCTTTTTTAGATAACTGTTTGTTACTTTTTTTAGAATTTATCATTCTGAGTAAATTCATAGTTCTTAAATATAAATATCGACTTATAATAATTTTTTTTAGTATTAAATCTAATTTGCCATCAATTCTTAGTATCTTTCTGATGAATTCTACTCTTGCTATTTTTCTTCGATTTATTTGTTTGTCGAATTTATAATTAAATTTTTCAATATTAAGGAAATTACTTATTTTAATTAAAGTTTGTTCAAAATTTTTTAAAATATCTTTTTCATATACTAATATTAAAATATCTTTTTTTTTGAAATATTTATATACATTATTTAAATATATATCATATTTTCCTTTTTTTATATATATTTGTGAGGATTCTATAGCCTCTAGAAAAGTTGGTTTATTTTCTGTTCCATTATAGTATTTCATATTATAAAGTGAATAAGCTCTAGTTATTGGATTTCTTAATATAATAATAATTTTTGGTGATTTTATATTTGTTTTAATTCTTTGTAATGCTTTTTCAGAGTGTATATAACTTGGTGTTGCATCACCTATAATCTTCTCATCTTTAATCTTAGAGTAATATTTTTTTAAATACCATTTATATCCTTTCTTAAATTCTGTTTCATCTTTAAAAAAATTGGTTTCTTTTATTTCTGGCAAATAAATTTGATGATGTCTTCTTAGTAATTCATACATAAAAGAAGTTGCTGCTTTGGAAAATCCCGGTATAAAAAAATTTGGTTCTTTTGTACCCATATTAATTATTATTAATAAAGTATTGTTTATAATATTTTATTTTTCATTTTAGAGTTGTATTTTTAGAAAATTCAATAAATATTTAGTATGTACTTTGGATATTATAGATAACTTGAAAGTATTTTTTAATATAAGTATTTCGATTCAATATATTTTTTAATATATATCACAAGAGTATATAAATATGAAAATAAATATATGTAGACAGGCAGATATTTTTTCATTATTATTATTTTTTCTTTAAGTTGAACTTTCCAAAATTTTGAAGTAATATTTTTTCCTGACATATTAAAATAACACAAATATTTATTAATATATATAGGAGAATATTTTTCACCTATCCTAAGAATCATATCATAATCCATAGAATATTTATATCTAGGATTAAAGACACCTAATTTATTAAATACTTCTTTCTTTACAAAAACAGTTTGATGATTAATACTTCTATGAAAAAATAATTTAGTAAAATTGTATTTTACAAACTTTCTTTTTCTTACAATCTTACTTTTATATTTAAAAAATGCATTCCCATAAGACCATACACTTTTAGGGTATTTTTCAAATGCCAAATAAACATATTTAAAACATTCTTTTGTGAATGTATCATCTGAGCCAAGAATACAAATTAACTCTCCAGTGCTTTTTTGTATACCTAGATTCATCGCATTTGATAGGCCATTATTTTTTTGATTATATATTTTAATTTTATTGGGGTATTCTCTCAAATATTGTTTTAAAATTTGAATTGTGTCATCTTTAGATTCTTTATCAATGACTACAATCTCCCAGTCCATATATGATTGATTAATAACAGAATTAAAAGCATTCTTGATATTTTTTGCAGAATTCATAGTTGGAATTATAATTGATATTTTCATTTTTCAAATACTGAGTTTATAAAAAGATTGAGTTTTTTTACAAGTTCTGTTCTTTTTTAATAGTTCAAAATATTTAGGAATTGGTTCTATGCATACACCACTCCAATTCAAATGTTTTTCAAAGGAGTAGGTATTTGAGTACTCTATTTCATCAAATGCTCCTGTATCTATAAAGAGATTTTTATTAAATTCTTTGAAAATGTTTTTATGAATAAATTTGTCTTGGTAGATTTGCGAGTGATATTCTTTCATTATAATAAGTATGTAATAAGTAAGTTTTATAAAATTACTTATTATTGTACTTTACATTCTCAAAGTTTAACATGAATTTGTAAGATAAATTTATAATTTCATTTATATGTTTATATTTATGATTATTTCTCATAAACATAAATTTATATTTGTTAAGCCTACTAAAGTTGCAGGAACTAGCGTTGAAATTAATTTATCTAAACAATGTGGTAAAAATGACATAATTACAAAAATAGATTCGTTTAATGATAGGAGTGATTCTACTAAATATAAAATATATCATAGAAATATTTCAGAAGATTTAAGTGAACATCTAAAGCCTCAAGAAATAAAAAAAATAGTAGGAAATAGAATTTGGGATGAGTATTATAAGATTGGTATTGTGAGAAATCCTTGGGATCAAATAGTTTCAAGATATTTTTATGATAAATATTTCACATCAAATAATTTACAAAATCAAATAAGCTTTTTTCAAAAAATCAAAAGAAATTTATTTAAATTAAAATCGTATCTAGATTTATTTTGCAGGATGACAAATATTAACTTATTGCTAAATTTTAATCGTTGTATACTATTCTTCAATAAAGAATGGTCTAACTATGCATATTATTTTGATAAAAAAGGGAATAGAATTCTAGATTACTATATTAGATTTGAAAACTTAGAAGAAGATTATAAAGAATTATGTAAAATATTGAAAATAGATTATGAAAAGTTGCCCCTCACAAAAAATAAACAAAGAACTAGCAAAAAACATTATTCATACTATTATTCAAATAAAAATAGATTAAAAATTAATAAAAAATTCAAAAAAGAAATCAAAGAATTCAAATATAAATTTGAGATAAAGTGAAAATATAATTAATATTATTTTTCAATAATTCCATTTTTTTTTAATATTTTTTTTTAAATATTTTTCTAATTTTTCAACTTCATCTTTAGATATATCTTCAATAAATTTATCAACTTTTAAATCAAATTGATATGGTTTTTGTTTAAAAAATAATAAATATAAATACTTTCTTAGTATAATATAATATTTTCTTTTGATTAATTTTTTTGGTATAAAATAGAAATTATTATTATTTAAAAAGAGATAAATATATAAATAAATATTATTTTTAGGTTCAACTCTAAGATGATTATTTTTATTATTTTCAATCTTAATATTTTCAATATCTAAAAATTCAAAAATTTCATTATAAATTTTTTGATTATCTTTTTTGTAATCTTCAAAAAAAATAATTTTTATTTGTTTAGAAGGAAAATATTTTTCAAATCTTTTTATTTGTTTAGTATATTTTATTCTCTCTTTGTAAAATAAGATACTTGGTATTTTAACATTTTTCAAATAAAAACCTTTTTTTCTGTTATTCTCTAATTTCAATGCATCAAATAAAGGCAAATATTCACCTGAAGATTTAATGCACTGAGAATGGAATGATGGAATAAATGTTTTGGGACTTCTTAAGATAATTAATATTTTTGCATTCGGATTGAAATTATAAATTTCTTTTGCAGCCACTTTTGAGTATAAATAGTTAGTAGACTTCTCTCCAACAATTTTATTATTATTATTATTATTAAACAAATTCAAATAAACATTTAAATCCCTACAATTTAATACTGCATTAAAATTAATTATCTTCTCTATAAACCCTTTATTTTTATCAACTTCTTTCATTAAATCTTTTGCAAAATAATGAGGCTCATATGAATCTAAAAAATATATTTTAGGATGCAAATTTAAATTAACTGATAGTTGAGTAGTAGCACACTTTGGCTGTCCTACAATAAAAAAATTCGGGATAATTTCACTCATAAATTATTAATAAAGAATTTCTTTTATATACTTTATGACTAAAATTATAATATTTATTATATTCATCTATAAAATCAACTAGTATATTATTCTTATTATCGCAAATCTATTCATACCAAGGTTTGAAGTCTTGTTGTTTAAAAATATCTCTACTTTTGAATACAATATTTCTTTTCTTTTTCATATTAATGAATTAAATTTGCTTATTTGACTCAAGATTGAGGATATAATTTTCATACAAATATTAGATTTAAAATTATTAAAAACATTTGACAATTATGAAATCAATTATTTTTTTTGAATGATTTTTTGACGTATTACCCAATTCATATGAAAAATAGTTTGGTAGACAGGTTATATGTCTACACTGTTTGTAATTTTTATAATATAAGATTTAGCAATTTAGCAAAAAAAATGTTATTAACTTTAGTATTAAATAAAGATTTAAAAAACAAAACAATTAAATAATCAAACTTATTATTATTATATATGATTATAAGTATAAGCGGTAGTGTTGGTACAGGCAAGACATCTTTTGCAAAAATTTTAAAAAAAAAATTAAATAAAAAAGAAAAATTTAAATTTACATATAAAAAATTTAAAATAATTCATTTAAACGATTGGGCAATAGATTATAAAATTGAGGATGTCAAAAAACTACAAACTTTTGATTTTGATATTGATAAACTAATTGTAAAAATAAATACTTATTTAAGTGAAAACAAATCTCAAAATTTAATAATAGAAGGACATTTTGCACATTTTATAGATCCAAAATTAGTCGATTATCTATTTATTTTAAATAGAGACATAAAAGAATTAGAGATTGAATATATGAAAAGAAAATATAATATAAAAAAACGAAATGATAACTTAGAAGTTGAGAACTTTAATTTATGTTTTTACGAAGGTATAGAAGAGGGATATAGACAAGAGGAACAAATATTTTGCATAGAAAATAATAAAAAATTAACAGAATTAGCAGATCAAATAATATTAAAAATTTATCAAAAAAAAAGTTAATTTTTTAAAGGAAACTGTTTTTACAATATATATGTCGTTTTATAAGAATTTATTACTTAGTTTACCAGAAGTAAAATCTCCACTTAAAAAAGGAACTCTAAAGAGTAGAATGAAGTGGACATTGTGGATTTTGGTATTATATTTGTTTTTAGCGACTATACCATTATTTGGTGTAGATATTACTCAGGCATCATATTTTCAACAAATGGAATTATTGCTCGGAGCAAAAATAGGTAAATTATTAACATTAGGAATAGGTCCTATTGTTACTTCATCTATTGTATTACAATTGTTAAAAGGATCAGGAATCTTAAAATTAGACACTTCTACTGAAGAAGGTAAGTTTTTTTATAGTGGGACTCACAAACTATTAACATTTGCATTCATTATTTTAGAGGCAATAGTATTTGTAGCATTTGGAGCAGTTACTCCACAGGCTCAAGATCTCTTTTGGATTGTCTCACTCCAACTAGCATTAGGAGGATTTATCGTATTTTATATGGATGAGGTTGTCAAGAAATGGGGGATAGGAAGTGGTGTTTCTTTATTTATTGCAGGAGGAATTGGTCAAGCGGTATTTATTCAAATTTTAAGTCCAATTAATCAATTAGGAAAAATGGCGTGGCCTATAGGAGAAGACGTTGCAGTAGGAAAATTATGGGCTGCCCTATATTATTTACAATTAGGTGATTTTTCTAATTTAATGATATCTGTTTTAGGTCCGGTAGGAATAACAATAATACTATTTTTTTTAATTGTATTTTTTCAAAGTGTAAATGTAGAAATTCCATTAAGTTTTGGAAGGGTAAAAGGTCAAAGTATGAAATGGCCTTTAAACTTTTTCTATAGTGGAGTAATTCCGATTATTTTAGTATCTACTCTTAGAGCAAATTTTCAACTTTTAGCAACCGTAATACAGCAAAGAACAGGAGATAGTGGTTTTTTCGCTTTTTTTTCAAAAAGTATTATAGGACAAGTTAGTGAAAATGGGAATCCTATTTCAGGTTTCGTACAATGGATTAATCCTGTTAGTTTATGGGAAAATCTAGGTAACTTTCATACTTTAGAAGTTTGGCCATACATGTTTTCATATACTATTTTTATGGTTATTGGTGCAACAGTTTTTTCATACTTTTGGGTTCAAACTGCAGGTATGGATTCAAGAAGTCAGGCTAAACAAATAATTAATTCAGGCCTACAGATTCCAGGTTTCAGAAAGGATGAAAGAATTATTCAAAGAGTTTTAGATAGATATATTGTTCCATTAACAATAATGGGTGGTATAGGTATTGGTTTGCTAGCATCTACTGCTGATATTCTAAGCGCTCTTACAAGTGGAACAGGAATTTTGCTATTAGTTATGATAATATATCAATTTTATCAACAGTTAACAAGAGAAAGTATGGAAGATTTCTCATTATTAAGAAGATTTATGAAAAAATAATTTTTTTTTAATAGTTTTTAAATAATCTACTATATAGAAGTAATAATTTTAAATAAACAAATATATCAAATACTAATTAATGGAAAATATTTTCTTAGAAATAACTCTATCTTTATTACTTGGAGCATTATTTGGAATTGAAAGAGAGATACGAAAACAACACACTAATATTTTAGATTTTGCAGGATTCAGAACATATATATTTATTTCATTATTTGGATATTTAGTTGGTTTTTTATCTTTCAATATTTTTAACTCAATAAATTTATTTATAATTTCATTATTGTGTTTTTTTATATTAATAATTCTTACATATGTTATAACATATCAAAGCAATCAAAAACAAATAAGTTTAATGTCTCAAATGCTTGCAATGCTTGCATTTTTTATAGGTTTTATGATATCACTAAAACTCTATCAAATTAGTATAACACTTACAATAACCATAACAACAATTTTATTTTTAGGTCATAAATTACATGTTTTTGCAAAAAAAATTACTCAAAATGAAATTTTTGCAACATTAAAATTTGCAATAATATCATTAATCATACTACCTTTGTTGCCTAATAAAAATTATTCTCCTATGGACTTTCCAGTGCTAAATAATTTACTTATGAATCAAAATTTAATTCCACAATATCTTTTAAAAGGTCTAGACATCTTCAATTTTTATTACTTATGGCTTATGGTAGTATTTATTTCTGCAATAGCATATATTGGTTATATATTAATTAAAATAATAGGTACAAAAAAGGGCATTTTAATTACAGGGTTTTTAGGCGGATTAATGTCTTCAACAGCACTAACTTCATCATTTTCAATTGAAAGTAAGAAATATAAACATCTATCTCTTCCACTTGCAATAGGTATAATAATTGCATCATCAGTTATGTTTTTCAGAGTCCTATTTGAAGTTTTAATTTTAAATTCTAATTTATTTTGGGATTTATTTTTTTCATTAGGACTGATGGGAATTGCAGGAATACTTTTTGCAGTATATTTATATTATAAAAAACATACACAATTAGAATCAATAAAAGAATTAAAGATAGATTCACCATTTTCATTAGTTCCAGCACTAAAATTTGCAATACTTTTTACAGGAGTTTTATTTATAACTAAATTTTTAACATTAATTTATGGCAACTCAGGAATATATTTTATATCATTTATTTCAGGTATAACAGATGTAGATGCAATCACTATTTCATTATCAAAATTAGCCTTAGAAGGAAGTATTAGCAACAGTTCTGCTCAGTTAGGCATTATAATTGGTGCATTTGCAAACACTTTTTTCAAGGCAGGAATTGCATATTATTTGGGTTCAAAAAGTTTATTTAAAATAATTTTAATAATATTTAGTTTAATAGTATTTATTGGAGGATTAAGTTTAATCATATAAAATATAAAAAAAATAATTTTTGATAAAAAGATATTACACAAATTAAAAGAATCAATTTTTTAATTGTATCTTTATTATCATATAAATAGATAAGAGATTTTAGCTAGTAATAAAATTTAAACTTTATCTAATTCAATATTTAAGTGCTTTTTTTATACTTAAAAAATGAATAATTTTTTCAAATAAAAATCAATTTTATCTTTTACTACAATCTCATTTTCTTAAAATTAAATTTATTTTAAATCAAAAATTAATTTTTCCCATAAAAGATTTCAATCTAACTTCATAAATTTTATAAACCAATTATTGTTCTTTTAGTTTAGGTGAATACTAATGTTATCCAAAAAAAGAACAAAAGCATCAAAAATGCGAGGTTCTTCTTCTCATGGAGGAGGACATAAAAAAAAAAGAAGAGGGGCAGGAAATAGAGGAGGAAAAGGATTCTCTGGAACAGGAACAAGAGGAGATCAAAGAAAAACTTCAGTATTAACAGAGGCAAAAAGTTTTTTTAATCAACTAAGTGCATCCAAAGGAGTAAAAGTATCAAAAATTAAAAAAAAATATCAACATTTTGGAAAAAAAGGTTTTAAATCAATTAAACCAACTAATAAAGTTTTATCTTTAAATTACATTGAAATAAATTTTGATAACTTAGTTGAAAAAAAAATAATTACAAAGCAAAAAGATGAATATGTATTTGATAGCGTAGCCTTTGGATATGATAAAATTTTAGGAAGAGGTATTCTTTCTAAAAAAATAACAATTATTTGTAACGATATCTCTCAAATTGCAAAACAAAGAGTTGAAGAGATGGGTGGAAAAGTAATTATTCTAAAAGAAAAAAAAACTAAAGAAGATAAATCATAATTCTTTTTTTAATTCTTTACAAATAACATTTGTTAAACTAATTTTACTATTTTTATTAACAATACTATCGCAAGTATAAATACCATCAAAATGTTTTTTCATCTTATTTATAGCATTTTCTACAAAAAGTCCATGAACACCAATTGCAATAACTTTTTTTGCCTTTAATTTTTTTGCAACTTTAGATGCTTTTATCATAGTATTACCAGTTGATATAATATCATCTACAATTATTACCTCCTTATTTTCAATATCAATTTTTTTAGTCATCTCGACATCAACATTTCTATAACTATGTCTATCTTTCTCTAAAACCGTACAATTCACATTAATTTTTTTGGCAATAACTTCTGCCCATTGATAAGATTCCCAATCAGGTCCGACAATCACAGGATTTTTAAACTTATTTTCAACAAAATCAGCAATTTCTAAATTTGCAGTTAGATTTTTAGAAGCTATTTTAAAAATATCTCTCATTTTTTTTATTCTATGCAAATGAGGATCAATGGTAATTATTTTATCAAAATTTTCATTTATCAATTTTGCCATAATTTTTGCATTAATTGCCTCTCCTTCATTAAACCTTTTATCTTGTCTCATATATGCAATATATGGTGTTACAAAAATAACCTTTCTACATCCTAAATCTTTTGCAGTGTTTGATGCAAAAATAGAATTTAAAAGTGCTTGAGTAGGATCAGGTTGCATACTCTCTACAATCACAACTTTTTTATTTTTCACATCACAATCATACCTCATATGCAATTCTCCATCAGGAAAACTATTAATTTCAATAATTCCATATTCTGTATTTAAACTCTTAGCAACACTTTTAGCTAATTTTTTACTATTATTTAAGCTCACAATAATCATAATACTATAATTCTTTTGTGATCTTTTAAAAAGAATTGTCATTACTTGCATAGTAACAATAGTAGTTAATATTATTAAATATAATACAAGAAATATCAGAGAATATAACAAATGATTTATTAATTATCAATTAATTATATTTACCTTAACATATCTGATATTTAGTATTATTTAAATTAATGTACATACTGTTTCAAACCTTTACAAAAATACCAAACTATTTAAATAAATGAAAAATATATTATATTACAATGGTATCTACTACAATATTAATAATTATTGGAGTTATTATTTTAATTCCAATATTAATACTTATATTTGTATACAACTCATTTGTAAGACTTAGAAATCAAGTTAAAAACTCTTGGTCCCAAATTGATGTTCAATTAAAAAGAAGAATTGATTTAATTCCAAACTTAATTGAAACTGTAAAGGGTTATGCAAAACACGAAAAAGAAACTTTTGAGCAAGTAACACAAGCAAGAACAGCTATGATGAATGCTGGTTCAGACCCAAAAAAAGCAGCTCAAGCAGACAATATGCTAACTGATGCTCTAAAAAGTGTTTTTGCAGTAGCAGAAGCATATCCTGATTTAAAAGCAAATCAAAATTTTTTACAATTACAAGAAGAGTTAGTTGGAACAGAAAACAAAGTATCTGCTGCAAGGCAATATTATAATGATATGGTAATGGCATACAATACTAAAAGAGAAAGTTTCCCATTTAATATTATTGCAGGAATGTTTAATTTTAAAGAAATGGATTTATTCGAAGTCACTCAACAAGAAAGAGAAGTTCCAAAAGTATCTTTTTCTTAAAATAAATTTTACATATTGTTTTTAAAATACAAATAGAAATGGCTGTAAATTTACATGATGAAGTAAGTAGTAATAAACAAAAATCCTTTTTTATAATAGTTATGTTTTTTGTATTAATAGGATTTATAGGAGTTTTATGTGGATTAGTTTTAAGTATTTATTATTATGGTGGATTGAACTTAGGATATATTTTAAGTGGATTAACAATTTCATTAATAATTGCAATAATTTACATTTTAATTTTTTTTTCTTACGGAGAAAAAATGATATTAAAATCCACAGGTGCAGTTGAAGCAAAAAGAAATAACTATCCTTTTTTATATCATACAACTGAAGCATTATCTATCGCAGCAGGAATGAGAACTCCCCCAAAATGTTACGTTATAGACGATTCATCATTAAATGCTTATGCAACTGGATTTAAACCAGAAAAATCTTATGTAGTTGTAACCACAGGCCTTTTAAACAAATTAAATAGACAAGAGATAGAAGGGGTATTGGCACATGAGATTAGTCATATAAAAAATCAAGATATTAAAGTTATGTTATTAGCGGCAGGATTAGTTGGAGCAACGGTTTTACTTACAGATTTATTGATAAGAATGTTTATTTTTGCACCAAGAGGTGGTTCTAATAACAATTCAAAATCATCAGGACCTTTATTAATATTGGTATTAGTAATAGGTATAATTTTATTAATTTTATCTCCCATAGTTGCAGAAATGATTAAGTTTAGTATTTCACGAAAAAGAGAATACTTGGCAGATTCTACAGGGGCTTTACTTACAAGGTATCCAGAAGGATTGGCATCTGCACTTGAAAAAATAAAATCAGACACAAATCCGTTAATGAAAAATACAAATAAAGCAACAGCCCATCTATTTATATCTAACCCATTTACTAATAAAAAAACATTTATGTCAGGTCTATTTGCAACCCACCCACCTATTGATGATAGAATTAGAAGATTGAGGGGAGAAACAAAACATAAAAACAAAAACTAACATAAAAAAACTTTGCAATTCTTATATATTTTTATATCTAATTAAGATTTATTTTTTTAAAACTTTATACAGCCCGTATACACCTACAAGAATTAAAAATCCATTTAATATTACAAACAACCATATTAAATTATATAATGAATATATAAAGAGCGCACAAGAACCATATAAATTTATAATTGCAAAACTATGATGATCCGATTTTAGCCTATTAGTTGCCTCTAATATAAAATTCAGAGCAATAGCTATAACTCCAGAAATTCCAATTATTAATAATATTACATCTAACATTTTTGAGTAGTGATAAATTAATATATTTAACCAAGTTTTAAATACTTTATGGAAGATGATTATGAGCTCATATCAAAACAACATATTCAAGATTTAAGAGCAGAAAATAAAAAATTAAAAGAAGAATTATCACTTAAAGATAACCTTGCTAACAATGATTCTATCAAAGATTTAATTTTAGAGCTTACAAATAGCATACATGGAGAATCTCAAAAAGAAAGAGAATTAATTTTAGAAAATTTAAATGAAATCAAAGATTTAAACAAAAGTACTTTAGATAACTTGTTAGAGAATACGCAGCAATTAGATTCTAGACTAGAAAGCACAGTAAATACAATTTCAGGATTAGTATCAAATCTAATCACACTTATAGATTCACTAAATGACATAAAAGAACATGAAGAGGCAGTCAAAAAAGAAGAAACATCAAATAAATCACATAATATTAATTTTAAAGATATTTTAGAAGATAATTCACAAAAAAATGAATATATAATAGAAAAATTATTAGAAATTGACGTATTTATTAAAAATTTAAGAGTATTATTAAGTTACATAAAACCTTCTAATGTAACAATAGAAAAGCCAATAGAAAATCATAACAACCATAATAATCTTAATTCAAGTACTCATAATCAACCACATCAAAACAACAAAAATCAAAATATAAAATAAATCTTTCTTAAATAAAAGTAAGACATGTTTTGTGTAAATTTCAATCTTCACATATATAATATGTATTATTTTTAATAATTATATTTTTCGACTATCAATTGCCCAATGTAAAACTGCTTGTCTTTGTTTTTTTCTACAATTTAATTCAAATGCAAAACAATTTTTTTTAATTGCTCCAATATGTCTTTTAGTAAAAGCATTAAATCTTTTTATTTGTCTAATATCTTCATTAGGAATTCTTCTACCCATATAATATCTACAATACCACTGAAACCATCCTCTAGGGTCTTCATGATATATCCATCCCTTTTCTCTCCATACCTTTAAAGATTGTGAGGCTTTTACTTTAAAATAATTTAAATTCACATCATATTTTTTTGAACACAATTTTGCATTTTCAAACCAAGATTTAGGAAATTCATCAATACAATCAGTCATATATTTCCCCCCAAAAACTCCTAATTCTAACATCTCTTTAGGACTTAAATCAGGTTCAAAATTCTCATCAAAATTTTTACCAATTGGTTCTGTTAAATAATAAACATAATTTTTTTGCATTAAATCATTCACAATAATTTTTTTACCACTCTTTTTAATATTATTTTTTATCATCTTTATTATTAAAATTAAGTATATGAGTTTTTCTATTTTTAGTATTAATTAAAACGCATTTCCCAACATCAGGAACAATATCAACTCTTTCTTGATAATCTGACATCTCTACCCAGCATCCTCCACTAACTAGTGTACATCCTTTATAATTTTCCACACTTAATTTATGACTGTGTCCAACTAAGAAAAAATCAGGTAAATCCTTTATAATAAGTGCGTCTTCTTTATAATCAGGAATGTATGGAACACTTCCGTGAGAAATTGCAAGGTGTTTTTTCTCCAATAAATATTTTAATATTTCTAAAGATACTTTGACCCCTCCCATTTCTCTTAAATATTTGATATTATCTGCATAATAAAATAAACTAGCTCCATGATAAAGATGAAATTTTAATTTAGAATTCAAATTATAATTAAAAACATTTAATATACTCGGATTACTCAAACAAATTAAATTTTCTAAATTATATAAAGGATATGCAATATCATAAGGTAAACTTAACTGTGGTTCAGATAATCTATTTGCATCATGATTCCCTGATATTAAAACAATACAAATATCCTTTGGAATTTTATCTAAAATTTTAGCAATTCTTTTATATTGAAGTATTCCACTCATTAATGTTGAATCAATCTCTTGAGTAGGATAAATACCAATACCTTCAATAATATCACCAGTTATAAAAATATATTTAATTTTTTTTGCAATATTATTTAATTTTTTACTTTTAGTTTTTCCTCTAATAAAATCAACAAACTTCAAAAAAGATTCTTCATTAAACTTTTTAGAGCTACTATGTATATCAGAAGTGCACACAATAAAATTATCTTCTTGAGTTTTTTTTATTTGTTTCTTTTTAAAAGGTCGCACGCTAATAATATTATCAGTCCAAATGATATTATTACCAATTTTTCCAATCATTGCAATCCCTTCATCAAGACATAAATTATCTACAATTAATTTTAGATTTTTGTCATATTGTTTAGAAGAAGAAAATAATTTATTTTTATTTATAAAACACTTTATTTGTCCACTTTTATCATCTAATGTAATCATTAAATGATTACTTTGAGTATACTTGATTTCACTAATCAGCCCTATAATTGTAACTTCTTCATTCGTATTATTTAAATCTTTCAAATTAGAAATTCTAATAATATTGTTTTGATTAACTTGTTTTATTAAAATATTTGAAAAATATTCTAATCTTTTATTAAAATATAAAATAAAATCTTGAATACTATATTTTTTACCTTCTTGATTGTAGTTAGAAACAATCTCAACATTATATTTTTTAATTTTTTCATTTAAATCCTGATTAACATTAAAATTACTTTTATAAATAAACAACTTATTAGTTTTAATTTCCAATGCTTCTTCTAAAAATTCAATAAAGGATTCATACTTTTTTTTAATATATTTATTAGTTTTATCTTCTAAAATAAAATTACAATAAAACTCCCAATTTATTTGTTTTAATATTTCTAGATTTTTTTTGTTTATTTTTATTTTTACAATAATATTTTTAATATCTTCATTAATCAGATTTATATAAACATTATTTTTAATAATCTGATAAAAATTATTTAAAAATTGTATTTTTTCTTCTTTTGATTGAAAATTTATTTTTCCTTTTACTTCAATTTTATTTTTCTTCAAGAAATCCACAATTTTTTCTTTTTTCATATTATATTAACAACATGATTTTTTATAAATATTTATATTTAATAAGTTTTTTTGGTACTCAATTAAGTTAAAATCATGTTTATTTTTAATTTTTTATCACAGTTAAAACACAATTCAATCAATTTGAATTAAAACCAATTAAATTAAATTAATATCTTAATTTAGCATCTTTTTTTTTATTTTATTATTTTTGAGTAATAATAAAGAAAGATAAAATCATGATGTAATTAAAATTAATATGCATATAAGATTAAAAAACATAATTGTATTTTTAGTAGTTTTTACTCTTTTTGTTTTAACTGCAAATGCAACAAGTAATGATAATCTAAAAATTTTTGCACCAAATTATTTTAATGAACAAAATAATATATATGATTCTATTCATTATCTTGAAAATGAACATTTATCATTTGAATTTTGTTCTAATGAAGATGTAAAAGATATAACTTTCACATTAAAATGTGATTCTAGTGAAGAAAAATTAATAGTGAATAATAATTATGAAAAAAAAGGTTGCTATTTTTCAAATTATAATTTAAATAATTCACCTTGTGATAATTTCGAATTAAATATAAATTACAATATCAATGGTAAAGATAGATTACTAACAAGAAATTTTGTTAAACAAAGAGAATCATTATTAATAAATCACATTTTAAGTAAAGATTATGAAGATTTAAACGATCTTGAATTAAGTTATTATTTAATAGTTTTAAATAATATACAAGATAAAAATAATTTAGAAAACATAAATGTTTATGAAAAATTAAAAAATTCAAGAAATAATGATAATAAATGTTGGCCTAAAAATAAATGTGATTTAAAAACAACTTTAGAAATATTAAGAAATTTAAAACTTGCAGGATATAATTCTAATTCAAGGTTGTTAGAAGATGGAGAAATATATATTCAAAGAAACGTATTAGAAGATCCAGACGAATATATAAAAGAAGATGAAGATGAAGATTATGAATTAGAATTACATATTATAGATTATGATTTAGACCAAGATATTGAATGTGAGTTAAAAATTGATAACGATAAAGAATATAATTATGATTTTGATGATAGAAGTGATATTGATGATTTAAGAGTTTATAGAAATTTTGATGAAAATTTTGAATTTATTTGTGATTATGAAATAAAAGAATTAGATTTATTAGTATATAAAGAAAATATACATGATAAAACAAATGATGATGAAGATAACATTGAATACACATTATCTAGTTATGATAAAAACTATTATCCAGATTTTATGTATAAAATACAAATAGAACATGACTTTAATGAAGATGAAGAAATAGAATGTGATTTTACAGTTGATGGAAAAGAAATATTTGAGAATAAAGTATTTGATAATGATAGTGATATAGATGACCTAATAATAAAAGATTATTTTGATGATGAAATCATTTTTGATTGTGATGATGATTTTGACACTTTAAGGTATGATATATATGCTCAAATAAAAGATGAAAAAAAGTATCCAAACGAAGAAGAAATAGAATATTATTTAAATTTAGATAACTTTGATAAATATGATTTTGAAATAAATTTTGAATATAAATTTTTAAATAATGAAGAGATAGAATGTGAATTAAAAATTGATAATAACAATCCTCAACCTTATACTTTTGATGAAGATGATGTGTCTGATAATATAGTTACTATCAAAAATAAAAAAGCATCATCTAATATTGAATTTGAATGTAAAAATAAAGATTTAAAAAATATAAATTTAAAAGTATACGATTTATTTGATAGAAAACAAGTTGATCAAGATTATAAATCAGTTGAAAATATAAAGTATTCAATTCCTTCAGATTTTTCAGATTATATATGCATTGGTTTAGATAATGATTGTAAATTAGAAAATTCAATAAATGCTCTTAACACTTTTAGTTCAAATGTTGTTGATGATTCTAATAAATTAGAAAATTTTGTTGATAGTTTTATTAATAAAGGAGAAAATTCAGAAAATTTTGTTTATCAAGAAGATAAAATATTAGACACAGGAAAATATTTATTTTATAAAAATAACGAAGATTTAGTAGATTTTTTAAAATTCAATCAAAATAACGATGGTTCTTGGGGTGATGATAAAACAATAACTAATAAAGTATTACAAACTAGTTGGGCAACTATAGGTCTTCAAAACGCAATATCTAGTGCTGAACATATCGAAGATGCAAAAAAATGGATATATTACAATGAGCCAATTAATGGGTGGTCAAGTATAGAAAAAAATACAATTGCATATATCGCTATAAAAGAAAAATTAAAACCTTATTTAAGTATGTCAATAAAAAATGAAATAGAAAATATTACAAATTTTAAAATTGAAAATCCAACTATATATAATTTAAAAGATATTAAAGTTGTTTTAAGTAATGAAATTAATGAATATGTTTCATATACACAAGATTTAGGAGATTTAATTGGTAAAGAATCTTTAGAATTTAATATTACTTTAATAAAAGAAATAGAAGGAAGTAAAAGTGGTACTTTTAAAATAACTGGAGTAAACGGACAAAACAAAGAAATAGAATTAATTAATATTCCAATTAATATTAAGGGTACCAACCCATTTGATATTATTACAAAAAATTATTCAATGTCCGAAAAGGAAAAAATAATAAAAATAGACAAAGTAAATAACTTTGATGTATTTAGTTATGATTGCACATATAACAATCCATTTAATAATGAAAAAATAGATTTAACAATTAATAATGGAACTTCAAAAATAGAAGTTTCAAATATTAATCAAGATACAGGAGATTATTATTTTGATATTTCATGTAAAAACAAAGAAACTTCTTTCATCATTCCTATAAATATTAGTATAACAAAACCAAATGTAACAATTTCAGTTACACCTGAAAATTTAATTATTGAAAATTACAATGATTTTTATATTCAAGTAAAAAATATTGGAGACAAAGTAGAAACAATATCAATGGATATTCAAGGAGATTATAGTGGTGTTATTGAACCATCAGAAAAAGCAAAGGTTTTAGCTGTAAACGAAACAAGAGATATATATTTTACAATAACAGACCCAGAACTTTTAAATCAATTATCAGCTGGTGGAAAAAGTGAAATAATATTAACTACAAGCTCTCAATTTGAAAAAGAAATACCTATTAGTGTATTCATTACTAAGGATAATCAAGAAAAAGGAATGTCATTATTTTGGTATATTGGATTTGCATTTGTTATATTCTTAATAATAGGATTATTTATACTTAGAAGAATGAGAATGCTTCAAAATCAAAATGATAACGAATTTCATGACGCAGACCATGAAGAAGAAATATTACTAGATGATGATTTTTAAGATTAATACATTATAATAAAACAATAAATTTTTAAAAATAAATATATAAATTAAACAGTTTATCTCTGTTATAAATAACTTCTAATTAATAAAACTCTTTGTTTTAATTCTCTTTTAGATAAATCTTGCAATAGAGTTTTAATATCATCAAATATTTTTAAAAATAAATCCTTATCTTTAAAATCTTCATCCTTTTCTAATAATTTAACATAATTTAATAATTCAATTTGAGCATCTTGATTTTCTATAAATGCTTCAATTAAATCAGCAAATTTTTCTTTTTTATCTATAAAGTCCATTCAGAAATATTAAATAATAATTTATTTAAAAATTATCTTTATAACAAGTAGTAGTAAAAATATATTAATTATATTACAGACTAATTAAGTTAATTTATTTTTTTTATCAATATAATAATCTAACAAATACTTCAAATTAATTATATCTTCCTTATTATATTTTAATAATAATTTTAATGCATTTAAATCATTATATCTTTCATATTTCTTCCATAATTTGACAGCTTCAAATCCATCAATATCTTCTACATCCTCTCCTCTTTTAATTCCAATTGATTTTTCAATTTTTTTTAAACCACCACTAAGACCAATTTCTTTAAACATAAACCTCAAATCTAAATGAATTATATCATATTTTTCATTAAAATTATGTTCTATAAAAGGAATGTCAAACAATTTACCATTAAAAGTTACAATAATATCAAATTGTCTTAAATGTTCTTTTGCATCTTCTAAATTTTTTCCTCTAACATATATATGTGGCTTTTCTCCATCATAAATACCAATTAAAGTTATATCATTAGAATATTTAGATAAACCAGTTGTTTCAATATCAACATATGCGATTTTACCATAATCCCTTAATCGATAATGCTCTTTTGGTGGTAACTTATTTCTAAAATAATTCAAATTTCCCAATTCTAAATATCTCTCAGAGAGTGTTAGTTCAGTTTTAATTTTATGAATTTGTGAAAGAGTTAAACAATTAATATTTTCACATTTCTTAAAAAAATCATCCCAAGAATTTATACCACTTAACCATAAAATATTTTCAGTATTTAAAGTAATTCCATTAGTATGACAAAAAGTTTTTTTTAACATAAAAATAATATATCAAGCCTATTTATATATTTTTACTAAGAGGTATAAGTGATACACACACTTAATTAAAATTTACAACAAATAAAATCAAAAGACAATAACAAATTCAAAACTATTATAAAATAAAATCAATTATTATTAACTATGAAAAAATGTTCGATTTGTGACAATAAAGCTTTATTTAAAATAAAAAATGAAGAAATATATTATTGTCAAACACATGCTAGAGAATTTTTTGAAGAAAACGCACTTGAAAATATACAACAAATATCAAAAAGCGTAAAACAAGCAAATGCTCTAAAAGAATATTTAGATAAAATTAAATAAAAAACATTAATATAAATCCAATTAATAATGGAGGTAAAAAAGCAAGTCCATCTTTAACATATAATTTTTTCATATCATAATTTGTTTTGGCAATTTTTTTTATTTTTTCTAATTGTTTTTCATCAACTCCTAATTTAAAATCATTAACACTATAAATTAAATTATTTTGTTTTGAATAAATATCTTCAACAATCCAATCTCCCAACACAATTTTATTTAAATCTTTTTTTTTAACAAAAATCAAAGTTTCAAGTTGTTTTGATATTTTTATGAAGACATACAAAGGTACTAATATTATCAAATAAGACAAGGGTTTAATATCAACAAAATAAAAAATAATACTTGAAAAAAACAAAAGTCCTAGAATCATCTTTTCAAACATTTTTAAATTAAAATTTAATTTCTTAAAATATCTAAAAAAATTGAATAGAATAATAAATATAGCAATAGCTCCTCCTATCATGAAAGAGAAAAATAAGAACTTAAATAAAAATCCTAAAATTTCTAAATTAATTCTATCATAAAAAATTATATTAATAATATATAAAAAATAGTTAATAAAAATCAACAAAGAAAAAGGTATTATTTTTCTAACAGTTACTTTTCTATCATTTTTCAAGTTTCTTTTTATATAATCCAAATCTTCTTTTGAAATGCCTAATTGTAATTTTTTTTTATCAAGTTTTTTTTTTGGAGTAACTATATCCTCATCAATTATATCCCCTTGAACTAATCTAGATTTATTTTTTTTAACATTAAAATAAGCACAATTAAACACATCTTCTTTACTAAAAAAAATAAAAATAAATGTGACAAAAGCAATAAAAACGAGTATATAATCAGGACAATTAAAATAGAGTCCTAAACTTAATAACAATAACATATTAAATAAAATTATAATATTAAATAAATCAGTTTTTTTTCTTATTTTTAAAATAGTCAAAACAAGTAATATAATTAAAAATAAAATATTTAAAAAAAGTACAAGATTAGTTAAATTCTGCAAAATAAAATTGAACATATATTTCACATTAAATAAAATAAAGTCATATATTTGAGAAGAATATTTAATAGATGGTACAATTTCCATTAAATAAAAAACAGCTCCTGAAAAACCAATCAAAAATTTTGCATCTCCCCCTCCCCAAATACCAATATAATAAAGCATACTACCTATTGCAAAACCCACAATCAGACCAAATAAAACATATTTCAAAGGTTCAAAAGAATAATTCAAAATACTATCAAAAATACCAACACTCAAAATAAAAAAAATTAAAGAATAATTCAGATAATCATAAACTTCTCTTTTTTTAATATCTTCTAATGATGCAATTATAAAATAAAAAAAAATAACAAATAAGACAAGATAATTAATTATCATTTGTAATATTAATCGTCTCGATTATTGTAAATATTATATAATGAGTATAGCATTATAATTAATGAGCCTACCGTAGACCCATAAATTCCATTTAATGATAATCCATATGGCACAAATTGTAAAGCATGTAGAATGGTTGTAATGTTTAATATAAACAAAATAGAACCAACACCTAAAAAAAAGATTCCTACAGTAACATTATCCCAAAAATAATCATCACTTAACTTCTTTAACAATGGCTTATTATTATTGTTATTTTTACTTCTTTTACTTTCTTTGTTCTTATTCATAATAAAAACAATAATTGTTGTAGTTTAAAAAACTTTTTATTTACATCTAGTTAGTGAAATTAAACAATATTCAAATCAAAATATTAAGTTAATCTTATAAATTAAAACTCTTTTATAATATTATAATGGTAGAATATGTAAAATACGATACCCCTAAAGGACCTAAGATGTTCAAATTTGGAAGGTATTCTTTTTCAACTTTAGAGTTTAAGCATTTAACAATAGCTTTTTTTATGATAACATTAACAATAATGGCATTACAAAGAGGTTTCCTTAACCAATCAAATCAAATTAATTTAGTTAGTTTTATAATTATATTTTTTTTTTCAGTAGGACTAGGATTTTTATTACATGAACTAGCACATAAGCTCATAGCTCAATATTATGGATTTATTTCAGAATTTAGAGCAGATTTTTTTATGTTATTTTTATCTTTTTTGGTAGCATCAATTTTTCATGTAACCTTTTTAGCTCCTGGAGCAGTTATGATTCTTGGAAGACCAACTATAAAACAAAATGGAAAAATAAGTGTAGCAGGCCCTTTAGTTAACTTAAGTCTTGCTCTAATATACATATTATTATTCGTGTTATTATCTCCAGTTCCGGATAGTTTTTTATATATATTGTTATCTGTAGGAATACTAGTAAATGCATTTTTAGGTATATTCAATATGTTACCTTTTTGGATTTTAGACGGTAAAAAAGTATGGGCATGGAATAAACCTATTTACTTATCTGTAATGGGCTTATTATTATTAATATTAATATTATTTATTTAATTATTCAATGCAATTAGGATATTTTAAACAATTTGAGTTAAACATAATTAAATTTATTAGGCAAATTTATTAGATACAATTAAACTATTTAATTTTTATTTAAAGATCAAAAATATCTATTTAATCAAATCTATATAAGATTCTAAAAATACTTCTCTTCTATGTAATTCAAAATTATTAATTTGAGAGCATTCTTCTATCAAAAAACCATCTAGAGCACATTGATTTGCAATTTCTATTTTCGTCGAATAATCTAACATATCAGATTGTTTGTCAGTTTTAATGATTATACCCATTACACCAATTATGCAAACAAAGAACAATATTAGTAAACAAGTTACACTGATCACTTTATACTTAAGCATACATTTAGTATTATTTTCATATTTATAAGTTTATCTACCTAACAGTGGTAAAAATCCACTTTTGTTTAGTATTTAGTTGTAAAATCACATAAATTTTCAAATTAATGCAATTAAGTTTATAAATTTAGTTTTCTTACTTATATAAATGAATAAAATAATTTCAGACAAAATCCCCTCAAACATTCAAATCTTTCTTCAAAAATATAATAGCATCGGTTTTAGACCAATACAAATTAAATCTATTGAAAAAGGCCTCTTTGAAAATAATAAAAATCAAGTAATTTCTGCTCCAACAGCGTCTGGTAAAACTTTAATTGCAGAACTTGCAATGCTCAATTGCTTACTTAATAAAAACAAGAAAGTTATATACATCGTACCTCTCAAAGCTCTAGCTTCTGAGAAATTTCAAGAATTTCGTAACAACTACTCGGAGAGATTTAAAATCAGATTATCTGTTGGAGAATTACAAACAGAAAAATACAATTATAACTATGACATATTAATAGTTACTACAGAAAAACTAGACTCGATTATTCGACATAACAAAAATATTCTTGACAATTTAGGTTTAGTAATTGCAGACGAAATACATTTATTAAATGATGAAAAAAGAGGACCCACACTTGAAGTCTTACTTAGCATCTTTAAATCAAAATATCCAAAAATCAGATTAATAGGATTAAGTGCAACTATTGGAAATGCTAAGGAAATAGCCAAGTGGTTAAATGCAATACTCATTGAAGATGAATGGAGACCAGTAGAATTACATCAATGCATATTAGACGGAAATGAGATAAGAAGATATAAATAATAAATAAATAACAAACAAATAACAAATTAATATAAGTTATTTAACACTATAAATAATATTATTTTCGAGATAAACTTGAGCATATTTCAATTTTAATTTTGAATTAGTAAAAATTTCAAATAAAACATCATTACTATCAACAATAGATGATAATTTTTTATGTAAAATTAAACCTGCAGTTTTATCTTCAGGAGCACCTAAAATAAATGCAATCTTTGCAATTTTCATATTGTCAATACCATAAACTTTTCCTTTGGTAATGCTTTGAACTTTATAAGAATATTTTGCAACAGGGATGTTAGTATTTTTCCCTTGATAATTTAAAATTTCATCAAACTTTTCAAAAGCAATACCACTATCTAAAATCCCTCTTGCTCTTGCATAACCTTCTCCTTTTTTACAAACTTTTGCCATCTCTAACATTAGACCAGCTAAGTATAACCCTTTTCTCCTTAATTGAATAGATGCTCCTTCTTCATTCTTTAATACTTTTAATACATCTAAAGCTTCATACTTAGGACCAATTCCATCTCCGATAGGTTCATTGCCATCTGTAATTATAATCTTAACTTTTAAATCTATTGCTTTTGCAATTTTTTCAAATCTTTTTTTTAATTTATTTGCATGATTAATATTTTTAATTTTAGCAGTAGGTCCAACAGGAATATCTATTAACACATGAGTTGAACCAACACTTTTTTTTTTAGACAAAATAGATGCAATCATTTGTCCTTCACTATCAATTTCTAAAGGATGTTCCACTTTAATTATTAAATCATCTGCAGGACTTAAATTTAAAGATCCTCCCCAAACTAAACATCCATTTATTTCTTGTACTTCATTATACATTTTATTAATTGGAACTTCAACATTTGTTAAAACTTCCATAGTGTCAGCAGTTCCAGCAGGTGATGTTATTGCTCTTGATGAACTTTTAGGTATTTTTAATCCTGCAGCTGCAATTATAGGAACAACAATCATAGAAGTTCTATTACCAGGTAGTCCACCAATACAATGTTTATCAATTATAATATCATTTTCATTTTTTTTAAAATTCAAGCATTGTCCAACATTTGTCATAGCTTTTGTTAAAGCAATAGTTTCAGTATCATTTAAACTATTAATTGTACACGCAATTACAAAAAAAGTAGTTTCAATTTGTGAATATCTATTTTCAACAATATCCAAAACAATTTCATTAAATTGATTTAAATTTAATCTTTTTCCTTTTATCTTTTCTTTAACATATTCTAAAGATTCTGGTTTTTCAGCTGGTATAATTTGTATCCTGCTTCCTTTTTTTATATTTAATTTTTCAAATGCTCTAGCATACAAACCTATTTCTTCTTTATCAAGGTCAAAATTTCTTTTTTTTACACCATTTAAAACTTCTAAAACACATATAACACTTTGTTTGTTTTTAGAATTAAAAATTTTAATTCTCTGGTTAGGATATAAAGATAATTTATAAGCATCTTTTTTATTTAAAATAGCAATTAATTCATTTTCTGCATCTATATCAATTTTTTTAACTTTAAACATAAAATATATTTTTAAAACTAAATTAATAAATTTCCTTTTTATTAGAAAGTGAAAACAAATTTAAAGTAAAAAGAAATAAAAGAAAAACAAATAAAAATAATAAATAAAATAAAAAAAGTTAAATAAAACAACAACAATAAACAAAATACAAAAATCTATAAATAATCTAAAATACTTATATTTAATTGCTGTTGTAGTTTAGTGGTAGAACGCTTGCTTGGTAGGCAAGAGATCCCGGGTTCAATTCCCGGCAATAGCTTATTTATAATTTATATTTTCTTAGAAATAATAAATCAATATTTACTTCAAAGATTTAAAACATAAAAACAAAAAAATCATAAATATATTTCTTTTGTTTTTAAAATTTCTTTAACTTTTCCTATTAAGCTTTCATCAAATTTAATATTTTTATATTCTTTAGGATCTAAAAACTCTTTTTCATCATATTGGATTTTTTCAAATTTATCATTATTTAACTTATACAAATCATCTTTTTCCAAATCCATCAAATAAATATTATCATTATAATTAATTAATTGTGCACTTTTATTATCATTATAATTAATTAATATTTTTTTATCTTTCAAATAAGTATCAACTAAACTTTTACTTTTGTAATCTTTTATTTCAGTTAAAACAGTTCTTATCTCTTTTAAAACTTTATTTACTTCAGTTACACTAAGGTTTCCTTTCTCATAATCTTTTTTAGCTTTCAATAAAGATTTAATTGAAGCTTTAGTAAAAGAAGGAATTTTTCCAGTATTAATATATTTAGTTTCAAATTTTTTAAAAACATCTTTTTCATCCAAATCATTTAATTGTGGTAAAGAACTCATCTGATTTAATATTTCACTATATGTAGATAAAATAGATTCTTTTGTTTTATTATCGGTAATTTCTTCAAACATTTTTTTCATTTTTTTCAAAAAATTATCTGCATCTCTAATCATATTATCAATATCTGCGCCAGTAATTTTTGTGTCTTCTCTATCATGTTCTATTTTTTTAAACATTTTAACGGTATTTTCTAAAGTTTTAAGCTCTTCTTTAGTAATACATTTTTCTTTTCCCAGTAAAACATCTTTAAACATATTAACTGTTTCTTTAGGAGTAGTAGGATTATATCCTTTTAACATCAAAATTGCCTGTGCCGGATTTAGAACTGCATGATATATATCATTTGCAACAATTTCTGTAAACATTTTTTTAGCCCTATCAATTAGTTGAGTACCAACATTCATATGCATATCTATTGCCTCAGAAGAAGGTCTAATTTTACCTAATTTCAATAATTCTGTCCAGGCACTATAAATTCCTCTATCATAAAAAGGTACTCCATCTCTTAAAAATGTAAACATAACAGGGTGAGCATCTTTTAATGCTTCCCAAAAATCAGTTAGCAAATAAATTTGACAATGAAGTTGTATTTTTGTTAGTTGTGCAACTTCTCCGGCCATTTTCCAAACAATTTTAGAAAGTTGTTCCTTAACTTGAGCTCTTGGCATCCTTTTTACATCTGTATCATCAACAACAATAAAAACATCAAAATCATTAGATTTTTCTCCTCTAAGCCAAGAACCAGCACCAGCATACACTACAACATATTTTTCAAATTTTTGTAAAAGCATATTTCTATGTATATCAATAGATTTTAATGCTGAAATAAAACCTCTATTATCTCTAAAAATAAATGAAGAACCTAATTTTTGTATATCATCATAAATTGCATCAAAACAATTTTCTCTTACTTGAGTTATGTTAGTACCAGCAAATTTAATATTACTATTATTTTTTAATCTATAAATATAATATTCTTCTCCATCATCACTTTTTTTTATTTCTTCTTCTAGATAATCATCAAATTTATTTCCTAATAAAATTTTAGGATTAAATTGTCCAATAGGATTTTCATAATCATCAAGCAAAAAATTTAATGTTAATTTATCAAAATTAGGTACAGGAGTACTATTTTTCATCTCCATTTCTATACTAATATAAAATCCGATAGATTTACCCATAGATACCTTTTCTATTAAATCTACTAATTCTACAATTTGAGGTTTAATTGACAAAAGTTTATTTTTATAATCCTCAGAAAGCATTGAAATTTCTTGCTCAAATATATCAACACTATCTTTTTTTTTGTCATTATTCTTATTTTTTTTAACCATAAATTAATGTATATAAAGTTATTTTATAAAATTTTGCACTCTTAGAATAATTTATAAAAAATATTAATTTTATTAATTATTATAATAGAATAAAACTTGCAATATTTTATTTAAAATTACCTTTTTTGGCTATTAATTTCAATATATTTAAAAAAGATAGATTTTCGTAAAGATTTAAATAGAAAAAATAAAAGTAATTCAAAAGAAAAAAATAATAATATCGAAAAAAATGGAAAATGAAAAAATAATAATATCTAAAAGTTGTAAAGAAAAACTTGAAATTATCAAACAAGTTGAAGGTCTTAATTCAAAAGAATTATTTATACTTGAAAATCCTAAAAGAATTTTAAATATTAATTATCCTATTAGAATGGATAATGGCCAAATTCAGATGATTAATGCAGTAAGAATTCATTATAATGATGCTCTTGGTCCAACAAAAGGTGGGATAAGATTTCATCAGGATGTGAATTCTAAAGAGATAGCAGAATTAGCATTTTTAATGTCATTAAAAACTTCATTGGTCAATCTTCCTTATGGAGGCGCAAAAGGCGGAGTTAAAATCAACCCCAAAAATTTATCAGAAGGTGAATTAGAAAGAGTATCTAGAGGTTATGTTCGCGAGATATATAATTTTTTAGGCCCACAAAAAGATATTCCAGCACCAGATGTTAATACCAATCCAAAAATTATGGCATGGATGATGGATGAATATGAAAAACTTACAAACCAAAAAAATCCAGGTGCATTTACTGGGAAACCTCTTCTAATAGGAGGGAGTTTAGGTAGAGATGAGGCAACTGCAAAAGGTGCATTTTATATAATTGAAGAAAAATTTAAAAATACAGATAAATCAAAAATTAAAATTGCTTTGCAAGGTTTTGGGAATGCAGGTTCACATCTTGCTTTAATGTTATATGAATTAGGATTTAAAATAGTTGCCTTATCCGATTCTCAAACAGGAATTTATAAAGAAGATGGATTTAATGTTAAAAAATTAATTGAATTTAAAAAAACAAAAAAAAGTTTTATTCATTATGATGCAAAAAAAATATCTAATCAAGATCTATTAGAATTAGATATTGATATTTTAATACCTGCAGCCTTAGGTAATGTAATAACTTCTAAAAATGCTTCAAACATCAAAGCTAAATATATTATTGAAGTAGCAAATAGTCCAATTTCAACTATAGCAGATCAGATTCTAAATGATAAAAAAATTGAAATAATTCCAGATATTTTAGCAAACTCAGGAGGAGTTATTGTTAGCTACTTTGAATGGATACAAAATATTCAAAATTATTATTGGGAAAAAGAAGAGGTCAATATAAAATTAAAAGAGAAAATTTTAAAGGCATATAATAACTTATTAAAATTTAATATAAAAAATAAAGTTTCATTTAGAGCTTCAAGTTATATCTATGCTGCAGAAAGAATACTTGAAGCAGAAAGAATTAGAGGACATCTTTAACTATGTATTAATATACCTTATGGTGATTTATAATGTTTTATTTCTTTTTATTTAAGTCAAGAGTGATTAAATTTTTTTTTTGTGATTTTTTTCTTTGGCATTTTTTTAAGTATATACTTTTTCTTGCATTTTGAGGAATTTACTGTTGGTTAGAAATTTGTAATGAGGCAAATTTGCCCCCTAGAGACGCCAAGACAGGGATTTGAAGAATTGTGTAAGCGGAGTCTCACAATTTGCTAGAACGAATGAAATGAGTGAATGCACAATGGTGAAAATAACAGAATTGAAGTGAGTGAAACGAACGCCAAGACTGGGATTTGAACCCAGAATTCCATAAGGAACTACATTAGCAGTGTAGCGCAATACCGAGTTATGCGATCTTGGCATTATAAATTAATAATTAAAAATTATTTTATAATTTAATAGAGGTTATTGTCTCTTTATAAATTTTTTTGGTTGTTTCTTAATTATTATTCAATCAAATATAATTCAATATATTTAAAAATAAACATTAAATAGATTTACTATTTAAAAAAAATAAAAAAATATATAAACAAAAGTTTTTTTTAAACTATATATGTTAAAAGATAATCTTCCAAAGCCTAAAAAAAATTTAAAATCTTTTATTTTAGAAGAAGATGCAAAAGTTATGGACAAAGCTGCTACAAAAATTGCAATTACAGCATCATTTTTAGCTATTAGTGCATTAGCTAACACTCAAGATGCAAATGCAAAAGGCCATGGCAATCATACTAATCATCAAAATGATGTAAATGCCCCTCTTCATGGTGGAACTGGAATTCATGCAGGAACAAATCCAACAGATAATATTACTCATAAAGTAGAAAGTAAATCAATTGAAACATGGCATGCTAATCATTATAATCATACAGATGGTAGTGGTAATTCTGTTACTGGAAACGGAGGAGGAGGTTCAGGTATTGATTTGAAAGACCAAGACTATGTTGTACCAGAGGCAGTACTTAGAGAATTAAAAGAAAAAGAAAATTAAAGTTCATATAGAACTTTATCTACAATTTTATTTTTTTTCAAATAAATTGCAAGAACTTTATATTTTTCATCATAGAGTCCTAATTTTTTTAAATGCTTCAACTCTTTAGTGTTAAATCCCACATTAAATTCAAACTCAAATTTTTCATTGACTTGTATATTATTTCTATATTTTTCTACTCTTACACAGCTTTTATTATATAATATAGTATTAAGTGTTTTATTTAAGATTTCTATATCAAAAGTATATTGCTCAAAGTATACTTTTATCTCTATCATATCATTTTCCAAATAAATATCATATGCATAATATCTTAATAATTTTTTACTAGGATCAATTTTCAAATTGTGTTTTTCTAATAAGAAGTTATAAGGTTTATTTTGAAGTATATATTTGTCAGTAAATTTACTATACAAAGTTAATCTTTTTAATTTATTATTTTTATATACAAAACCTAAGGCATATCCATAAACTTCTTCATTTATTTTATTTGTTTTTATTAAACTAACAATTTTTTTATATTTTGTAAGATTTAATTTATTTAAAAGATTAATTATTTCATTTTTTTGGTTTTCATCATACATATAAAAATAAAAAACAAATCTATCATAGTTCTCTTGATTTGGAATATTAAAAAATGAAAAAGGAAAATTTTTAAATTCTTTTACTAATGTTGCAAAAATATCATACTTTAATAAATGTTTATTAGTCTTTATTTTTGACATCTCTTTTTTTAGGGCATATTTATGCCACTTAGGTTTTATATTCATATTACTACAATAATTAAGGTAAAATCTTTTTTTAAGTAACATTTGTAAATCTTCATCTAAATAGCCACAAAATAAGATTTCTATATCTTTGCTTATTGTTAAGTACCATTTTTCAAGATATATCGAAAAAACTCTATAACATAAAACATCTAAGTTTTCATTTTCTTTATGGAAAATAATTTTTTTAACTTTTTGATTTTTTAAGTAATAGATTAAGATATTAATATTTTTAGCAAGCCCATCTGTTACTAAAAAATTCATTTCGGATGTTATTTTTAACATTTTCAATTCTTTTACAAAATATTCTGGTTTAATATTTTGCAATACAATAGTGTCCATATAAACATAAAATTTCTAGAATTAATAAATTTTATTAAAAATTATTATATAAGACCACATAAAATTACTTAGTAGTATGTATTTAATTTTTGATTAATATAACTCAAGATATTAACTAAACAGTAATTAAATCATTTTAAATACTGGCTCTTGTAATAATAAAATATGAAAAAATTATTTTTAACATTTTTAGTGACACTAGCATCAATAATATTTCTTTTTAACCTCTCTATTGGAGGATTATTAGAACATACTATTATAAGTCCATTTGGAACATCAGTACAAGATTCTCAAGCAGATTATAATAGTGAAGTAACTTCAAGTCAAACTGAGACAAGTGTTGGTGATAAATTTAAACTTTTAAATGAGTATGATGGAGAAAATCCATCTGAACCATTTTGTATGATTGGAGGACAATATAAAGTTAGAGTTATTAATGATGCATCTCCAGGTGATAGTTTATATAATAAAACATTTAAACTATATTATTGTAAAACTGCAAAAGATATTTTAAAGAGAATCAAGATACCATCCTCATGGAAAGATCATAATTTAATCATTTATTGTAACGACGGTAGTAATTTAAATCACCAAGATACTAATTATGACTACATCATTAATCAAATAAATACATACAAGGCATGTGCAGTTATTAACAAGAATATTACAGAGAATAACACAATTTTATATGGATTTGATGTTGGAAATAATCTTATAGATGAAGATTCTAAATATTATTTCAATTCCACAACACGTATAGGCCCAGTTTTAAATCAGTTAGATTTTAATTCACAAGTAGGTTCTCATAATATTACACATAATACATATATTTCTACTGTATATGTTCCATATAATAAAATACCTATAGAAAATTCTGGTAAAGGAGGAGGGCCGTTAAGTGGTGCAACACACAATTATGTTAAAAAAAGCCACGAAGAGACGATGCATTTTTTGATTAATACTTCAGGCTTTCCTAGTACTAGTGATTTTGAATATGTTAGAGAAACAGGAAGTGGAAAAAATTCTGCCTCAGTATATACAGTTTATCATGATATTGATTACAATGTAGGCAGATACGAATTTTATTCAAATAAAAGTCAAGATACATTTTTCTTTGAATACGATAATTATGATGCATTTTATAGTTTAACAAATTCTAATGAGGTATTAGATAAAGATATCACAACAATTTTTGATATAAGCAAAATAGATGATTTATCAAGAGTCATTTTACTAAAACAAACCCTTAAAGATAATACAAACGAAATTATACAATTATATGGTTATGACAAATCACTAAGCTTAACTGGAATAGATACTTACAAAGAAGAATTAAAACCATTATATATTATAGATTTATCAGCATTTGGAGGTGATTTTAATACTAATTTATGTACAAAAACACTAAAAAAATATAATCCACAAAGTACTATAAATGCTAATACAGAAGTTCGATGTAATGGTAAAAAAATTGAAATCGTTTCTAAGAAAATAAATCAAGTAGAAAATGATGACCAATTAGCGTTTCATTTATTCAAAAATATACTCACAAGTATTGGCAATTAGAATATGAACTATATTATAAATAATAAAAAAGGTGTCGAATTAACATTAACAAAAATAATTACATATATTATAGCAATAATTGTTTTATTATTTATGATATTTTTTTTTTTAAATCATTATTTGCCTAATTCAGAAGTTATGAATAATGTTAGTCAAATTTCTATAGACAATGCAAAAGATATTTAACATGGATTTAATTATTAATATTATTAAGTAATTCTAAAACCCATTCTTCTTCACAATAACCATTTGGAACAAGAATATGATTATTTTCATAAAAATCACCATAATTAAGCAAAATATCACCAAGATGTAAGATTTCTTTTATTTCAGATTTTAATTTTATAGCATCATCTTTTTTATTAAGTTTTACAACATCATCATTTTTCAATTTAACAATTGGTCCTTCTATAGTATCACAAGGCGTTATAATTGTAGATTTTCCAGGTCTTTCAATTCTAAGTTGAGTTCCAACTCCTATAAAGTTATCTAAAATTTCATAAGTTGCACTAGAAATACTCGATGATGCAAATCCAGAAACTCTATTTCTCCCATACCTTAATCTAAACCCTCCTTTTTTCATCGGAAATGAAAAAACTGGCCTACCTGCAATAACATCTTTTAATATATTGTAATTAGGTAATATTTTATTAAATTTCTCTAAAGTATTTATATTTAAAGAATTATTGGATTCTGACTTTATTTTTTTTTGCAAATTTAGAAAATCTTTTAAAAATAACCATTTTTGCATTGAAAAATCACTACCCCATTCATTAATTCTTTTATAAATTTTAGGAGCTTTTTGAATGATACACTCTGCCACAATTAAACACATTCCCCCCCTTATTCTATTTGTATTAACCCTATCTAAATCTTTGTAATTTGATACTTCAGTTTTTTCAGTTGATTCACCAGATATTTCAACACCAATATTTTTAATTAAAAACTCAATTTCTTTTTGAGTAGGCATATATTGTAATTTTACACACCTATCATTATAATCTTTGATTTCAATAAAATATCTCTTAAGTTCTTGAATGTTAGGATCATAATTGGCATATCCCATTTTATTTCTGATAAAATCACATAATAATACACTAACAGCTCCGGCAGTTCCTCCTGCAGCTCTAATTGGTCCTGCGTAATTTATAGCAATATATTCTTGATTGTCAAATCTTTTTTTAATGTCTAAATTAATAAAACCTTCAATAGGAGCAGAAACAACACCTAAAGTTAAATAAGCAAAACCAATTCGAATTCCAATTTCCATAGCTTCTTTTTTATCTTTAAATTTACAAAATTTTTCAGTTGCAACTTCATATCCAATTTCAAAAGCAATTCTCCAGTCGAGTTTTCCATATTTTTTTTCTAACTCTATAACTCTTTTTGCAATACTAGAGTCTAAAACTTGTGGAGCAAGAATACTAACAAGTGTTTCAACTCTTTGAGAAATATCTTTAGTAATACCTATTTCAACACATAAACTATTGTCAAAACCTTTTAATTTTGAGGACTTAGCAGCTTGATATGCAAAATTTGTTTGTTCATCAATTTTTTTAAAATATTTTTCAATTTTAGACATACAATATTTAATATTTAATTATTTAAATATCTGTTGAATTTTTTTTAACTTTTTTACTTGTAGCATATTATAAATAATATATAATATCTAATAAATCCAATAATAAATATTTATAAAAACTATCTAAAAGATAAAATAGTGTAATTATTCAATCACAAGATATATAAATTATTTACACTTTAGTATTTTATGGGAAAAATAAAAATAGGTCTAGAAATACATATGTATTTAAAAACTAAAGAGAAATT
>JBMCRE010000004.1:0-71708 GCA_048625195.1 Nanobdellota archaeon | reverse complement strand
CACTCCAAGCAGATATTATACCAACTGCCTCACAGCGTTGTAAACCCAGCTCACGAACCCTTTTAATGGGTGAACACCCCCACCTTTGGCAGCTGCTGCACTGCCAGGTTAGGATGAGCCGACATCGATGTAGCAAACCGCTCCGTCGATATGAACTCTCGGGAGCGACAACTCTGTTATCCCCGTGGTAACTTTTCTGTCAATCCAAGGCCCCACTAAGGAGCACATTGGAGATCGTTAGGCCATGGTTTCCCAATTGCGATTATCATCATGTTAATCACAATAAAGCCGACTTTTGCCCTTACACTCTACTGCGGATTTCTAAACCGCATGAGTCGACCATTGGGCCCTGCTGATATCTTTTCAGCAGGCTGCCATCCCAGCGAAACTGCCCACCAACTACTGTTTCTCATATAGAGATAAGCAGCCAACTCTATTACGGCAAGTATTTCACTTACGCCGTAGCTCCTTGCTACATAATAGAATTGACCACAATAGCAGGCTGCAGTAAAGTTCAACGGGGTCTTTACTTCCCACTTGGAGTCCCCGGCTTTTGCACCGGGAAAGTGTGTTCGGAAGGCTCTTCGTAGGGACAGTGACGATCTCGTTACGCCATTCATGCAAGCCGTCATTTAAACGGCAAGGCATTTCGCTACCTTAAGAGGATCATAGTTATCCCCGCCCTTTACCAGACCTTGGCTCCCTTGAAAAGGAGTTTTAGTTGCTGGCAGTGGGCAGACTTCAGGAACTATACACATCCTTACGGACTAGCAGTTCCCTATGTTTTAATTAAACAGTCGGACCATCCTTGTCATTGCACCCTAAAATTACAATTATAAAAACTATATTTCAGGGACCACACATACCGAAGATTTGTGGCTAATTTGCCGAATTCCCTTACGAAGATTATCCTTTCACGGCTTAGGCTTCTCACCTAGGGGCACCTGTGCCGGATATCGGTACATTTATTTAGAATCGATAATATTTTGTTTTCAAAGACCCAAGGCATCATCATTAATTATACATCAAAGTTTAAACAAATTCTCGCCATTACAGCACTCCATTGTCTTATTCTTCTTGAGCTAAGCAAAGCTTAACAACAATTAGCCCAAAGCGTCCAAAATATTACTTATGTTACCATACCTATCTAAATAGTACAGGACTATTAACCTGTTTCCCTTTCCCTCAAAACCAATTAGGATTGAAGTTAGGAATGACTAACCCTTCTCTGAACTACATTGAGAAGGAACCCTTGCCCTTTCGCCGGAAGTGAATCTCACACTTCTCTTTTCCTACTACCGCCAGGATTCTTATCTAAATAAGGTCCACTATTCCTTCAAGAATAACTTCTACCCTTATTTAGCACCGACCTACCTTATAATTACCGTGTAATTAAACTACAGTATCGGCAGTTAATTTAGACCCGTTTATTTTCGGAACAAATACTCTCGAAAAGTGAGCTGTTACGCACTCTTTAAAGGGTTGCTGCTTCTAAGCAAACCTCCTTTTTGTCTTCGAATACTCACATCCTTTACCCTTTATCACTTAATTAACATTTAGGGGCCTTAACTGTAGTCTGGGTTGTTCCCCTCGCGGAATACAAGTTTACCCCAAGTATTCCCGTTTCCTTACTTCTACGAAGTTATCGAATTCGGAGTTTGACTAATGCACGAAGGGCCGTAACCCCCCGAAACACTAATCAGTATCTCTACCCCGACAACATTCTCTGTAAAGACTTGACTTCGGCCAATTTCGGTCGGAACCAGCTATAACCAGATTCGATTGGCTTTTCACCCCTATACCCAGGTCATACGAACAAATAGACGCTGAATCGCTTCGGTCCTCCATGAAGTTTTACCCTCACTTCAACCTGCCCAGGCATAGATCATCTGGTTTCGGGTCGCATCCTTATGACTAAAGGCATATTTACTACCCTCTGCCTCAATATTTGCGCAGACTCGCTTTTGCTTCGACTTTCATCTCGCCATAAAAATGCACTCCCTGGCCCGTTATTCAAAACGTACGTTGCAACTCCTAAAAGCCGCAACATCCTATATCTATTATGTTTCAAATCTTTTCACAGCCGATTAAGGCTACTTTTCAACATTCCCTCACGGTACTATTTCACTATCGGACTTGTGTTATATTTAGGTTTAGAGGTTAGTATCCCCTACATTCATGCCTAATTTCCAATAGACACTACTCTAGAAACCTATAAAATCCCAACTAAGTATTTTATACGGGGCTATCACCCTCTAAGGCTTAATTTTCCAAAAAATTTTAAAACCTTAGTTTGGATAAAAAATAGTTCTAAACACCACATCTCTTTTATATTACTATAAAAGATTCAGTTTAACCTTGATCCGCTTTCACTCGCCGTTACTTACGGAATCTCAATTGATTTCTTTTCCTCCGGGTACTAAGATGTTTCAGTTCCCCAGGTTTCGCTCTTGCAAAGCAAGTAATTAGGAAGTCCAATTCAGGAACCTTAAGTTCAAAGAAAGTATGCTCCTACCTTAAGATTATCGCAGCTTACCACGCCCTTCTTCGCTACACAAGCCAAGTTATCCACATAATAGATTTTTATATAATAGGAAAAGAGCTTCCATATTTAACCTCATTAAAAACCTTTAAAGATTTTTTCAGTTCTTCGCATTCAAGATAAACTTAAACACTGCACTCAAATGGACCCGCCGGGATTTGAACCCGGGATCCCCGCCTTGCAAGGGCGGTGCTATACCGGACTAAGCCACAGGCCCATCACAATAACCACCTACCTCGCTATAGCAGGCATAGTATAAAAGAACGAACTTCCCTTTATAAATATTTTGTTGAGAAAATTATTTGCCCATAAAAAAACTTAAAAAACACCCTAAATTCGCATTCAAAAAAGATTTTATTTTGTTATTAGAATATCTATTATTAATCATATATTTATTTAAAAAATAAAAAAAGTTCAATTGAAAAACAAATGATAAAATAATTAAAAAAAGATTCTTAACTCGCTAATCACTCACCTTTAGTCTCTATAAAATCATACCTTTCTTAGACCTTAATCACCACATCTTTACTCTTACTCTTAACTAACCTTTCCTATTCTCTATTCCAACCTAATACTTTCCAAATTCTCTGGAGTATAAATCTTACTAAATGGAATCATTTTTTTGATAACTCCAGAAAAAAAATTCATCTTTGCAATTTCACCATGAATTAACATAATTTTTTTAGGCTTTACAGACAGATTCGCCAAATATCTTTTATTAGAACCCAAATCACTATGACCTGAAAAAGCACCATGCATTTCACAAACTTCCATTTTTACCTGAACTTTATCATCAACACTTCCAGTATTTGAAAACAATATCTCTTTTTGACCATCCTTAATTCTTCTCCCCAAAGTTCCGCTTGCTTGATAACCAACAAAAACAATTTTATTATTTTCATTCGGAGCAAATTTCTTAAAATATTCAACTGAAGTTCCTCCATTCATCATACCTGATGTTGCTAAAACAATTGCAGGCTTTGTACTATTAAAAACATTTTCTCTCTCTTTTGCACTTGCAATTTGTTTGAAATTATCAATCAAGAAAGGATTATCTCCTTTTAAAATTCTTGCCTTTAAGTTTCTATGTAAATACTCTGGGTAAGCTGTATGAATTGCATTCACCTCCCAAACCATTCCATCAATAAAAACATCTAAATCTTCTGGCAATCTACCTTGTTTAATAAAACTCTCTATAACTAAAAGCATCTCTTGAGATCTCCCAATACCAAATACTGGAATCAAAACCTTCCCTTTTTTAACATAAGCATCAATAAAAATTTTCAACAACTCCTCTTCTGCCTCTTGTCTTGGCATAGAATAATCTTTTGGACCACAACTAGTAGCATCCATCATCAAAGACTCTAATCTTGGAAATTCTGAAGTTGCTTGGTTCAACAACCTTTGCTTATAAGAATAATTAAAATCGCCAGTATACATGAAATTATGCTGTCCATTTCCAATATTTACATGACAAAAAGCACTACCTAAAATATGACCTGCATTATAAAAAGTCAATCTTAAATCTGGAGTAATGTCTGTAACTTCACCATAATCAAGAGTAATTACATGCTTTAACATCTCTTTTATATCTTCAACCTTATACAAAGGCTTGACTCCTGGATTTGAAGAACTAATTTTGATATAATCTACTTGTGAAAGAGCCATAATATCTCTTGTACAATCCGTTGCATAAACTGGTCCTTTATATCCTAACTTATAAATATAAGGAAGCAAACCACAATGATCCATATGAGCATGAGAAATAACAATTGCATCTACATCTTCAAGTTTAAAATCAGGGGAATCTAAATAAGGAAACTCTGCAACATCACCAAAAGGAACTGCAGGATCAATACCACAATCAAACAAGACCCTTGACTCGCTAGTCTGCAAATAAATTGCTGACCTTCCTATTTGATTTCCAGCTCCAAGAACAGTAACTCGAGACCATCCTTTCACTTTACCTTTCACCCATCCACCATAAATTCTTTTTCCTACTTTATTTAAAAATTTTCTTCTATACTCTGACTCTTGATACTCAACAGCCCTCATAGCATCAACAACATGACTTCTTATAGGAGGAATTCTCCTTACAACAACAGACCACATTGTTTTTTTTTGAATTTGTTTTAAATTAGAACCATCTCTTCCAACAGCACTACCAACATTATCAACTTCAATAACAAGTTTACTTCTTGCACTATCAAATTTAAAATCTCCTAATTTAACATCTTTTAAAATTTTACCAACTTCTTCTTTTGTACTTTTTTCATCTAATAACAAAGACAAATCTGCTCTCAATTCTATTCTTTTTTTGAATTTTTGAACAATTTTTCTTATCATATTTCTTCCATTAAATAAAAAATCTTTATTACTAGTATAAATCACAATATTCGCTGCTTCAAACTCAACAGAAGTAATTTTATCTTCTGGAAGTTCTTTAAGAATTTCATCTAAAATCTTTACCATTTTTTTATATTATCACATAAAATATTTTTTTTAATTTTATTTTTATATTTTTTTTTAATCAAACCAACCCAATACAGAAACAATTATCATATTTCATAAATTTTTATTTTATTTTCTAATCAAATCTATTAAACATATATTTTAATTATATAATATTAAATTAATGTAATAATAATAATAATTAAATTAAATTTTTATATATTAATATAACATTAACTAAGCAAAAATGATTAAAATATCTTTAAAAACATAATAACCATTTTATTTTATTCCTGAATTGAGAAATATTTAGCTGTATAACAACTATAAAAATTAAATAGATTAATTAATTTATAAAGTTATGCTTAAAAATAAAAAATAAAAAACCCTAAACTCCAAACCCTAAGCTCTCAAACACTTTTTTTTGCCACTTTGCCACAAATCTATAAAGATTACCAGCTCATGGCACATTGGCTCATGGCTCATAGACGCAACGAAACCCATAGTACGGGTACGAGGCCGAAGGACCACTGTGCAAGTCCACAGAAAACGCACCAGCAGCGGCACCATCGTTCCAGTCCCCACCACGAAGCAAAGCACGATCCGAAGAAGTACTACTATAAATTCTTCCTACACCATGATTTGCATTATAATCTCCAAGTGGACCCATTTCAAATCTTCTATCAGATGCACCTGTTTTTCTATAAGCAGGATTGCTTTGATCAAAACTACATTTTGATTCTCCATCATTACCAAAGTAACTATGCCATCCATTTTCCCCACAAGTATTTCCAGTTTCAAGAGCAGTTCCATCTTCCATAGCATCAACCCATTCCCAAACATTTCATATTAATAATTACCATAATAAAATCAAATATTTAAAAATTATAAATTTCAATAAAATTTTAGAATTTTATACTTTATACAATAATCTAAATTACATTTTATAAATCATAAACAAAACCTCAATTTTAATTAATTTTATAAACATATATTTTTTTCAAATATTTATGGATAAAGAAAATAAATTTTATGTTACAACCCCAATATATTACACATCTGGAAAACCACATTTAGGACACGCATATACTTCAATTGCAGTTGATGTAATTGCAAGATGGAATAAAAATATAGGAAAAGAAGTTCTTTTTGCAACAGGAACAGATGAACATGGATTAAAAATTCAAAAAAAAGCAAAAGAAAACAATATGGAACCTCAAGAATTTGTAGATTCATTAATTCCTTATTTCAAAGAACAATTAAAAATATTAAATATAGACTACGATTATTTCATAAGAACAACCAATCAACAACATAAAAAATTTGTTCAAAAAATGCTTCAAAAATCCTACGATAATGGAGATATATACAAAGGAATTTATGAAGGACTATACTGTATAGACTGTGAACAATACTATAAAAAAGAAGAATTAATTAATGAAAAAATTTGTCCTATTCATAAAAAAAAAGTTTCACAAATTAAAGAAGAAAATTATTTTTTTAAACTATCAAAATACGAAAATAAACTACTTGAATTATACAAAAACAATGAAAATTTTTTATCACCTAAATCAAAAGCACAAGAAACCATAAATAGAGTAAAAGATGGCCTAGAAGACATATCAATATCAAGAAACAAAAAAAGTTTAGATTGGGGAATTGAACTTCCATTTGATAAAAATCATACAACCTATGTTTGGTTTGATGCACTTTTCAACTATCTCTCTACTTTAGAAATTAATAAAAAACAAAATTTCTGGCCTGCAAATATCCACATAGTAGGAAAAGATATAATGTGGTTTCACAAAGTATATTGGCCAGCTTTTTTAATGAGTGTTGGATATGAAATACCTAAAAAAGTTTTTGCACACGGATGGTGGACTGTTAACGGTGAAAAAATGGGTAAAACGATAGGAAATATAATTGACCCTATAGAAATTGTTAAAAAATATGGTGTAGATGAATTTAGATTTTTTGTTTTAGCTTCAGGCTCATTTGGAGAAGATCAAAATTTCACAAAAGAACTTTTTATTGAAAAAATAAACAACGAATTAAACAATGATTTGGGAAACTTAGTATCAAGAGTTCATGCAATGACAAATCAATATTTTAGTGGCAATGTACCTAATCAAGAAAAGTTAGAAGAATCAGAAATAAAATTAATTAATAGTTTAAATATTTTTAAAAAATTCAATGAAAAAATGCAAAATTTACAATTCAATAAAGCAATTGAAACACTATTTACAGCAATTAGAGAAACAAATACATACATTAACAAAGTAACTCCATGGAAAGAACAAGACACAAAAAGATTAGCATCAATTATTAATACTTTAAATTTTGCAATTAAAACATTTGCAAATTACATTGATTGTTTCATGCCAACAAAAGCTCAAAAAATAAGAGAACAATTTAATTTTGAAAAAGAACAAAACTTTCCTAATATAACAAAAATAAAAAATAATCATAAGCTAGGAGAAAAAGAAAATTTATTTCAAAAAATTAAATTAGAAAAACCTAAATCTAATAATATTCCACAAAAAAAAGAAGGTTTAGAAAGTTTAAATTTAAAATCTGGAAAAATTATTTCAGTAGAACAAATAGAAAATTCAGATAAATTATATAAATTAAAAGTAGATATAGGAGAAAATCAACCAAGACAAATTTTATCAGGATTAAAAGAAATATATTTATCAAAAGATTTAGAAAATAAAAAAGTTATAGTATTAACAAATTTAAAAACTGCAAAACTAGCTGGTGAAATCTCTCAAGGAATGATCCTTGCAGTAGAAGATAAAAATTATCCAAACAACTGTTCATTATTAACAACAACCTTAGAAATTGGAAAAAATATAAAAACAAAAAATATAACTGCAGACAATAAAAAAACTATAAAAATTAACAATTTCAAAAAAGTAAAAATTATTGCAAAAAATGGAAAAATTTATTACAACGATCAACAAATAGAAAATACAACTGATGATAAAAAATATAATGGATATATTTGTTAAATATTAAAAAAAATCCGAAAAAATAATGATAAATAATACAAACTTATAGGATAACATTTAAAAACAAAATAAACTTCATAAATAATAACATGGCAGGATTCGATAAAAGCTTAGACAAAGAACTCTTCTCAAAAGAAGTACAAATAGATGGCACTAAAATCACAGTGGGCGTATTTTCATACAACGAAAACACTCCAAAATTACAAATATCAAGAAAAAATTTTAATACTAACGCAGATGATTATATTTTTGCAAAATTAGGAAGATTAACAAAAGAAGAAGCTGAAAAAATCTTACCAATAATGCAAGATGCAATTAAAAACATGTAAACAAAACAAATTTAATTTTATTTTTTTAAAAATAAACAATAACAATAATTATTTCTTATATAATAAACTCTCAATATCTTTATCAAACACAACAGTTTTCCCTCTATAATCAGCAGCATGAAATTCAAAATCTTCTAAAACATTTTCTATAGCAGACTTTAACCCTCTTGCATTAGTCGATGTCTGTTTTGCAAATTGAGCAATCTGTTTTTTAGCTGCTTTTGTAAATCTTAAATTAATATCATAAGCTTCTTTAAACATCTTCCTTTTTTTTGATAAATAGGAAGTTTTTATATCTAAAATTCCTTCTAAATCTTCAACACTAAGCGAATTAATCCCAAATGATATTGGAAACCTCCCAACTAATTCTGGTCTAAAACCATATTTTATCAAATCTATTGGTTGTACATACGAAAACAACTCTGATTGACTATAATTTGAAACATTTTGCTTTACATTTGAGGAAAATCCTATTGAACTTTTTTTATTTAACCTACTTAAAACAATCTCTTCTAAACCATAAAATCTTCCAGTACCTATAAATGTCATATTATTTGTATTTAAAAGTCCATTTAAAATCTCACTATTCTCAACATAACCTATTAATTCATTTTGTAAATCTTCATTAAACCCATTACTACCAAAACTTCTATTCGCAATTTTGTCTATTTCATCTATATGAACAATTGCATAAGGTGCATTTTGTTTTAAAGGAATATCATCCATCTCTCCATCCTCTAACAACATTAAATACTCATCCATATCAAAACTTGCATCATTTCTATCAATTAGTTTTTCAAAAACATCATCAAAAGAACCACCAACATACCCTGTACTAGAAATACCTGTCATATTTACTTTAATAAGAGGCAAATTTGTGATTTTAGCTAAATTTTCAATCAACCAACTCTTTCCACATCCTGTATCACCATAAAATAACATATTACTTTTTTCCATGCCTATTTTAGGAAAATTGATTCTCTGTTCTGCGCCCTTTAAGGCCAATGCAAGTTTTTTCTTAGCATAAAAATGTCCATAAACGTTTTTATTTAATTTTTCAACCATTTTCAAAGCACTTGGTAAAACAATCTTATCTTCTGGTATTTGTGATTTTAATTTTTTTTTAACATCATCTAAATGATTATCTTTAGATTGCTTATTAGAATACCTTAAAGGCTCTCCATTTGCATTATATAAAAGTATTTTAGATTTATCTGCTTCCATATTCATAAAATAAAACATAAAAATATATAAACTTTTCTAAAGTAATCACTCATAAATGAACAAATATGAACCTAAAAAAATACAATTTTAAAAAAATTTATCATTTATAAATTACAAACAATATTTTTTATATCAATAAAAATAATTTATTTATGTTTAATTTTTTAAATCAAAATAAAAGAAAACTTTTAAAGTCAAGCAATCCTATAAAATTTACAAACAAAGTTATATATGAAAAAAAAGAAAACTTTTACACTAAAGACTACAAGCAAGAATTATTAGATATCAATACTGACTCAACTTTAACTTTCTCTATCTATTGGAATTTAAAAATCAAATCTGACACATTACTTTTTTCATTTTCAAACATTAAGTCAAATATTTTAATAGTTTATCCACAACAATTAGGTCGAGAACACTCCAAAACTACAAGTTTTAAAACAACATACAAAGAAAACAGCAAAAATAATATTATACAAATATTACATGGAGAAGGATATGTTCTCCTTGAAAGCATAGAAGAGTATAGTCAAAAAATTATAAAAATCATAAAAGTTTCAGATAATAATATTGTGTTAATACCAAAGAATTACACTTTCACTATAATAAACACTTCAAAAAACAAAAATTTAATATGCATCAATTTTATGGGAAAAAGAACAAATTTAGAACCTAATTCATTAAAATTAGGATATGGAAATAGTATATACTCAACTATTAACGGATTTATTAAAAATAAAAACTCTAATCCAGACTATAAACTTGAAGAATACCAAGGAAATTATATTGAAGACCTTAATTTTACAAATAAACAAAGCTTATATGAAGAATTCATTAAACTCCCTGCTAAATTTAATTTTTTACAATAAAATAAAAAAATTAAACCTAAAATACCTAAAAAATTAAATTATTTATATATAATAAAATTTGACATATTACATAATTATAATACTCTAAAATCTTTTATTCTTATTGTTCACAAATTATTTTAATATTTAATCCTATTATTATACTACAACTAAAATATCAAAAATATCATTTAGTTTTATCCATATAAATTAACAATATACCATATCCTACTAAAATGATAGACAAAATAATCACAATAATATTCAACGGTACTATCCAATTACACCTATCCAAAAAATTCCCTGCAATAGTTCCACATAATCCTGAGAGACTATGTAAACTAAACCATTTATCAACAAATCCTACATTATAATTATATAATGGAACATATCTTGCAACAAAAACAAACAAACCTGCAGTTAACAACAATAAACCTCTTTTATGATTATTTTTTTTCATAATTAATTATTATAATATTCAACTTTATAAAAGTACCCTTAAAAAAATTATTTCTATATTAAACATTAAATAAACAAAAACATTAATTATTATTAGTTTCACAATCTGTACTATTCTTTATAACTTTTACTCTTGCAGGTCTTACAACTTTATCCTTATATTTATATCCTTTTTGTAAAACTTCAATAATTTTTCCTGAATCTTTTGAATTATCTTCAATTAAAACAGGTTCATGACTATAAGGATCGAAAACTTCATCAACAGCAGGAACAAATTCTTGAAAATGATTATCCTTTAAAGTACTCAACAAATTTTGATGTATCATCTCAACTCCCTTAATAAACATTTCTTTATTATCTGTCATCTTCAAGCTCATCTCAAAATTATCAATAGAAGGAAGTATAGACAAAACAAAATCAACAACTGCTCTCTCTCGAGCTTCAATTAATTCTTTTTCTTTTCTCTTTCTAAAGTTATCAAAATCAGCAACAGCTCTTATATAATCATTTTTTAACTCCTCACATTTTTGTTCTAATTCTTTAATTTTTTCATCCTTAGAATTTTTTAAATTGAATATAGATTTTTTAGATTTATCTTTTTGTTTTAAATTTTTTTCATCAAAATTAGAATCCTTATTAATAGAACTATCAACATTTTGATTAGTTAAATTTTTTTCATTTTGATTATTATCATTTATTTTTTCATCATCTCTAACCTTATTTTTAATATCATTAATTATATCAATCTCATCACCATTACGCTCTTGAGTATTATTCTTATCTTTTTTTACCATAATAAATATAATAAAAAAATCTTTATAAAATTAATGTTGTAATTACAATAAAAATTATCAAACTAATCTATTTTAAACAGTTCCAAACTATTATATTTCCCCTTGAACTTATTTTGAACATTAACTTTAAACATATCAACTTCACTTTCCAAAGTAAATATCAATGTTAAAAAATATTCTTCTGAATTCAAATTCCTAATAGCTCTCATCACGCACTTAGATGAGTTTAAAAATTCAACTACCTTTTTAGAAGAATAATCATCAAGATACATAAATTTTAAAATTGCTGCATACTGAATAAGTCCTAATTTATTATAATTAATAATAGGTATAAAACTATCAATTATTCCTGACTCCTTCATCTTATCAATTCTATACTTAACTGTATCTGATGAAACATCTAATTTTTCTGCTATATGTTTATACTGAATCCTACCATCCTCCTCTAAAAGATTAAGAATCTCTCTATTTTTCTCATCCAAAGAAACAACATCCCTTTTCTTAACATACTTGAAATCTTTTTTAGATATCTCTTCATCAAAAACTTGCTCTGCAATCACATCTTTTTCAGATTCTTTAATCTCATCTGAAGCAATAATAGTATAATATTTAGCCAAAACATCACTATATCCATCAAGAATCTCTTTTAATTTAAGTTTAAATTCATCTAAACTTTGAGCATACAACCTAACAATTAAATCCCAACCACTCTCTGATTTTACAATCCAAACTAAGTATTTATTTCCCATTGTGTTTTTAATAAACTTTTTTTTAGAAATATCATCTTCCAAATTTAATTTCAACAAAATAACATATTCATTATACCTAATAGTATCTTCATTTATTTTTGGAACAAACTTAACTATTAAATTTTCTTTTATTAATCTCTTTATCCTATAATTAACAATCTCTCGACCCAAATCTATCTCCTTAGATATCCCTGCCGAACTTTTTCTACCATCTTCAAGCAATTTTTTTAATATTAAAATATCCTTTTGAGTTAAAATTGAAAATTTTTTATCCTTAGTCATAGTAAGACATATAATTCTTTCTTTATAAATATAATGAGAAAATCATTCAATTATTTTTTTATATAAATAAACAAAAAATAAACTTAAACACCAATAACTAAACTAAAAATCCTCATAAATTATAATCATAAATTTATAAATAAATAAATATTTTATATCATATGAATAAAATATCGATGAGTTCAACTAAATATATAATCATTGGAAAATTCCAAGCTAATGGATACATTGAGAAGTCTGATATCATAGGATCTTTTTTTGGTCAAACAGAAGGATTAATTGGAGAAAACCTAGAATTTTCAACACTACAACAAAGTGGAAAAATTGGGAGAATAGAAATAGAATTAAAAAAAAACAATGGAAAATCACAAGGAACTTTGAAAATCCCAACTGCTTTAAATAAAACAGAAGTAAGCATTCTAGCAGCTGCAATAGAGAGCATAACAAAAATTGGCCACACTAATGGTACTATAAAAATAACTCAAATAAAAGATGATAGAGAAGAAAAAAGAAAAATCTTATTAAAAAGGGCAGAAGAACTATTAAATAATTTAAAAAAAGAGCTTCCCGCATCTACACAACTCATAAAAGAAATCAATAACAATATTGTAATAGGCAGTATTAAATCCTATGACAATGGAAAAATCTATGGAGGTCCAAATATAAATGAAACAGATGAAATTATTTTAGTAGAGGGAAGAGCAGATGTTTTAAATCTTTTAAAAAATGGATATTTTAATGCAATCGCATTTAACGGTAGCAATATACCAAAATTTATACAAGAACTATCTAAAACTAAAATTGTCACTGCATTTTTAGACTCAGACCAAGCAGGAAAAGATGAATTAGAAGAATTAAAAGACACTATTGAACTAGACTACTACACATTTGCACCTCAAGAAAAAGGAGTAGAAGATTTAACATTAAAAGAAATAAATACTTCATTAAAAAACAAAACACAATATAATAAAAAAAAAACCAAAAAAAATTTACTATCAAAAATAAATAAAATTATTGAAGAAAATTTAACTTTAAAAGATTTAAATAATAACACTAAACAGCATATTTCCAAAGATAAAAACAATAATTCAAATACAATAAAAAATCCTACAAATACAAAACCAAACAATTTATACTTAAAAAAAAATGAAATCGAAAAACTACAAGAAAAAATTGAAAAAATAAAAAAAGATCAAAATAAAATTTATTACATTTTAAACAATAAATTAAACATAATTAATTCTGGAGAACTAAAAGATTTTTATAAAATAGAAAAATTAAACCAACCAAAATATCTAATAATAAAAGCAGTCTGTGAAAACACTATAATAAATACATCTAAAAAATTAGATATTGACATAATAATTACTCAAAAAAAAAATACAAAAATCAAAACTCAAAAACCAATAATAAAATTATTTGAAGACATTAAAAATAATATTGAAAAATAATTAAAAAAGACTCTAAGCCATAAACTCAAACCCTAAGCCCTAAAAGCGCCAGAAGTGGGATTTGAACCCACAATCCTAAAAAGGAACGGTTTTCGAGACCGTCGCAATACCAAATTATGCGATTCTGACAAAACAAAAAGGTAAAATTGAACAATCTTATTATCAAATAAGCAAATTATCAAGAGTTTCTACGCAACCAGATATATTAATTGTTTGCATTCCTTTACCATAACTCTCATCAATCAGACAAGAAACATCGTTTAATTTAATTTCTGTAATAGTTAAATTATTATAACCATTTTTAAAATATAAGCTATTACCTAAAATAGTATCAATTCTAGTATTCATAACATCTACCGAGCTATCTTGCTCGATTCTAGGAAATAAACTACTAGAATATGTTTGAAACCAACCCTGAAAAATTTCTACAAATGCAACGGCTACAACTAACAATAAAGCAGTTGAAACTACTAAAGACATACATCTTTTATTTATTAAATATCTTAACATAATAATTCTATAAGTAAAGCTCTTTTCTTACTATGTTTTAATTATAAAGTAGTAAAACATTAAGTTACTAAAAACAATATCTCACACCACTCAGCAATAACACTTAATATTTATAAAGTTTTTTTATAAATTAATTTTATGAATAAAAAAAAATACTATTATATAAATATAATCTTGATAGTTTTTTTACTATCAACAGTTAATGGACAAGATTGCAACTTTAATACATATAATCAAAACTGTGAAAGAATTTATTCATCTATAAACAATTTAGAAGTAGAAATTCTCTCAAACCTCAACAATTTTGATAAAATAGAAGCAAATATCTATAATACAAATAATCCTACAAATAAACTAAAATTTGACATTAACAACTTAAACTTGCAACAAATTAGCCCATTTTTAAGTCCGGGAATTTATACTTTTGAAATATTAGCATACGATAAAGCTGGGAACCAAAACAATAGAAAATTTGAATATATATTTGATAACACTCAACCAATCGGACCAATAGTTCCTACTCAACTTCAAAGCAATAATACTCAAATTATCGTCAATGGTAACACAACTCCTAACACACAAGTTCATGCAAAAACACAATCAAACAATTGGGAAACAAACTCTAACAATGATGGAAGCTTTACTTTTTCTCTAAATTTAGCAGATGGAATAAATAAAGTTGATTTTTACACACAAAATCCAAATGGAATAAAATCACAAACTATTGAAAGAAGAATAATAATCGGCCCATACAATACAAGCCAATCAAAACCAGTAACATCCATAAATATTGACAATTTAGCATCTTTAAATGAAAATACTTATCAAACCTTCACATCTAAAAGAAACTTATATGTACAAGGTTCAGCAAATGCCCCAGATGGAGCTATAGTTTATGTAAACGGAATTCCAACTGTAGTTAAAAATAATAAATATGCAAATTTTGTGTTATTAAATACAGGAAACAATCAAATAACAGTTGAAAAAGAAGATGTAGTTAAAACAACTAATATAACTTATGTAGATTTTAAATTCCAATTTTTAGAAATGGACTACAAAAAAATTGTTCAAAGCTCTACAATGAATATAGATGGTAAAGTAACATTTGATTATCCTTTTTTAGTTTTTTTAAATGGCAAATACCAAAAAAAAATAACTCCAAATAATGAAGAATTTGATTTCCAAATCAACAACCTTACCCCTGGTAAAAATTTTATAGAAATAAGAGGAATAGATGGAAAAATTGTAAAAGATCACATCTACTATGACACACAAAATCCTCAATCCGAACTCATATCACCAAGCTCAATTTCATCAAACTCATCTATAACATTTAAATTAACAGATGATATAGGAATAAATGTGAGTGATATCACTTTAGAAGTAGGCAATACAAATATCATAGATGAAAATTTAGAAGTTAAAGATAATTTTTATACCTTTGATTTAACTGGAATTTCAACAGGAAATCATCAATATACTCTTACTGGAAGCGATTTATCTGGAAAAAGTTTTACATCTACAGGAACAGTAAATATAAACTCTCAAAACACTCTAATAAAAAATATTTTTTTAAATAATGGAGAAATAATTGGAAATAGGATATATACACAAACAGGAGAAATAACAATAACATTAATACCTACAAAAAATATAGCATTTAAAAGCATATATTTAGACCAAGAAGAACAAACAAATTATCAAATTTTAAACAATAACAATATAGAACTAACTCTAAACATTCAAGAACCTAGTGGAGAATTAAACTTAGAATTCATTGATAAAAACTATAACACTCTCACACAAACATTTATTTATGAATCTGATATTCTTAAACCAACTATTGAATTAGACTACATACCTTTCCCATATACTACAAACAAAACTAAAATCACCGGTGTAATAAACGACACAAACTTTGATTGGACATCATTAAAATTCAACAATCAAAACAATTTTAATCGCTACGGAAACTATTTTGAAGCAATAATTGAAGTCAATAGTAACAATCTAAATATAATTGGAGAAGATTTAGCTGGTAATTCTTTTACTAAAAATTATGGAAATCTAATTCACAAAGACAATATTAAAACCCAAGTAAATTTAGATGTAGTAAACAAATATAAGTTTAACAACTTTATTAAAGGATCAATGATCAGTCAAGAAAACAATGCTAACTCTGGTAGATCTATACTCAATTTTATAGATTCTTACGACGGATTCAAATTAAACAAAGTATATATTAGCAATGATGAATTCCAACTACCGGCTCAAGATATAACAGGATATAGATCATTAAACCTAAAAGGGTACGAAGAAAGTTTTTTAAAATTTAAAGCATTAAATTCATTTAGAATACAACCAAAATTTGATATTGATTTTAATAATTATTATAATAAACCTAAAATTTATTTCAATGGAAATGACATTTTAACAAATAACAATCAACACTTTGTTCAAGGAAATATTATATCAGATAATCCTATAGAAAACGTAAATATTCAAGGTCAAAATTGTTTATTTGACAATACAACTTTTATATGCAATGTTGATCTAGTTACTGGCGAAAATATATTTGACGTAAGTGTAACCACAACTAATAATGATAATAATAATAAAACAATAACTATAATAAAAGATTCTGCTCCTTTAAACATAAATATCAATGACATATATGGGGATGACCTACAAAAAAGTGACAAATATTATCTATATGGAGACACTATAAGAATTAACGCAACAACAAACAAAAAAGCACTAATAAAAGCTCTGATAAATTCACAAGAAATATTCTTTAACCAACAAGAAAACAACTTTGAAATTGAAGTTGATGTTAGTGAATTCGTAGATGGAAACGATGAAATTGAACTAAATATTCAACTAGAAGCAGAAACAGCACAAGGAAAAACCAATAATAGTAATATCTTTTTAGTATTCTACAAAAGAATTTATGAAACATTTGCAACTGTAATTATTCAATAAATATTTTTATTTAAATAAAATATATAAATTAAATTAAATATTCTTATTTATTATATCATAAAAATGAATAACAAAGAAAAAAAAAAACTACAATTATATTATGCAAAAAAAAATATTAATTTTTATTTTAAATTATTAGAAAATAATTTTTACTCTAAATACAATAAATACTATATAAAAGATATTTTAAAAATATCTCAGTCATTCAATATTAGACTCAAAAGAGAAGAAAAATTAAAATTTTGCAAACATTGTCATACATTTTTTAACATTAACAATCATATAATTCGACTTGATAATAAAAAAAAAACTCTAAATTACATCTGTAAAAACTGCAAAAACATTAAAAAAATCAGATATAAATAAAAATTAATTAATTATTCCTCTTCTTCTATTCTTAATACATTTTTTTCACTTGACAAAGATTTAAAACAAGGAACTTCACCATTTTTCAAATAATGCTTAATTTCATAATTAATTTTTTTAACTAAAATATCTATTTCATCATCACCAAAAGATAATCTTTTAAAATAATTATAAATCGTCTCTCCCTCATTTAAATTAGAAATATCTAAACCAAGCTTTTCAAAACTTTCTTTCAAAACTGGAAAAGCATTCAAAACCTCATAAAGCTCTAAATCTTCATAAATTAGAAATTCCATAAAAACAACTAATCATTTTTATATATTAAATTTTTCTATTTAAACCATTAGTAACAAAAAAGATTACTAATCTTTAGTAAAAATTAAAAATCTATACAATTATTTAATACTTTAAAATGCCATTAATATTAAAATAATACAAATCTAACATAAAAATTATAAAGATATAAAATTTATATATTCTATGTCAGAAAATAATCAATTTCAATCTCTTCTTGAAAAACTACATAAAGCACAAAGACAACAAAAAAAAGAAGATATTATTGAAGCTTATTTAAAATTAAGTGAATATCATTATAATAATTCTGATTTTTACAAAGCAAAAATCATTCTTGAAAAAATACTACAATTAAATCCAAATCAACCCAATATTAACTATTATCTAGGTTTAATAAATATAAACCTAGAAAACTACAATAAAGCAGAAAACCTACTTCAAAAAGAAGTTAAAATCAATCCTAATAATCAAAATGCAAAAACAATAATAAAAAAATTAAATATCAAAAACAATATTCCACTAATATCTATAACTTTAATAATATTAAATTTAATAAGTTTTGCAATAATTTACCCTCAAATATCTTTCACAAATGCATTAAAATATGGTGTTTCATATTCTAATATAAGTATTATTAACGCTTTTAGCTCTATTTTCTTCCATCTTAACTTTTATCATTTATTTTTTAATTTAATAGTCTTAATTAGTTTTGGATTAATACTAGAAAAAAATATTGGTTCTATAAAATTTCTAATAATTTATATAATCTCTGGTACTTTTGCAAACTTAATACAAGCATATACCATCCCAAACTCTATAATAATAGGAGCAAGTTCAGCACTATTTGGAATTTTAGGAGCACTTATGATGAGAGAACCTCTATTAAATATAAAGCTCTTTGGAATCATAAAAACTCCAATTATTATAACCTTAGGAGCTATCTTTATCCTACACTCTGGTTTAAACTATTTTTTAAACCAAACTCTAATTACTGCAAATATCGCACACTACAGCGGATTATTCATAGGAATATTTTTAGTAGGAATCTTTGATAATCAAAGCATTAAAACATATTATAACTGGTTATTCATTGTACTTGGTTTTGGACTAATTGAATACAGCATCAAAAACATATTCTATATTACAACAAACCTAAAAATAATTACAAACATACAAATTATAACTACTATATTTTATATTATAATGATTTTAACTGGTTTATTTTTAATTAAATATTCCTACTCTCAACTAACCAAATATCAAGAAATTAGAGGGAAAACAGAATGAATCAAAAAATAAAATCCATTACTGCATCTTTAATATTACTCATTTTATTTACATTCACTCTAAACTATACATACAATTTTGAAGCTATAAATTATTGTAATCAAAACAATTCTTGTATACTTAAACTAATAGAAGACAACCAAAAATTTTCTCTTTGTAAACAATCAGAAAATATTAACAAATGCTACTATAAATCATCAATAAAATTTAATCAAAGCAACCTATGTAATAACCTAACTATAAATCCAACTAAATGTTTCCACGAGAATGCTATTTACCACAACTCACTAGAAATTTGTCACAAATCAGGCAATTTAACAAACCAATGTATATTTGAACTAGCAATAAAAAACAAAAATCTATCATACTGTAATAATAGTGATAATAAATATTATTGCTATTATTCATATGCTGTAATTACACAAAATAGTTCAATATGTAATATAAGCGAAAAGTATAAAAAAGTTTGTTACGATAAAATAATAGAAAACTAATCAAAATGAAAATAATTAATATAAATGAATTAAAATCTCCAAAAGAAATTGGAAATAACTTTGTAGAAATAACATTAGATAAAAATAACATCTCAAAAATACTTCTTCAAATATTATATTATAAAGAATATGGAATCAAAAAATTCATACTAACTTACAATTACAACACAATAAACATTCCAATGAGCAAAGCTATATTTAAAATTAAAATAAACAAACTATATAAAATAATTAACAAATATGACATAAAAATTGGATTTAAAGGTTTTCCAAGGTGTATCTTCGAAAAAGGAATTTTAAGACCTGGATTAAGATGGTATTTTGAAGGAAAAATGTTTTTTATAAATGATACAAAATTTAATCAAAAAGAATACACAAAAATAAACACTTGTATAAATTGTATGTATGAAAAAAAATGCCAAGGAATTTATAATCAATACTTAGAAAACTTCAACCAAAGCGAATTTTCTGCATTAAATTCAAATTTACAACTATATGAATTATATCAAGACGAAATAAACAATTTTAAATCAAATTCTCTAAAAAAAATTGCAAATGAAGTGCTCAAAGACTTTAAAAAAGAGAAATACTATATGAGAAAAAAATTTGTTTTTGTAAAATCATATCCAAACAATTTAGAGGACAGCTCCAAACAAAGATTTGTATACTATATATTAAATCGTAGAGACGATTTTGAAAATACTTATAATTTTATTACAAACTACTTTCATAATAATAATATCTTTAATGACCTAAAACCTTATTTGAAAACTTCAAACCAGCTAGTATTAAGCTGTGGAATCATGGGAGACAACAAATTAAGAAAAACATTTTATTTTACAATCAATGATTTAGATTCAAAAACACTCAAAAAATTACAAGAAAATTATTTAAACGCAAATAATCAATTAAACCCAGAAAATATTTGGGGAATAGGATTAGACTTTAAAAACGATAAAATCTGTTCTAAAAAACTATATTATGACTATAAAAAGTTATCACCTACTCAAATTAAAGACTTCATATCAGACATCCCCCTTGAAAATAAAAAATTAACCCTAAAATTTTTAAATTCTCTTACCAAATCATTAAATCATGTTTTACTAGACATAAAATGTAAAAATGACAAACTATACTCAAAAAGAATAGACATATCTCTACAATATAATCAGTTTAGATTAAATCAATTTGCAATACTCTTTGGAATAAACACCAGCGAATTTTCAAACAAGGAACTATTAACAATCAGTTTTGAATTAAAACAAGAAACAAAAGAAAAAATAAATTTTTATTATGCATTAAAACTAAACGACCCAATTACACAAGAAGAAGAAAGTAAAGAAAACAACTATTATAATAAATACAATTAATATAAAAACAAATTAAATAAAACTATCAAATTAAAACATTTCAAATAAATTAAACCCTTAAGCTTTAAGCGCTTAATCACTTCATCTCTTAAGCTCTTCAGCACTTAAACACTTAATCTCTTAAGCTCTTCAGCACTTAATCACTTCATCCCTTAAGCTCTTCAGCACTTAATCACTTCATCTCTTAAGCTCTTCAGCACTTAAACACTTAATCTCTTAAGCTCTTCAGCACTTAATCACTTCATCTCTTAAGCCCTTCAGCTCTTAACCCCTTCCAATCTAATTAGAACAACAAATACAAACCTAAAATAACCACTGCTAATCCCAAACCTATTTTTTCAATAGTTCTATTCTCTTCACTAAAAGAAGTTATAATCTCTTCTGAAAAAATTAATGTACCAAAAACCTCTAATTTATCTAATCCAAAAACATTAGGAATACTCTCCAAATTAGCATCACGACTAACAACATAACTAACCTCCCATTGCTCTCCTGGATTTAAAGATTGAATGTTCCACTCACCCTTTTCAAAAAAAATCTTAGATATATCTTTAATAGTAGAATCATCATCAATATTTTCTTTTAAAATCAAATCTTTCAATTCATAATTACCTAAATTCTTAACAATAATTTTCACTTGTGCAAATTGATTATCTAAATATTCAACCTCCTTTTGCACAAAAACTTTCTCATTAGGAATTAAATCATTTATTATTAAAACTCCTTGCGAATAAAATTCTTCGTCCAAATAAGTAACCATCGATGGCTTTAAATAACTAACACCTTTTATATCCTCTTTTGAAACTAAAACATATGAAATTGAAATTGTTTCATATTGCTCAATTTCATCAATATCAAAAATTAACTTTCTATTTTCTATTTCAACTTTATCAGAAACTTTTTTAATTTCAAAACCTTGTGGAATCTCATCCAATAAAGAAATATTTTTAAAAACAAACTCATTTGGATTAACAATTCTAATAGTAACCTCAAATTCTTCTCCATGAGTAACCAAAGTTTTACTTGCCTCTTTTTTTATTATCAAATCATAATCTTCTTTAAAATAATCTGGTACGTAAGCACCACTACTACCTCCTCCACTACTACCTCCACTTCCACCACCACCCTGATTTTGATCTTCAATTTTTTTAACTCTAAAATCTCTACTCACTTTTTCACTAAAATCATAGTTTATACTTATATCATAAGATGCCCAATAAACTGAATTATCTGGACTTGTTTCATCAACTATATCAAATTCATTTAAACTAAAAGGTTCTATTGATACATTATTCACTACATCAACAATAATACCCTTCTCAAAATACGGATCAGAACTTAAAGTTCTATAAACTTTAAATTCATTCACAAAATAATTATAATCAGTTGGATTAGTTAATTTTGCTACAATATATCTAATACTTGTATTATCCAATGGAGACTCCAATAACGAACCATCACTACTATTATACACATAACCATCTCTTTCTATTTTTTCTAAACCAATATTAATATTAGATACAAAATCATATGATGTAATATAATAATCTAAAACACTTTGATTATTTTCCAAAACATCATACAAATTATAATCCATTATTCCATAAATTTTATAACCAGTTCTAATTGTTTGATTTGGTTCTATCAAATATCCTTTTATTTTATTAAATTCAAAATTAAATTTACTTGAATTAATATAATTATAACCAATCGTATGATTTGTAGAATTTAAAATTGGTATCTTTTCACTATAATCTATCTTATCAATTCCAACAAAATCATCTAATTTAAAAGGAATAATAAATTCATAAACTTTATTTGTATTAGAAGGATTATAAATGGTTAATTCACCAATACTTTGCAAAGAATATCTATTATCTTGAGGTAATTTTGTAATTTGCGTATCCTCTTGAATAGAAACTTCTAAATTAACAGAAAAAACAAAAATATTAAAATTCGAAAATAATAATACAAAAACACTTAAAAAAAAAACATATTTTTTAACCATCCTCATTCCTACTTTTTATATTTTTAATCTCTCGTTTTATTTCAAAATATAATACTATTAATAATATTAAATTAATTAATATCCAAAAAACATAAGACCCTTTAATACCATCTATCCTTACAGGTAACCATGAATACTCAAAAGCAATAGAATTTGGTTCATTATCTTTTATATTCCAAAAGACAACATTTTCTTCTAAATTTGCACTTTCAGAGTTTTCTCCTAGGTAAGTGAAATGATAATTTTCTGGTAAAACTACTTTAAAAACACCTTCTTCAATTGGAATAGTACTCTCTCTTATTGGAATTTGTAAACTTTTAAAAAATATCCCACCTGGTTCATAAGACAATTCATAATTCAAATTAAACTCATATTCAAACCCAGGTAATAATGGATAAAATATATCTAAAACAATAACTGAATACTCATCAGTATTTCTAGTTCTCAACTTAATTTCTTCTCCAAAACTATCTTTTGCACTTACATTAACTATTTCTAAATTAGACAAACTTCCATCCACACCTTTTGCAATTTTAAATTCAATCTGACCTGGCACAATACCCACATCATAAACATTTTTTAAAGCTAAACTTTTATTTACACTTAACAAATTATTTTGAGCATCTATTGTTAAAACAGTATCATATTTAGAAAAAACTTCAACAGTTGAATAACTAAAATTAATAAAAATTAATAAAAAAAATAAAAATACTACAACATTCATTAATTTTTTAACTTTCTTTTGCATCTTCTCTTCAACCATCAAAAACATAAAAGATTATTTTATAACAATAACCCAATCAAAAGCAAAATGCTTGCAACAATTGCAAACACACCTTCTGTACTACTAACTCTATCTATTAACTCAGAAACTACTACCGATTTTGTTGAACCAGCACCATCTACTTGCTGAGGGTCTAAACCAGTAACAAACACATCTAATAATTTATAATCTCCAAACCCTGTAACATTATATTCTGCACTCCATGTTGTATTTTCATTTACAGAAGGACCTTGAGAAAATGAAGTATTTAATCCTCCTAAACCAGTTGGTAGAATACCCCATTGATGTAAAGTACCATTATATTCTGTACCAAAAACTGATTTATTCGCATGATCAGTATTATACCAAGGACTATTACTATAAACGATACTGCCATTTATATTATAATTTGCAGGCACAAAGTCATAAATAGTAACAACAGTATCAGCAGGAGTTACTTGATTTCCTTTATTATGAACATCAATTTTAATATTATAAGTATTATTTCCAATTGAAGTTATATTTTTATCAATTTCTAACCAATAACCAATAATTAAATATAACTCTTTTATATATATATCATCCCCATTTCTTGTAACACTTCTATTAATTAACTGAGTTCCATCATTTGCAATTGTAAAATTTACATCCATCCAAACAATAGGAGAAGGAATGTCTGAATAATTAAACATCCAAGATGAACTATTCCATGGATTACTAGAATTAACTAAAGCTGCTGGACTATAATCTATTTTTAAAGAATCACCACTAATTGTATCATTATCTATTGTATTTGGATCAGTATAACTTCCATTAACATTCCTTTGAGATACCCAAAAAGTTACATCTGTTAAATTATATGTAATATTTGTAATTGTACTAAAAGCTCCTGTTACATTCCATGTTACATTACTACCATATAATGTTGGATGTGAAGGAGACATAATTCTTTTTGCAAAATCAATATCTGCTTCACTAATTGCTTTAATATCAAAAACTTTCAAATGAGAAATAGTATTATTTAATTTATATCTAATAGTAGTATTAGTCATATAATAATCAGTTGTTTTTGGAATATTAAGAGGAGTTTGAATAATATAAGATATATTTGTCAATGCACCTTTATTCAAACAAGTACCATTTAAAACATCCCAATATTGAGTTTTATCATCACCTGAATATGTAACATTAGTTGCATCTAATCCTGTTGTAGATGTTGAATCAAAAAAATAATCTTGCCAAACACCTGAAAAATTAACAGGAGTTGTAACTTGTGTAATATTTATATCATAAATACAAGTATTTGTCTGGAAAGGATAATTATCAAATACATTTTCAATATTATCTTTTATTGTAATATTATTTCCTGCCAACAATTTAGAATCTGAATATTCAGTTGTATAATTTAAAGGAGGTCTGATTTCAGTATTATTTATTGAATAAATAAATGTTGCATTTTCTCCCATTCTTAATTCAGGAATATGTAATATAATATTTCCTGTACTAGTATCATTTGAAATAAATGTACCTACTCTACCATCATATTGTAAAGGTAAAGTCATATTTTGAGTATCTTCAAAAGATACATAAATATCAGATATTGTCTTACTATCAGGATTTGTGTTTGTAACAGTGATAAATCCTGTTAAATTATAATGAGATTGATTTTCATATTGATCAAACCATATACCCAATCCACTTTTTAATGGATTAAAAAGAACTTTTTGATCCACATATTCATTCATTTCTACCAAAACTTGTTGATTAGATGCATATGCTCCAGCTAGAAACAAAAGCAAACTTAACAACAAACTATTCATTATTTTTATACTTACCATTTTTATTTTTATTATATTTTTATAATATTTTTATTATATTTTTATAATATTATAATATACAATTAAACCCAATCACTTTAAATAAAAGGTTTCTTAACTACTTAAAAGTTCATATTGTGTTTACTGAGCACCCAATAGATAATTTTTTGATAAAAAATAATTAATAGATTCACTTGAATTAATATAACATGAGATACTTTGAACATCTAATGCATCAATTGTTAAATTCCAACTCGTTACTTGTCCATTCAAAAAATATGCACTAATAAAAAAATCATCATCTGGTAATAAAGAAAAATTGTAAAAATCCCATTTTTCATCAACAAAATCAATCTATTTTTATCATTCACTTCAATATACTTTTGTGTACTTCCAATATATATTTTTTCTTGTACTGAAACTTGTTTATTAAAATCCCTTGATAATGATTGAACATCTAACGAATTTGAAAAAGATTCCATTTTTGTAAAACCTTTCTTTTTAACAGTAACATTCTTTTTAAAGTCATCAAGTTCTTTTAAACTTTCAATATTTTTAATTTTTAACTTAGAAACATTATTTTTTTCACTTTGTTTTTTTCTATCATTATTAAAATTTTCATCTCTTGTTTTAATTGAATAACTTTTAGGGATTAAAATTGAATCATTAATAATTTCAATTTCTCTTTCATTTCCAATTATATCTATAACAGTAACAAAATTATTATCTTTAATTGAATCTTTAGGTATCTTATTCATATCATATCTAACAAATTTTTTATTTTCATCATTTTTACTCAAATTATTTTTTTTTTCATTATCAGATTTCAAACGAATAAAAATTTCTTTTTTTAAAACATCATTAGGTAAATAAACTCTAAAATCATATTGTCCAAATATTATTGTTGAGTTCATTTGTAAATTAAAATCACAAATTTCCTCACAATCAATCATTTTTTTAAATTTAATTTTTTCTTCATCGACATGTTGAGCTTCAATTATTGCTTGTGAACTTTCAGATAAAAATAATTTTCCACTAATATTAACAAAATTATTTTTATCTACAAAAAAATTATTATCCATAAATATTTTATTAGACCCTTTTGCCTTTTCTATATTAAAGTTAATTTCTTGATCATAAAACTTTCCATCTTTTTGAGCTCTAACAAAAACATCATAATTATCAAAAAAAACTTTACTTAGTTCAATTTTTTCTTCACAACTATCATTACATACAAATTCTAAAGAACCTACTTCTAAATTTGCTTTCTTATAAATAACTTTAATATCATAACTCAAACTCTCATTAATCAAATTATCTACTTTTAAAATAATAGAAAATGGAAATTTTTGATCATTTACATAAGTAATTTGTGCATCAAAGATCTCATTAGAGCTCATATAACTAACCGCAGAAAGAGAAAACATAAAAACTAGAACTAAAACTATAAACTCAATTCTATTAAAAATCTTCTCTTTAAAAAACTTCATATAATTGATTTACAGATTCTAGTTTTTAATAATTATATACACTGTACAATAATAAATTTTTATAAACTTATATTAGGAACTATAAATGAACTAAATCAAAATATAAAATTAAACTCCTAATTCTTTAAACAATTTTAAAAATTACAATTGTAAAAATAACACTTTTAATCAAATTAATATCCTAAAAAACAAATAAGATTTTTATAAAATACATTATTAATTTTCACACAACTTATTCATTAAGTTGTTTAAAATAATAAAATGAAAAACAAAAAAATAGCTATAATACCAATACTAATCATATTATTAAGTTTCAACACCTATGCATTAACCATAGAAAAATACACACAACCTACTTATGTTGGAGAAAACTTTTTTATAAATAATTGTGACAGTAACAATAACAACTATACAATTTTTTATTATTGTCAATATTATTGTACATATTGCAAACCTTATAATTATAATGGTGCATGTAACATTCTTGGTGAATGCTGTTAGTCTACAATATATATAATTTTTTTAATAAAAAATTATATAATGTTTCAAGCAAATCTTTTTAAAAGAATTTTGATTCATTTTAATAAACAAATCTATAATAAAAACAAAAACTCTAAATTATAGATTCGTTTGTAGGCGACTCAAATGATACAAAGTAAAAATATTATAATAATTTTTCAAATGCTTTGTTAAAAAAATTCAAAAAAGAATTTTTATTTTTTGTTGCGAGGTGAAAAAATGTTAGAAACAGGAAGATTATGCGTAAAAACAGCAGGAAGAGATGCTATGCAACATTGCGTTGTGGTAGAAATTATAGATGAAAAACATGTATTAGTTGATGGAAATACAAGAAGAAAAAAAGTAAATATTCTTCACTTAGAACCATTAAGCAAAAAATTTAAAATAAAAAAAGGAGCTGACACAAAAACAATCCATGAATTATTCAAAGAAGAAAATATAGAGGTTAAAAAACCATCTGAAAAAAAAGAAAAAAAAGAAAAAAAACCTCAAATTAAAAAAAAAGACACAAAAAAAGATTCTTCAAAAAATAAAAAAGAAGAATCAAAAAATTAAACTATAATTTTAATAATCAAAATATAATAAAGCTAAAAAGTTTGCAGTAAAAACTAAAACAGTTTCATGCTAAACTATCAAGCTTTTATATATCAATTCATAGACCTTTTAACCCTTCAAATCTCAAAATCTTTATCCATCTAATTTTTTCAAATGCTCTTTTAATTTTAAAGATAAATCTTCTAATTCATTTTCATTTAATTTTTCTCCTTCTAAATTAAAATTGATTCCATCATCATCATATCTTGGAATAACATGCATCATAAAATGCTGAGATTGCTGACCTGCAGCTGCGCCATTTGCAATAAAAACATTAACATCTTTTGCATTAAACGTCTCTTGTAAAAGATCAGATAAATATTTAGAAATTATACTCATATGCCCTAAAAGCTCATCTGGAACCATAGGCATTATCATATAATGTTCTTTTGGAAGCAGTAATAAGTGTCCCATAGTTGCTGGATTTATATCTAAAATTGCCATCACCTTATCATCCTCGAAAACAATTTTAGAATCAATTTCTTTTTTAGAAATTTTACAAAAAATACAATTATCTTTCATTAGCTGCATTCTTTTTTCAATTTCTTCTCTACTCAATTGGTTATCTTCTTTATCTGTCATATATATAATAGATGTACAAATTATATAAATCTTTTTATAGAAAAATTTAAAAAAATCAACAATTTTTATAAAATCTTTTAATAAAATTTAATTTTTAATAAATTACAAACTTCATTTTATTAAAAAAAATACCTTTTTAAAATTACATTGTATATTAAAAAAATAATTTTTTCAATAATAAAAATTAAAATCATAATAAATCATGTTTATTTTTAAATTTCAAATAAACACTAAAAACTATTGGACAAATAAATATTAAAACTAAACTCATAAAAACTATTCCACTAAATATCTCAATTGAAATCAAACCTGCCTTTCTTGCAATTTCTGCAATAATCAACTCAACCCCTCCTTTTGTTGCCATACCAATACCTATTATAGAACCATTGGAAAAAGTATCTTTTGAAAAATAACTAGAAATTAATCCTGAAAAATATTTTCCAACAAATGCAATCAATATAAAAATAATACCAAGCATAGGGCTACTTAAAAACATGTTTATCTCAAAATTAAAACCTACCCAAAAAAAGAAAAAATAAAACAAAAACCCAAAAGTAATATTTTTAACAAATCTATTAATATCATGCTCTTCATCTTCTCCTACAATTCCAACTTTATTCAAAGAAAAATTCAATAACAAACCAAACATAATCGCCCCTAAAGAAATATCAAGACCTAAAAAGTGAGAAACAAAAGCAAATAAAAATAAAAAAATAATAGAACAGGTAAATACATCATAAACTTTAAAATTACTATTGATGAAAATATAATCTATAAATTGTGCAATATATCTCAAAAAAAATACACCTAAAATAAAAATAACTATTGCAATAATAATTGGCAAAAAACTCATTATTTCAAACATTTGAGAAGTAGCTAAAATCGAAATAATTCCAATCAATAATAAACCTAAAATATTATCTATTAAAGTTGCACCTATAATTATCTCTCCTACTTTTGTTTTTAAAAGTTTATTTTGTTCTAAAATAACTACTAAAACTGTTTCACCTGCAACACTTAAAATAGAACCTATAACAAAACTTGTAATAAAAGATTGATTAAATAAAAAATAAAATGTTAAAAATCCTAAAAAAAAACTAATTACAAATCCAAACATTGCAAAAAAAAAAGTTTCCTTCTCTAATTCTTTAGTATCTTTTAAATTTAATTCTAAACCAATATAAAATAAAAGCATCATTATTGCAAAACTCGATAAAAACTCCAAAATATTAATATACTCACTAGAAGAAATAATATCAAAATAATTAAATAAAATACCCAACATTAATGGTGCAATTATTCTTGGCAAATTAACTTTTTCTAAAAATTTTGAAAAAACAAAAGAAAAACCTAAAATAATACAAATTAACAACAAAAAATCCATAATATGTATATTTTAATTTAAGAGACTAAAAAGATTATTTACTTCTCATAAATAAAAACAACTACTAAAAGAATAAATAATATCATTCAAATCAAACACAAACTAAATATTTAATATACCAATTCTTGCAAAAAAGTCCAAATATAAATAAAAACATCACAAAACATATAAATATAGATATACTCTAATAAATAATCGTAAATATTTTTAGGTAACTCTTTTAATTAAGAGAGGAAAGTCCGTACACTCATTCATTAATTGCAGACAGAAATGGCTTAATACAGAAAACCCCCTTAAAAAATGATTAATGATATTAATTTGAAATATGATTTTTTTACAGGTTGAAAAAGGCAATTAGAGTGCAAAGAGAAAATCTCTGCTTAGACAAATCCTAAAACTATCTATTGTTAATAATAATATTAACGTTAAAAGATAAACAAAATGCGGCTTATAATATTTCGATTATTAAAAAATAAAATTCTCTTTAATATAATTAGTACACTGTAATGTTTCTAAAGAATAATGTTCTAATCTATCATGATTACCTCTAAAGTCTCGACGATAATATTTCATCAAAGAAGAATTTTCCAATAAATCAACTATATTCAAATCATTTTCAATCACATATTTTCTAGCATTTTTTGCTATAAGTGAACTTGGTTTCAACTTCCCATCATTATCTTGTGCAAATTTAAAAATTGGTGACTCTATCCACTTTTTTGTTTGAATACCTTTATGATAATGCAATATTAACCCTAACTTGGAAGGACCTATCTGGTACCCTGCAGCAACTAAACTTAAATCATTAAAAATCGATTTTAAATAACCACAATATGCAATACCTGCTTCTAAATTCAACTTTGGATCTAGTTTTACCTCATCTAAAATATTTCTTCGAACTTCTGCATCATCAACTGAAAAATAAGTTGATGCTTTATTATAAAACAAATCACTCTTTTGCTTATCTTTTTTTAAGCTATATCTAAATGAATCAATAATTGCAGAATCAAATAATTGCGAATAACCACTGGCACCTGTTTGAGACAGTTGTCCCATCTGAGCTCCTTCAATAGACAAAATACCCAAAAAAAAATCCAAAGGAATATCATATTTAAGAGAAGTATTTTTTAAAAAATCACTATAATTATTATAAACTTCAATTGCATGCTTTGATTTTCCTTTAACATCTAACTCTAAATTATCAAATATTTTTTCATAAGTATCAATTTTATCAGTAAAATATAATAGATTGTCATCTTTTAACATTTTTTCTAAATTACTAATATTTTTTTTATACTCTTCATTCTCATTTATATTAAGAATATATTCTTTACTTACATTAGAGGTATAATTATCTCTTTTTTTATCTGAATTTGTTACAATTGGAGATATTGCTAAACCTAAACATATAGAACCAAAAAGTAATGTCTTAGAAATATCTTTTTTTAAATCATTTTTAATATTTTTTTTACAATTATTAATAATATTACCACCAAACATATATTGATTAATACAATATAATTTATAAGTGTTACTACTCAATGTTATTACGAGACAGTTAATTAATTAATAAAAAACATAAAATCGTAAAATTAAAATATTTAAGTATTTAAATCAAATTAGTAATCTATTATTCAAATCACTTATAAACTTCATAAATTAACACATTATTACCATAAATATCTGTAATATTTTCTTTTAAATAACCATTAAACTCTAAATCTTTACTCAAATCTTTTTGATAATGATACCGAACTAAAAACAAATATCCATTATTTAAATTACTTAAAATTAAATTTATATTATTATTCCAAATTGGTCTAGAAATATGATTTCCATAAAATCCGTACCAAGGCCAATAATTTGAAATAATAAGTTCACCCTCTGCAATATTTTCATCTGCATAATTAATACTTTTTAAAAATGCACTATTCTTATCTATGTGATTTTTTTCATTAATAGTATTTATAGCCAAATTCATTTGAAAAAAAGAATTAATTAAAACACAAATTAATAAAACAATAATTAACAAAAACTTAAATTTTTTAAAAAAAAACTTAAAATAATTAATATTTAAAATAAAATTAACAAGATATTTTAAACCAATAATTGATAAAAGTAAAGCAAACGGAAAAATTTGCAAATGATATCTAAATAACTTTAATTTTACTCCAAATAAATAATAAAATATAGATAAAATAAACAAAATAAAAATAAAATTTACATAAAAATTTTTACTAAGTTTTTCGTTAAAAAAATAAAAAATAAAAAATAAAAATAAAAAAACAATCATAAAATAAATAGACAGAAAAAAATTATTTAAAAATACCATTGATGATTCTCTAACTGTATACATACTTATAATTTTTGATTGTTCTAACAAATCCCATAAAGGATTACTATATTGTAAATAATTATACAAAATCCATGGTGTTAAAATAAAAATATTACCTAATGCATAAAAAAAGAAACTTTTAAATTTCTTTTTATATATCAAATAAGGAACTACAACCAAAGAAGCAATTGCTCCTGGAAATTTTAATAAAAAAGCAATAGAAGTAAACATACCACTTAAAAAAATAAAAACAATTTTTTTCCATAAAAAATATTTATTAAAAAAAATAAATTTAGAATTAGTATCTTTATATTTAAAAAATAAATAAATAGAAGCTAAAAGCATACTCAAAGAAGGAATATCCGGATAAACTCTAAAAGACCAATATATTAATAAATAAGAAGTTGAAAACAAAAAAACTGACAAAATTCTATAATAATTTTCTACAAATATTTTTTTAGAAATTAAATAAAAAATATAAATAGATAATAAGGAAAACAACAAAATCAAAATTTGAGCATTAAAAACAGAAATACCAAATAAAAACCAAAAAAAAGCAATAAAATATTCTAAAAGAGGAAATCTGAAATCTTCTGTAAAATAAGTTTGTTGCAAATGAGACATGGCATTAGATAAATATACTGGTTCATCCCACAATAAAACACTCGTTGAAAAAATAAATTTAACAATCAAAATAAAAAACAAAAATATAATCAAAAAAACATACAATAATTCCTTTTTAAATACTTTATTTATTTTTGAAAAACCCATTTTGTATTTACAATAAAATTAATAAAAAATGCACAAACTATTCCAATAAGTTGTGCAAAAATATACCAAATTCCCATTTTAAAAAAAACAAAAAAAACACTTAAATTAACAATCATTGATAAAAAAGAAGTTAAATTAAATTTAAAAAATCTTATTAATATAAATGATTTTAATTCCCTCAAAGAAAAAGTCCAATAATTATGTAAAAGAAAATTATTTATTATAGAAAATTCTATTGCTAAAAAAGATGCAACAAGTTCATTAAATTTTAAAAATTCAATAAAAAAAAATAATAAAGTTAAATTAACAATTAGGCCTATAAATCCAACAATTAAAAATTTAATTAATGTATCATATACTTTTAAATATTGTTTAAAAATAATTTTTAAATATAAAATTTTAACATTAAAATTTAATTTACTTTCTCCTACTTTTCTTGTCTTAAATTTATATGGTACTTCTTTTATCTTAACTTTATTATCTAATAAAAATAATATATCTAATAAAATTTTAAATCCTTTATTTTGCTTTAATTTTCTTTTATTTTTTTCATATAATGATTTTTTTATTAAAAAAAAACCTGCCATTGGATCTGTAATCTTTTTTTTAGAAATCAAAGGATAAGATAAATATGTAGCAATTCTACTTAAAAAAAATCTAAAAAAATTCCAATTTCCAATACTTCCTCCTTTAATATATCTACTTCCTATTACTAAATCATTATTTTGAATCTCTTTCAACATTAAGCTTATTTTTTTTTCATCATGCTGACCATCAGCATCCATTACTAAAAAATAATCACCTGTTGCAATCTCAAAACCATCAAGAATAGAAGCAGTTAATCCTTTATTTTTGTATCTTCTAAGAAGTTGTATTCTTTTATCTTTTTTATTTAAATTCTTAACTATTTGCCAAGTTTTATCTGGAGAGTCATCATCAACTACTATAATTTCATATTGTATATCTAATAAATTTAATTCTTGTTGAATATCAAAAATTGTTTTTTTTATTATTTTAGCTTCATTAAAAGTAGGAAGTATTACTGATAACATAATTAAATTATTTTTAATTCTTATTTAAATCTTTCTTCTATAAGTTATTTTAAATATTTAGATAATATTTATAAAAAATCATCAATCATTAATTAATATAGAATCTTGTTATAAAAATATTAATTATAAAAAATATAACATTATAAACAATATAACAAATAAAACAAAAATAAAACAATCAAAATGACAAAATATACAATTATTTTAAATCAAAAAAAATGCATTGGATGTGGTGCATGTATGTTATCTAATCCAATTTATTACAAAATATTAAAAACAGGAAAAATGGATATAGTTAATAGTAAAATAAACAAATCAAACAAAAATGAAAAAATATTAAAATCTATCAAACAAGATTATGAATTAAATCTTAGATCATCTAAAAGTTGCCCTGTTAATTGTATATTAATTTTAAAAGAATAAAAAATCAAGACAATAAAACAAATTATTCAAAATTAAAAAAGTTCAATAATTTTTACAAATACATTTAAAATTTATAAATTTTAATCTTATAAAATTATTACTTTTTATTAATTCTTTAAGATAAAATATATCAAAACTTCAAAAAAATAAACAAAATTATATAAATATCTAAATATCAAAAATATTTATGATACAATCTTTAGCTAAAAAATATTATTCAAGAGAAAAAATACAAAAAGCAATATTAAGTTTTGCTAAAGATAGAGAAATTGCTGCAAGATATGACGGTTTTTTTGGAACAAGACCAGATACAATTGAATACATATCAGATATTAGAACTCTTGTAAATAAAGGAGTACTCTCATTACATATGTCTGAAGAAAGATGGGAAAATCCACTTTTATTAAAAAACAAAAATTTAACTCAAGAAGATAAAGATAAAAATAGAATTGGTTGGGATTTAATCTTAGATTTAGACGGAGTAGATTTTGTTTATGCAAAAATTATTGGAAAAATTATTATTGATTATTTAAAAAATGATATGGGCATAAAAAATATTTCTTTAAAATTTTCAGGCAATAAAGGTTTTCATATTGGTATACCTTTTGAATCTTTTTCATCTCAATGTCCAGGATTAGTTCAAGGCATAACAGAAACAAGATATTTATTTCCTGATGTTGCAAAAAAAATAGCACGATATTTATTACATAAATTAAAAACAAAAATATCTGATGCTATTATATCTAACGAAAATCTGCCTCACTTAGAGGCACTATTAAAAATCTCTCAAAAATATAATATAGATTTTGAAGATTTAGAATATAATCCTGAAGATAAAAGTTTTAATTTTTTAAAAATAATAGAAATTGACACTATATTAATCACATCAAGACATCTTTTTAGAATGCCATATTCATTACATGAAAAATCTTCTTTAGCCTCTATTCCAATAGATATAAACAAAATTATGGAATTTCAAAAAAAAGAAGCAAATCCGTTAGAAGTAGATCCATTAAAATTTAAAGAAATAGAATTTTTAAAATACAATCCAAAATACGGACAAGATGCAAATAAACTATTAGAACAAGTATATAGTGATGAAGAGTACATTTATGATCAAGTATTTAAAGATATAAGTACAAAAAATAAAAAATTACAATTAAATACAATAATAATAGAAGAAGAAATCAAATCAAAAGATTTCCCTAAAACTATAAATTACATCTTAGAAAATCAATTTACTGATGGAAAAAAAAGGGCTTTATTTGTTCTGTTAACATTTTTGTATTCTATTAATTGGGGAAAAAAGAATATTAAAGATATAATTAAAACATGGAATGATAAACAATCTTCAAAATTAAAACAAAATTATATTAATGCACAAATCATATGGTTTGAATCTCAAAAAAGTAAAATTTCAACTCCAAACTTTGATAATGATAATTACTATAAATCTATAGGTATTCCACAAAATATAATATCAATTGATCAAAATAAATTTAAAATAAATTCAAAAAGTCCTCTACATTATATTTATTTACTTACACAAGAAAATAAAAAAAAATCAAAAAACAAAAAAAAATGATTATTTTCTTTTCACTTACTTAATTTTTTAGTTAAATTTGCTAAAAACATTTAATTTCTACTTTTTTTTTACTAAATCATGGAAAGTTTTTTAAACAATAAAGACTACAAAATATTTATGGGAAATTTCAGTGAAACACCATTAATGGAAGTTACTTTAAGAAGATATGAATCACCTCATAATTTAACACAAAGAGATACTTTAAAAAAAATATGTTTATCATTAGGATTATTACAACCTGGTGATACTCGAGATATTATTGTTGACATACTTCTAGTATTAGAACATGCAAAATCAGAAAAACAAGAACTCAATGCATCAGAAATTAAAGACCAATTAATTGATATAAGAAAACAGCACGGATTATCAATCAATGGAACTGCCGCATCAAATATCAGAAGACAGTTAAAAAGATTAAGAGATATTTTCTTAGTTGAAAAAGTAAAAAATAACTACAGAATATTAGAATTTATGAATTTAAAAGAAATATTTGAACAAAAAATTCAAAAAATAATCTTAGAAGCCGTTTTATTAAGAAATGAAGATTACTTTAATTATTATAAAACATTTGAAAACAATAAAGGTAAAGAAAAAAATGAAAAACAAAAATAAATTTAATCAAAAAATCATCACTATATTGACTATAACATTATTGTTATTAATTGCTGGATGCAACAATGATAATAATACAGACAATAAAACCAGTGGTTTATTTGGAGAGGGGACGTCTTCAAAAGGCGGAAGTGGAGTTTCTTTAAGTTTTGCTAAAGGAAATCCACCAGAAAAAATAATTAAAGGTCAAACTGTAACTTTTGCATTTGTTTTTACTAATTACCAAGAACATCCTATTACTGATTTACAAGTTAAAACTAAAAATTTTGATAGAGGTTATGTAACAGGATTAGGTGAAAATTACAATATAAATGAAATCCCAAGAGCATCATCAAAAACAGGACCAGGAATTTATTCTGGAAATGTTGTAGAGGGGGTGAAAATAGATAGTTTTAACGGAAACTATAATTTTAATCCAATATTTGATTATTGCTATAGTGCTAAAACATTTTATAGAGAACAAATATGTGTTCCATCTAATAAAAATCAATGTGATACCAATATTGAAAAATCTAGCAAACAAAATGGGCCTATTGATGTAAAAATAGAAAGAATGACATCTGTAAACAATAATGTTAGAATAGATTTTATTGCAAGTAATACTGGTTCAGGACAAGTAGTAAACGAATGTTTTAAAACTGATGATTATGCTAATGATTATGATTTAAAAGTAACTTTAGGATCTAGTGAAGGAACTTGTGAAGCAACATCTGGACAAAAAATAATAAATGGTAAATCTAATTTTTATTGTACATTCCCAAGAACAGGAGATGACTCTTATGCATCACAAGTTATAGTTGAAATGGATTACAAATATCAACAAACAAGCAAACATAATATAATGGTGGAAGATTTAAATCAAGGATATGAATAATAGAAATATTTTTTTAATTCAATTATCTTATTTACTCCACTTCTTTTTAATAAATTTTTTTATGTTTTATTTACATTTATTCTAATTTATTTTTTTAAATCCAAATAATTTCTAAATCAAAATTTAAAAAAAACTTTTAAATATTTCAATTATCAAATTATTTCTAATTAAAAATCATTGAACATTTCAACACTTTATTTTAAGCACACATTCTTTTTTCAAATAAAAAAACCATTTTTTTCAAAGCAAAAATATATAAATAAATTTTATTTAATTTTTTATATGACACAAAATAAATTTGACAAAGAATTAGAAATTAAAAAATTCTGGGAAGATAAAAATATCTATGAAAGATTAAAAGAAAAAAATAAAAATTCAAAAATGTTTAATCATGTTGATGGTCCACCTTATCCTACTGGAGAAATTCATACAGGACATCTTAGAAATTGGTCAATTAAAGATAGTGTTTTAAAATTTAAAATGCTTCAAGGATACGATGTTTATGCAAAAGATGGATATGATGTTCATGGACTTCCTGTAGAAAATAAAGTTCAAAAGAAACTAAATCTTCAAACAGTAGATGATCTAAAAAAATTTGGTGAAGAAAATTTTGTAAAAGAATGTAAAAAATATGTCTCAGAAATTATTAATAACATGAGTGAAGTTAGAAATAGAATTTCTTTGTGGATGGATAGAGATTTTTATCAAACTTCTCATCCTGAATATTTATCTATGGCATGGAAATTTTTTAAAAAAGCAGATGAAAAAGGACTTTTATATAAAGATTATAAAACTGTTGCTTGGTGTCCAAATGATGAGACAACTCTAAGTGATTATGAAATTAAAGATACATACAAAGAATTAGAAGACCCTTCAATTTATGTAAAATTTCCTCTAAAAAAAGAATACAGAACAACTAATTATGAAGAATCACTTTTAATATGGACAACAACGCCATGGACATTACAATCTAATATGGCAATAGCAATGCATAAAGATTATGAATATTCCAAAATTTTAGTTGAATTAAATTCTAAAAAAGAAGTATTAATTATAGCAACTAATTTAATTCAAAAATTAATTAAAATATTATCCAAACAAAACAATATAAAATTAATAGAAATTTTAGAAACAAAAAAAGGAAAAAACTACGAAGGATTAAAATATGATCATATTTATTTAGATGAAACTCCTAGTCAAAAAGAATTTTTATTAGAAGGAAAATATCCAAAAACACATTCTGTAATTTTAGCAGACTTTGTAACATTAGGAGAAGGAGAAGATATTTTAGAAAAATTAGAAAAAAAAGGATATAAACATTCAAATACAAATAATGAAGAAATTAATAATAATCAAAATAATGAAATAAAAACTGATGGAACTGGTTTAGTTCATATAGCACCAGGGCACGGTTTTGACGATTATGAAGTTGGAAAAAAAAATAATTTACCTATATTTTGTCCTGTTGGAAAAAATGGTAAATTTAATGAAGGAAAATATAAAGGAATTTATTTTAAAGATGTTGACCCAATTGCAATAGAATATCTTAAAGAAAAAAATTATCTAATATACCATACATTAAAAAAACATAGATATCCTTGTTGTTGGAGATGCAAAACTCCTATCGTTTATAGAGCAACAGATCAATGGTGGATCAAAAGAAGTCAATATACTGATGATATAATTAAAACAAATAAATCTGTAAAATGGGTTCCTGAATCTGCAAGAACAATTTTTGATAATCTAATGTCTAATGCAGGAGATTGGGCAATATCAAGACAAAGATATTGGGGAATTCCTTTACCTATTTTCGAAGATGAAGATGGTAATTATAAAACATTTGGCTCAAAAGAAGAATTAGAAAAAGAAATAGGATACAAACTAAAAGATATACATAGAGATGATTTAAAAAATATTACAATAAAGAATCCACAAAACAATAAAAAAATGAAACCTGTTCCATTCATAGCAGATGTTTGGTTTGATAGTGGGTGTGCATCATTTGCATCTCATTATAATGAAGGTTTAAATTTTGATGAAATTATTAATAAATATTATCCTATTAAATGGATTACAGAAAGTGAAGATCAAGTAAGAGGATGGTTTTCTTCATTATTCAATGTAGGTTTTGTAGTAACAAATAAAGCTCCTTATAATGAAGTATTATATTATAGATATGTAATGGATAAAAATGGACAAAAAATGTCTAAATCCTTAGGAAATGGAATTACAGGCAACGAAGCTATTGAAAAATGGGGAGCAGATGCTACAAGATATTATTTGTTAACTAAAGCAGCACCTGAAGATCAAATTAATTTTAATCCTGAAGATTTAACACTCGTTGATGGATTTTTTAATACATTAGAAAATTTAATAAAATATATGAACTCTTATATCAAAGAATATGAAATAAGACACCCTACATTAAATATTAAAACATTAAATATTGAAGACAGATGGATATTATATAAATTAAATACCACTATTCAAACTTACGTATCTAAAATGGAAAATTTTAGATTAAATAAAGCATATAAAAATTTAGAAGAATTTATTGTAAAAGACTTATCCAAAACATACTTAAAACTAATAAAAGAAAGAACTCATCAAAGAGATGAAAACTTAATAATAATATTTAATGAAGTATTGAAAAAAACTTTAATTATGTTAGCAACTGCAATTCCATTCAAAGCAGAATATTTATATCAAGAAATTTCTTTTATTAATAAAAAAGAATCAATTTTTTTTGAAAATATTCCTCAAATTGATGAATTATTAATTAAAGATGTAGAACAAGAAAATATTGATAAAAACTTTGAATTATCACAAGATATAATTCAAGCAATTTTAAATGCAAGAGAAAAAGCACAAATAGGTATTAGATGGCCATTATCACAAGTAGATATTATATCTCATATATCATTAAAAGAATTAAAAACATTTGAAAAATTAATAAAACAAATTACAAACATCTCGAAAATAAAATATGATATTGAAGATACTAATATTAACTATATTATTAAACCCAATTTTAAAACATTAAAAGAAGATTTTGATGATATTAAACTAGCAATTTCGACTATCAATAAAAACAAATATTACATCTCACAAGATTTAAAATTAAAAAAATCTCAAGAAAATTATGATGGAATAAAAATAGATTTAAATAAACATATAATAAAAGAAATTGAAATTCAAGGAGATATTGTTTCATCTGACTTTAGTTTAGGTTCAATAATATTACATACTAATCAAGATAAAATTTTATTAGAAGAAGGTTATTTAAGAGAAATTATAAGAAAAGTACAAGCTTTAAGAAAAGATTTAGGATTAGAAAAAAACGAAAAAATATCAATTAGTTTTGAAAATTCAGATGAATATTTAATTGATATTACAAATAATTGGCAAAACTATATATCCAAAAAAGTTGGTGCAGTAGATATTTTACAAAAACATATAAATCAAATTTATGAATACAAAATTAAAGATAAAAATTTAAAAATAAGTATAAAAAAAGAATAATAAAAAAACAAGTATTTAGATGAAATTGTAATAAATTAAAACAAATTATCTCTCTATTTTTTAATTTATATCATAAATAATTATATAAATCATTATATTTTTTTTAATATTATGATAACTCTTGGAATTGAAGCTACTGCACATACTTTTGGTATAGGTATTGTTGATTGTAAAAACAAAAAAGTATTATTTAATGAAAAATCTCAATTTAAAAACGATACAGGAATGGATTTAAGAAAATTGTCTGATTTTCATGTAGATAATTTTACCACTATTTTAAAAAAAGCAAAAATATTTTTAAAGAAAAACAATATGAAATTTGAAGATTTAGATTTAATTTCATTTTCACAAGGTCCAGGAATTGGAAACTCTCTTAAAATTGGAGCATTAGTTGCAAAAACATTATCTTTAAAATATAATATTCCAATTGTAGGAGTAAATCACATTAAAGCTCATTTAGAAATTGGAAAAATGTGTACAAATATGAAAGATCCTTTATTTTTATATGTATCTGGTGTAAACACTCAAATAATTACAAAAGATGAATTTGGTAAATATAAAATATATGGTGAAACAGAAGATATTGGACTTGGTAATTTATTAGATAGTTTTGCAAGATTAGTTGGATTAGACTTCCCAGGAGGACCAATAATTGAAAAATTAGCAAAAAAATCAAATAATTATATAGAATTACCCTACACTGTAAAAGGCATGAATGTTAGTTTAGCTGGAATGTATTCTAATTTACAAAATAAAGTCAAAGAAGAAAAGAAAATTGAAGATTTATGTTTTTCTCTTCAAGAAACATCATTTGCAATGTTAATGGAAATTTCTCAAAGAGCAATGGCATATACCAATAAAAAAGAATTTATAATTGTAGGTGGAGTTGCAGCAAACAAAAGATTAGAAGAGATGGCAAAAATAATGTGTCAAGAAATAAATGCTAAATATTCTTCTTTTCCAATAGAACTTGCAATGGATAATGGAGCAATGATAGCATGGCAAGGATATATAAATAAAGACAAATCTAAAAAAAATATTAAAAATCTTCAACCAAAACCATATATTAATGTTGAAAGTGAAATCTGAAATGATATTAAAAAAATATGATAAGCATTCTTTAAAAGTTATATCTTTAGGGCTTTTCTTAATAAATTTAATTTTACTAAGCATCTTCTTTGGGCTTTTAATTGAAAATAAAATAATTAATAAAAATACATTTAATTTTTCAAGTGAATATATAGATTCTTTTTATTTTAATAACAACAATAGTAATTCTTTACAAAATAATAATAATTCTAACAATCTTTTAGATGTAATTTTATATATAGATTTTGAATGCCCTTTTGTTATGAAATTTAATAAAAAAAATTATGAAAAATTAACTAAAGAATATGTTAAAACTAATAAAATAAATTTAATATACAAACACTTTCCATATACTATTCATAAAAAATCTTTATTAAAGTCACAAGCTTTTGAATGTGCAAAAGAACAAAATTTAGAAATGGAAATATATGATTTTTTATATAAAATTGAAGAAATAGAAGAATTAAAAAATATATTTGAAGATAAAAAAAATTATTCAAACAATATATCATTTACAAATTTTAAAGATTGTATTGAAACTCAAAAATATAAAAATTTTATATTATATGAAAAACAAAATGCAATTAAACAAGGAATTAGTAAAACTCCAACTATATTAATTAATAATGAAATAATTTTAGAAGGTATAAAACCATATTTTATAATAGAAAAAAATATTAATTCACAATTAAAACAATAAAACATTTACTTAATTTTTTATATCGATTTTATCTCCAATTTTAATATTATTAAATGTATTTGGTTTTGATTCTATTATATATTTACAATGTTGCTTAGGGATATAAGAGAATTTAAAAGGTTTTAATATAATTTTATCAACAACTTTATAATTACCATTTACAAATAATATTTCTAACGGATAAAATACAAATAACATAGTAACAGAAGAAGAAAATTTTTTATCTCTTCTCAAAGGAAGAACTAAACACATTCCTTTTTCTATTTTTTTTTTACTTGCAAACATCAATCCTCTTGATATAGAAAAAATATTTTTCGCATATTTCATATCATTTAAAATTATCTTTTTTTTATGAATTAACTTTGCCACATTAATAATAAATATTTTCATATTTATATAAAGTTTATGAAAAAAGAAATAAAAATATAAGTAATAAAAATTATAATGTTGTTAAATTATTAGATATTTCTCCAACATTATAAAAAACATCTTTAATTTGTTTATTTAATTCGTCCCTATTTATAATATCAGAATTCTTCCATTATGTATTTCTCTATTTATCCATTTAGCAAGCAATGTTATAGTAAGTAACTTTCCTTAATCTTGTATGTGCCAAATAACTCCACTCTCTTTTTTAGTAAATTTTTTGTGCTTTTGTTAGTCCAAAATATTGATTATATCTAAATAGTTTTTTAATTTCTTTTTGAACTACTTTATTATACTAAACCATTTTTTAATAATTATTTATAATTTCTTTTATTTTTAAAAGTATATTTATTACTTTTTGAGCTAAATCATCAATATCAAAATATTTAATATTTGTTTTTATTGAATAACTAGCTTCATTTCTTTTTTCTTTTAAATTAGTATAAAATATTGCATCTTCTTGCGAGAAATTTAATTTTTCTAATATTTCAATATCTCAAACAATCATTAAATTTATAATAAATATCAATTATTAATTATTATGAATAAATTAAAAATAAATCAAGAATACCATGGATTCATATTAAAGAAAATTGAAAAAATAGAAGATATAAATTCTCTAACTTATATCTTTGAACATAAAGAAACTAAAGCAAAAGTTTTAAACATATTAAATGATGATGAAGAAAAAACATTTGCAATAGGATTTAGAACTCCTCCTGTAGATGATACAGGACTTACTCACATATTAGAACACAGTGTTTTATGTGGTTCTAAAAATTTCCCTCTAAAAGATCCATTTGCTCAATTAATTAGAAGCAGTATTCACACTTTTCTAAATGCATTTACTTTTCCAGATAAAACAGTATATCCATTCTCAACACAAAACGAAGACGAATATAAGAAAATGATGAATGTATATTTAGATGCAGTTTTTCATCCTTTAATTTATGAAAAAGAAGAAATATTTTTGCAAGAAGGATGGAGATATGAATTAGATAAAACAAATAAAAAATTAAAATATAATGGAGTTGTATATTCTGAAATGAAAGGTGCAACATCTTCACCACAAGATATATTAGAAGATACATATTTAGAAAAAATGTTTCCTGATAATTGTTACAAATATAAATCTGGTGGAGATCCATCATCCATACCTGATCTAACTTATGAAAAATTTTTAGATTTTCACAAAACTTATTATCATCCCTCAAATAGTTATATTTACATTTATGGAAATACTGATATTTTAAATCATTTAAAATATATACAAGAAAATTATCTTAAAAATTACAAATATAAAAAAATAAATTCAACTATAAACTATCAAAAAACAATAAATAAACCCATTAATGCTATTCAAGAATATAGTGTCTCAACTAACAATATCAAAAATAAATATTATCATCATATAAATACTTTAATTTGTAAAAATATTGATAATCAATTATGTATTGCATTTGATATATTGTCAGATATTCTTATAGGAATGAGTGGGTCTCCTTTAAAACAAGCATTATTATCTGCAAACTTAGGAGAAGATTTTACAGGAAGATTTGAAAAAAATGAATTAATACAACCAACATTTTATATTACAATTCAAAATAGCACTAAAGAAAATAAAGAAAAATTTGAAAAAATATATTTTGACACATTAAAAAAATTAAGAGATAAAGGTATTAATAAAGATTTAATCAATGCTGCAATTAATCAAAAAGAATTTGAATACAAAGAAGCAACAAATGATAATAGTAGATTTAATGAAGGAATAAAATATTTAATTGATGTATTTGGAACTTGGCTTTATGATGAAGATCCTATTATAAAACTTAAATATAAAAAAGAAATGGAACAAATTAAAAAATTGTCTAAAGATAACTATTTTGAAAACTTAATAGATAAATATTTAATAAATAATAATCATAGATTATCTTTAACATTAAAACCTAATCCTAATTTAAATATTGATAAAAATGTTAACAAAAAATTATCTCAAACTTATAAAAGATTATTTAAACAAGACATAGAAAAAATTAAAAATCAAAGTTTAAAATTAAAAGAATTTCAAGAAAAAAAAGAAAAAAAAGAAGATATTGAAAAAATAAAATTAATAGATATTAACAAAATTCCTAAAGAACCTAAAAAAATTAATTTAGAAATTATTGAAGATAAAAACACAAAAGAAATCATATATCATTCAAATACGAAAGGAATAACATACTTAGATTTTTTATTTGATGCAAGAGTTATCTCAAAAGAAAATATACAATACTTATCTTTATTAGAAGATTTATTGTTAGATGTTAAAACAAAAAATTACTCTTACAATGATTGGTCCAATTTAATAAATGTAAATACTGGAGATTTAGATTTTTCTCTAATAAATTTAATACATAATAAAACTAATAATTTAATTCCAAAATTCAAACTTGAAACTAAATTTTTAAATGAAAATTTAAATAAGATAAATCATATAATTGAAGAAATAACCAATAATGTTCAATTCTCTTCCAATAAAATAAAAGAAATTTTACAAAGAATAAAGTCTACTTATGAAATTAAATTTATAGAACAAGGACACCTTATAGCATATTTAAAAAATCAATCAAAAGTAACAGATTTTGATTCATATAATGAAAAAATTAAAGGAATTAGTTATTATAATTTTATATGTAATTTATTAAACAACTTTGATATAAAAGAAAATGAAATAATTAATAACATAAAAGAAACATATAAAAAAATATTCAATAAAAACAATTTAATCATATTAATCACTACTGATTTAAATAAAAATGATTTACTAAATTTTAAAAAAATCAATATTAAAGAAGAAAAATTAGAAATTTTTAATTTCAACTTTACAAAAAATCCTAAAAACTCAGCATTTATTATTCCATCCCAAATATCATATAATTGTAAAGGTTATAATTATAAAAAATTAGGATTTGAATATAAAGGAGAATATCATGTTTTAAATAATTATTTAAGATATAAATATTTATGGGAAAATATTAGAATGAAAGGAGGTGCTTATGGTGGAGGTGGAATAATAAATAGAAATGGAACATTTACAATTTTTTCATACAGAGACCCAAGAATAAAAGGAACCTATGATGATTATGATAAAATATTTGAACATATAAAAAAATTGAACCTATCTCAAAAAGAAATTAAGCAATATATTATTGGCTCTATTTCTAACTTTGATGAACCATTAAAACCACATGAAGAAGGATTTAAAAAATGTTTAGAATATATTCAAGGAATTACTTATGATGATCTAAAAAAAGAAAGAAAAGAATTATTAACAGCCAATTTAGACAAACTACAAAAAATTTCTATAATTATAAATGAAGTTATAAATAAACAAAATAATTATTGTACTATTGGAAATGAAAATTCAATCAATAAAAATAAAAAATTATTTGACAACATCCAAACAATAATTAAATAAATTTATATATTATTAAATTTTGTAATATTATTATGGCAAAAAAGAAAAGTATAATAATAACAAATAAAAGTTTAGGAATTTTATTAATAATAGGATTAATATTACAATATGTTTTACCTAGAGCAGGACTCAATGGTTTTGACACTATTTCTGTATTAATTTATTTAGTAGTTGCAATTTATTTAATTTTTTTTTAAATTAAATTATGATTCTATTTTGTTTTTTGTCAAACATTGGAGAAATTTATAAACAAATCTAATTATATATTATTATGGAATATAAAGAAGAAAGTATTAAATTACATAAGAAAAATAAAGGAAATATGCAAATTTGTTCAAAAGTAAATATTAAAAATAAAAATGATTTAAGTTTAGCATATACTCCAGGTGTGGCAGGAGCTTGTTTAGAAATAAAGAAAGACAAAAAACAAGCAAAAGAACTTACTTTTTCTAAAAATTGTGTTGCAGTAATTAGTGATGGAAGCGCAGTTTTAGGACTTGGAAATATTGGTCCTGACGCTGCAATACCTGTAATGGAAGGAAAATCTATATTATTTAAAGAATTTGGAGGTATAAATGCTGTACCAGTAGTTTTAGATACACAAGATACAAAAACAATTATTGAAACAATAAAATTAATTTCAAAAAGTTATGGAGGAATAAACTTAGAAGATATATCTGCTCCAAGATGTTTTGAAATTGAAAAAATATTAAAAGAAGAATTAGATATACCTATATTTCACGATGATCAACACGGAACTGCAATTGTAGTTCTTGCTGGATTAATTAATAGTTTAAAAATTGTAAATAAAAAACCCAATGATATCAAAATATTAATTAACGGCAGTGGTGCTGCAGGAATTGCAATAACTAAATTGTTACATAAATATGGTTTTAATGATATAATTGTCTGTGACAGCAAGGGAATTGTTTCAAGAAACAGAGATGATTTAAATTGGATAAAAAAAGAAATATTAGATATCACAAATAAAAAAAATATTTCTGGAAATTTGAAAAATGCAATAAAAAATAGAGATGTTTTTATTGGAGTTTCTGTTGCTAATTTATTAACACAAAAACATATTCAATCAATGAACAAAGATCCTATAATTTTTGCAATGGCAAATCCTACCCCTGAAATAATGCCTGATATTGCAAAACAAGCTGGAGCAAAAATAATTGCAACAGGACGATCTGATTTTGAAAATCAAATAAATAATGTTTTAGTTTTTCCTGGAATATTTAAAGGTGCTTTTCAAAACAACATAAAAATCATAACTAAAGAAATTATGATAAATGCAGCAATTAACTTAGCAAATTCTATAGAAAATCCTAATCCTACTCTAATAATACCATCACCATTAACTAAAGGAATTTCTGATATAGTTGCAAAAGCAGTAAAATAAAAGAAAAATTAAATAATAAATAAACATAATTATATAGATAAAAATGGAACCAATTAAAACAACTTTCATAAATAATAAAGGTAAACCTATTCAAATCAAAGATTTAGAAATGACTCTATTAAGAGATAATATGCCTATTCAAAGAACTCTTGGAATATGTGAAATCAAAAATCCAAGCATTAATTATCAAGAAAAAAACGAATATAAATCGATAAAAATTGGCCCTTTTGGATTATTCGAATATGAAATACAAATTATACAAGATAAAATTGGAGTTGATTTTATGACAAATCAATCTATTTATAAAAAAAGAAAAATCATATCGGAATAGTTCATATTTAACATATAAATTTTTTAAACTCATTTTAATTTTTAAAAAAAATCATAAAAACATACTATTATATCTATATATAAATATATAAATCATAAAAAATTATCTTTTCAAATAAACATTAAAAAACTACAACAAACTACAATTAAATTTATAAAACTAAAATATATTAATATTATATGACTCAAATTCCTCAAAATGCAAAGTTAGTTTTTAATGGTATATTATTTAAAATTTATCAATGGGAGCAAAAAATGTTTGATGGTACTTATGAAACTTTTGAAGTTGCTCTAAGAAATGATAATGTTCAAGTTTTAACTACATTAAATGATAAAATTATACTTATAAAAGAAAAACAACCTGATTTTAATAATTATAAAATAGGACTTCCTGGAGGAAATGTTGATGATAACGAAACTCCTCAAATTGCAGGAAAACGAGAATTACTAGAAGAAACAGGAATTGAATGTAAAGAGTTAGAATTTTTATCAAAAGATAGTTTAGGATCAAAAGTTATAAGAAATTTTTATATTTATATTGGTAGAAACTCTAAAAAAATAACACAACCATTAAATACTAAAGGAGAAAAAATAACAGTTTTAGAATTAACATTTGAAGATTTCATAAAAGAAACACAAAAAGAAAACTTTAGAAATCCAAAATTAAAAGAAATAATTAAAACAATATTAGAAACACCTGGAGAACTCGAAAAATTCAAAAAAAGACTTTTTCAAAAAACTCAACTAAATAACATTTAAATAAAAATCCCTAAAAAGTAATTATTTATATTTCATTTTACAAATATCAAATAAACCATTCAATTTATAAATCAAATTACATTTTTTAATATCATGGCTATAAAAATTGTCATCGGAACAAAATCAGGGAAATGTTATCAAAAAGAACTATCCCAACAAGAAGCTGAGGCCTTATACAACAGGACTCTTGGGGAAGAAATCAATGGTGAACTAATTGGATTTAGTAACACTAAATTTCTAATAACTGGAGGGTCCGATGCAAATGGTTTTCCTATGAGAAAAGATTTACCTATTGCTGGTAAAAAAAAATTATTCATAACTAAAGGAATTGGTTTTAGAGGAAAACTAAAAGGAAAAAGATTTGGTGGTTTAAGAGTAAAAAAAACTGTTGCAGGAGGCAAAATATATGAAAAGACTCATCAAATTAACTTAAAAACTACTAAAGGAGATTCTATAGTAGAAAAAGCTTTTGCACCTGCAAAAGAAGAAGAAACAACTCAAAATTAATTTTTTTAATTTTATTTTCAATATTATAAATAATAATTATCAATAAAATAGTTTTAATCTAAAATCTCACAATCATCAATATTTCAATCAGAATCTAAATCAAATATTATAAACAAAGACCATAAAAATCTTTTAAAAAATTCTAAAAATAACCCAAATAAATTATTAAATATTAATCAAAAAAAATTCTAAAAATATCACAAAAATATTTTACAAATCAAAAATTATATACTTATATTTTGCTTTAATTAATAACATTCAATATAATGTTTAAGCTAAATTTAATTTATATAGACCAAGAAACTTAACAAAAAGCGTTATTATAAAATAAAAATTTAAAAAATATTTTAACTAGAATTCCTTTTAAAGTTATTTTTTTGCTCTATAAAAACATCATTTTCATAAGTATTTTTATACACAAAATCCTCAGGTAACTCTTCATTATAAGGATAACAAACCTTTATTATATGTGGCTTTGTAGTAACAGTTTTACATTCTAATCCTTCTTGACAATTAACTTTAATATATGAATTTTCACAAATTTCCCCATTTCCTGCATATAAATTATGATCTTTATTTAATTCTAAATCTTTTATTGTTGGAATATTACATCCCACAAACAAGAAACTAAAAATTAAGATTACAATCCATAATAAATTAAATAAGAACTTCATATATACAAATAAAGTTAAAGTTTTATAAATATTTGTGAATATATAATATCATGCACACATAAAAATGAAACTTGCAATATTATATTCTGGCGGAAAAGATTCAAATTATGCACTATATGAAGCATCCAGAAAACACAAAATAAAATGTCTTATATCTATAAAATCTAAAAATCCTTATAGTTACATGTTTCAAACAAATGGAATTAATTTAATAAAACATCAATCTTTAGCTTTAAATATACCATTAATTGAATTTGAAACTATAGGAAAAAAAGAAGAAGAATTAAAAGATTTAAAAAAAGCAATAAAATTAGCAATACAAAAATATTCTATTGAAGGTATAGTTACTGGAGCAATTAATTCAATATATCAATCCTCAAGAATTCAAAAAATATGTAAAGAATTAAATATTTGGTGCTTTAATCCTTTATGGCAAAAAGATCAAGTAGAATTTTTAAAAGATATTATTAAAAATAATTTTGAAGTAATAATTGTAAGTATTGCATCATATCCTTTAAATAAAAATTATTTAGGAAGAAAATTAAATAATGAATTACTAGATGAATTAATTCAAATGCAAAAAAAATATAAGATAAATCCTGCAGGAGAAGGTGGAGAAATAGAAACTTTTGTTATAAATAGTCCATTATTTAATTATAAAATAAAAATAATTAATTCAAATATAGAAGAAGATAGTGAAAATTCAGCAGAACTAATTATAAATGAAGTAAAACTTATTAAAAAAAATGAAAGTATTAATAATTAATTTATGTTATAAAAAAGAATCTCTAAGTTCAAATGAATTTGTAAAACCAATAGAAAATATTGTGAAAAAAACAAAAAAATATGATATTATTCATTATTTAGATATTAAAAAAAAAAAATTAAAACAATACAATAAAATTATCTTATGTGGAAATGCTTTAAAAGATTTTGAATACTTAAATCATCTAGAAATATTTAATTTTATAAAAACATTTAAAGGAGATGTTTTAGGAATTTGCGCCGGTGCTCATATTATAGGATTAGTATATAATTCTAAGATAAAAGAAGGAAAAGAAATTGGTTTAATTAACATAAAAATTATAAAAGAAGATATTATATTAAATAATATCAACTTTGATCAAACATATGCACTTCACTCTAAATATATAGAAAAAATTAATAAATTTGAAATATTAGCACAATCACAAAATTATAACCAAATTTTTAAACATAAAAATAAAAATATTTATGCAATACTATTTCACCCAGAAGTTAGAAACAAAGAATTAATTATAAATTTTTTAAAATTATAATTATTTACCTAAACCACTTTAACTCAAGATTTATAAATATTAATAAACTTATAATTGTTACAATGGATGAAAATTTAAAAAATGAATTTCCTAAAACATATCTAAATATACTAGCTGCCTTTGCAGGAGAAAGCCAAGCTAGAAACAAATATGATTTTTTTGCAAAAGTTGCAAGAAAAGAAGGACATCAAAAATTAGCAGATTTTTTTGAAGAAACTGCAAAAAATGAACAAGAACATGCAAAATTATTATTAAAATTATTAAAAGGCATTGGAAATAGTAAAAACAATCTTCAAGAATGTATTGATGGAGAACATTACGAAAATCAAGAAATGTATCCTAACTTTGAAAAAATTGCACAAGAAGAAGGATTTCAAGATGCACAAAAGCTATTTTCAAAACTTGCAAAAATCGAAAAACACCATGAAGAAAGATATAAAAGATTATTAAACCAATTAGAAAACGATATATTATATTCATCAAGAGAAGAAAAAATCAGTTGGATTTGTAAAAAATGTGGTAATGTTCATAAAGGATTAGAAGCACCTGATGTATGCCCTGTTTGTTCTCATCCTAAAGGATATTACGAAAAAGAACAACAAGAATATTAATTTTTAATTTTAATTTTTAATTTTAAAAGCTAATACAAAACAAAAAAATTCTAAAAAAAATAATTTACAAAGAAAACACTTATAATAATTTTCTACTTTATACTTTATTATGTCAAATCAATACGATGTTATTATAATAGGGGCAGGTCCTGCTGGATTATCATGTGCAAATCAATTAAAAAAATCAAATTTGTCAATACTATTAATAGAGAAAAATAAAATAATTGGACCAAAAATATGTGCAGGAGGTTTATCAAATTTAAACAAAGACTTAAATATAAAAGAAGAAAAACTTCGTAATTTTCAAAGTCAAAAAATTTATATTAAAGAACAAGAACACACTATACCTTTGAATAATCCTTTAAAAATAATATCTAGATTTGAATTAGGACAATATCAATTAAAAAAAATACAAAATCATAAAAACATTAAAATATTAAAAAATACAAAAACCACAAAAATAAAAAAAAATGAAATAATTACTTCACAAGGAAGTTTTAAATTTAAATATTTAATTGGTGCAGATGGATCAAATTCAATAGTAAGACAGCATCTTAAATTAAAATCAAAAATATGTATTGGTGGATATTACAATATTCCAAAAATCACTAATGAATTAATATTGTATTTTAACCCTAAACAATTAAGATCTGGTTATATTTGGGTTTTTCCACATAAAACACACACAAATATTGGTGTCTTTTATAACCCTAAATTTGTTTCTGCTCAAAATTCAAAAATTAATTTGGAAAATTTTTTAAAATCTCAAAAACTTGACTTCTCCCAAAGTAAATTTGAATCTGCAGCAATTAATTATTCATATAATGGATGTATATTTGACAACATTTTTCTTATTGGAGATGCTGCTGGTCTAGCATCAAAAACAACAGGAGAAGGTATTCCATTTGCCATCATAAGTGGAGAAGAAATTGCAAAAAAACTAATAAACAAAAACTATGAAATGTATGAGTTAAATAAAATTTTAGAAAGAAAACAAAAACAAGAAAAAATGCTAAAAGTATTTGAAGATCTCCCCTTTACAAAACAACATCTATTTATTAAAATGTTCTTTAATATAAGATAAACAAGTTAATCTAACAATAAATTATAAACTTCAAATTAATTTTTAAATAACAATCCAAATATCGATTAAATATTTTTTCAAACTTCTCAATTGTCAAGTTACAAAAAATATTTATTTAGAATTAGAATTATATTATAATTATGAGTAAATTATTAAACGTGATATTATATTCAAATAACAAAAAATCAAAAATAAAACATGAACAAGAAAAAATTTTAAAATATCTAAAAGAATTAGAAAAGTTAGAAGCAAAATTATGGGGTACTGACATTAAAAATTTAAAACATGGTGAAGAGACAGTACTAGAAGACTCAAACCACTTAATTCATTTAATTGCGAACAAAAAGTATGATACTTTAAAAAAAATATTAGAGCTAAAAGACACAAAAAAAATATTAAATGACATCTTTCAATTTAAGAACGATTTTAACATACTCAAAAAAGAACTAAGAGAAAAAGAAACATTAAAACTATTTATATCTAACTTTACAATTAAGTTAGTTGATGCAAAAAATTACAATAAATTCAAAAATGTATTTCTAATAGAAAAACACTTATATGAAGTACTTGACGTACAAGATAATGAATTTAATATATTACTAAATGATTTATCCAAAATAAAAATTAAGACAACAGATGAAAAAATTGAAACTTTCTTATCTTCTCTTAAAAAGATAAGAGCCATACTTTCTGGACATTTAGATAACTATAAACACTTTGAAGAAGAAAGGCTAGGGTACTCAAACACTTCTAACTTGATTTTTGAATTAATAAAAACCTTCAGTCAAGATTTAGATTAAAAAAAATCATTAATTTTTTTTTGAAAATTTAATTCTTTTAAGGAATTAGATTTTAAAAATTGATCAAAAAAAATAAAATAGTTTTCAAACACAAAAAACTTAACATCTTTAATATTGTACGTTTTATATATATTATTTTTCATACTTTCTCTCAAACTCTCTCTTACAAATACAACACCAAGAGGAATTTCATAATTATCTATTAATCTCAAACAAACAATACTTGCTTGCTTTTTTCTTTCTCGTAAATATTCTAATATTGCAACTTTGCTTGCAAAAAAACCACCAGCAGTTTTAGGTTCTTTATAATTCAATTTATTATTATACTTAACATAATCTACTGCTTTCCAATTATCATTTGTAAATTCTATATTTTCAAAAGAAAAAACATCTGGAATTAAAATCACTAAAAATTTATTTCCTTTATCTTCATAAAAAAAAATTTCATAGTTAGAAATTAATTTATATTTTTTTATTTTATCATACAAAAAACTTTCTATAATTTTATCATACGCACTAATAGTCCATCTTGTAGGAACACATCGTTTGTTTATATCAATTCCAAAATTTCCAAGAGATAAAAGATTTATTATTTGTGATTCATTAAATCCTCTTTCATATAAATTAATTACTGCTTCTTTTGATTTAGTATCTCCTTGAATATATTTTTCTATTTGTTTAGATATAGAAACATTCATATTAAACTCAAGGTTAATTATCTCATTTTTTCCTCCACCAATTGTAAACAAATCATTTATTAAAGGTTTCTTTAACTTTAATTCTTTATCAAATTTAGATGTAAAATTTATAGATTTTTTAGCTTTATAAATATCATTCATATTTTGCAAAATTTTTTCTTTAATATTTTTCACAAAAATATTATTAGTATTTGCTAAAACATCTTTTGCTTTTAACTTTATTATATCATTATAATCTCTTTTGACTATCTCATTTGTTTTAAAAAAAGAATTTTCTTGTTTTGTGATTGAACATTATATACTTTTGGAGTAGGGTAGTCTCTCTCTCCAACAATTGAAGATACTCCATATCCTTCAAGTTCTTTTGTAGGTTTAAAGTTTTCTTGTTGCTTCTTTATTTCCTTATAAAAATCAAGTTTAGTCTTTAATAAAATATCCTTCTTAGTCAAAATCATATAAATATTTAATTATAATCTCTATTATAAAAATCTTATGCACATTAAAAATTTCAAACTAAAAAATAAAAGAATATACAATTTAATAAATTAAACTATATATTTTATAGTAATTATAAAAAATACCAACAATTTTATAAATCAAATATCATTTCTTTCTTATACAGAATCAACTCTGATATACTATAATAATAAATTAACTATTATAGGAGGAGAAACAAAATGGATTTTAAAGAATTAGAAGAAAAAATCACTAAAACAAGAGAACTTTCTAAAGATAGAAATTTTATACAAACTTTTGATCTTATTATTAATTTACAAAATTTAGACTTAAAAAAACCAAGTGACAAAGTAGATATAGGAGCAACTCTTTACACTCTTGTTAAACCTAAAGGTTATAAAATTATGGCAATCATCGATCACAGTATTGATGATGCAAAAGATATTTTTGACGGTGTTCTATACAATGATGAATTAGAAGCCATGAAAGGTGACTTAAAAAAAATAAGAGAAATTACACATAAATATGACAAATTTGTTGTGCAAGCAAACTATATGCCTTTATTTGCACAAGTATTAGGAAAATATTTAGGACCTATGAACAAAATGCCTTCCCCTAAATTAGGAATGGTAATCAATTCAAAGACACCTCTACAAGAACTCTATGATAAATTACAAAAAACAGTACATTTACAAACAAAAAAAAATTTAGTATTACAAGTTCCTGTTGGTAGTCAAAATGAAAACAATGAGTTAATTGCGAAAAATATTGATTATATTTATCAATCAATTTTACATGCATTACCAAATCATCAAAATAACATAAAAAATGTTGCAATTAAACTTACAATGGGCAAGTTGGTGGTGTTAAAATGATACCTGAAAATTATACTCCAAAAATAAATAAAAGAAATCAATTATATGCACAAAAAATCAAAGATTTATCTAACAAATACTCAATTGTTGGAGTTGTTGATATAACAGGCCTGCCTGCATTACAATTTCAAAGAATCAGAGCTTCATTAAAAGGTACTGCAGAAGTTTTAATTGTTAAAAAAAACATAGTTGAAATAGTATTAAATGAGTTGTCAAAAAAATATAATAAAATTGAAGAGTTAAAAAAGCAATTAAACGGCATCACTGGATTAATCTTTACAAATGACAATCCTTTTTCTTTATATCAAATAGTAAAAAAAAGTAAATCCACTGCGCCTGCAAAAAAAGGCTCAATTGCGCCAAAAGACATCTATGTGAAAGCAGGGCCTACTGGCTTTGCACCTGGACCTATTATTGGTGAACTAGGTGCTTTCAAAATTAAAGCAGGAATAAATGCTGGAAAAGTAGAAATAAAAGAAGACAGTTTAGTTGTAAAAGAAGGTGATATAATTTCTTCCAAGTTAGCAGAAATTTTAACAAGACTTGCAATAGAACCAATGGAGGTTGGATTAAATATTAAAGGGATTTATGAAAACGGATTAATATATCAAAGAGACATATTAGATGTTGATGTAGAACAAATCCTTGATAAACTAAAATCTGCTTCAACTGATTCATTTAAGCTATCTATTGGTTTAAACTACCATACAAAAGATAACATAAATTATTTCTTAGGAAATAACGCTAAAGACGCTTTGGCATTAGCAATAAGTTCATCTTATATTGCAAAAGAAACAATACCTTATTTGTTTAGCAAAGCTAATAATCAATCTATAGGGGTTGCAAAAAAACTTCCTCAAGATATTAGACCTGCTGGATTGGATGATACATCATCCACAGTTGTAGAACAAAACAATGTTTCTACTAATGAAGAGTCAAAAAAAGAAGAAGAAACTACTCAAGATCCTGCTCAAGGGTTTGGTAGTTTTTTTTAATTAAAAATAAAAATTTAAAACTTTAAAAAAATGGAATATATTTACTCAGTTATGCTTTTAAATAAAGCTGGAAAAGAAATTACAGAAAATAATATTAAAGCAGTTTTGAAAGCTGCAGGTATCGAGGCAGATATTGCTAAAGTTAAATCTTTAATTGCTGCATTAGATGGTGTAGATATCGAGCAAGTTATCAAAGAAAGCTCAGTTGTATCAGCAGCGGCTCCTACAAGTAGTTCAAATGCTGATGCACCTGCAGAAGAAAAAAAAGAAGAAAAAAAAGAAGAAGAAAAGACTTCAACAGCTGATGCTGCTGCAGGTCTTGGTTCATTATTTTAATCATACTTTTTTAAAAAAATTAAATAAATATTTAAATATAACAAATGGACAAAGAGGCAATTCGAGAGGAATTGAATAAAGTTAAAGCTCAAATTAACGAATTAAAAAAAGAGTTTTCTATAAAAAAAGATAAAAAAGAGGATCACTTTTCCAAAGGTGAGGAGTTTTTAGTTACAATCAATAAACTATATGATGAAATAAAACAAATAGAAATTGACAATAACCTTGATCAAATAAACAAAGATCTAGATGAAAAGACTAAAGAATTAGAAGAACATAAAAAAAAATACGATGAACTACAAAAAAAAGTTTCACAATTAAGACTTGAAGCTAAAAAAAAATTAATTAAACCAAAAATTAAAACTATAACAGCAAATAAAGCACAAAAAGAAATTAAAAATCTTGACTTAAAATTACAAACACAAGTTCTATCATTAGATAAAGAATCTGAAATAATCAAAAGAATACAACAACTACGTGAAGAAGTTGAACAAGTTAATAGAAATGAAGAAAGTAGTGATTTAAAACAAGCACAAAAAGAACTTAACTCCATGAGAAGAAAATGTAACAATATTGAAAAAAAAATAAGATCTTTATATAAACAAATTCGAATCATTAGTAAATCTAAAAAACAAAGATACAAACAAATCGATGAATTAAGAAATTTAAAAAAAAAATCATTCGAACAATTTAGAGATACAAAAAAAGACTATTCAGAACTAGGAAAAAAATTAAAAAATTTATTTAAAAAAGAATCTGAAATATTAGAACAACTTGGAGAAAATTTCTATAAAAAAAACAAAGTAGATAATCACAAGATAAAACTACAAAGAAGAGAGGCTGAAGATAAATTAATGAATAAAGGTGGTGTTTTAACTACTGAAGATTTACTAATTTTTCAAAAAAAATAATTATTAATTTTTACGTTAAATTTAAATAGTTTTTTTATTATAATATATATTATGGTTTTTATTTACATTACATTCACAGCACTTTTCATAGTAATAATTTATTTAATATATAAAAGTTACTATTTTCAATTCTTTTATCATAAATATAGAATTAAAAATGATTTTATCAAATCATTTCAAGAAATAGTAAAAGGTAAATATTATTCTGATGCTTATTTTGGACCATCTCATAAAATTATTTCAGTCCACGAATATAAATCAATGTCAAACAAACATAAAATGAATTTTAGCAAATGCTATAACATAATAACGTTTAAAACTCCTGATATCAAATGGGAATTATACTTCTATCTTATTAAAGATGGAATGTCTTTTAGTGAAATATTTAACCTTAGAGCATTTCCTAAAGATTATAAAATAAAATCAGAAGGAAATGTTGAAAAAAGTTATAGCAGAATAAACATTTTTACTAATAATCGATATCTAACAAAAGTTTTAGAAAAGCAAATATATGACGACTTAGAATGGTTAATAAGACACAATGGAGATAGTTTATTAATTTCTTATAACAACTTACATTTCAAAGCATCATTAAAATCTGAAAAATTAACTAAAACAAGAACTTTAGATATGATCAAAGCAATGAACAACATAAAATCAGGAATCTATAAAAAAGACTTATTAGAATATTAATACTTCCAACAAATTATAAATTTCACCGGAAAGCTTTATAAATGATTTATTATTCATTTAGAGTATGGAAGAAAGTAAAACCCTTGTGCCTGTTGACGATTACCTCACAGCAGGAGTTCATATAGGAACCAAATTTAAAAATGCATTCACAGATAGATTTATACATAGATCTAGAGCAGATGGGCTAAAGATTATTAACACTGAAGATGTTGATAATAGATTGAAAATTTTAATCAATTTTTTATCTAAATACGAACCAAGCGAATTTGCTATTATGGGTAGAAGAGAAAATGCAAAAAAACCACTTACAACTTTCTCTAAAATAATTGATTGTGATGTGTTCACAAATAGATATTTACCTGGAAAATTAACTAACGCTGAATTAAAAGATTTTAAAGAATATAAAGTTGTAATTGTTTGTGATCCTCTAACCGACAAAAATATTTTAAATGAAGCTTTTAATCAAGGTATATTTACAATTGGTTTTTGTGACACAAACAATAGAACAGGCAAATTAGATTTAGTAATTCCTATTAATAACAAAGGTAAAAAATCATTGGGATTAGCGTTTTTTTTGTTAGCAAAATATTATTTAGTTAACAAAGGAATAATCAAAGAAAGTGAATTCAATTATTCTCTTGATGATTTCTTTGATGAATAAATATTTTTTTTTAAGGGGTAGTAGTGTAGCATGGTCTATCATCGGGCGTTTGGGACGCCTGGACCCAGGTTCAAATCCTGGCTACCCCGTACTTAATTTTACTTGATATTAAATTAAATTTTTCAAATTCTGATATTGAAAACATTTAGAAACAAATAGAAATAAAAAAGTCTTTTATTTATTAATGTGTCACAATAAAATCTCTTATAATATGAGATTTTACTATTTCTGGGCATTAAGTGTCAAAGTTCCGATTAAAATAATATAAGATTTAAGATTTTCATTAATTTTAACATATTTTATCATAATTTTATATTATTTTTATCAATGTTTTATCTCAAACTAATTTTTTTAAAATTTGAGAAACTTTTTTTCCATCAATATTACCAGAAAATTCTTTCATTACAATTCCCATTAAAGCTCCAAATGGCGCCCCTTGATTTTCAGAGACAATTTTTTTAATTTTTTGTTCAATTTCTTGTTCATCAACTTCTTTAGCTATTAAATTATTATTTTTAAGATATTTTTCTAAATCATCAACTTCTCTAACAGAATTTTTATACAAATTTAAATACAAATTATATATAGAATTTTTATTTAATTTTTCTTGATTTAATAAATCAATAACTTGTTTTATCAAATTAAAATTAAAATCAACAATTTCAATATTTTCTCTTTTTTTAATTTCCTTTGGTATATCAAAAATAGTAGAATATACTATAGAAGGTTTAACATTATAACTTAAAAGAATTTTAAAATTTTCTTCATCAAAATTATTTAATATATTTTTTATTTGAAACTCATCTAAATTAAACTCTTTAGTTAATCTTTTTATCTTTTTATCAAAGAGTTCAGGAATTTTTTTCTTTTCTTCCTCTAATAACTCTTTTGTGATTTCAATATCTTCAATATCAGTTTCTGGATACATTCTTGCAGAACCAGGCATGTGTCTTAAAAAAATTGTTTTTGTCCCTTTTGGATCTACTTGTCTCACTTCGCTTGGAACTTCATAAATAAGTTCTTTTATTATTTCTAATATATTTTTTAAAGATTTTTCTATAACATTTTTTTCCCCTGCAAGTAAAATAAATGAATCATGAATAGACAAATTCAATTTTTTTTTAACTAACTCAACTTCTTCACTAGTAATTCCATATTTGGGTAATTCATCTAGATGAAATAGTCCTTTTATCTCTGGAAAATGTTGTTTATTTCTATTAGAAATTTCTGTTGCAAATCTATAATTTTCTTGTAATTCAACTCCTAAAATATCTATGAAATTATTTAATTTAATTCCTAAAACTTTTGAATTTTTATCTTTTAAATTTGACAATATAACCTCTGAGTCAGTTTTTTCAAACACCTCACTTACATCATATATTTTAAAATTAGATAAGTTATCAGTATTAATTTTTCTTTTTTTTAATTCATCTAAAATAGATAAATAAACAATTTGTCTTTTAACTTCATCTTCAATAATTTTCGGAATTAATTTTAAATTTTGAACCCCTTTTATTTCTATTCTTGCTCCACCTTTAATTGATACATTTAAATCTTGTCTAATAGTACCAATTCCTCTTTTAGTTTCCTTAAAACTTCTAAGTAAATTTCCTAACTTTATTGAAACTTCTAATGCTTGTTCTGGTAATTTTATTTGAGGACCTGTAGTAATTTCTATCAAAGGAATACCTTGTCTATCTAATGAATATATGGTTTTATTATTATTTTTTTCAACAATTCTACAAGCATCTTCTTCTAAATTGATACCATTTATTTCGACTTTTCCAAAACTAGTATCAATATACCCTCCCAATCCTAACATAGTAGTTCTTTGATATCCAGAAGTAATTGAACCATTAATTATTAACTTTCTCATAAATTGCAATTTATTAAAAAACTTTAAATTTAACATTTGAGAAACTCTAATTGCAGTAGATATAGCTAATTTATTTGGATTTCTTGGTGGTTCTTCATCTAAATCTACAAGACACGCAATGTCATCATTATATCTATATACATTAAACTTTCCTTTTCTAAACTCATCAAAAGCAGTTTTATCAATTTCTCCTGTTTCACTCAAAGAAAATCTTAATCTTCTTTCAATCTCTTTATTTAAACTTTCATTTGAAACAATCTTTGAAGGACAATTACAAAACAATTTATTAGTATTTAATTGCTGATGAATTTCAATTCCTGCTTTTAATCCAATCTCTTTATAATCTATATTTTTTAAAGAATTTAAACTCTTAATTTCATTCATAAAAATAAAAAAATAAATATATATTTAAACTTATTTATTTATATAACTCAATTACATATAAGAACCAATTATATCTATACTCTCAACATGAGAAATTATAGCTCCTCTACAACAAAATCTTTCTAATTGTAACTCATCTAAAGCTTCTTTTGGTTTTTTTCCTTCTTGAAGAAGTTTTTGATACTTCTCCCACTTAGAACCAATTACTTTTCCACATGAAAAACATCTTACCGGAATTATCATAACTAATAATAACCCATTAAATTTTATAAACTTTACTAAAATATTTTTTTAAAAAGTTAGAATAAAATTAATCAATTATTTTATTTAATAATAATACAACTTCAATATAAATGATTTATTATTTATCATTTTTATGATTTGAATATATTTTTTCACTACCTTATCGAAATTCACAAATTATTTAATTTTAATACATAATTTGTACTTAGTACAAATTAAAATATTAGTAAATATTAATACTTAAAAAATAAGTTATAAATCATTAAATAATTACTAATATTTTTTGTGCTTAGCACAAAAAAATGCTAAAATGAAAAATAATAAAAAATTAATAAGAATTTGTAGTTTTTATATAAGTTTAGTTTTTATTATTTTATGTTTTAGTAATAATATTTTTTCAACAGATTTACAGATGGAATGGGGTAATTTTACAATTTCTGCTCAATCTTGGACAGATGTTTCTATGAAAAATTCTTATGTATCCCCTATTATTATTGCAAGTATTGAATATTCATCTACATCTCAAAACAGAGGAATAGGTTTATGGTTAGATAATGTTACTGAAAATAGTTTTCAAATATATGCTTCAAACCATCAATTTGATTCAACAGATAATGTTAAAATAAATTATTTTATTATTGAAGAAGGCAATTGGACATTTCCATCAACTAGTTCACAAATAGAGGCAGGTAAATTTTCAACAAATAGAGTAGGTAGTGCAGGAACTGGAAATTGGGAATGTCCTGTTCGTGGTAATAAAATTTATTTTGAAAATAACTTTTCATCATCTCCAATAGTATTTTCAACAAGGGCAACTAATAACAATAATGCTTGGGGAATTACATTTCAAAATAATTTGGATGATGAAACAAAATCGGTAGGAATTAATGGAGCATGTATTGGACTTTCTCAAGTAAATGCACCATCTCCCAATCCTATTACAAATTATGAAACTATTTATTGGGTTGCAATGGATGAATTTCATTCAACATTATCTGGAGTAGAGTTTGAATCATTATGGAATTTAGCTGATACAGGTACTAGTGGAGATAGTTGGATTAATGGTTATACCAATTCTAGACCTCATAGTCAAAATTGGCAAACATCTTTTTCATCAAATCCAATTGGTGCAATAGTTTCTCAAACTTCAAATGTTGGAGGAGAAGGAGGATGGGCGGTACTTCATAGTTTATCTACAACTTCTTTAAATTTATTTATTGATGAAAACATAGATAGATCTCACACAAAATCTGAATCAGGAGGAGGATTTAGTTTTACAGATTATATTGCTTATGGAAATTTACCACCAAACTCTACAAATATCAACATTAATCCTACATTTACTTGGCAAAATAATATGATAAATATTGATGTTAATGTAACAGATCCACAATCAGTTTTTACTATTAAAAATGTAACAGGAACAATTAACTATCCTAATTCAACTATAAAAAATTTTTCATTTTTAAATAGTCCTCCTCAAAGTTTTTCATTAATTACACCAGATCAAGAATCAGGTTTTTATAATTTCACAGTTCCACCTGATGAGAGTATTTGGCTAGATAATTGGAATTATAGAAAAGAATTCAAAATAATGGGTTCTAACGTTTCAGATTTAACAAATTATACTATGAAATTATATATTTACAATAAAGAAGGAACAGACATTTTAAATAATGTTTATCTTGCAGGAAAAGCAAAAGATGATTATTCAGACATTAGATTTACAAATGATTTAGCAAATTCAAGTGGTATTTTATCTTATTGGAAAGAAAGAGAAGGTGCAGATTATGCAATTTTTTGGATTAAATTTGATAATATATTGCAAAATGTTAATAACACATTTTATATCTATTATAATAATTCAGCTGCAAGTTATGCAGGAAATGGTACAAGTACATTTTTATTTTTTGAGGATTTTGAAAATTATGGTTCTACTTCTGATGGTGTAAGACCTCCAACTTGGCTAAATTATAATTCAGGAACAGTATTATTAGATACTGATGGAACAAATCGTGTTTTAAAAAAAACTTCAAATAATGACCCAAGTGGTGGTAAAAGATACTTAGGATTTAATTTTTCAAATTATGAATTAATATGGAAAACTAATAGAATTAATAATTTAGCAGGTCCAATTAATCGTTATGGTGTAAGTGACGAAAATGCAAATGGTTATTCTACATATTCTAGTAGTTTTGGTCCCAATATGAAATTCAGACTTGAAAGAAGAAATGCCGGTTCTGCAACAGATGTAACACCAGGACCAGATTTGTCCTTTGCAACATCATTTAATACATGGTATTATATGAAATTAAACAGATATGAAGGTCGTTTTAAACACTATTTTATGGATTTAACCGAAACTGTATTTGATTATGTAGATATCGTAGAAAATACTCATACAAATTTTAACACTTTGTATATTCATGGTGGTCAAGAGTATTGGTCAGATGATTTTTTACTTAGAAAATATGTAGATCCAGAACCTTATTTTATATCATGGGATAATGAAAAAAAATGGAAAAACGCAATAGATGGTGAAACTTTATATAAAAGATACTCTTTTGTAGATGATTCAAAATTACAAGAATTATCAAAAATAGAAGTTCATATAAATATTACTCAAAATTCATATGATGCATCTGATGAAAATTCTAATACATATCCTTCATTGGAAGTTTCTGTGTCTAATTCTGAAAATACAGATTGGCAAGTGATAGGAACAATTTTTCCAACAACTCCAGGTTTATATTCAATATCAACAACTAATTCAAATATTTTAAATAATTGGAGATTTGAAGATAATAGAAATATTAGATTTAGAGGATTGAATTTAGATAATTATAATTCTAGTTTATATGATATTATAAAGTGGAAAGATATTTTTGTTGAAATTGATTATAAAGAAAATAGTAATAATTGGTATCTTGATTTTAATGATACAGCAGATGCAGGTTATTATAATATTACAAATATAATTGTTTGCGATAAAGGTAATTTATGTAATAATCGTGAATACTATAATTCATATTTTGAAATTACAGATAAGGGGAATGTAACTTTAATAACTCCTTATGATAATCAAAAATTTATTGGACAAAATAGAACAATTAATTTTACATTTAATGTTAAAAGTGGATTTGTAAATAATACATGTATGTTTTATTTAGATTCAACATGGATACAAAATATTTCATGCCCTACAGGTATTAACACAACGATATTTCATAATTTTTCATCTTCTAACATACATAATTGGAATGTAATTAGTATTGATGAATTTAATAAAACTGGATTTAGTGATATTTATAAATTTTATATAATAGAAAACACATCTCTTCAAATTAATAAAAAAATTAGAAATATTGGAAACAAATTATATTTTGTAAATTTAACTACAAGTGCAAATAATATTGAATCTAATAATTATAAAGTTTTTGATACTGTAAAATCTAATTATGTTGGAGGTTCATATTCTAGACTTTATGATTTATTTCAAATATTAGGAGGAGGTAGTAGAAAATTATTTTATTGGAATATTCTAAATAATGAAGTTATTAACTATTCTTACACTCCTAATAATCAAGATTATGAAGTCAAAGATTTATTTAAAGTTGGTATAGAATAATTTTAGTTATTAAAAAATTATAAAATTATAACACTATAAACTATAATTAAATAAAATAAAACTATAAAAAAAATTATATAACAAATAATAAATAAAAGTTTTCAATTTACAAAGTAACAAAATAATAAAAAAGAATAACATCAAATTTAATCTATGAAAATCATATTTCATGGAGCAGCACAAGAAGTTGGAAAAAGTTGTATTGAGATTGCTATAGATAACAAAAGATATCTTTTAGATGCAGGAATAAAATTTATTCAACACGGAGTAGAATATCCAAAAGAATTAGATAAGATAAATGGATTAGATGGTATTTTTTTAAGTCATGCACATTTAGACCATAGTGGAGCATTACCTATGCTTGAACATAAAGAATTAAATTGTCCTATTTATATGACAGATTTAACATGGAAAACTACAAATATGTTACTTGAAGATTCTTATCATTTAGCAAAATTAAAACATATTCATCCTGCTTATGTAGGAAGAGATATTGATAAAGTAAAAAAAGATTTAAAAATTGTAAGATACGACCAAGAATATAAAACTCGTGATTCAAATATTAAATTTCAATTTATAAATGCTGGACACATCCCAGGTAGTGCGTCAATATTAATGAAAATAAAAGATAAAACTATTCTTTATACAGGAGATATAAATACAGAAAATACCAATTTAATGATTCCTTCACAATTAGAAAATCTAAAAAATGAAATAGATATTTTAATTACTGAAAATACTTATGGGGATAGAATGCATCCTGATAAAATACTTAGTGAAGAAGGTTTTATAAAATCTATTGAAAATTGTATTCGTGGAGGAGGTAGTGCATTAGTACCTGTTTTTGGAGTTGGAAGGTCACAAGAAATTCTAATTATTTTATCAAAACTAGATCCAAAAATTCCTATATACCTTGATGGTATGGCAAGAAAATTAACTCAAACAATGATACAATCAAATGACAAATTTATTAATAATGTAGATCTTTTAGAAAAAATGTTTAAAAGAGTTACTCTAATTACAAATCCAAAAGATAGATTATCAATTGCAAAAAGAAAAGGAATAGTTATTCTTACAACATCAGGAATGGTACAAGGAGGACCAGTTATGAGTTATGCCGATACAATGATACATAATAAAGATAATTTTATATTATTAACAGGATATCAAGCAAATGGAACAAATGGTCGTTCTATTTTTGAAGACCATATGTTTTATAATCATCATCACAGATTTCCAGTAAAAGCACATGTTAGAAAATTTGATTTTAGTGCTCATTATGGACAAGATAAAATACATAATTTAATAGAAAAACTTAATCCAAAACATTTAATTTTACAACATGGTGATACTAGTGCAATTTCAGCTGTATCTCAATGGATAAAAAATAAAAGCAAATTCAAAGGAAAAGTTTATACGCCTATAATTGGAGAAACTATTAATTTTGAATAATTTTTTAATTTCAAAAGTTTTATAAAAAATCTAATTTAATTTTAATTATAACAATGGTAAGTGTAGATAAATCATTCGAAGTTAAATATAAAAAAAAAGATAATCAATTTGAAGTACTTGTTGATTTTGATAATTTACAAAAATTCAAAAAAAATCCCCAAGAATTAAGTGTATATGATGTATTAGTAGATTACAAAATTTTCAAAGATCAAAAAAAAGGAGAAGTTGCATCAAGTAACTTATTAAAAATAGTTTTTCCAGAAATGCAAGAAGAAGAAATTTTAAAAGAGATATTATTAAAAGGAGAATGCCAAATTCCAACTAGTTATTTAAATAAACTAAGAGAGCAAAAAAAAGAACAAGTAATTAATTATATAGTAGAGAGTGCAATTAATCCAGTAACTAAAACAAAATATACTTCATCTATGATAAAAGGCGTTGTAGATAAACTTAATTATAATTTTAATGCAAATACCAGTTACACACAACAAGCAGAAGAAGTTTTAAAATTATTAAAACCTAAAATGCCAATATCTATTGATAAAGTAAAATTTAATATATCTATACCACCACAATATATAGGTTCTTTTTATGGTCCATTTAGAAAAATAGGAGAAATAAAAAAAGAATATTACGATAAAAATTCCAACTTAGTTATAGAAATTGTAATTAACCAAGGTAAAAAAGATGAATTAATTGAATATATTAAAAGACATACAAATAACGAAGCTAGTTATTATAAAGAACTTTGAAAAATTACTAATTTTATAAGATGAAATATTTAGATTTATTTTTTTAAAAGATATTTATAATTACTTCCAATTTTTTTAAAGTTCTTTACAAAAAAGAAGAACAATAAAATTATAATATATATTTTTTCATTAAAGATTTGTCATAAGAAACCATACGATAAATCCATTGTCTTTGTCCATAACTTTTAGGAAAATTAGAATTTTTTTTATTTTGTTTTTCAGGATGATAAAACTCCCAAACAATTTCTTTATCTTTAGTTATTTCAAAAACTCTTCCATCTTCACTTTGAGTAATTAATAAATTTTCATTATCTAACTTTTGTACATATCCTTGAGACAGAGTAAAAAAATCATCATTTTTATATTCCCACTCAATATTCATATTTATAGGATTTAACTCAATAATTCTACTCCATTTTCTATATCTTCCATTATCAAAAATTAAAATATTTCCATTTTCTAACATTTGAGGAGAATGTTGTCCCTCTAAGTTATCTTCTATATCAAATTGTGTCATTTTCCATAAAACTTCTTTAGTATCTTTATCTAAAATAAAAATCATACTTCCATGTCTGCAACTAATTAACCAATTTCCTTGTTTGAATCTTTTATCTTTTTTTTCTAATTTATTTTTAGGAATTATTTGAATAGAATTGATATGATAATAATCATGATTTGCACCCCAAGGACTTTTCTCTTTTTTCTTTACAAAATCAGGTATAACTGGAATTTTTGGAAAATCTAATGTTAATGATTTATGATGTTTTTTTAAGATTTTCAAATTATCCCAAACTGACCATGAATTTAACAATTTCCCTTTCAAATTATATTCTTCTATTGTATCAAACTCTACTAATCTTCCTTTATATTTTTTAGTTTCTTTATTTAACGTTATAATTGTATTATTATTTGTCACTATAATATCATGATGTATTGTATTGTTTTTTTTAAAGATTTGTTTATTATTTTTATCAAATAATCCCCAACTATTTTCTTCATAACCTTTTTGAGCAATATATTTATCTTTATGCATGATTCCTAGATATTTATAACTCCATTCTTTTACAATATTTCCATTAATATCAATTAATTTACCATCGTACAATCTATAACTGTTATATATCTTTTTTTTATTGTGAATGTGAATGCCTGAGAGTTTTTCATCAAACTTTACTTTGTTTTTTTCATCTGCAATTTCATTCACTTGTTTTAAAAAAGATTTTAATCCCATTTTTATGCAAAAATCAACCAACCAACTATTGTAATCATTGAAAATAAAATTGACAAAAAGCTAAATGCGGGAAAAATACTCTCAGAAATATAAATTGAAGTATTACTTGAATTATCAGATGGTGTTTCAGGAGAAAAGAAAGTAACATCTTGCCATTTTAAAGTTGGGAAATTGTTTTCATTACAATCCCAAATATCAGTATAATTCCAAGATGTCATAGGTTCGTTTGAACAATCATAGAAATAAGATAATGAATCATTAGTAAAAATTCCAGTTGTACTTCCATTACCAATAGAATGATTAACATTAAAAGAAGTATTTAACCAGTAGGTATTTGCAATTATTCCAGAAAAATATTCACCAATTAATCCTCCAAAACTTGAATTAGTTCCATTAATTGATGATACCGTAAAAGAATTATTTATATTTCCAGAAGTCAATCCAACTAATCCTCCAACAGAAGAATTTCCATTAACATATCCACTCGAATAAGAATTATCTATATTTCCATAATAATTAACTCCAAATAATCCTCCAATATAATTATTTCCATTAACATATCCACTCGAATAAGAATTACTTATATTTCCGTAAAAGTTCGCTCCAAATAATCCTCCAACTCCATTATTTCCATTAACATTACTATTAGAATAAGAATTATCTATATTTCCGTAAAAATTATGTCCGACTAATCCTCCAATACCTCCAATATCATTATTTCCATTAACATCTCCACTCGAATAAGAATTAGTGATATTTCCATAAAAATTCACTCCAACTAATCCTCCAATATAATTATTTCCATATATATTTCCATTAGAATAAGAATTAGTGATATTTCCTCCATAATTCACTCCAACTAATCCTCCAATATCATTATTTCCATTAACATCTCCATTAGAATATGAATTATCTATATTTCCGTAAAAATTCCCTCCAACTAATCCTCCAATATCATTATTTCCAGAAATTTGAACATTAGTTAAACCTAAATTTTTTATGGAATTATCTCTAATTACCCCAAACAATCCAACACCATCTCTATTACTTCTATTAATAAATAATCCATCAATTATTTTATTTTTTCCATCAAAACTTCCATTAAACCAGTAATCATCTCCATCACTAAAACAATCTCCAGTACAGTTTCCTACAGGTATAAATCCTTGATAAACACTACCATTGTAATTCCAATTTTTTGTATCACCACAATCAACATCATTATTTAAAATATAATGACAACTTAAACAACTACTCATATTTTGTAATTCTGTGCAACTAGAAATTTGAAAAGGATCTCCTATCGTACCATCTCCTCCTTGAAATGCAAAAACTATTCCAACAAATAATAATAAAATTATTACAAATGATTTCAAAAAATTTATCTGAGAAATTCTATCCATATAATTACTTTAAAAAGAATTAATATATAAATATTTGTAATTATTACTCTAATAAATTATCAATAAAATCTTTTTCATACCTAGTCATTCTATAAATTCCTTCTCGAACCAAAACATCATCATCATTTTCTTTAAAATTTGGTTCATAAAACTCCCAAACAATTTCTTTATCTTTAGTTATTTCAAAAACTCTTCCATCT
>JBMCRE010000003.1:0-79980 GCA_048625195.1 Nanobdellota archaeon | reverse complement strand
AGCTCTTCATCTCTTTATCACTTAGGCCCTTCAGCTCTTAAGCTCTTCATCTCTTTATCACTTAGGCCCTTCAGCTCTTAAGCTCTTCATCTCTTAATCACTTAAGCACTCTAAAACCAAAACACAATAAGGAGGCAATATTGATAATACTAATTCCTTATCTAACAATTCAAAACTATTAGATTTTTGAACTTCAAGTAACTCTGGATAACTAATTATTCCAAATCCACCATAACAAAACTTATCAGAATTTAAAACAACTTTATATTTTTTACCAGATTTAACTCCAACTCTATAATCTAAATGTCTCCAAGCAGAAGTATTTATAACTATTATATATCTAGAATTATAACCTTCTTCATCAACACTTCTTTGAATAACTAAAACTTTATTATTATCATCAACATTTAAAAACTCACGATTTTTAGTAAAAGCTGGCCAAAAGGCAGGATTATCCATTAAAAAATTAACATCTTTTTTATAATCAACTAAAGCACGATTTACTTCATTAAATGTTAAAAACCACTCAATAGAACTATTATGTTCAAATGTTCCTGATTGCAATAAAAATGTTTGTAATAAATCTAATGTTCTTCCTTCACATCCAAAAGAAATAATTGCCTCCATCACTTTCATTTTTCCAATAGCATGAATATGATTAGAAGAACTAATCTCCATCATTGCATCATAAGCATAAGAACCAGTACATCGATTATCCATTAAACCAGCAGCTGCATCATGATTATGAAAATCAGCAATCGTAGAAGAAGATTTACCCCATTCTTTTTCATCAGTAATATATTTAAACTTCCACACACTAATCTCTTCAGATGCATTAAACATATATTTAGTATGAAAATAATAAGTTAATCTTGAAGAATTATAAGCAATTGCTCCTAATGCTCTTGGCTCTAAACTCAAAGGAGCAACTAACATCTTTGCATTATCTTCATAAAAATAATGTGCTTCATAATTAATTATTGCATAAGAATTATATGAATAAATTGTTGAATTTAATTCTCTTAAAAAAGTTCTCCCATTAGGTCTCTCATCACCATCACCATTTGGACCATATCTTATAATTCCGTCAATATTATCTATCCTAAAACCATCTACTTTATAATATTTCATAAAATGAATACAAGAAGAAACAAAAAAATCTCTAACATAAAAATTATCAAAATCTATCCTCATAGTTCCCCAAGAAGTTTCTTCTTTTAAATAAAGCAAATTTTTATATTTACCCGTAGGAATTTTCTCCCAAAGATGAATACCATGAGCATTAAATGATTGACCAAAAATTTGAAAATCTTTATGAGGTAAATGTCCTAAAACAAAATCTCCTATAACTGCAATACCTGCTTTATGAAACATATCAATCATATATGCAAAATCATCAGGCGTTCCCCAATTTTTTTGAATAGCATATTGAAAAGGAACAAGATATCTATACTTCCAATTATCACCATCAATACTTTGTGCAAAAGGCAAAAATTGAATACTATTAAAACCTAATCTTTTAATCTCATCAATCACACCACAATCAGCAATAAATCTATAAAAATCTTTAGGATTAACATCTCTACCACAAACACCTTCCTTATTTGCATAATGAACAATTAATCCTGGTAAATCTGTCTGTAAAATCTTAGTGCTTCTATTAAAAGTATCTATTAAATCATATTTTTGTATATAACAACTTGGATCATTAAAATCCCAAAAAATAGTATTTCCAAAATCATTAAAATAAACTCCTGCTGGATCTTGTAACAACATATGTTCCTTAGTTTTACTATTATAAATTAAAAATTTATATTCATCTTTATGAGAAATATTTTCAATAACAATTTTTGCCATAATACTATGCTTGTCTTTTTCTAAATGATATTTTTCTAAATCATCTGGATTTTTACACCAATTATTAAAACTACCAACCAAAAAAACTTCTAATTCAGAATTATCAATTAAAACATTAAATTCAACTTTTTTTGCATAACCATTAGAATCTCTACTAATAACTTTAGGTCCATAATTAGAAAACCAATCATCTAAATTTTCTTTTTTTATCTTACCATCTCTTAAAATTTCCCATTGATAATCATATACTTTTTTATTATTATTTTTATTATTATTAATATCATTATCTAAATTTTCACTAACATTATTATTAACAAAATTATTATTTACTTTATTATTTTCTTGCATATTATTTAAAATCTTATCTCTATTATAAATAATTTTCGTTTCAAAAGAAGAGTAAAAAGAATTTTAAAAAATATTAATTTTATAAGATAGAGTACATTAAATCTTAAAATTTAAACTTTTAAAGAAGTTTTTATTAAAAAAACTACTCTAAACCAACAATAAATTCATCAGTAATACTATAATTATTATTCAAACCAACTATTGAATAATTTATATTCATATCTAAAGAATTATTAAAATCATTAATATTCCAACCTAAAATTTCTCCAAAGTAATCACTTCCAACTGTTACATTTGTAAAATTATACAAACTAGTAAAAGAACCATAATTAAAAGAATTATCTACAAAATCCAACAAAGTAAAATTAATTAAACTCTCAACTAAATTTTTAAAATTCAACTTAATAAAATATTGATCTATATTTACAAATCTAATACTTTTTCTAACTTGAGAAGAATAATTTTTTATCAAAATAAAATCATAAATATCACTTTTAATTGTATTATTATCTCCATCAGTCACATTTACAAACCAACTATATTTTCCTGAACTTAAACTTTCATTCCATGTAATATTCATCATAGATAAACAATTATCATTTTTCAATAACATATTATTTACAAACAACGAACAATTTAATATCGCAGAATCATCATCAACATACCATTTAAAAGATACATTATTATTAGAACTAATTATTTTTGTTGAATTATCTGGACTAATTAAATTAATTGTAGGAATAACATCTTTTGTTATATTAATTGTAGTATGTGGTATTATAATTGAACTGATAGATGAATAATTTGAAGAAAAAAAAACTGATAAATTATGTAATGAACCAATTTCTCCTGTTGCATTTAAAGACCAATTAAATAAACAACTTCCATCTTCACTTGGTGCACAATATTGTGGTTGAGAATTCAATGTATAAAAAGGCAAATTTCCACTACTAGTACTAACTACATAATTTTCCTCACTATTAATACTCTCAACAGTAGGTTCAACACTAATATAATTTCTTGCATAAAATTCACCTCCAAAATTAACATCATTAAATATTTGATATCCACTACCTATATCAATACAAAATTGTGCATCCTGTCCACCTGTTCCTTCCTCCACAACATAATCTATCCAATAAGATTCTCCAGCAGTAATACTTCTACTTCTCTCTATTGCACCAGAAGAACCACAAGTTCCACTAGCATGTCCACCATACCAATCAGTTACAATATCATGAGTAGATAATAATAAAGGAGTTCTAAATCCATAACCATAACTATCATAATTCCATAACCCTGCTTCTGAACCATCATCACTTGCAGTTCCAAACCAAAAAGTACCACTAGAAGAAGGAATCCATAAAGTTCTATATCTTGAAAAATAATAATCATCACTACCATATATATTATTATCATGATTAATAACTGAAACATAACCTGAACCATCAATAGAAAAAGTGCCTGTTCCTATCATATTTCTAATAGCATTTGCATCATCATTATTATCCATATGAGTACATCCATTAGAAGTATCAGTACATCTCCCTGTAGTTAGATGAATTTCATCTTCAACAAAAACATCACTAACATCACTCACAGAAACAGCTAAATTATTTCCATAATACATATCAACAACATAACCATCACTAGATAAAAATGCAGAATTTATTTTAATCCAAACAAAAGCACTTTTGCCAATTTCATCCCAACCTTCTATAAAATAATCTAATTGAGAATTTGAATTAATAAACCTTAAATCATCTCCATTATTTGACCAATCAAAATTACTTCCTACATTAGAAGAATTCAACTCTACTAATATTTGATAACCACTTGGAGTATTTATTGAATTATTAATAATTAATCTTTGTCTATACAACCAATCAGTATTCCACCAGTTATTTTGCAAATAAACTGCATAACCAGTTATCTCACCACAAATTCCAACACAAGATAAATTTGCAATAATATCAAATGTTCTATTTTGAGCAGTATTATAAATAATTCCTGCATTTGGAGTTATTAAATTTCCACTAATTGGTCCATAATTCTGTTCAACTAAACAAGATAATTCCAAACTAATATTAAATGGACTATTATCTGAACTTACACTAAAAATTGCAGAATAATTTCCAAGAGTATCATCAATACAACTAAAAATAATATCTTTTTCTTCTCCTTCTATCATATCAGTTCCATCAATCCAATCATCATTAAATTTACTACAATCCCCTGAAGAACACCAAACAGAAACATTATCATTATTTCCTATATTAGACAAAACCTTTAAAGTTTCAAATTTATCTCCTTGATTTTTATATATAGAACCAAAATCATAATAAGAAGTATTAAATGCAACTATATCTGAATTAACTATCCAAATATTCCAATTATCACTAACTCCATCTTTAACATCACTATTATTACTCTGAGCAAAAACATTAACATCTAAAAAAGAATCTATCTCGCCTGTAAAATTTAATTCAAACTCAACACTACAACTCTCACCCACATCTAAATCACAATACAATGGGTCTGATGACATAGAATAAACCGGAGTTGTTCCTACTACCATAGAAACATTATCATAATCAACTAAACTTACATTATATCTTGGAACTATTGATAAATTATAACAACTAGCATCATTCAAACCTAAACAAGAAACTGTTGCATTGAATTTTAAACTATCATTTTGTAAAACAAAATTACTTATTCCATTAGATGGATAATTAATATCTACTTCCACCTCTCCAACTAATTGTTCATTTTCACCAAAATAAAATTTAGGAACATTAGAAGAATATCTTTTTATAATAAAATCATCAAATAAAACTTTACTCAAAGTACTACCAGCATGCGAAGTTACAATCATTGAAACATCTTGAACACTATTTACTGAACTAATACTTTGAGTACCAACTAAATTCCAAGAACTTGGACTACCATAATATCCACTAAACGAATTTCCTATTTTTGTCATTCTAACATAAGATGGATAAACTGAAGAACCTCCTGCATTAGTATTTACATCTAAATAACCATTATTGTCAATATCTCTTTGAAAACTATATGCATTAGAAGGAGTTACAACCATTACAGCATATCCAGTAGAACTTCCTGCCAAAGTCATATCATTTTTAAATCCTATCCCTGCTTTTGCCCATCCATTAGGGTCTCCTTGACTCATAATTCTCAAAGAAACATCTAAATCGCCTTCAATATTTTCAATATAACCAGCACCATAATGATCAGAACCAGTCCAAATATCATTACCTCCAGCAGTTAAATTAAATACTCCTAAACCTTCATCAAAAATAGTCCCTGAAACTGTATCTCTATCAACTGTTAATAATCTTGAATCTATTATACCATCTTCAAAATCATCACAATAAATAAAAACTGAGCAATAATCCTCCTTATTACTCACATTATTATTTCCATAATAAATCCACAAACTATTATTTTTATTTTCTTCCAAAAATGGTATCAACAACATAATTTCACTATGATTAGTAACATTATTCCAACTTTCTGCATAATGCGAAATTTCAATATTACTAGAACCATTGTAATAAACAAATCTTAAAGAATCTCTATCCTCTACAAAATCAAATTTATCTCCCATAACAGAAGAATTAATTTCTAAATTAGCAGTTAAATTAGTAATATCACTACTATTCCAAGATGTATTTAAAGGGATTCTATACATAAAAGAAGAATTCCACCAAGAAGTATCTGCACTAACAAAAACAAAATTACTAAACGCTAGCAGCAAAATACTAAACAATAAAACCAACGGTTTTATTAAATTCAACTTCCTCATTATTCTTCTTTTTTTATACATAATATCGTACTAAGTACGATATTTAATATCTAATATATTATTTTTTTTAACTATTAAAAATCAATTAAAAGAAATAATTATTATATAGTAAACACGACAAATAATTACAATAAAATAAAAAAACAAGTAGATAATAAAAAAATAACCAAAAATTTACAATAAAAATATATACAAAAAATATTTTATATCATATTTAAATCGTTAAAATTATAAATAATAACACATAAAATAAATTAAAATGATAAAAAAAACACTATCCATAATATTAATAACATTATTAATATTAAACTTATTATTTTTAGCTTTAAATAAAATATCTATTACTATTTTTTGGATATCATTAGGAACATTTTTTATTCTAAGTTCATTTATTGTAAAAATAAAAGATAATTAAAAAAATAAAAATAATTTAAAAAATTAAAATTAAAATTAAATAATTTAATGTAAATGTTTAACAAATTTTTCATCAATATAATAAAAATTAAATACATCTTCATTCTCTGTTACTAAAGTATGATAATTATATATGATTTTATTTTTTTGATATGCTTTTCTCTCTTCAATAAAAAAATCACTTATTTCATGTTTATTTATTAACTTTAAAATAATATCTACAATCTTGTGTTTCATCTCCTCATTTTTATATTTAACAATGAAATGATGCTTCACATCTAGTCTTTCAATTCTACCAATTGTTGGACGATTTGGATTTTCTTCTAACTCCATTTTTATTATTTTTTTTGCAATTTTTTGGGATTTTTAATACCAAATTTTTTCATCATTTTCATCATACTTTGTGGATTCATATTTTCCATATTTCCCAAATCTCCCATATCACTCATCGAAGAAGGGTCTTTAAACATTGTCATCATCTTTTTAGTTTGTTTATGATGTTTTAATAAATCTCTAATTTCCGTACTTGAAACTCCTGCTCCCTTAGATATTCTTTTAATTCTAGAAACATCAATTTCTTTTGGATTTCTTTTTTCATATTTAGTCATAGAATCCATAATATGTTTCCATTTTTGCAATTTTTCCTCTTGAACATTCAACTGATCTTTATCAATCTTCATTCCACCCAAACCAGGAATCATATTCATAATTTTTGACATACTTCCCATCTTCTTCATTGCCTTTAATTGTTCATATAAATCATCCAAATCAAAATCTCCTTTAAGCATTCTATCAGATAAATCTCTTGCTTTTTCTTCATCAATTACAATTTTAGCCTTTTCCAATAAAGTCTCAATATCCCCCATTCCTAACAATTGAGATACAAATTTCTGAGAATTAAATCTATCTAAGTCTTCCTGTTTTTCTCCAACACCAATAAACTTAACATTAGCATCAACTGTAGAACAAGCACTAAGAGCACCTCCTCCTTTACCTGTTCCATCCATCTTAGTAATAATTACTCCAGTAATATTTAAATTATCTTTAAAAGCTTGTGCTTGTTTTTGAGCACTTTGACCAACATCTGCTCCCATCACTAAAAAAGTATCAGTTGGATTAATATCTTCATTTAAACTAGTAATTTCATCAACTAACTCTTCATTTAAATTATCTCTACCAGCACTATCAATTATAATTACATCATATTTTTCTAATTCTTTTTTAAATTTCAAATAAATATCATTTGGATTTTTTAAATTTTTATCTCCAAAAACATCAATCTTTAAATGTGAAACATACTGTTTTAATTGATCATAAGCTGCAGGTCTCCATGTATCAGTAGATAACAATGCAACTTTCTTATTTCTATTTTGAAAGTAAAGTCCTAATTTACCTGCAGTTGTAGTTTTACCTTGTCCATATAAACCTACTAAAAGTATCCTATTTTGTCCTTCTTTTAATTGAAATTCCTCTCCATCACCTAAAAATTTAGACAATTCTTCATATATTATTGTAATTAAATGTTCTTTTTTTGATAAATTTTCATTATTTTCTTTAATTGCTCTTTCTCGAATTTTCTTAGTTATTTCAAGAACTAATTTAACATTAACATCTGAAGTCAATAAAGATTTTTGTATCTCCTTTACAATCTCTTCAACAAGATTTCTATCTACACTCATAGAATTTTTAATCTTAGATAAAGTATCTTTTAGAGAACTACTTAATTTGTCTAATACCATATTTATTATTTATATAACTTATTTTATAAAGTTTTTTAAATAAGTAAATTTATTTAAACTTATGAATGAATTAAAACAAGTAATACTAATTAGAAAAGATTTAAAACTATCAAAAGGAAAAAGTGCTGCTCAAGCATCCCATGCTTCAGTAGAATCAGTTCTAAAATCAGATAAAAATATGATATCAAAATGGAGAATGCAAGGAATGAAAAAAATTGTTTTGTCTGTAAACGATGAAAAAGAATTATTCAAATATCTTCAAGAGGCAAAAGATTTCAATTTAATAACTTCATTAATTAAAGATGCAGGAAGAACAGAGGTGAAACCAGGAACTCCTACATGTATCGCAATAGGACCAGATAATGAAGATAAAATCAATGTTATAACCGAAAAACTAAAAAATTATTAAATTATCCACTTAAAAAACTATACACAACTTTTATAAAAAAAAACTCATTTTACTATATAGTTATAATTTATATATAACTCTTATATTAATTACATAATAAGACATATATAAATCTCCATATTATAATGGAAGGGTGGCCAAGTGGCTAAGGCAACAGGCTGCAACCCTGTGATCGTGGGTTCAAGTCCCACCTCTTCCTTTAAAAATTCTATTAATCAATTATTAAATAAATCTGTAATTAATTTCAATAATATTTCTATCTGACAAATAAAAGATTACAGTATTAATCTCATATCCTTATTCTAATTTTGCATCTCTTCTAAAATATTATCTTTAATTTTTTTTCAGTAAACAAAGTAACTTCCAATAAATTATTACTATCATTTAATAAATTATTATTTTTTCTTATTATTATTAACAATATTATCATAATTAGTATTATCATTAGAAAAATCATTCATATTAACTAAATTCAATCTATTAGATAATACAGATAATTCTATAATATATACTTATTTTGCAAAATCACCATTTATTTTCAAAATAACATCAGAATACATAAAACTACCATCATAGCATTAACAAAAGGAAAATAAAATTATAAGATTTAATTTGAATAAATTATACAACTACACAAAGACAAATAAAGATTAATAAAGATTAACAAATATAAATCATATATGCAAAATAAAGAAGAACGATCACTTGAATATTTTCATAATTACAAACACATGAGCGGACCATTAGTTCTAGGGCTAATAGTTATTTCACTTGGACTTTTTGCAATTCCATGGATATATACTAAAAACAAAGAATTTATCAATATTGAGCCTGATGCACCTGACCCCAAAAGAGGAGTAGCTGTAATTATGATTCTTCCATTTATCTGGGGATACTCCTTCTTTATTTTAAGAGAACTAGTAATCAAACACCCAATCACAATTGGAATAGAAATTTTAGGTTGGAGTTTTATAATTTTTGCATTACTAAAATATATTTTTGATTTTTGTAAAAGTTTTGGAAAAATAACTGAAACAAGTGGTATAATCTGGTTTTTTTTATTTTTTTTGTTTCCTATAACAATACCAGCAATGCAAGTAGAATTAAATTCTCACTTTCAAAAAATGCAAATCAAAAAGAAATATCACAGATTATATAACTAAACAAATAAATTTAATCTATAAAACAAATATATCTTAACACAATCAATCTATTCTAATATAAAACAATTAATAAAAAAACAAACATTATATTAATATAAACAAATAAAATATTAATACTTATTATATAAATATTTTTAACCTTTATTTCAATATATCTTATTTTTTCAAACTAAAATTTACATTTAATTATATTTCTCATTTGGAATAATTACAAAACAATCTCTATAATCAATATTATGTTGTATATTATCAAAATCAGATAAATCATATTCCTTATTTGAAGTCAAAACTACTCCTGCATATGTTGAAACAAACTCTCCTACTAGCACATCATTTAAAAGAATATTATTTAATATTTTTCCTCTTTGAGATGAACCAATAAAATCTCTTAAAGTTCTACCTAAAGTATCGTCAAAATATGTTTTAAAATTAATATTTTCTGGTTTTATATATGGTTTTTCAATATAATAAAATACAGATATCTTTTGATTTTTTTCTAATTTAGAAGGCAAATAATTAGATTTAAATAAAGGCTTATTTAAATTAATACTCTCAATATCATTACTAAAAATATAATCATTTTTATCTAACTCTCTATTCAATCTTTCATCAAAATCATTAACATCCTCCATAGCCTCAATTTCTCCACACAAAATACATAAATTCATTTCATGAGCACCTTGAGGTAAAATATCTTTTCCTGGACCACTTTTTCTCCAACAATCCTCTACTAAATCTACTGCTAATTTAATATTTTCATCATCAATTTCAACTTGTTTTAATGAACATAATGTTGCAATAGAATTAATTAATTTTGGTTGAAAACTATTATAATGCTCTCCAAAATAGGTAGTTTGTCCATGAATTCCTTTTAAAAAAGATTGACACTCAATAATGGAATTATCATATTTAGAATCTTCCATAACAGATGTAATAAAAAAAATTAAAACTACTAAACTAACCAAACTAACAATTAAAATAACAAGAAAATATAAAGATATACACTTTTTATTAAATTTGAAATTAACCATATATAATATTTAAAATAAATACTTTATAAAATTTTCTTTTAAAAAAATATATAAAACATTAAACAATTTCAAAACAACTTTTTAATTAAAAATTGAAAATATAATACTAAAATAATTAATCACACTATTTTATTTACAACATTTTTCTTCTCTGAACTATATACAATAAATATAAAACCTTTTATTTAGAATTTCTCAATAATATATTGTTTATTATTTATAAAATCAATAATTCTTTTATTAAAAATATATTTAAATTATTTTGAAAATAAAATAAAAACAAAAAAATTAAACAAATACACCAACAATCATCCTAAGCAAACTAGGCCATATTAAAAGTATTATTGTAATTAAAGAAATAAAACAAACTATATTTAAATATCTATAAACTTTTTTTTCATCTTTAACATATCTAAATAATAATGTTCTTGTAATCTGTCCTCCATCTGTAATCCATAATGGAAGTAAATTCATCAAACCAATACCAATATTTAATAAAACTACCCAAAACAATAATCTTTGAAAAAACAATTGAAAAGTACCTAGATAAGAATATTCCTCTTTACTTTCAAGATGTGTTTCAACATTCCAAATTCCTATCATACCTGATTCATTAAAATCTTCTCTTGGAAAGGTATCAATATTATATACTTTAGTATAATTTCCATTATCAATAGTCAAATTAAAACTCTCATTTGGCTTTAATGTCAAAAAATTTTCTAAAAAAATAACATCTGTAAGCCCCTGACCTTGACCATTTGAAACAACAAAATCATATTCTGAAATATTTCTACCATTTATTTGTAAAATATCTCCACTTTCAATTCCATAATTGAACAAAGAACTATCATTCATAACACCATCAAAACTAACTCTATCAACTTGCATTGTTGATGTAGTAAATGGAATTGCAACAAATAAAAATATCAATAAAAATAAAAAACCAAATATAAAATTACTAGTAGAACCTGCACCAAAAACACTAATTTGATGCCACCATTTACTTTTTTTTAATTGTTTTTCATCTGGTTCAACAAACGCTGCAGGTAAAATAGGAACTAATAATCCACCAAATGCAAAACCTGAAGATTTTATTTTAATATTAAATCTTTGTGCAATCACTCCATGAGCAAATTCATGAACAATAACTAAAATTGCCAAAGCAATTAACCATTCAACAAAAGGAGGTGCAAAAACAGGTATTCCAGCAATAGTTCCACTTTGAGTTTGAATAGGCAAAACCAATCCTCCACCAGTTGTTAAATCCCAATCTAATATTAAATATAATTGATAAAACATAAAAAAAAATGAAAACACTAATCCAACAACTCCAACAAAAAAAGAAAAATATGCCAAGTATAAAAATAACCTAGGATTATCACGAGACCATGACTTCATTTTCTTCAATCCAAGAGTCGTTTTATACATCAACATATAGAAAAACGGAAAAAAACCTTGAATTTCTAATTTTTTCCTCTTGAAAATCAAAAAAACTGACAAAAAAATAATAAAAATTATAAAATATTGATTCGCCACAAAAAAATTAAATGTCATATATATTAAAACGCAACAATTCTTTTTAAATCTTTTTAATACCTTTAAAAAAAAACAGTTTTAATTAAATTTCACTACCTCAAAATAAAACAAGAAACTAATAAAGAAATGAAACTAAATATCATATATAGCAGTAATAAATAAATATATAATAATATTATAAAATAAAAATAAAATGGTAGATATAAACCTAGGAATTGAAGAAATTGTGGAATACTCAATAATTGCAAGTCTATTATTAATAATTGGAGGAGGAATCTTTATGGTATCTGATACAGATAACCTAAAAACCAAAGCAATCTCTTCACAACTATCATATATTGCAACACTCTCAACTAATTATAATACAAAAATACAACTCGAATATCCATATGATATAAAGCTAGAAACCCAGGAAAACAACATAGTAGCTCAAATAAAACAAGCTTCTTATTCTAAAAATTATTTTGGAAAACCAGTCACTATAAAAGAAAAAACAAAAAACACCTACGATATTACACATCAAAATGGACAATGATCTTTATTTAAAACTTATTTTCGAAACAATAAAACAAGGATACTTAAAAGAAGAAATTAAAATTTCTAATTTTTTAAAAGATAAAGAAATAAAATCAACCAACATAAAAAAAGATTATTCAAACACACAAATCATAGTTGTACCAGTTAAGTTAGAAAATAATAAAATTTTACTAATTGAAGACCTACCTCTCAACTTCTTACTCAGTCATACAATAATAATTGGAGAAAACACACCTCTAATTGAATTTAATGCCACAAACAATAATTTTGAAAACAATATCTACATCGCAGACAAAAAACTACTCAACAAAATAAATAATATTCTTAATATAAACAAAAACAACATCAAAGAAATTAAAGCAAAAGAATTGTTCAACCAAAATTATTATTTCAATTTTAAACAACCAAAACTTATGATAAACATAAAAGATTATTTGTTTTCAATAAAAAATATGCCTTTTAATAAAATCCATATTGTAAAACATCCACAAAAAGTTGAAAACTTTGTACCTACCTTAAAATCAACTCACTTAAAAATTGCAAAAAACTTAAATCTACCTCTTATTCCTTTAATTAAAAACAACTACATAAGAGAATCAACTATAAACATATATGACAATAAAACTATGAATAACATCATACAGCCCATATTAACTTCAAACACAAAAAAAATATTCAAAATATATAAACCTAACAATTTAAAAATATATCCAGACATTAAAAATTGTTATATAATAGATTTCAAAAAAGATCATATAATAAAAAAAATATTAAAATCTCAAACCGTAAATTTCAATAGAGAAAAAATAATTTCAGTAATTAAATCATTAAACAAAATCGATTTTAGTACAAACCATGGTAAATATCCTCTTCCAATATGGAAATCACTTAATACTCAAAAATATGTAGAAATAGAAAATACTAACTCGTTTAAAGAAATTACTGGGGTAAACTTTACACTAAATATCAATAAATTTGAAAATTTATATCTACAATCAATAGAAGGCGAAAAAGTTTTATACAAAAACAGATATCTTCATCCAAATCTAAATCAAACAATTGAAACACTAACAGAATCAAAAACCATAACATTTAATACAGTTCAAGAATTAATTTTAAAACTAATTCTAAATAATAGTATTGAATTTCCCATACTTTTACAAAAACAACACATACAACATAATAAAATTCATTCACTAACAAAAAAAATTAATCACATCAATAATATAATCATTGAAAACTCTATAAAATACAATAAAACTCCATACTACAAAAGACCACAAACATTCACTGAAAAATATTATTTATCTTTATATAGCTCATTAAAAGAATCAGAAGAAAATTTTACTAAATATCCCTCGCAAACAACAATAATAAACAAGAGTATAGAGATTTGCAATAAAATTATTCAATCGCAAAAAATTTTTCACTCTAACGTTGAAGATTTATACTTTATTACACTATGCCTTTTAAATTTAAATAAAATTTTATACATCTTTAATTCAGATGCATCAACCAAAATTCAAGAAAATTTTAATGCATATATTAAAGAATTTCCTAATCAAAAACAATATTGTGAAATAAATAAAGAATATGAACAATTAGTAGAAGATATAATATTATCATATAAAATTTCAAAAAAAAAAGAAACATATATTTATTATAAACAAAAATTACCATATAACTTTAATATTAATATCCCCCAATTTGAATCAAAACCTACATACAAAGAATATTTAAAACCAAATAAAAAAAAAATAAATGCTTTATTCAAATATAATAATAAAATCATATCTGATTCTATATCTAAAATTAAACCTAAAAACCTTCCTTATAATCCAATATTAAAAATAAAAGATAAAAAAATAAAATTAACTCCTCAGCTCTATACAATACAAGCTGTTTATCATAAATATAACCAAAAAATAAATAATAATTATTTTGAATTATTAGTTAAAAAATAAAATAAATCTTGCTACTAAATAGTTCATCACTTAAAAAAAATATTAAATATTAATTTATTTTTAAAACTAAAAATCCTCCACCTATATTAATAGTTTCACAAAAATAGCTCTTATTCATCTCAGATACAAAATAATTCATTTTATGTGAAAAAATATTATCAAAAACTATTGTGACATCTTCATCAAATAATTCTAACCTTTTTAATTCTTCAAGTATTTTTGTATAATCTTTTTGACAACTATCTATAAAAATAAAATCATAACTTTTATTTTGCAACTTTAAAAGCACTTCAAAAACATCTCCTATATAAAAATTTACTTTATCATTTATTTTACAATACTTCGTATTCTTCTTTGCAGCCTCTATTTTTTGAGAATTGATATCTATTGTATCAATATTAAAATTATAATTTAACAATCCTTTTGCTATCCACAAAGTAGAAAAACCATTTCCACATCCAATCTCTAAAATATTTTTAGGCTTTTTTATATTAACCAAGTATTCAATAAAAACACCTTGACTCCAAGTAATATTAAAATTATTTTCATTATTATCTTGATTTTTATCAAGAAAATCAAGCTTTTTTAAAATTAAATTATTCATCTCAAAATTTATCTATTATTTTTTAATTTTCTCTTTCTTGCTCTCATAATCTTTTTTTGCCACTTCCATCTCATTTGACCTTTCTTCTTCCATCTTCTTGAACTTCTTTTCATTTTTATTTTATACCTTTATATACTTTTTATCTTAAATATATTAAAATAGTTTATACAATCTAAACTATAACTTAATTAAAATAGAATTGTAATTGGTTTTTAAATGTTTCTAATTATAACCTATTCAAACCACATATTTTATAATACAAATAAATAATAATTAACTCAAAATTTTGTAGTATCAAAGTTAAAATAACATTATAAAACAAGTTAAATAATACTAAATTAAATCAACCTATAAATTCAATTTAATTTTATAATATAAATACAAAAACCACAAACAAAACAAAATAATGGTATTCCTTTTCTTTTGTAACATATATTTATAAATTTTAAAAAATATATAATAAATACGAGGTGGAATTTAATGTTAAAAAACTATTTTAAAGTAAAAGAAGACGAAAAAATAAACAATTTTTTAAAAAGCGTAAAAGAAAAGAAAAACTCACATTATATAATTTTGGATTCAACTCCAGAATCTTTTGTAGATATTAGAATAATTGCACTAAAAGCATCTAATATTAACGAAAAACTTAAAGGATTAAAAAAACCATTAACAACAACTCAAGAAACCAATCCATCAAAATTAGTTAATTTATTAATTGATAGTGGAGATAGAGTTATTCAATACAATAATGATTATTTTGATTTTTTAAATGCTCTAGAAGAAATACTAAATCAAGAAGCTGACTTTCTTAAAAAGGCTATAAAAGATATTGAGAAAAAAGAAATATATGCATTAAACCAAGAAGACAAATTATCCAATGCTAGAAATTTATTTTTAAATAAAAGAATAAATCTACTACCTGTAATAAAAGGATTAAACGTCATTGGCGAAGTAAGACCTATAGATTTTTTAATAACAGACCTATATGATCAAAACAGTACGGGCAATCTACCTAATAAAAAACATTCTAAAAGTATATTAAATTTAGATATCGAAAACATTGTTAATACACGTCCTATCACTATATCAAAAGATAAAAAAATCAAAGAATTAATTGAATTAATGATAAAAAAACATCTTCCATCTGTTATAATTGTAGATGAAGAAGAAAAATTATACTCTGTTATTTCTTACAAAGATATATTTAGACTTTATAAAAAAAGCAATGAAAAAGAAAAATATACAATTGAATATCAGGGAGCATCTATATTATACCCAGAAGACTTTGATTTAATTCAAGACTTTGCAATTAAAAGTATGAATAAAATTATTAAAATGAGCAATTATGATTCTTTAAAATTAACCTTTAAAACAATAGGAGAAAAAGATAGTGGACATTTAAATAAAATAGAAATAAAGGCATTAATTTCTCATGCAAACAATGTAATAAATGTTCAAAAAGAAATATCACCTGGAACATCTGATGAAATCTACAACGATAAAAAAAAAGAAAGGTGGAATATTCCTCAAATTGCACAAGATGTATTAAATATTTTAGAAAAAAAAATCAAACAAAAAAAAATAAAGAAAAAATAAGTAACTAATTTTTATTATAAAATATAATAAAAACCAGTTTATCTTCAAACAATATAAATTAACAAATCTAAATCGATAAAATATATTATTGCTATATGGTAGTGATAAAAAAATAATATAAACAACCTTCCAAGTAAAATACTATGAAAAAGAAAAATATAAATAAGAAAAATCACAAAAAAAACAAAAAATTTGTATTTAAATTTAATTTTATTACAAATATTTTAATTTTATGCTCTCTGATAGTTGGAGGCATTGTTTGGGGAGACACAAACGGAATCTGGCACAAAGCAGAAGATATAAAACCAGGAATTTTTGGGGGAGACGAAGGACATGGCGATTATTACTTCTCAGAGAAAGTTGATATAAAAGGAAATTTCTGCTTAAAACAAGAATGTCGTGAAGACTGGTCTCATGTTTGTACAAGGTGGCTAAAAGATAATTCTATTAATTAAAAAAAAATGAAAAAAATTTTATTTTTTTTAATTCTTATATTCACATGTCAAAATATAGTATTTGGGAATATATTCTTTGATGGATTAGAATATGAAAAAAACAATTTAGATGATAAAAAACACCTTATTTTTTAACCAAATATTTCTAAAAAAAATGATCATTAAAAAATTAATTCAATTTTAATTTTAATAACTAAAATACCATAAAAACAAATTATTAGAAAAGATTTTTTTAAAAAAAAATATAACTTCAAACTTAATTTTATAAATTAATATTCTTTACTACTTTATATATTATATGCATCATCAAACTTTACAAATAGTTTTTATATAATATCAGATATAAACAATTAATTAAATCTTTATTTATAATATGAAATTCCAACAAAATTAAAAAATGAAAAATAAAATCACAATTAAAGGAGCAAGAGAACATAATTTAAAAAATATAGATGTAGATATACCAAGAAATAAATTTGTAGTTATAACTGGTATATCAGGTTCAGGAAAATCTACACTAGCATTTGACACAATTTACGCTGAAGGACAACGAAGATATGTAGAATCTCTATCAGCTTATGCAAGACAATTTTTAGGATTAATGAATAAACCAGATGTTGATTCAATAGATGGTTTATCACCTGCAATATCTATTGAGCAAAAAACTACTTCTAAAAATCCAAGATCTACAGTTGGAACAGTTACAGAAATTTATGATTATTTAAGATTACTATTTGCAAGAATAGGAACATCTTATTGTCCTAAATGTAATACTCCAATAAAACCTCAATCAGCTCAAAACATAACTCAACTAATAATGTTAGAATCAAATAAAAAACTTATAATATTAGCTCCAATTATAAGAGGACAAAAAGGAACACACGAAAAAATATTTGAAGATTTAAAAAAAGAAGGATTTTCAAAAGTAAGAGTTAATCAAAATATATATGAATTAGATAATATAAACGAAGAACTTAAATTAAAAAGATATGAAAAACATTATATAGAAGTAGTAATAGATAGAATTAAAATTTCAAATGAAGATAAACAAAGAATTTCTGACTCTGTTGAACAAGCTTTAAAATTTGGAAAAGGAACGCTTATAACCCTAGATATTGAAAAAGAAGAAAAATTAAAAAAAACAAATAATAAAATCAAAAAAGATATACAAAGAGGTTTTGGAGAAACTATTTATTCTACTTTTGGAGCTTGTCCTAACCACCCTGAAATAGTATTTGAACAATTAGAACCTCGAATGTTTTCCTTTAATTCACCATTTGGAGCATGCCCTACTTGCTTAGGAATAGGAGAACAAATGATCATATCTGAAAAATTAATAATTCCAGATGAAAACAAATCAATTATGCAAGGAGCAATTGCAGTTTATGGAAAAATGGATTTTTCATGGAGAGTAAAACAACTATCAGGTATATTTAAAAAATATAATTTTGATGTATTTACTCCAATTAAAAAATTAACAGATAAACAAAAAAATATATTATTGTATGGAACAGATCCATCAAATGTTTATACACAATGGGAAGGGATTATTCCACAAACACAAAGATTATTTAATCAAACAGATTCTGAATATAGAAAAAACAAATTAGAAAAATTTTTTATTATGCAACCTTGTCCTACATGTAAAGGAAAAAGATTAAAAGATACAATACTTGCTGTAAAAATAGATAATAAGTCTATAATTGATATAACTGATTTATCTATACAAAAATCTAAAGAATTTTTTGAAAAATTACCAAGCAAATTAACTCAAAAAGAATTATTTATTGCAAAACAAGTTTTAAAAGAGATCGATGATAGATTATCTTTCTTAAATAATGTAGGTTTAGGATATTTAACAATGTCAAGAAACGCAGGAACACTGTCAGGTGGAGAAGCACAAAGAATTAGACTTGCAACTCAAATAGGCTCAAATTTAACAGGAGTTTTATATGTTTTAGATGAACCTTCAATTGGATTACATCAAAAAGATAATACAAAATTAATTCAAACATTAAAACAGTTAAGAGATATAGGAAATACACTAATAGTTGTCGAACACGATGAAGACACTATGAAAGAAAGTGATTATATTATAGACATTGGTCCTGGTGCAGGAATACATGGTGGACATATAACAGCTATTGGAACTCCAAAAGAAATTTCCAATAATTCAAAATCTCTAACTGGACAATATTTATCAAAAAAAAAAAGTATTCAAACACCTAATACAAGAAGAACTATAGGTAATAGAGAGAATAAAAAATTCAATATAGGAATAGAGATTGATGATATATTAATTAATACTTTTAAATTCACAAATATAAATTATAATACAATTTATGATTGGGAATTTAAAAATACAATTGGAATAAAACCAAAAGAAATAAAAAAAGAATATAATAATAATTATAAAAAAAATATTTCAAACTTTACAATAAATGATAATATTAAACAATACATTAAACAATTAAAAAAAGATGGACATAAATTATATATTATAACATCAAGAAAAGAAGAGTTTTACACAGAAACTATAAGTTGGATTAATAAAGAATTTTCTAAAAATACCTTTGAAGAAATAATATTTATAGAAAAAACATTTTCAAAAACTAAAACTGCTATAACTAAAGAATTTGAACTTGATTTTTTAATAGATGATTTTAAAAATCCTATAAAAAAAATTGAAAATAACAAAACTTTATTTTTAACACTAGATAAGCCATGGAATAAATCTATTAAGGAGAATAATCAAATTATTAAATTTTATAGTTGGGAAAAAATTTACGATAAAATTTATAGAAGAAGTTTTGCAAAAAATTACATAATTTTAGAAGGAGCAAAAGAAAATAATTTGAAAAATTTAAATGTTAAATTTCCTTTAAATATCTTATGTGGAATTACAGGTGTATCTGGTTCAGGAAAAAGTACTCTGATAAATCAAACTTTAGTTGGTGCAATAAGAGAACATTTCTCTTTAGTAAATGAAAAAGTTGGAAAATACGATAAAATAACCATTCCTGATTCAGTTACAAATATTGTAGTAATAGACCAAGATCCTATTGGAAAATCTCCTAGATCTAATCCTGCAACATATACCAAAATTTTTGATGATATTAGAACAATTTTTTCACAAACAAAAGAATCAAAAATTCGTGGATACCTACCAGGAAGATTTTCATTTAATGTTCATGGAGGTAGATGTGAAAATTGTAGAGGAGATGGAGTTATAAAAATTGAAATGAACTTTTTACCAGATGTATATGTTGAATGTGAAGAATGTAAAGGAAAAAGATATAATAAAGATACTTTAGAAATCACATACAAAGGAAAAAATATATCCGATGTATTAAATATGGATGTAGAAACTGCTCTTGAATTTTTTGACAATCACAAAAGTATTAAAAGAAAATTACAAACGCTATATGATGTTGGTTTAAGTTATATTAAATTAGGACAACCAGCAACTACTCTATCTGGAGGAGAATCACAAAGAATTAAACTTACAAAAGAACTTGCTAAATTTAAAAGAGGACACACAATATATATTTTAGACGAACCTACAACTGGATTACATTTCGAAGATGTAAATAAATTAATACAAGTTTTAAATAGATTAGTAGATAAAGGGAATAGTGTATTTGTAATTGAACACAATTTAGATGTAATAAAAAGTTGCGATTATATTATAGATTTAGGATATGAAGGTGGAGAAAATGGTGGAGAAATTATAGCAAAAGGAACTCCTGAAGAATTAATTAAATATACAAAAAGTTATACAGGACAATTTTTAAAAAAATTATTATAAAAAATACAAATATATGATATTTATTTTTTTAACAATTCAATAGTTTGAGTAGGAAATGCCATATTTAATTTTGCTTTATTAAATTCTTTTAATATATCTAAATTAATAGCAGTTTGAGTATCTAAAATATTTGCACTTTTTTAATATTTTAGTTTAAACATAGCAATTTTCAATAACCTTTATAAATTATCCAAACAAAATATAATAAATGACAATACAATACTTAATTGGAGATATATGTGGAACAAACTCCACTCTTGCAATTATTGATAAAAAGAATAATTTTAAAATCATAAAAAAAAAAACTTTTAAAACAAATAACTTTAAAGATATTGAAGAAATCATCGCTCAATTTTTTAAAAATAATATATTCCAAATACAAATTTGTATATTAAGTATTGCAGGAAATATTAAAAATAATAACAATATTAAACTAACCAATAGTAATATTAATGTTAATATTAACAAAATAAAACAAAAATTCTTATTTGAAAAAATAATAATAATAAACGACTTTTATGCAATTGCAAATACAATTGAAAATATAAATCCTAAACAAATCAAAATAATAAATAAAGTAAAAAATAATAAAAATAATCATGATAACAAAATAGTTGTAGGTGCTGGAACCGGATTAGGTTTTGCAACTTTAATTTATAATAAACAAAATAATTCTTATATCATAAAAGAATCAGAAGCAGGACATAAAGATTTTTCTATACACAATCAAGAGGAACTAAAACTTACTCAATTTATTAAAAATAAATATAACAAAAAAAATATTCAAGAAGAAGATTTAGTATCTGGAAAAGGTATTCAAAACATTTATGAATTTTTCACAAATAAAAAATTACCCCCTGAAAAAATATTTGAATTAAAAAACATCGATAAAAATGCCAAAAAAACATTTAATTTATTTTTTAAATTTTATGCAAGAGTTATTAAAAATTATGCAATATCTGAATTAGCCTTAGGTGGAATTTACATTGCAGGTGGCATTATTACAAAAAATCAAAAAATTTCAAAAAAAGATTTTCTTAAAGAATTTACAAAAAATGATACTTATTCATTATTATTAAAAAATATTCCAATATATATTATAATAGATTATGAAATATCATTGTATGGTATTATTGAATATATCAAAAAAGAAAATCTATAATAATAATTAATAAAAAATTTATCTTTATAATTTCACTTAAAAATAATAAATCATAATAATATTGCAATAAATACTTGAGTCAAACCTAAAATAAAACCAATTATTGCACCTAAATATTCTATATGTTTTAACTCTTTTTTAGCAATCTTATAAGTTATCCTTTCAAGTTCATCAATATCATAATCTTTTATTTTATCAACTATAATCTTCTTTATATCTATAACTTCAAAGGCATGATTTATTATTTCGTCATTAATCTTTAAAATAACACTATCAATTTCACTCTCAAGCGTTTTTTTTATAATTGGTTTTGCAATTACTTGAAACATTAAAGGGATTTTTTCTAAAATTTTACTCTCCAAAATAGGAAGTATTTTCCTTTTAATTTTATTAATATTAGATGGTTTTTCCAATGATTCTTTAATATCTTCATGAGACAAAAAATATTCTTCTACTACTTCTGATATATTAACAGCTAAATCTCTTTTTCTTTTAGGAATTAAACCTTGAAATTTTACACCTAATATATTAATTTTCTCTACTGGTCTAAACAATGATTTTATTGCTATAAAGTTTGTCAACCATCCAATAAAAGCACTTATAATAGGAATCATTAATATCAATATTAAACTTTTTATTTCCATATAAAATAAAATATCATTAAACATTTATATTATTTGTTATCAAATAAAATAGTTTATAAAATCAAACTAATTTTTATGAATTATGAATCAAAAATTCAAATTAGAACAATCACAAATATTTTTTCATTACAAAACATCAAAATTTAGTGGTTATACAAATGTAAAATTATTAAATCATAATCCTAATTACAAAAATCAATATTTACAATTATATCACTTAGCATCAAAAATGCTACATTTTGCTGTAGATAATAATTTAATATATATGGGTAACAATAAAAATACTTTGAAATCACAAAAAAACATTAAAAATAAAGTCAAAATTCCATTTTATGAAGTAAAATTCTTAAATATAAATAATTTAAACTTAAAGCTAGAAAGTAGAGTTTGTTTATTAAATAACCAAATTAATATATTTACAAACTTCAAACAAAATGTATATTGTTTAGAAGATTTTCAAAAAACAAAAAATATATTTGAAAAGTTTAATAATGATTGTTTTAAAATAGACTTAGAAAAAAATAATAATTATAATTTAAAAAAATATTATGTAGAATTTTTTACTACAAAACATTTTGAAAATAAAGAAAACTATGTAAAAACTCTAATTAATAAATATTCTAAATAAAAATCATTTCACCAATTTTTTTGCTCTTTTAATTATTTCTTTTGTAGATATATTATATTTTTCTAATAAGTTATACCCTTCTCCACTCTCACCAAATTTATCATTCATTCCAATTTTTTCAACTCTTACAGGACATTTTTCAGATAAAACATCACAAACACTACTTCCAAGTCCACCAATAACTTGATGATCTTCAATAGTAATAACTTTTTTACATTTTTTTGCATATTTTAAAAGATTATGTTCATCAACAGGTTTAATTGTATGCATGTTTAAAACAGTTGAATCTATTCCTAATTTTAATAATTCTCGTTTAGCCTCAAGTGCAAATCTAACACAAATTCCACAAGAAACTATTAATAAGTCATCTCCTTTGTCTAATACATTTGACTTTCCTATTTCAAATTTAGTATTTTTATTTGTAATATTTAAAGAATTTTCTCTAACACCTCTTAAATAAACAGGTCCATTATACTTTACACTCTCAATTACTGCTTTTCTCATCTCTTCTTCATCACATGGAGAAATTACACACATATTTGCTAAAACTTTTGTTATTGCAATATCTTCTAATGCCTGATGAGTTGCCCCATCTGCTCCAGTTAATAATCCAGCATGTGAACCAAATATTTTAATATTTGCATTAGAATAACAAACACTTACTCTTACTTGATCCCAATTTCTACCAGGATTAAAAACAGCATAAGATGTTACAAAAGGTATTTTATTATTCAAACACATTCCAGCACTTGCACTCATCATATTCTGTTCAGCAATTCCAAATTCAAAAAATCTTTTAGGATACTTTTTTGCAAAATCAGCAACTTTAACAGAACTTGCTAAATCAGCAGATAAAACAACAACATCTTTATTTAATTTACCTAATTCCATTAAACCCTTTGAAAATCCTTCTCTAATAGAACCAAAAGAATTAATATCAAGTTTATCAATATAAGATTTTTTTATTATTTTTTCTTTTTTATTTTGAGTTTTATAAACTATTTTTTTATTATCTTCAACACTTTTAACTAACTTTTTTTTAAATTTTTTTTTAATAATATTTTCGTTTTTTTTAGATTCTTCTCTTTCTTCTAATCTAGAAGAAACTGGTTTTTTAAGCATTATTCATTCACCTCTTTAATTTTTTTATTTAACTCTTTAATTGCCAATTCTTTTTCTTCACCTTTAGGAACTCTACCATGCCATTGATAATTACTTTCAATAAAAGATACACCTTTACCTGCAATAGTATTTGCAATAATACAAACAGGTTTATCTTTAATTTTTAAAGCATAATCTATTGCATGTTGAATTTGTGATATATTATTCCCATCAATATTAATAGTAGAAAAACCAAATGAATTAATTTTCTTTGATAATGGTTCTAAACTACAAACATCATCAGTACTTCCACTAATTTGTATATTATTTCTATCAATCATTACTATCAAATTATCTAATTTTTCTTTACTTGCAAACATAAAAGATTCCCAAACTTGTCCTTCTTGCAATTCTCCATCACCAACTATTGTATAAACTTTATTCTTTTTATTATCTCTTTTCAAAGATACAGCTAATCCTACTGCTTGAGAAATTCCTTGTCCTAATGGTCCAGAACTATTTTCTATACCAATATTTAAATTTTTATGTGGATGTCCTTGAAGTAATGATTTTTTTTTCCTTAATTTTTTCAATTCATCCAATTTAAAATAACCACTTCTTGCTAAAACAGAATATAAAACAGGACAAACATGACCATTAGATAATATTACAAAATCTCTTTTAGAATATTGAGGATTTTTAGGTTTATGATTTAATTTATCAAAATACAGCACTGTAAATATATCTGCTAATCCTAAAGAACCTGCAGTATGTCCACTCTTTGCTAAATACAACATATTAATAATATCTTTTCTAATATTTAATGCAATAATTTTTAATTTATTTATATTATCAACTTTTTTAATCTTTTTAAATTTATTAATATTTTTTTCATTAATATTTCCTTTTTCTATACTCATAATAATTTTATTTTATTTACACTTTTTAATAATTTGTTATTTAAATTTAGTGTTAAAAAATATTTTTTGTTTTTTGTTTAATTAATTTTTATTAATTCTTATTATTTTATAAAAATTTAAATTAATTTATAGTATAAAAATTTATAAAATTTCGTAACTAAAAATTTAGATAAAAATTAAAAAAATTAAAATATTTAATTTTTTAATATAAAAAATTATTTATATTCAATATCAATAGTTTTTCTAAGTTCTTCAATAATCTTAGCTATTGCTTCTTGTTCTTTTTCTTGTTCTAATGTTGCAATTATTTGTTGTTCTAATTCTTCAAATGGAGGAATCTCTTCATCAGTAGACTGTGTTTTATACATTTCATAAAAATTTTGAGCTTCTTCTTGAGTTACATTAAATGATTGTCCTTCAAGTTGAGTTTCTAAAAAATTTTGAGATGCTATTTGTTTCTTTATATTTTCTAATTCTTTTTCATAAGAAATTCCTTGAGATTCCATTTGCTCTTTATAATCATCTAATGTTGCACCTTGCATCTGAAGTTGTTGTTCAATTGCAGACTCTGCTTCTTGAGTTTCAACAACAATATTTTCTTCTTCAACTTTTTGTTCAAGCACTTTTTGATTTATTACTTGTTCAAGTGCATCATCTTGAGAAATTTCTTCACCTTGTTGTGATAATGATTGTTGAATAACTACAACTTCCTCTGATGTTATCTCTTCATTATTAACTGTTGCTAAAATATCATTTTCTTGTTGATTAGGTATATTATTATCATCTGTATTTTCAGATTCAAAATCATTGTTATTATCATCTGTATTGTCAGATTCAAAATCATCATATTCTTCCACATTAGTATCTTGTTGTATTGAACTGCACCCTGTAAAAAGAATAACAGATATGACTAAAAAAACTGCTATCATATTTTTTATATTTACCATAGTGTTAAATATTAAGAAGTATTTTTTTAAAAAACTGATTACCGATTGCATATAAATTCACATACTAAAAACATTTAAAAAAATTAAAATTTATATTATCATAATATTTTCACATACTCAACTAAATAATCATTCCACATTATTTTCTCTTATATACTCAAGAGGTCTTTTTTTAATAATATTAATAGAGCTAAAATATCCAATAACTACAATAAAAAAATAATTAAAAAAGGATATGAAATATTTTAAACTTATTAATAACTTTTAAAATAAAAATTGTAATAAAATATAACAACAAAAATCAAACTATTTTACATTTTCCCACATTATTTCAAAAAATTTTTTATAAGAATATCCAACATCAGAATCTTTTATCTTTAAAACTTTTACAGGAGTGTCATTTACAATTATTATTATTAAATTTTTAGAAATAAAAAATACTGATTTAAGATTTTTATCATCATATACTTTAGTTTCTATATATTTACCTCTTATTTTTGTTTTATCTTGATTATTATTAAATATGATTTTTACCTTATTTTCATTCTTTTTAATTGTATTAATAAATTTTGAAGTAAATCCTATACCTATTTTTTCAAATAAATGAAATGATAACCCAAAAATCATTACCTCATTTTCTTGTTGTATTAATTGAATGATTTCTTGTTTTGCTGAAAAATTTCCTGTTGAACAAAGAAATATATTTTCATTTGATTGTTTTTGATTTATATTTGTTAATTCAGGAAGTAATTTCATAAATTGTTTTGATTGTTCATCAATATAAGTTTTAATTTTAGTTGGTTCAACAGCATAATATAACTTTAAATTATTATTAATATTTTCATAGACAAATCCCATTGTAACCAATTGTCTTAAAGAGTCATAAATATTTGTTCTATGTAAAGAAGTTCTTTTAGAAATATCTACAGCAGATGATAAATTATATTGTATAAGATCAAGATATATTGTCACCTCATTTTTATTTAAGCCAATTTTATATAAAATTTCTTCTACTAATTCTTTTGTTTTTCTCTCCATATTATATGATAATGTATAATTTAATTTATATAACTTACTTTTTTTAATTAAATTCATTAAATAATTTGATAGTATTCTTTATACTACCATCATTTATATAATTTTAAAACCATTACATATATGATGGCAATTCATAAATTTGATAAAGATTTAGAAAAAGCTAATAAGTGGCTTAAAGATATCCAAGATAAAACTAGATTAAGTGAAAGTGAAGCTTTTAGTGTTTTCAAAGGGACATTACATGAATTAAGAGATAGATTAACACCTATTGAAGGTGCACATTTTGCATCGGAATTACCAAGAATAATAAGAGGTTTATTTTATGAACAATGGAATCCAAAAAATTTACCAATTAAATATAATAAATCTGAATTTATAAGTAGAATACACTCTTATACTGGGAATGACCCAAACATTATTCCAGAAAGTTTAGTCAAAGATATGTTTGAAGTATTAAAAAACAAGATATCTCAAGGAGAAATTAATGATGTTAAAAATTTATTGCCATTAAGATTTCAAGAATTATTTAATTAAAAAAGAGGATATAAAAAATGATTAGAACAGATGAAGATATTAAAAAAGATATAATTGATAGTTTATATTGGGATTCAAGAATTGATGTTTCAAATATAAATGTAGAAGTAAATGAAAAAAAAGTTATATTAACAGGTAATGTTCCAACTTATTTAGCAAAAAATGCAGCAACAGATAATGCTATTTTAGTTGAAGGTGTAATCTCTGTTGTAAATAATTTGATTGTAACAATTCCATCTTCTTTAGAAATTCCTGATGACAATGAAATAAAAAGAAGAGTAAATGATTTATTGTTATTTAATCCTGACATTGATTCAACAGATATTATTGTTAGTTCAGAAGATGGAATAGTAACATTATCTGGGAATGTGGATGCTTTTTGGAAAAAAACTAGAGCAGAAGAATTAGCATACAATATATTTGGTGTTTGGGATGTTATTAATGAATTAACTATTGTTCCAAGCAATGATATTGATGATAAAATAATTGCTGATGATATTATGGCATCTCTTAAAAGAAAATCTACCGTTGATGAAGAATTTATTGATGTAGAAGTTGATAATGGTAATGTTACTTTAACAGGAGAAGTACTTGATTGGATAGCATATAAAGATGCAGAAAATGCTGCTAAATTCACACTAGGGGTAATAGATGTTATAAATGATATCGTGATTCGAATTTAGTTAATATATATTAATATATTAATATATTTAATATTATATAAAATTATTATGATTTAAAAATAAAAAATGGAAATAAAAAGTAATTCATTTAAGGAAAATTGTTATATACCTTCTAAATACACTTGTCAAGGTGATGATATTAACCCAAGTTTAATTATAAGAGATATACCTAAAAACACAAAAAGTTTAGCAATTATAGTAGATGATCCAGATGCACCTCAAAAAACTTTTGTTCATTGGATAATTTGGAATATAAAACCCCAAAAAGAAATAAAAGAAAGTTTTTTTTCTGCAAACACATCTTCTGGAATAAATGACTTTGGAGTTAATAAATATAAAGGACCTTGTCCACCTAATGGAGTTCATAGGTATTTTTTTAAAGTATATGCACTCAATAAAATGCTAGATTTAAATCAAGAAACAAATAAAAAAGATTTAGAAGACGCAATGCAAAATCATATAATACAAAAAGCCCAAATAATGGGAATTTACAAAAAAGAATAAAAATGAAAATAAAAAACAACAATATAATAATTAGTAATACTATAAAATGGTTTATAGGTGTAATATTAATTATTATTAGTGTTTATTTAAAAACAAAAATTGATATTAGTGTTTATCTAAAAGCAAAACACATATTTAAAACAAAAACTAATAAAAACTAATAAAAATGTACAAAAATAATATAAATAAAAACATAAATAATAAAAAAGAAAATATTGAAAAAAATAATAAATATAAATTATATTTTTGGCACTTTTTATCATCATTAATTTTTATAATATTAGTTATAATATTAAGTTTTGGTACACATAATAAAATTTTAAATTTGAATATTAATCTATTAACGCTTGTGATTTTAACTTTAGCAGTTTTTAGATTAATACATTTAATAGTTTATGATACAGTAATGGATTTTTTTAGAGATTTTGTAGATAAATATTCAAAAACAAGTTCCTTTTTTCAATCATTCAAACAACTTATTAATTGTCCATGGTGTACAGGAATGTGGATATCTTTATTTATTACATTTTTATATATATATGTTCCTTTATCAATAATTTTCCTATTAATACTTGGAATTGCAGGTGTTGCATCATCACTTGAAGAAATTATTATTAAAATTAAAAAATAAGAATCTTAAAAATAATACAAACTTAAAATAAAAAGATTAATTAAACTTTATAAAAAATTTAATATGATTAGTATTTAGAATAATTATTCGAAAATATAAAAATAACAATTTAGAACTTTGAAATACTTTAATAATAAAAATCAGACAAACTTATAATAAAATAATACTCAACAAATATTTAATAAAAAAAGAATTTAAGAAATATAACTTTTTTGTTTTAACAAAAAAATTATTAATACCTATGAATACAATAAATTAAAGAGGTTTTTAAATGATAAACAATAAAGAAAAAGAAAAAATGATAAAAAGTGTTAAAAATTATTTAACAAATTTTATAAAAACAGAAAAAGACAAAGAAAATGTTAGAATAATATTAAACGCAATTGAATACATTGATAGAAAATTTTATATAAAAGAATACTCATATGTTGATTCAGCAATACCTATTGGATATAATCAAACCATATCACAACCTTCAACAGTAGCAAGAATGTTAATGCTTTTAGATTTAAATAAAAAAGATAATGTTTTAGAAATTGGTACTGGAAGTGGATGGAATGCAAGTTTAATGGCATATATTGTATATCCAGGTAAAGTTTTGAGTTTAGATATAATTTATGAATTAATTTTACAAGCAAAAGAAAATGTGATGAATTTACAAAAAAATACAAATCATGGTATAAAATCATGTTTAGATCATATAGAATTTAAAAAAATAAATATTTTAACACAAATTAACTCATGGACTGAAAAATATAATAAAATTATATTTACTGCAGGTATAAAAGAAAGTCAAAAAGAATTAATTTACAATATAGCAAATAAATTATTAAAAGATAATGGTAAATTGATATTTCCTTATACACAAGGACCTATTATAATACTTGAGAAAAAAAATAATATTATAAAAGAAAAATCTACTAATGAAAATTATGTATTTGTTCCTTTACTTAAATAATATAATAATTTAATACTTCATATATATATTTATTTAAAACATTAAATAATCAATTAAAAGAATCATTCCACATTATTTTCTCTTATATACTCAAGAGGTCTTTTTTTAATAATATTAATAGAGCTAAAATATCCAATAACTACAATAAAAAAATAGTTAAAAAAGGATATGAAATAATAGTTAAAAAAAACGTATTACCTAAAGTATTAGAAGTAATAGAAAATGATAAATAAAATAATAAAATTTAATTAAATAAAAAAACAACTAAAAAACAATATCTTTTTCATTACAATAAAATCTCCATTCTAAATGTTTATCTTTTGAAATACCTATTCTTTGATTTTTTTCAATATTATTAACATTATAATTTAAATCTTCTATATAAATTTTTGAATTTTCATCTAATAAATCATAACCATTAAATTTTTTATCTAATCCATAAGCCATACAAAACTTTGCAGGACCATCACATAAACCTTTAACTTGTTTTTTATTCCATTTTCTATTTTTTCTCATAATATCTTCTCCTTGAATTGGAATAACACTTCTAATTAAAACAGCTTCTCCAACATCTTTTTTTCCAGTAACAATATTTACACAATAATACATTCCATATGTAAAATAAACATACAAATGACCACTTCTTAAAAACATAGCTGCATTCTTTTTAGTTTTTCTACCATTATATGCATGACAACTTTGATCATCTTCTCTATAAGCTTCTGTTTCATTTATTATTCCTTTAATAATTCCTAAAGGTGATTCATAAACAAAAACTTTACCTATTAATTCTTCTGCAATATCTAAAGTATTTTTATCAAAAAAACTTTTTTCTAACTTAAAATTAATTTTTTTATTTAACATAAAATAATATATTTAATAGTATTTATTAATTTTTATTAATTTTCATGTTACTCTACAGAAAAAATCATAAAATTTAAAATAAATAAGCTAAATATTTAAAAATATGCATAAAGAATATTACAAAAACCTTTTACTAATTTTTATCATAACACTATTTTCTGGTTTTTGTGGTATTGCCTATGAAACTCTTTATTCAAAAATGTTATCAACATATTTTGGAAATATCTTTTATATTCAATCTGCAATATTAATAACATTTTTATTAAGTATTGGAATAGGATTTTTAATTGCTCATAAATATATTCAATACTTCTCACTTATTGAATTTTTAATTGGAATATTTGGATTTATATATATATTTTTATTCAACCAAGAAGAAATTATTATCAATTTCATCTCTAATATACAAACTAATACTCCTATAATTTTAATAATCACAATTATTATTATATTACTACTCCCTGCAATTTTTATTGGTTTTAGTATCCCAATTATGACAATATATCTAAAAGAATATTCAAAAGAAAGTAAACATAAAAATAACTTTAAAATTATATACTTTATTTATAATTTTGGTGCAGCTTTTGCAATATTTTTTATAGAATACTTATTACTTAGAAATTTTGGAATCACCATAACTGTTTCTTTTATTGCAAGCATAAATATCTTACTTAGTATCTTGATTTTAAAATTAAAAACTCCTCAAATCTTAAAACAAAAAAACAAAAAAAAAATAAAAATCAATAAATATATCTCACTATTTTTAATAAGTATTGCAAGTGGTATGTTCCAATTATTATTTCTAAAAATTATAAATATTATTTATGGACCTTTTAACGAGAACTTTTCAATCATATTAATATTAGTTTTAAGTGGAATGGCTATAGGTAGTATAATACAAAGCAAAATCAACTTCAAATTCACTTCATATCTACTAATAGCTTCTTTAATAGTGTTTAGTAGTTTTATATTTACAAAACCTATAATTTATACATGGGCATTTTTACAACAAAGTTTTATTATAGAAATGAATCTCACTTGGATATTTAAATTCTTAAGTATCTCTTTTATAAGCATAATTACTTTTATCATTTTTGGAATGTCTATACCTTTATTCTTAAGAAAAAACGTATATCAAAAAGAACCTGGAAAAATACTTGCAATCTCAAGTTTTGGAAATTGTTTAGGATTTTTATTAATAACTTTTTTTTTATTTGAAAAATTTAATTATCCAATTATAGTTATATTAATTAGCTTAATAGTTTTTTTATCATCTATAACTTATAATTCTAAAATTCAATTTAAAACTATAGTGATTTATTTAATTTCATTAATTTGTCTATCAACTGTCCTAATATCAACATGGCCAACAAATTTACTCGAAGTAGGATATAGAAATTATAATTCTATTGATGGAATTAATCAATTTTACAAAAATTTTGAATATTCACAAACATATAAAGAATTTGATGACAGTGTTTCAATTATAAATTATAAAAATGATTCTAGATTTCTAACATTAAACGGATATCATTCATTATCATTATCAAACAATCATAACATTAACTCATTTAGAGAAACATTAGTAGGAATTAGTAGTTATATTTTTAGCAATAATACTAACAAAGCATTAGTTATTGGATTAGGTAGTGGAATAACACCAGGAGCAACTGCAGAAATATATAATAAAGTAACAATTGTCGACATTAATCCTGCAATGTTAAACGTAATTAAAGATTTTCAAAATATTAATTATAATTTATCAAATAAATCTAATATAGATATAAAAATTGAAGATGGGATTATTACAATTTTTCAAACACACGAAAAATACGACTTAATTGTCAACACAATTACATCACCAACTTACTATTCTGCAAGTAAATTTTGGACACAAAACGTATATAATCAAATTTCTAAAAAATTGAATAAAAATGGCATTTATGTTGCATGGTTTGATGTTAATCTTGGAATTGAAGGTATGCAATCAATGTCAAAAACTCTTGATGAAAGTTTCTTGAATTGCAAATACATTTTATTAAACCCAGCATACTATACAACTATTTGTTCAAACAACCAATTAACATTTAATAAAAATATTAATTGGTCTCAAAATATATTAAATACTTACCTTACTGTTCTTAATGAATCTAATTATAATTATATAAGTAATAAATATACACTAGAAGAATTTATCAAAGAATTAATAATCAATCCAAAGCAATCTTTTTTTCAAGAAAATACACCAATAAACACATTTGATAATCAAATTTTAAGTTTTCAAGAAAATTTCAATTATAAAAATATAGAACTAATAAAATATCAAAAAAATATCTTAACAACTCAAATGACAAAATCAAACATGAAACAAAAATGTGAAATATATAAAGTTATCTCTCAATACGATGTTTGTAGTTATTATCAAATAAATTAAAAAAAAATTCATCACTTTTAAAAAGTAAGAAACATATATATATATTCTAGAAACATATAAATATATGTTAAAACAAAAAGAACAAGAAAAAGACTTCAATTTATTAGACAACGCAGTAATTAGTCTTATAGTTGAGAAAACAAAACTCAGCAAAGAGAAATATAGCCTTATACTATCTAAGACCGTAATAGTTTATGTAATAATTATTGCAATAGCAATGTATTCAACCATTGAAAATGTAATTTCTAAAAATTTTTTAGGACTAACATTAATTCTTGCAACATTACTTTTATTTTTAGTATATTTATATGTAATTGAACACTTTAATAAAATGGACAGAGATATTGATGAAGTAGTCTCTCTGCTTCAAACAAAAGCAATAGTTCACAAAGACAAAACAAATAAACATAATAAATAATTTGCCTAATAATTATTTAACATTATTTTCTCTTTAAAACAAAAATATAATCTTTTTCTTCTTCTAATTTAATTAAAATATCAAAATATTTATTTATTTCTCTTAAAACATCCAAATAAGATGAACTTATTTTTAAAAAACTTAAAATAAATATTCCTCTTTTTTTTAAAATTCTTTGAACATTAATTATTGCTATACAAGGATTTTCTATATCTTGAATACTAGTAAAAGCACAAACACAATCAAAAACATTATCTTTAAAAGGCAACTTTTCAATTATTCCTTGTATTTTATATTTATTATTATTTAAATTTAACAAATTAAAACTCAAATCAAAAGAAATTAAATCAACATTTTCACTTATAAATTGATTCAAAACCCCATCACCACTTCCTAAATCTAACATTAAACCATTATTTAAAAAATATTTTTCAACTAAAATTATCTTTTTAATTTGCTCTTCATGATATAAATCTTTATAACCTTGAGCAATACCATCATAATATAAAAATGTTTTTTTTAATTTATTCACAACAATATTAATACTTTTTAATTTATATAAATTAGTATTTGACACTGAAGAAAAACTCAAAAAAATTTAAAAAATATCTTCAAAAAACTTAAATTTTAAAAATCCATAAACTCTATTTTATAATATTATTACTTTTTCAAAGTTCTCATTTCACAAAAACACCAAAAAACTTTATAAAAAAAACATCGTTTAATAATTTATGAATGAAAAATTTAAGATAAAATTAATAGATATTATTAAAAGTTTCAAAGTTTGGATTTTAATTATATGTTTATTAATTAGTCTTCTTACAATTAATTATACATTTGATAATAAAGGTGTAGTAATAAATGGAATTGGAATTAATAGTCTTGCAGAACAATCAGGAATCAGTGTACAAAATAATAATCTAAGATCTTTAGAAAAAATAACATATCTAGATAACACTCCTATAAATTCTCAAGAAGATTATTATAATTATATAAATAATCTAAAAGTAAATGACACTCTAAGAGTTATAACCAACGAAAATGAAAATGGTTATACAATCAATATAAAAAAATTAAACAATAATTCTATATCTCAAAATTTAGGAATTAGTATAAGAGATTCTCCTAGTTCTAATATAAAATTAGGTATAGAATTAGAAGGTGGTTCAAGACTTATTTTAAAACCATTATCTAATATAACTGATGAGCAATATGACTTATTAATTACAAGTCTAAGTAATAGGTTAGACATTTATGGTGCTTCTGGAACTAAAGTAAATAAATTAGAAGATGCTTTTTCAAATGATAAATTTATAATAGTTGAGAGTACTTCTTCAAATAAAAATGATATATATGAACTAATATCAAGACAGGGAAAATTTGAAGCACAAATTGGAAATACTACTGTTTTTACTGGTAATGATGTTTTAAATGTTTTTACAGACCCACAACATGCAAAATTAGAAGGATGTAGTGAAAATGCACAAGGTACAGTTTGTACTTTTACATTTTCAATAGAAATTAGTAGTCAAGCAGGTGATAAATTTTTCAATAAAACTAAAACTCTTGATGTAGTTGGACAAAGTTTAAGTGAAAAAATTACTTTCTTCTTAGATGGCAACAATATTACTTCATTAAGTATCGCATCATCTTTTAAACAACAAAAAATTACTAATCCTCAAATAAGTGTTTCAGGAAGCCCAATGCCAACACGAGATTTAGCAATGCAAAGTGGACAAAAAGAAATGAAATTATTACAAACTATTCTTTCTACTCAATCATTACCATCAGAATTAGAAGTAGTTCAATCATATTCTATTTCATCTACATTAGGAGAAAAACTTCTAGAAAATGCTTTTTTAATTGGATTTGCAGTAATTTTATTAGTATCTAGCATAATTGCTATAAGATATAGACATCCTGCTATTTTTGTATGTATTTTAATTGCTCTTTTAGGAGAAGTATTAATTATATTTGGAGTTGCTGCATTTTTAAAAATTAGTATAGATTTAGCTGCAATTGGAGGATTAATAGCTGCAATAGGTACAGGAGTTGATGATCAAATAATTATAACTGATGAATACTTCAGAAAAAGAAAATCTACAGTATCTTCTAGAAAAAAACTTAAAAATGCAATTTATATTATTATGATTGCATATTTTACAACACTTGCAGCAATGCTTCCATTAATGTTTGCAGGTCTAAAAATGATTCAAGGATTTGCATTTATGATTTTAATTGGAGTTACAATTGGAGTTTTAATTACAAGACCAGCATATGCAATTATGCTTAGAGTATTCATGACAACAAGAAAACAAAGAAAAGAAGAAGATAAAGAAGACGAAGAATAAAATCTTTATAATAATTTCAAATAAAAAATATAAGTAAAAAGAATAATGGTATTAATAGATATACATTCACATATGGATTTTAATCATTTTGATAATGATAGAATTAATTTGATAGAGGAAATGAAAAAAAATAATATAATTACTCTATCAAACACTCTAAATCAAGAAAACTATAATTACTCAAAAGAATTATTTAAAAAACATAATGATGTAATAAAAGTTTGTCCTGGCTTATATCCAATAGAAGCTCAAAAAATATCCAATGAAAATTTTAATAACTATATCAAACAAATAAAAAAAGAAAAAAATGATATACTAGCAATAGGAGAAATTGGGCTTGATTTAAAGCATGGAAGTGATAATAAAGAGTTCAAAGTACAAGTTCAAAGATTTAAATCTTTAATTGAACTAGGAATAGAGCTTAATAAACCTATGATTATACATACATGGGGTGCAGAACAAGAAGTATTAGAAATAATAGAAGAATATGTCCTAAAAACTAATTTTAACAAATTCATTCTTCATTGTTTTACTGGGAAAAAAAAATTAATAAAAAAAATAAAAGAACTAAAAATATACGCATCAGTTCCATTAATAATTTTAAACACACAAAGTTTTCAATCTTTAGTTGAAATACTATCTATAAGAAATTTATTTATAGAGACTGATTCACCTTATTTAAATCCAGATAAAACTAGAAATTCTCCACTAAATATACCTAAAATATATGAAAAAATTGCACAAATAAAAAAATATGATACTATTGAAATAGAAAATATAATTTACAGAAATTATCAAAAAGTATTTTTATAAAAAATGGGAATAACAATCAAAACAATACCAGAAAAAAAAGAAGATAAAGAAACTAACTTTAAAGTTAGAAATATTGTAGAAGATAGAAATAAAATAATTGCAAAAAAGTTTAACATAGAACCTCTTGATGTAAATGTTCATTTATATTATGTAACTTCTCAATTAGTAAGTAAAGTAGGAAGTCACGATGAAAGATTAGGAGTATTTAGTGGATATGTGGATTATGAAGATGTAATTAATATTGCTCATCCTATTGCAATTAAACCTATTTTCTCAGAAAATTTAGATAAACAATTAAGTATAATGATTGATTACACTCTTCTTAAAATGTATTTATGTAAAATATATTATCCTAAAGAAGAAGATTTTAAATTATATTATAAATATTTATCAGATGTAATTGCTAAATTAATTTCTGGAAACTATGTTACAAGTTGGATAGAATATGAAATTTTAAAATATAATGAAAATTTAAGATATAAAAAAGATTTAGAATTACTTATGATACTATATGTTATGCTAGAAAAATCTGGATATGATTTTATATATAGCAATTTAGATACTTTTTTTAAAGATTGTAATATCAAAAAATCTATAATGAAAATTTACAAAAAAGATTACAAAGAACTAATAAATTTATATAAAAAAGAAAAATTACAAGAACAAAAAGAATTAAAAAAAGTTAAATAAATATCTTCTTTTCTTATTTTGATGTATTGAATTAAACAATTTTGTTAACATTAGTATAAATACATAAGATTTATAAATAATCAAAATATATAATTATTATGGATTTAAGTATATTAAATAAATTTGCATATTTCAATCATAAACAATTTAGTGCTTTTTTAAATATAAATAATAGTGAAGTTGTTTTATCAAGACTTAATAAAAATAAAAAAATTGAAAAAATTGAAAAAGGAAAATATACTCTACATAACGATGAACTTATTTATGCAACGATTATAACAATTCCATCTTATTTAAGTGGTTTATCTGCTCTTTATTATTATGGATTAACAACTCAAATACCAATCAAACATACAATTATCACACAAAATCAAAAAAAATCTTTTAAAAATTTTAATTTTATTAAAGTTAATAAAAATTATTTTTTTGGATATAATAAAGTAAATTATAAAAATTTTGATTTATTTATCGCAAATAAAGAAAAATTATTAATTGATTTAGTCAATTTTCAATATCTAGGAGTATCAATAATAGATTTAAATTTATTATTAAAAGAAAAATTAAATATAAAATTAATCATAAATTATTTAAAAAAAATAAATAAAATTTCACTTATTAAGAGAATTGGATTTTTACTTGAACAAAATAATATTGATATTTACAATTATTTTGAAAAACAAATAAAAAAAGATAAAAATTATATTTTATTAAATACAAATAAAATAGAAACACAAAATATTTCAAAAAAATGGAGAATTAAATATTAAAATGATAACCAAAAAGGATTTAATAAAAATTAGCAAAGAAAAAAATATGAATTTAGGACAAACTGAAAAAAATTACATGCATACATTATTTTTATATTTTTTATCAAAATATTTTCCAAATAATTTAATTTTTAAAGGTGGTACAGCATTAATGATTTGTTATAATTTAGATAGGTTCTCAGAATATCTCGATTTTACATTAACAAAACAAATAAACTTAAATGAATTACTCAAACAAAGTAAAATTTTTTTCAATAAATATTCTTATGAACTCGAATATAAAATCTTAAATGAAACAAATAATTCTCAATCATATATTATTTTCATTAAAGGTCCTTTATATATGGGAAAACCTGAAAGTTTATGTAGAATTGAACTTGATTTTTCACATAGAGATGATTTACTTTTAAAACCAGTTATGAAAAAAGTTTATCATATTTTCGATGATTTTCAACAATTTTATATTAATGTTCTATCTTTAAATGAAATTTTAGCAGAAAAAATAAGATGCATTTTTACACGCGATAAAGCAAGAGATATTTACGATTTGCATTATTTAATTCAAAGAAATATTCAATTAAATGAAAAATTAATTAATCAAAAACTAAAAATTTATGATTTAAAATATAATAAAAAAAAATTCATCTCATTACTTAAAAATAAAGAAAAAATTTGGAAAAATGAAATGCAATACTTAATAAAAATTGTTCCTGAATTTAATACAATTTTAGAAGAAATTCAATCAAAATTATAATTTTTTAAATAAATAAAAAATATTGAGATAATAATTAAAACCAAAAAATTTGTATATCTAGAGATACAATAAGATATATGGCAACACAAATTAATTTAAAATTTCAAGATAATTTTTTTGATTTAGCAAAAGATTATGCTGATTCTAGAAGATATATGAGTATTCAAGAATTTATAAGAGAAGCAGTTAGAAAAAAAATATTTGATAATTTAGAAATTAGAGATGAATATAAAAAAGTCTTAGATAGTAAAGAAGCAAATACTTTTAGTAGTATAGAAGATTCAAAAAAATTTATGAATAAACTAAGAAAAAGAGCAAAGTTAAAAAAGAATGAGAGAATATAAAACAAGTACTCTTTTTGAAAAAAGCTCAAAAAAATTAATTAGTAATATTTATTTCTACATCACTATCATTTAATTCAATAGAATTATTTACTTCAACAATATCACTTTCATTAATAATAGTATCTTCTTCTATTCTAAAGTCATTTACATCAAAAGAAGTATTAGTTTCATTTACTTCCCATACAGTTTTCCAAGTTTTAATTCCAACACCAGTTACACTTCTAACATTACTAAACTCTTCAAAATGATTAGTTCCTATTCCTTCTAAATAAAACAATTTAGTAAATAATGAATCACCTAAAGGTGCTTGCATAAAATACGCTGTAACTTGATCTTCACTTGTAGGTATAACTAAAAAATCAAAATCTCCTGTTCCTGAGTGCAAAGTATCAACTGTGTTTGTTTGAGCATTTGCCATCAAAATATTATTATAAGTAAATATTGACTTAATTGATTCATCACCACCAACACTACCATTTGATACATCTAACTCATATCCACAAACTAAAACATTAGAATTATCTGTTTGCATACATCCTACTTGTCCAGGATAATCTGTCGCATAAACATTATTTAATTGTCCTTGATTATTTAATTGGACTTGTATACCACAACTAAGTGTCATATTCTCTCCTATATCACATTTTCCATTTCCTAGATATGTAGGATATGGAGCAAACCATTGATTCAATAAATCATTTTTTTTAATATTTTCTTGTTTAGATCTTAAATCAATATTATTTAATTGTTCAATATAAGTTTCAACTAAAGAAATATTTTCATCAATTTTTTCCGAAATTTCTTGAGCAGTTTGTTTTTTATAATTATCTCTTACATATTTCTTTGTAAAATCCCAAGAACCCCAATGAGCCCAAACACCTGCTTTAGACACCATATCTTCTGAAGTAATTAAAAAATTTTCAGGTGGATTTTCACAATATAATTCTTCCATAATATTGTCCACTTGTTCATCAGTAAATTTAAAATATTTATTATTTTTTAAAATATCAATTTTTTCTTCTTTTGATTTTCCAAATGTTTCATAAATAATTTTATTTATTAATACTCCACTTGTTTCATCATTAGTTATTTCTAACATATAATCAAAAGCATTATTATTTCCACAATTAAGCATTCTTAATATATCTACTGATACTTCTTCATCATTCTCCATTAAAAGTTTTCCTACCCAATGAGATGCAGGAGTTGTCTGTGAACCTCCATCAAAAGTAACTCCTCTATCAGCAATTGCAGCAAAGAAATGACCAAAATCCCACCATGAAGTAATAATTGCACTTTTACTAGAATTTGCATTTATATCATCCATAACTCCATACCATGCATCATCAAAATTAGGAGTAGTTCCATTAGATATTTGCATTGCATTAGAATGTGCAGAGATTATAAATATAGCAAAAAATATACATACATAAATTATTCCAAAAATATGTTGTCCAATATTTCCTTTTAATTCAAATTCTTTAGTTGTAAAAAAATTAATAATTTTATATTTGTAATACATACCAATTCCAAAACAAATACTAAATGCTGGAGCTAGTAATAAAATGAATCTTACACCATTCAAACTCATATATATAGTTCCTGCAACCCAAGAACTCAAAAGAATAGTTAAAAATATTTTATTAGAAATATTTCCATTAAACAATGAAAATAATAATGTAATACCTATTGGTAAAAATAATAACACTATAAATAATAATGCATTATTTGCACTAATTGAAGTAAATATATTTGTATTTATAAACAATATAAACCATAAAACACTCAAAATTGCAACTATTCTTTTTAATAATAATTGTTTAGGACTTTTATGTTTAAAATCCATTGCTAAAAATAATAATCCAATCAAAGCAACAAAAAATATAAAACCTCCTCCAACTGAACTAATTATTTTATTAAATGAAGCAGGACTTAATTCTGCAACAGAAGAATAAACATTAGGCCAAATATTTGTTTGAGAAATAGAAGCTAAACTCTCTAATTGTCCATAAATTTTATTAATAGTATGAGTAAATATATTTCTACCTGATATAATAAAAGTAAATATAAATGAACTTATTAAAAAAGCAGATAAAACCAAAAAATCATTTAAAAAAGTTGTTCTCACTTCTCTTTTTTCTTCTAAATAATTTCCAATAATATTATTTATAATTACATATATTGTATAACCTAAAAATGCTATTATGATAAATAAAAATATAAACCATCCATTTCCCCATGCCCATAAGAATAATCCCATAAACACTCCTGATAAAACAGATAAAATTACTTTTACAACATTATTTTTAGCAGTAAATCCATATAATATAAATGCTAATATTGTTAAAGGAAAAAATACTACATAAGCATCTGTATCGACAAACCCAGCAACAGTTCTTGAAACAAAAGTTCCAATACTTACAAATATCATAGTTCCCATAAATGCAAATAAATCATTAGAGAATTTTCTTATAATCAAATAACAAGGTATTGCGCTAAGCATTGCAAATATTGCTGAGATTAAAAATATTGCCGAAATTTTTTTTCCTGGACTATCATCTGCTTTAACTTCATTAAATTGTAATAATTTTGTTTGTAACCAAACATGAAAAGTAGGATCTTTTGAAATAAATTTACCATTAGGTGCTTTTTTATAAAAAACATATGGTTGTAATTCTCCATCTTCATTCTCTTTTAGGGAAGTTCCTTGATGACCATTTTTTAACATATTTTCAGATAATTTATAATAATGATATGGATCTATTGCAGTTAAATAAGTTTGTCCATTATCTGCCTTAAAAGAATCTTTTATAGTTTTTACATTTTGATCAACTATATCTTGAATATTCATTTGTTGACCTTGAATATCTATAACACCACTCTTAAGCATAGCATTATATCTTTTATCAATCTCTTCTTGTTTATATACATCATTTAAATTTGGATATTGACTATTTACATCTTGTTGTATAATACTTTTTAATTGAGAATAAGTATTTTGTTCAACCATCTCATCAATTCCATTTAAATTAATTGGTCCAGATCTTATAAAAAAAGCATACCACATAATAAATAAAATAACTAATATAGGTAATACTTTTTTAAACAAAGATAAAGAATTATAATTTTTTAAAAAACTTTTCTTTTCATTATTTGTTAAATCAGAAGATTTTCTAACTTGTTTTTTTGAAGAAGTATTTTTGTTTTGTTTTTTATTTTTATCAACGACACTTTTTTCAACTTTTTTTTTAACAACTTTTTTTGCCATAAATAAATCTTATTTATATTATTTTATAAATATTATTATTATAAGATGTAAATTATAGAAAAAAATATAATTATTCTTCTCCTCTTGGAGCTAAAATAAATGCTAAAAGTAATTTATCTATTAATTTATACTCTATCTTTAAAGGATAATCTTCACTAAAACTTAATTCTACAGTATTTACAATTTTATCTGCTTTAATAAATTTCTTTAAATATTCAATTGAATATCTACAATTATATTCTTTTTTCTCTTTTGCTTGTATATCTATCTCATCAGTTAAATCAATCTTTCCTGACATTGAGTTAGTTTTACCTTTAATTGTAAAAGTTTTTTCATTTACTTTAAAACTAACTGCATTTTCTAAAAAGTTTAAATCATTTATAGCATTTGTAAAACTACTCGAAGATGATACAATTTTTACAGGAAATTCTAAAGTAGGAACTTTTTGTAAATTCTCATCATTAAAGTCTATTAATGATAATTCAAAGGTTTTTTGATTTTTTCCCATAGAAGTTATTTTTAACTTATTTGATTTATCATCTAGATCTAAAACTAATTTAGCTCTATCATCACATCTTTTTAAAACATCACTAAAATGTTCTAAACTCAAAGATATTTGAAATTCTTCTTTTACATTATATTTTTCAAAATTTGTAGCTAAAAGTCTAAAAATAACCATTACCACATTATTTGAATTTAAGGCCACAAGTTCAATATAATTAGGTTTAAACACAAATGTACCTTCCAATACTATATCAGAGATAATCTCCATACTTTTTTTTATTAAATTAGGGTTTTCTAAAACTAATTCCATCTTAAAAATATAAAATGTTAATTATTAATAAATGTTTTGATTTATAGTAAGCACAAATTCATATTAAGGATAAATTTTTATAAAATATTTGAAAATTAAAAAAAATAAAAATTATTATTCAAAATGAATATCTATAACAGAAAGTGCAACATTATCCAAATTTCCAATTAAATCTTTTAATAACTGAGTTACAACTAAATATAAATTCATATGAGAATTAGAATTATTTTTACCTTCTTCAATTTCTTTTAAAAGTGATTGTTTTCTATCAAGATATAATTTTAAATTATTATCAATATTTGCTTTTGTATTTATTAACTTAATAATAAAATCATAATATTCTTTAACACTAATTATTAAAATTTGTAATTTTTTAGCATTTTCTTTATCTCTATTTAAATATCTTGCAATTCTTTTTAGAATATCTCCAATAGTTTCTAATGAAGTTACCATTCTCCATAAATGTATAGCATGTTTGTTCTCTTCAATTTTTACCATATTATCAAGATTATAATTTATAGTTTTATATGATAAAAAAGTTAATTTATTAATATTAGAATCAATTTGAGAAATAAAATTATGCCTTTGCTTATCAACAACCTCATCAAATAAAACAGATATCATATTTGTAATTTTATTTAATAAATCATAAACTTCAAATTTAGATGCATCACTTAAATCTTTTAAAATAATGTAATCTTTTCCTATTTCATATATTTCAATAGATGATAGTTTCTCTTTAAAAATTCTTATCTCTTCTAATCTCTCTATAACTTTCTCTCCTTTTAATTTTATATATTTATAATTTTTCAAATAATAAGAAATAATTTTTTTATTTAATATTTTAAGAGGTAAATCATCAAAATGTATTACTACTTCTTTTGTAGGTATTTTTTTTTTAACCTCTACAACCAAAGAATCTTTCATTTCTTTAGTTATAACCACACTACCTTTTTCTAACTTATTCTCTTTTATCCAATTATTAGGAAGAGTAATAATATAAGACGCTTTTCCAAAACCTATAATTTTTCTCTCATTCATATGTATTTGATTAATATATATGTTTTTATATACTTTTTGATTTAGTAATGTAAAAATTGAAATATAATTATAATTGGTAATTAAAGGTTTGATGTTGAAATTATAATTGAGAATTAAAATATTTATAAATAAAATAAATTCATTTTAAAAGAAAATATAAATTTAAAAAATTTAATAAAATCTAAATTTACTCAAGCAACCATTTCCAAATAGGTTTAATTATAATTTTAACCTCTCTTTTTTCTCCATTCTCTAGTTTTAACTCCCTAATCTCTTTTCCTTCTTCATCTTGTGTTAACATTAATCCTTCTTTTAAATTATATGCTTTGCAAGCATCTAATAAACCTTCAAACTCTCTTTTTCGAGTATCATCATTACTCATATGATTAGTTACTTGAATAGCTTGAACTATATCTAGTCCTTCTTTTATTACAAAATCGCACTCTTTTTTTTGTTTGTGATAATAAATTTCTTTATTTTGTCTTTTTAATTCAATAAAAACTAAATTTTCTAACAAACTCCCCTTATTTTCACTAAATTTAAAAGAAATTGCATTAACAAATCCTGTATCAATGGTATAAATCTTTTTTTGATTAATTAATTGTTTTTTTACAGAATAATCAAATTTTAATAAGGGAATAAATAAATATACTAAATTAGAATAATCAATATAATCTTCTACAACTGATGGACTTAAATCTATTACTTTACCTATTTTGTTTGCACTATAATATTTCCCTAAATTTGAAATTAAAAATATTGTTAATTTTTCAAATTTTTTTATTTGTTTAATTCCAAAATAATTAATAATATCTTTATTTCTAATATTTTTAAAATATTCTTTTAAAATTAAATACTTCATATCATCATCTTCTTCAAATAGAACTTCAGGGAATCCCCCATATTCTAAATACTTTAAAAATGAATTTTTTATCACATTTTCATTATTTGTTAATTCAACTTTATTAAAAAAATCTATTTTGTTGAAACTCAACATTTCCTTAAATGAAAAAGGGAAAAATTCTATTTCAAACATTCTGCCTGTTAATAATGTTTCTCTTTCACTTTTAAGAATGTGAGATTTAGAACCAGTTATAATAAATTTAATATTTTCATTTGAATCATACTTATTTTTTACCCATCTTTGCCAATCGGTTATATTTTGAACTTCATCTAAAAAAATATAGATTTTATCTTGCACTTTAGGAAATAAAGTCTTGTATTTCTGATAAATATCTTCCAACTTTTCATATTTTAAAATTTCATCATCTAAATTAATATATAATATATTTTCAGGTAGAATATTATCTTCTAATAAATTATCTATTAAATAATACATCGCAGTAGTTTTTCCACATCTTCTAATTCCAGTTAAAAAAATGCTTTCGTTTCTATTCATTAACTTTTTTATATTATTATATTCTATTCTATCAACAATGTCTTTTGGTTCATAACTCTTGTTCCACCAAGGATTCCAATATATAATATTTTTTTCCATATTTATATATATCAATATAAATTTATAAATTTAACTAAAACTGTAAAGTTAACTTTATGATTTTATAGTAATCTATAAAGTTGACTTTATAATTTTATAATAATTTATTAAGTTAGATTTATGGAATTTAGAAAAACTTATTTTTTTTTAGATAATTTAGTATCTTTTCAACGCTTTGTTCTATTTCTTCTTCTTTTGTATTTACTATTATATGAGGTTTAATTGGATTATCAAATCTATCATCTATACCTGTAAAATGTTCAATTTTTCCTTCTCTTGCTCTTTTATACAATCCTTTAATATCTCTTTTTTCACATTCTTCCAAAGGAGCATAAACAAATACTTCTATATAATTACAAATATTATCTCTCAAATATTCTCTCATTTCTCTATAAGGGGTTATGAAATCTGCTACAACTTTTATATTATTTTTACTCAACAAATTTGCAATATAAGAAACTCTTTTTATATTTTTTATTCTATCTTCTCTATTATATGTCAAATCAGAAGTTATATGTTCTCTCATTTCATCTCCATTTAATCTTTGACAAACTATATCTAAAGAATACAAATTTTTACTAACTTCATTTGCTAAAGTTGTTTTACCAGCACCTGATAAACCTGTAAACCATAAAACAAAGCCATTTAAAAAATTTAATGCTTTAAGTATTTTATTTTTATCTAAATAAGAATTTGTTCCAAAAAAACCATTTTTCATTTTCTTATTTTTTAAATCATAAGTAGGATCTAATCCTCTATTATCAAAAACATCACCACCAGCTTCTTTTAATATTATATGAGAAGGAGCACAATCCCAAATTCCAATTTTTGAAGTCGTATAAAAACATAATTCAGCAGAACCTTTTGCAATTTCTCCAAATTTAATTCCCACACTACCCATTTGTTTATAATTTTTAACACCTAATTTATTTAACAAAGATTTATCTTCCTCCCTTATATTGTTTCTACTAACTATCACTCTTGAATCTTTAAATAATGTTTTATTTGAAACTTCTAATTTTGTTTCAATATTATTTTCAATCTTTTTTGCTCCCATTCCTCTTTGAGCATAATAAATTATATCTAAAGCAGGAACATAAACTATTCCTAAAATAGGTTTTTTATTTTCTATTAAAGCAATCATAATAGAAAATTCATCTGTTTTTCCAATAAAATCTTTAGTTCCATCAAGAGGATCAATTATCCAAATTTTTTGATTTTCATCATCTGTTTGAAAATTCTTACTCTCTTCAGATAAAATTGGATAATTAGTTATTTTCTTTAAATAATTTTTTAGCATCTCATGTGATAACATATCAGCTTTTGTTAAAGGAGAATTATCATCTTTACTTTCATAACTAAAATCCGAATTATATATTTTTAATATCTCATCACCAATTTCTTTTAATTTTTCAAACAACTCATCTAAATTTATATTCATAATTTAATAAAAAAAATATTATTTTATAAGTTTTGTTTTAATTTATTTTAAAAAATAAAAATCTTTTTTATTTAATAAGTTTTATAAATTATAATATATAATAATATTTAAATGAAAAATTTATTAAATAAATACAGGTCTGATTTAGAAAAAATATATAATTTTGATTTTGTAGATAGTATTATCATATTTGGCTCATATGCTAATAATAACTATAATTGTAATTCTGATTTGGACATATGTGTTATTACAAAAAGTAATTTAAATATGAATAAAAAAAATAAAATTTATTTTTACAAAACTGATGAATTAGATATTAACATATTTGATGATTTAGGACTTCCTATGCAATATAAAATTATGACATACGGCGTTGTTTTCAAAAGTAAGATAAATTTAAATACTCTAAAACATAATATTACTAATCAATGGTTTGATTTTAGACCAAAATTAAATAGAATATATATAAGAAAAGGATTATTGCCTATTATATAAAATGAATGAAAAAATTAATTATGAGATTGAAGAAATTTTAACATATCTAAAAGATATTAATGATTTAGAGATTAAAGATTTTAATGATTTGATAACAAATAGACAAAAACTATTATCATCTTGCATGTGTATTTTTAACATTATAAACTCTACAATAGAGATTGGAGAAGAAATAATTAGTACAAAAAAATTTGAGACTCCTCTAAAATACAGAGAAATATACGAAATTTTAAATAATAATAAAGTTTTAAGTTTAAAAGTTTCTAAGAAATTAAGTAGTTTTATTTATCAAAGAAATATGTTAGCTCATCAATATGGTAAATTAAATAAAAGAAAAATTTATGAAGTTGTAAAAGAAAAAAATGTTTTTTTAGATTTCATTGATGAAATAAAAATATTTTTACAATCTGATAATTAAAATATTTAGTTATTTTGTTTAAATTATATTTAAAATATGAATTTTATAATTTATTTTATTTTTTTGCAAAAGTTTAAAATTAAATAATTATTAAATATATAAATGACTTCAAAAGATCTCAATTCGCTTGCTAAAGGAACTAGCATAAATCTTATTTTTGCTATTTTTGCATCTATTACAACACTTATTTTTAATATTTTGGCTGCAAATTATTTTGGTCCAGAAAATTTTGGATTTTTTTCTTTGGTTGAAACAATTTTAGGTTTGTCAATTATGCTTGCAGGATTAGGAATTACTAATTCAATTCTAAGGTATTTCACATATTATAGAGAAACAAGTAAAGCAAAATTAAAAGGTTATATGGAATTTATTTTTTTAATACCTTTATCTTTGTCTTTTGTAGTAGGAATTTTATTATTTATATTTTCTGGTCATATTACTAATTTTTTTAATTTTCCTTCTATTTTTTCTAAGTTTATTCAAATAATTGCAATTATTATTCCCTTTAGGATGTTCTCTCAAATTACAGGAAAGTTATTTCTTAGTAATAAGATGTATTTACATACAAATATTAGTTTTAATGTAATAAATAAATTATCTTTAATTGTTGGAATATTATTAATTATTTATTTTAATCTAGAAATTATTATTTTAATTTATTTATTATTAATTATTGCAATTATTAGATTTACATATAGTTTTATTATTTTTGTTTTATATAAAGATAAATTTTTAATAAAAGAAAAAGAGAAAAAAAAAGAATATAAAAATTGGTTTTTATTTTCTTTACCTTTATTTTTTTCAGGATTTATGAGTTTTGTTTATAATTGGGGTGATAAAATAATTATTGCAAAATTTTTAAGTCCTACTGAACTTGGTATTTATTCTGTTGCATTTTCTATGGCAATGTTTTTATATACAATTAGGTCAAATATGACAAATATTTTTTCTCCTATAATTTCACAAAAATTTGCACAGAAAAACTATGAAGAAATAAAATATTTATATAAAAAAGGAACTAATTGGATATTCTCTTTAACATTACCTATATTTTTAGTAATAATAGTTTTTTCTAAACAAATTATATTGTTATTATATGATAAAAGTTATATTAATGCATATATACCTTTAATGATAATATCTATAGGATTATTAATTAATATTATGTTTGGATTAAATCAACAAATACTTTTTGCAAAAGGAAAAACTAAATCTATCTTTTATAACAACATTTTTATTGCTGGATTTAATCTGATTTTAAATTTAATTTTAATTCCATTAATTGGAATTATAGGAGCTGCTATTGCAACATCTATATCTTTTATTTTACAAAATTCATTATTATATATCAAAGCAAATAAACACATTAGTTTAAAATTAGATTGGATTTATTATTTAAAATGTTTTATTGCAGGAGTACCATCTGTTTTATTAGGAGCTATTGTTTATAGAATTTTAGATATAAATAAATATTTTGATTTGGTTTTAGGTGGGGGAGTTTATATGGGATTATTTATATTCTTATTATTTATATTAAAAATATTTGATAAAGAAGATATAAAGATATTGATATTAATTGAGAAAAAATTGGGAGTTAATTTAGGGTTTGTTAAGAGGATTTTGAAAAGATTTATTTAGTATTTCCAACTTGACAAGTCTTTATTTAGTAATTTTTCTAATTGTTTTATATCTTCTTTGAAGTAATTTTCGTAGAGATATTTTTTATCTTTATTTGATAGTTGAATTCTTTTTCCTTCTTTTAGATTGATTTTTTTAATTATACTTATGAATTGTCTGTTTAGTTTCCAAAAATATTTGTTTTTCCATAGTTTTTTACCTAATTTAGTAGTTTTAATTTTTTGAATTTTTGTTAGTATTTTGTTTATTATTTTAAATCTTGGATAAGTAGTTTTATTTACCTTTTTGTTTAGATTATTTGGTGTGAAATGTTTTATTTTGAGAAATTCTTCAACTTCTTTTATTATTTTTTGAGGATTGTTTTTAATATCTTCAAAAAATAGAACTTTTATTTGGTCTTTCTTAAATAAGTCGTAATATCTTTTTAATTGCTTATAGTAGAGACTTCTTTGTATGAATTCTGGTTGTTTTTTGATTGCTTTAAAAAAAGAGTTTTCTATATGAAATGTTTTGCTTACAAATTCAAATTGTGAGTATGCTCTACTAATAGGATTTCTTAGAACAACTATTATTTTCGTGTTTGGGAAGTGTTTTTTAATTCTTTGAGGCACTTTTTTATCAAAAAGGTAGTTTGGACTGATTTCTCCATTGATTTTATTTTTTTTTGGATTAATTTGCTTTTTATACCAAGACATTCCTTTTAGGTAATTTTTTTCAATTTTTTTGGAATTAAATGAACTCTTATCATTAAAAAAATTAATTTCTTTTTCATCTCCCATATTTATTTGAGGATGTTGAGAGAGCATTTCATATAGCCAGGTTGTTCCTGCTTTTTGTGCACCAATTCCTAAAAAGTCTAGTTTAAATTCCATTATATTATTTTTATTAAAACTTTTTTAAAAAACTTTTTATTTTAATAATTTACTAAATTTTTCAACATTAGTTTTGGGGTCGTGGTTGTTCTTTATTATTTCTATATTGTTTTTTGACATCTGATTTATCTTATTAGTATCTATTGCATTATTTTTAATAAAATTTTGAATTTTATATTGTAGGTCATTTTCTTTTTTTAAATTAAATATATATCCATTTTTATTATTTTCAATATAACTTTTAGCACCACAAGTATTTGAACATATAATCGGGAGTCCTGCAGACATTGCCTCTATTATTGAATAACCTAAAGATTCTTTTATAGAAGGCAAGATAAATAAATCATGTTTAGCAAATTCTTTTTGAATTTTGTTATATGGCATATTTTTTATAATGTTTATATTATCCAAATTAGATTTTTTTGTGATTTTTAACAAGTTATTGTATATGTCATTTTGTTCTTTAAAGGCACCAATTAAAGTTAAATTTATTTTGATATTTGGATTATTTTGTTTGATTTTTTCAATTGATTTTACCAAAAAAGAATGATTTTTAATATCTTGTGTTAATTTTCCAACTGTTAGGATGTTTAGTTCTTTTTTGTTTTGTTTAGGTTTTCTTTTAGAAAATTTTTCATCTTCAATTGGCATAGGTATATATTTTACATGGTTTAGATATTTTTTTAATTCATTTGTTCCTTGTTTTGTAACACTAAATGCTTTTATATTCTTAGGAGTTATCAGTTTAAAAAAAGATTTTATAAATAAAATTTTGAATTTTGAATTTATTTCATTTAAATCTTGTTGATATATTATTAATTGTTTTTTTTTAAATTTACATATAAGAAATATTAAAAAATTAATTGGCTGAAAAAGATGTTTTACAATTATATGTGTATCATCTTTTTTAATACTTTTAAAAAGTTTAAATATTGGATAATACATAGTAGTTTTACCAAATAATTTTAAATTTCTATAATTTAAATATTCTATTTCTTCTTTGTTTAGAATTTGAAGTTTTTTATATTTTTGAGGTAACATAAATACAATTTTTTGTCTTTTTTTTAACTCATTTGTAAAATCTATTAAATTATTATGATAGAGAGTAAAAAATTTTATTTTCATTTTTTAACAACAGTTATAAAACCTGGCGTAAATAATTTAATTAATCCAAATCTTGTTGTCCATTTTATCCATTTAACACTAACTTTATGTTTGAAATCTAATTTTTTAGTTTTTAAAACTTTATTACATTTTTGAATAATTTCTTTTCGATTATTAATATCTGCAAACTCAAATACATATTGATAGTGAGGAATTGGAATGTAGAAATCTACTTTTTTAAAGTGTTTTTTAAACATTTTTTTTAAAGTCCAATATGTGTAAATTTTTGCTGTGTATTTTCTATTTTTGAATATTTTGAAAATAAAATCAGATAGTTTTTCTGGAAGTAATACCATTAATGGCCACTTATCGTTGTGAGGATCTTTTATCCAAAAAAAAGGAAATCCTTTATTTTCAGTTCCCGAATATAAAATTGCATCATCATTCATATTGTTTTTAATATTTTTTAAAAATATATTTTGCGTTTGGTATGCTGACTTATTTAAATCTCCTGCTCTAAGCCATTCAAAAACTCCTGTTAAATGTATTATGTCAAATTTATCATTAGTTGTTTTAAGATTTAAGGCATTGTCTTTATGGACTGAAACATTTTTTAAATTATTTTCTTTTACTCTTTTTTTTGTTGTTTCAATTTGCTTATTACCTGCATCTATAGAGTGTACTTTTTTAAACTCTTTTGCAAAATCTAAAGTTAATGAACCAAAACCACAACCTATATCTAATATTTTTAAATTTTTAAAATCATTTTTATACAATTTAAAAACTTGTTCTACATTCTTTCCTCGATTTTTTCCTTGCTCTAGTCTTACTAATCTTTTATCTTTCATTTTTTACTTTAAAGCAATTTTTCTTACTACTTTATCTACTATTAATGCTTTTGACTTGTTTATAAAATTTCCTTTTTTATAAAGATTAATAGTTAAATCTAATTCTTCTTCAAAATATTTTTTTTCTATTTTTTTATCATTTAAATTATAACCTTCTTTAAATGCCATTAAACATTTTTTATATTTGTAATATCTATAAGGTTTTTTTATCATATATAAATACAAACTTAATAATATTCTTACATAGTCACACAATTTATTGTTTTTATTTACTCTCATTAAATCAACTAAATAAAAATAAGGTTTTTTATATATAACATCATGAATTTCAAGATGACTATGAGTAAATCCTTCTTCATGAATTTTTTTTAATTCTCTGCCAAAAATTTTGTAAATAATTGGATTAGTAATATCTTTTAAATTTTTTCCTCCAATAAACTTCATAGTAAAATATTTTTCTTTCTTATTAAAACTAATTGGTTCAGGAAATCTAATATTAGAATTAGTTTTAAAATTCTGTGCTTCTTTTAGATTTTGAAATTCTTGGGAGAGAATATTCATTGGTTCTTTAAAAGATAAATTAATATATTTATAAACAATTTTGTTTTTTTTATCTAAAAAAACCCCTTTTTTTATTTTTTTCATTTTATTTTTTTTCACATATAAAAAACATATGACTCCCTTGTACTTTATTAATAAAAGTTTTTTTTATTTTGAAATTATTTGAAATTATTTTTTCAAATTCTTTTTTTTTCATATTTTTTCTTCCTATTTCCCAAAAATGTTCTTTATGATTTATCTTGTTATAAATAGGAAATTTAATTAAATAATTAATTTTTTTAAAATATGGAAATTTTATCATTCCATTAAGAGTAATCCCAACTGAAGGAACACTAATAATGACATATTTATTAGTAATATTTGAAATTTTACTCAATAATAAATTTAAATCTTTTTTTGGAAAATGTTCTAAAACCTCAAATAAACAAACAACTTCAAATTTTTCTTTAAATAAAAACTTATCTATATTATATATATCTCCAACATAATCTGGCTTTAATTGAGAATCAATATCAAAAGTTTTAAATTTAATTTTTTTATTATTAGATTTAAATTTATTATATTCTTTTATAATGGAAGTTAATATATTATCTCCCACACCAATATTTAATATTTTTTTTCCTTCAAAATTCATAATAATTTTTGTTTGATAATAATAATCAGTAAATCTTTCTAAATTAGAATAATTATCAAAATCATAATGCTCTTTTTCAACTTGTTTTTGATTTATTTTTCTCATACTACTCTCTCCCATTCTTTAATTATATTTTCTGTTGAAAAGTTTTTAACCCTTTCTATTCCTTTTTGTGAATACTGCTCTTTTAAATCTTTTTTTTCTATTATTTCTCTCATTAATTCAAATAATTGTTTTTCTTCAATATAAGATTTATCTAAAAAAGGTTTAAATAAAATTCCAAATTCTCCGTAATAAGGATATTTGATAACTTCATCAATTTTCAAACTAGGAGCAAGGACTTCCCTAGGACCATAATTACAATCTGTACTTATAATTGGTTTATTTAAATATAAAGCTTCTAATAAAACATTCCCGAAACCCTCATATATTGATGAAAATATAAAACAATCACTTTTTTGAATAAAAGGAAAAATATTTTTTTGATTTCCTAATAAAAATACATTATTTTGCAAATTCAAAGAATTAATTAAATTTTGAAGTTCATTTCTTAATTTCCCCTCTCCTAAAATGATAAGTTTACAATTATTATTATAATCAACTAATTTTTTAAAAGATTTTATTAAATATTTTTGACCTTTTTGTTTTTCTAACCTACCAATATTAATAAATATATTATTCTTTTTTGTAAAAATTTTTGCATATTTAGAAGGTATTTTTTCTTCTTTTAAAACATTAATATTTTCTAAATTAATTGTATTATATATAGTAGTTGTTTTCTTTGAATTTACACCAATTGATTTTTGTAAAAAATTTTCTACTCCTCTTGATAAAGCAACCACTTTATTTGATTTATTATATAAAAATTTAGTTAAATGTCTATATTTTTCATTTTGTTTTGAAGGATCAACTCTTTGAGACACAACAATTTTACTTTTATTTCCAAATAATTGTTTACTTAAAACTAATGGAAAATTTGCTTCTTCCATAAATCCAATTGATGTATCAATTTTGTGTTTTTTGCAGTATTTAGCAATAGCTCTTGCTCTACTTATCAATTTTTTTGATTGAATTAGAATATTAGAACTATCTTTTTCATTTAATGAAAAATATTTTCCTTTAAAATTATATTTTTCTCTTCTATCATAAAAAGTTAAAAAATGAATGTCATATTTTTTATTATATAATTGTGTGCCAATTATACTTGCAACTCTTTCTGCACCACCACCTAATTTTAATGATGCTATTACAAATAATATTTTCTTTTTAGATTCATTCTCATTACTCATTCTTTCTCATAAATACTATGTTAGCATAACCACTTTTTTTAGGAAGTAGTTTTTTCCAAATCTTATCTGTTTTAACAGATAAACTCCCCATTAAACCTGGAGAGTAGACTAAACCCTCTTCTTTTATGATTTCATAATTTTTTAAAAGAGTTCTTATTTCCCCTATGTTATATCCTCTTAATGTTAAAGTGCTTTTTTCTAATTTATTTTTTCTTCCTAAGAAATATTTTCTAATAAATTCAATAATATGCTTGCCCATTGACGTACTAGCAATATTTTTGAAAAATCTATTTATTTTATACGATAAAGATATCTTGTTGTTATATGTAAATATAATGTATCCTTCTGGTTTTAACATATTATCAATATTTTTTATTGTTTTTTTGGGATTTTTAAAATATGGGAAAACTCCCATTAAAGTTATAACGTCAAATTTTTGATTTAAACTTTCCTTCTCAATATTTTTTTGATATATCTTTTTTGTATTATTATTTTTTTGTGCAGTTTTAACCATTTCTGAGGAGATATCTATACCAGTTATATCAATATTTGTATTTAACTTTTTAATTTTTTGAAGTAGATTCCCGCTCCCACAGCCAATATCAAGTACTTTTAAATTATTTTTTTTTATTTTTTTAATAAATTCTAATGTAAATTTAGTTCTTCTTTTAACTTCTAATTCTATCAATGAATTCAATTTTTGTTTTTGATAATGTTCATTCCATACCCCCACTTCTTTATCAAATCTTTTTTCATAAATTTTTGAATCCATTTGAAATTAGTTATAATGTAGTAACTAATATACCACACATATTTATTAAAACATTAATACTCTTTAAAAACTTTTTTATTAATTTCTTTTAATATTTGTTATAATACTAATGAATTTCATTCAATAACCATACATAACAATTTATTTCATAAATTCTTAGTCGTTTATTGAGTTTCACTCAATAACCATTTCCATATGGGTTTTATTACAATTCTAACTTCTCTCTTTTCCCCACTCTCCAGTCTCAACTCCCTCATCTCTTCTCCCTCTTCATCTTCAGTTAAAATTAATCCTGTATTTAAGTCATAAACTCTACAAGCATCTAATAAACCCTCTATTTCTCTTTTTTTTGTTGGTTCGCTTTCTAGTGATGCAGTTACCTGTATTGCTGATACTATGTCCAATCCTTCCTTTATCACAAAGTCACATTCATACTTGTTATTATGATAGTAGATTTCTTTATCTTGTCTTTTTAATTGTGTAAATATAAGGTTTTCTAGCAGTCTGCCATAATTTTCGCTGAACTTAAATGCAATTGCATTAATTACTCCAGTATCTATTGAATATATTTTTTTGGGATTTACCAGTTGTTTTTTGAGAGAATAATCATATTTATTTAATATTGTTACAAAGTATGTTTTTGCCATATATTCTATATATTCTTTTATTGTATCAACAGAAATATTCAATACTTTAGATAATGATGTAAATGAGAAGTGTTTTCCTACATTTGAGAGCAAATAGTATAATAATTTGTATATATCTTCATTACTTCTAATTTTATTTGGAACTATAATATCTTTCATGTAAATTGTCTGAAAATAATTTTTCAAAATTTCTTGTTTAAAATCATTATTTTTTTCAAGAACAACCCTTGGAAATCCACCATATTTTATGTAGTTTTCAAATTCTTTTTTTATTTCAATAGATTTTAGGTCTTTTAAATTGTTAAAGTATAAGTATTCATTAAAAGATAAAGGATATACACTTGTATAAAAATATCTTCCTGATAATTTAACTGCCAAATCACTTTTTATTAGATTTGAACTTGAACCACTTGCAACTATTTTAATTTGAGATTTTGTATCATAGATGAATTTTAAACTTTGAGACCAATAAGGAAATACTTGTATTTCATCTATGAATAAATATAATTTATCTATTTCTTTATTTTCAACTAAATATTCTTCAATAATTGAAGTAATTAGATTAGGATCTGAAAATTGGCTTTGAAGATATGGTTCATCCAAATTAAGATACAATATATTTTTCTCATTAACTTTACTTTTTAGAAGTTTATCAATTATTTGATACATTATTGTTGATTTGCCTGTACGCCTTACCCCTACAAGAAAAAATATCTCTTTTGCACTCATATAACTATCTATTTTAGAGAAATATTGTGTTCTAATTATTCCTGTCTCAAAACTTTTATTAAACCACCAATGGTTTTGGTTTTCAAGAATTTCTCTTATTTTTGTATTCATATTATAGATTATAGTCGTCAATTATTTATAAAATTATCGTTCATAATCGATAAAATTAACAATTATTAACAATTTTAAAAACCTTCACTCAATAACCATTTCCATATGGGTTTTATTACAATTTTAACCACTCTCTTTCCCCCATTCTCTAAACTCAATTCTCTAGTCTCTTATCCCTCTTCATCTTCAGTTAGAATTAATCCTCTCTTTAAGCCATAAACTCTACAAGCATCAATTAATCCTTCTATTTCTCTTTTTTTTTGTCTCTATCCACTCTTCTCCATTCTCCAAACTCTGTGTTACCTGAATTACAGAAACTGTATCCAATCCTTCTTTTATAATAAAATCACACTCTTTTTTATCTTTATGATAATATATCTTCTTTCCTCGTCTTTTTAATTCAATAAAAACAATATTTTCTAAAATTCTACCTTTATCGTTACTAAATTTAAAACCTAAACTATTATGAAAACCAATATCTTGAACATAAACTTTTTTAGAATTTAAAACCTGTTTATTATATAAATAATCAAATTTACTTAAATAATATAATAAATATGAATTTGATAAATAATCTAAATAAGTTTTCAAACTGCTAAGACTTTTCATTTTAGTAATATCTTTCAATTTAGAATATGAAAATAATTTTCCAATATTTATAATTAAGGAAGTACTTAAACTTTTTAACTCATCAACTTGACTTAAATTGTATCTTGCAACTATATCCCTACATAATATGTCTTGATAAAATATATCTATTATTTGTAAATTTTGTTCGTACAAAACCAATGGGAAACCACCATATTGTAAATATTCATTAAATAAAATCTTTAGATTAACTGAATATACTGTACTTAAATAATCCAAATTAAATGATTTATTTTTATAAATTAGAAATTCTGTAAAAGAAAAAGGATATAGTTTTAGAACCAAATTTCTCCCTGTAAGAGATGTTGAAATTTCAGAACTAAGCAATTTCGCATTAGAACCTGTAACAAATATTTTCATTCTCTCTCATACATTCTATTTAAAAATTTCTCCTAACCTTTAATATTTTGAATTTCATCAAAAAACAAAACTATATCTTTAATATTAGTTATCTCAAACATTTCCATATGAATTTCAAGCAATTTGTTAAAATCTTCAACTTGAAAATCAATTATCCTTTCATCATCTAAATTAAAATAAAATATCTCTTCTTTTTTTAGGTTTATTTTATCTTTTATCAAGTATAGTAATGTTGATTTCCCACATCTTCTAATTCCTGAAATTAATACAATTTATTTAGATTTTATATAAAAATTTAAATCAATTTCTCTTGATATAATCTCTTTTTTTCTAAATAATATTCTCTTTGATCTAAATATATTTTTTTTATCTTTTCTTTATCCATGCAACATAAAAGAAAAATTTGTTTAAAATCTTTCGTTTGAAAAGAATGATTTTAATTATTTTATTTTAATTCAATCAATCACTTTTTCAAATTGCTTAATAACACCTTCTAATTCATATTTTTCATTAATATCATTATATGCTTTTTTTCCTAAATCTTTTATCAATTTACCATCCCTAATCAATCTCTCAATCTTTTTTGCTAAATCATCAGAATTACCAACTCTAAAAGTTAAACCATTCTCATTATTTTTAATTAATACTTTATTTTGCTCTATATTACTTACAATAATAGCTTTTTTTAAACTCATTGCTTCTAATATTGCATTACTCATACCTTCAGTTAATGAAGGTAATACGAATACATCTGATTGTTTAACAATTGAAAACCTATCATCATAACAATTACCTGGAAAATAAACTTCATCATTCAAACCCAATTCATTAACTAAAGATTTCAAATTTTTCTCTTCATCACCATACCCAATCAATATTAAACTAACTTTTAATCTAAATTTATTTTTTAAAATATTAATTGCTCTAATCAATGTAGGATAGTCCTTTTGTTTTTTAAACCTTCCAATACTCACTAAAATTGACCTATTTTTATTAATTTTAAACTTTTTTCTCAAATCAAAACTAGAATTAATTTGACTATATATATCATTTAAATCTATAGCATTTGGAATAACTATAATTTTTTTTCTATCAACTTTAACTTTATTTTCTAAATAATCATATAAAGAATAAGAATTTGGAACATATTTATCAACTAAAAATCTACTAAATCTATCAAATAAATAAAATTTAGTAACTTTTGAATAATCGTTTCTAATAGAACAATAAACTTTTTTAACTCCAAACATCTTACCAAAAACACGTCCAAAAACATCAGCATGAATTAAAAATGTAAATAACAAATCCGGTTTAAATTGTTTAATAACTCTTCTAAAATTAAAAATTGATTTAAATAAATTAAATCCTTTTGAATTTAAATAAATTACATTAATTCCTTTTTTAGAAATTTCTTTTCCAACTTCACTTTTTCCAAGTAAACTAACTAAAACAATATCATATTTATTTTTTAATAAAGGTAATATTTTAAATAACATAACTTCCGCCCCACCTCTACCTAATCCTGTTATAAAAAACATTATTTTTTTCTTTTTCATTTTAACACCTTCCAATAACCAGTTTTTCTGCCACCTAATCTATCTATAATATTTTTGTTTTTTAATTTTGCTAAATATTCTTTAACAGTATTAGGACTAATATTTAAAATTTTTGCTATATTTTCTCTAGTTAATCTGTTATTTTTTTTTATCACTTCTAAAATTTTTAATTCTAATTCTGTTAATGTTTCTTTTTGGGTGGTCTTTTGGACGGTCTTTTTATAATCTTTAGAATCAACAAAAACATTAAATCCACTTCCAAATAAAGAAACTTTCAAATCAGGCAAACCATAATTTTTTAATTTTTGTATTAAATTTAATTTAATAAATACATTTATAAATAAATAAATACACATATTAATATCAGGTAAAACCACTAAGTCAGAATACCTTGAGGTGTTCGCTTCAGTGCTTAGTGGTGCTGTATTTCTAAAATTCAATACCATACACTAAATACCTCTTGTTCTATTCTTAATTTGTCATTATAAAAAGATTCTAAACTCTCATACTTTCTAAAAACCGACCAAGCAATAAAATCTACCAATTGCAACCCTGCAAAATTATGAGAATAACTATTAGAAATCTTACATTTCAAACAACTATTCCTCTCAAACAACTTTTCCTTAAAATATTGATTAAAATCATTTATTAAAAACAATTTTCCTTTTGATTTGTCAATTGTAATATATAAATCTGTATTATTCATTAGAATATTTTTAACAAGTTTCCCTGCAACAAAATTATATAATTTATGTTTATTACTTTTTAAAAAACTACTTCTTACTTCTTTTTTATCTAAAACAATATGAAATATACTTGTATTTTTTATATAATTAATTTTAGTTAAAATATAACTTCTTAATTCTTTAGAAGAATTATTTGCTTTTAATTCATTTGTTTTTTTTAATTCTTTTTTGAACTTATTTCTTCGAGCATTTTTGATAATTCTTTTAGCATCATTTGGTTCATCAATAATTAAAGCTGAAATAATAAAATATCTTGAACTTTTTTTATTATTAAACCCTAAATCTCCACTCTCATCAATGTAAATATATTTAAACATACTCAAAAACCTCATAATAACTTTTCTTTTTTCTGATCTACTCCAACAATAACCTTTCCACCTTTAAAATTTGAAAAAGCAACTAAACTCTCAATCACAGAATAGTTAAAACTTTTTTTATACTCCACAAATTCATCTTCTTGAAAATCAAATATCATTTTTCTATATTTATTAATCTAAACTTATTTATTATAAATCTTTGGAATATTACCTTTCATATAATATTTTATTAATTTTTTCAAGAGAATGTTCTAATTTAGAAAATGCAAACATCTTTTTACCTAAATCTTTTAATGATGCTCCAATATGATATAATTTATCATCAATTATTATAAATCTATCGTGAATACCATCAATAGTTTTTAATTTGATATTTCCATACTGCAGATTATATTTTTCAAAATCTAACTTATTAAATTTACTAGTATAAATTATAACATTAACATTAGAATTAGTCTTTGTAAATAATTTTAATACTTTCTCATCAACATAATTATCTATGAGAATTATTTTTTCTTTACTACTTCTAATTAAATCAGAAATAAAAACCCACGCATCAAATATTTCTCCTTCAAAAAACACTCCTTCTTTTCTATCTATTCCCCCAACTTCAAATTTATCAAATAAATCATTTAGTTTTTGATTAAATTCAATTTCAAACCTTAATTGTTTGCTCTCAATCAGATGAACTTTTTGTAAAATATTATAAGTTTGAGTAAAATATTTTCTCATAAGAACAAAAGCCCTCATAATCTGAATATTTATCTCAATTGCTTTTTTGCTCTTTAGAACTCCAGATAAAGTTGCAACACCTTGTTCAGTAAAAGCATAAGGCAATGTTCTTCTACCACCATGTTCTTTTGAAGTCACAAATTGTGACTTCAAGTTTATTACTTCTTCTTCACTTAATTGAAACATGAAATCACTTGGGAATCTCTCAATATTTCTTTTAACTGCTTGATTTAGCACTTTTGTTTCTACTTCATACATTTTTGCTAAATCATTATCAATTATCACCTGAACTCCTCTAATTGTTTCTATTTTACTTTTTATTTCTTCAATTTTAAATTCCATAAATAAATCAAAAAATACTTATTTAAAACTAATTACATTAAAATTTATCCTTATAATTAAAAATAAGATAAATTTTTATCTAATCTTCCACAACTTTTTCATATCCTTTAAATCATAAAAATTAACTTCAACAAACTCATCTAACTCATCTTTTGATAAACTATAACTCTTTGCAAACACTTTATATTCAATTTCATATTCATCTAACTTCAATCTTGTAAAAATTTTAATTCATATTCTCTATTTACAAATAAAGTTGTATCCATATTTATATAATATACTTACTACTTTATATGTTTTTCATAAAATATTTATTAAAAAAAAATATCAAGAAAAAGCTAAATTCATATGAACTGAATTCAAAATACTTCCATTCAATTTTTCAATATATATACTATTTTTATTTATTTTATTTCTTACTTGAAACTTTAAATTTATCTTTATTTTAATTATTTCTTGATTAATAATTACTTCAAAGTTCCACTTATCAAGAAAAGACAATTTATATCTTGATAAATTTAAAGTTTTAGATGCATCAAGTATTTCAATTCCAATTAACTTATTCTTTTTATCAAAATCAAATATAATATTGTCAACATACTCCGAAAACTGATATTCATTAGGTTCTCTTTTTTTAGGATAAACAAATAAGTTATCATTATTAAAATCATAATCAATTTTTGACTTTTTTTTATTTTTTATCATTTTTTAATCTTTTTTTATTATTCTCTTTAATAACTGTAATAATTTCAATTTCTAAAATTTGAATTTTAAATATAATAGTTAAATCTTCAATATTATTATATTCAAACCACAATTTATAAACTTGTCTCTTTTGTTTATGAATTCCTACAATTTCTTTATTAGTAAGAAAATCAATAATAACTTTTTTATTTAAATTTCTTTGAATTATTCTCTTTATTGCATGTTTTTTCAATTTTATTTAATTCTTTTTTCTAGATTTTACAAAATCAATAATTTTCTTAAGAGACATTGATTAATTTTATTATTTTATTTTTAAAAATAATTGCACAAAATTTTATCCAAAAATTAACAAATAACTCTCTCAATTCAATCTCAAACACTTAAGCGCTTCAACCCAAAATCCCAAACCATATATAACAACTAAAGATTCTTACTCACCTTTTAAACTAAATCTAAAAGCCATTTCCAAACAGGTTTAATAAAAACTATAACCCTTCAGCCCTCATCCCTCCAGCTCTTCAGCCCTCAAGCCCTTAATCTCTTCATCCCTTCAAAACCTCATCAAAAACTCTCTCATAACTCTTAACAACTTCATTCCAACTAAAATTTTTTTCAATATACTTCTTAGAATTCAAACTTAACTCTTCTCTTAAATGCTCATCAATAATTAATTTCAAAATTCCTCGTCTCAATTCCTCAACAGAATTATTCTTTAATAATAAACCTGTATTACCATTAAAAACAACTTCCTTTGCACCTTCATTAGGAGATGCAACAACAGAACATTTACAATACAAAGCTTGAAGAAGCGAATTAGACAAAGCACCTCCCATATAAGAAGAATGAATAAAAATATCAAAACTTTTAAGCGAACTAATTGCTCTATTAAAATCAACCAAACCTAAAAAAACAATATTTTTCTCATTTAAAGCTAATTTTTTCAACCTATTAATATCTTCTCCATCTCCAACAATCAAATAAACACATTTTTTTTTAACATCATAATCTAAACTAATAAATGCTTTAATTGCATTTTCAACACCTTTCCATTTATACAATCTACACAAAGAACCAATAATAATTTTTCCTTTATACTTTTTTTTAATATTCAAATCTTTTTTAATATTTTTATATAACTCAAAATCAACTCCTCTTTTAATAATAGGAACTTCTCTTTTAAATTTAACAAATTCTTTTTGTACAAAACCATAAGACACATCAGATATTGCAACAATTTTATCTGCTAATAAAAAAATCAACTTTCCAAAAGTTTTATCATAAACTTTAGCAATAAAAGACTTAAAACTACTTTCAAGCTTTACAAAATCACTACCATGCTCCACATGAATAAATTTAATTCTTTTAAATCTAAACTTAGCAAAAAACATCCCTAAAAAAGAATTTAAAAAAAATCTTGTTCTACTCATAACAATATCATAATCTTTTTTATACAAACTAAAATATAATTTCCAAAACTTCAAATCCCAAAATTTTAAACAAGGAAAATTAGAAATAACTTCAAAGGCAGGGTAACGAATTACTTTAACATTATTATATATAATCTCTTTTTCTTTTGCAAATTTAGGAATTTTAGGAACAAAAATTGTAATATCATATTTTTTATTTTTAGATAAATGCTTAACAAATTCATCAACATGTGTTTCCAAACCTCCAACATGAGGTAAAAAATATCCTGGAAAAATAATTAATCTAACTTGTTTTTCTCTCATAAATAATAAATTATACTTCTATATTATAAACTTTTCTTTATATAAATAATTTTAAAATATCTTTTAAATTATATTTCAATTCATCGATATAAAACAATCCTTAAATAAACTAATTAGACCATAGAATACTTTGAAAAAATATCCTTTTAATAAAATTAAACCTATTAACTTTTAATCACACTAATATAAAAAAATAAACAAATTATAAAACTCACTTTTCAAATATTCAAAAATTCTCTATCTGTTAAAACAAATGTTTGATTAATCAACTCATGAGCATTATGTTGATATTGAAAACCATTAATTTTAACATTATTAACCAATATACCATGATCATACTTTAAATTAAAATTACTCAAATCTAATAAAGATCTTAATTTTTTTTCATACAAAGAAGAATTATATTCTTTAAAAAAATCAACCATCCTAACAGTTGCTAAAATATCATAAGGTATTTCTAAATTTCCAGCTCTAAAAACAAATAAATAATCTACTCCCTCTACCAAATTATTTTTAATATAATAATCAACCATTCTCTCGATAGTATCTTCATATAAACTATCATTAGTCACATCGTATAAACTATTCAAAGCAATTAAAACTATTGCAAAATCTCTTGTGAAACAAGAAGTTTTATTCTCAAAATATTCTAAATTAGAATAATTATTAGACAAACGCTTACCTATTTTTTTATCATCCAATTCAACCAAAAGAACATTACTTTTATCTTCTCTAATAAATCCCATAGGAGAAGTAAAATTAATAATCGAATTCTCATAAACATATCCATTTTCATTAATATTATACTTAATAAAATCCTTAACTCTATTTTCAAAAACATCTAAATATTTTTTATTCCCAGTATAATTATACAAAAATAAAAATAATTCATAATAATACATATCCCTAATTTGATTCAATCCTTGTTTTTTTTCAAATGCCACTATAATCTCTTCTGAAATATTTTTCAAACTATTGACATATTTCTCATCACCTGTATGTTGATATGCACTAATCAATGCATAAGTATATCTATTTTCATCAGAACCTCTATAACTCGATTTCAAAATATCATCTACATATTTATTTGCAATATTTAATACCTTCAAATCATCATTACTATTATCATATAACAACCCTACAAAAGCGCCAGAGGCCTCTAAATGATTTTTAATTAAAATCCATTCACCTCTATCATCTAAAAAACTAGGATATAATAAAGAATTATTTTTATCAATAAAATAACCATCTAATAAAGAACTCAAATACTTTTTTTCAAAGCTTCTTTTTTGAATATTATTTAAAACATGCTCTAATTCATCTAAAGATAAATTATCATTATCTTCAACAATTTTCAACATAGAATAAACACTATTAAATTTATAATCATAAACAAGATAACTCATATTAAAAAATAACAAACAAAAAGAAAACAAAAAAAATCCTTTAATAAACATTTTATTATCATTAAACTTTTTCAAAACTTTTTGACGTATATACAATTTATTCAAATCATTTAAAAAATCTTTTTCATCTAAATATTTTTTATTTTCATTAGTAAAAGTTCCTTTCTTAATAAAATTTATTTTACTTATTGAAATATTTTTAGGAATATTTATTTCATCATTTTTTTTCAATTCAACAATTTTTTTATAACTAAATTTAGAAAAAGGTTTTTCATTAGTTAATAATTCTAAATACAATAAAGTTAATTGATAAACATCAGTCCTCCAATCTATTTTTTTATTTTCAATTTGCCATTTTGACATATAATTGATACTTCCAACAAAATTATTCCTTATCTCATTTTGCAAAATAAAAATCCCAAAATCAATCAAATAAACTTCTAAATTATCCAAATTAAAATTGTTTTTCAAATCTTTTTCATCAATTTTAACTAAAACATTAGATGGCTTTACATCACAATGAATTATTTCAACTTTTTGACCATTACTTTTCAATTCATTATGAGTATAATACAAAGCATCAGATAATTTCAATATCAAATTTAAAATAAAAACTTCTGACAAATAAATATTTTTTTTCTTACAAATTTTGATCAATTCTTCTAAAGACATTCCATTTACATATTCACACCTAAACAAAACAATATCTTTATCTATCAATACATCATATATTTTTGGAATATTTGAATGATTTAAAATAGACAAAACATTTATTTCTGATTTAAAATTATCAATAACTTCTTTTTCAACTGAATCTATAAATTTAATTATCTCATATCTATTTGCTAACTTTTTATTTTTAACAATAAAACAACCACTAAAACATTTATCATCAATAACTCTAACTAATTCAAAATCATAATTATATTCTCTCAAAATCTTTTCTATACACTCAAATTTATTTACATTAAAATTCATTCAATAAAAAAAAATCAAACTAAATATTTTTAAATTTTACTATAAAAAATTTCAAAAAAACATACAAAAATATTACCAAATTATAACTAAACTAAATATTATTCTCAAATTTAAAAATAAATATAGGATAAAATAATTATCAAGTACTACAAAATAAAATAGATATATTTATAAGTAAGAAAATTCTTACTTTATTATGATCACAAAAACAATAAAAGTAACAAATAAAGGTCAAATATCCATACCTTCTTCAATTAGAGAAATTATTGGAATTCAAAAAGGAGATGAATTAATTATTATAGAAAATAAAGGGAGAATACTTATTGAAAAAGTTAATAATGTTAATCAAAATATTATTGATAATTTTTCAGATATGATTGAACTTAATCAAAAATCTTTATTAGATGTATGGGATAACGAAGAAGATGATATATGGAACAAATACTTAGAAAATAAAATTTCTTAACAAATGGAAATTAAACAAAAAGAAATAATTTTAATATCTTTCCCTTTTTCAAATAAAGAAAATTCTAAAGTTAGACCTGCTTTAGTTATATCAAATAATAAATTTAATAATTATTCTAAAGATTGTTTAGTTGTACCTATGACTACAATATTAAAACATGTTAAATATTCTTTTACTATAAATCAATCAGATTTAGTTTTAGGTAAATTAATAAAAAAAAGTAGAATTAGAATTGACAAAATAACCCCTATTGAAAAAAAAATGATTAAAATGAAAATTGGAATTGTCAATAACAAAGTTTTAGAAAAAGTCAAAAAAGAACTTAAACTAATTATATAGAACTTTGAAAAACTCAACAATTTTTAAGAAACATCTTTAAAAACTTAAATTTAAAGGTTTCATAAGCTCCATTTTATTAAATTAGTACTTTTTCAAAACTCTTTATATAAAATCTAATATTATAAAATAATAACTTTAAAATATCAATATTCATAAGCATCTTTTAAATACTTTAATAAAATACTTGTAATAGTCAAAATTAAAGGTCCTAAAATAATTCCTGAAATTCCAAATGCAAAAATACCTCCAACAAACCCTATAAACACAACTGCAGGAGGAGCTGAATCTTTTCCACTCATTAAAATAGGTCTCAAAAAATTATCTACTAAATTAATCACCAAACTTCCATAAATTAGAAGCCAAACTCCCCCTACTTCATTACCTGTAAACATCATAAATAAAGCAACAGGCAACCAAACAAAAGGAGTACCAATATATGGAATTAAACTGGTAAGCAATGTTAAAAAAGTAATTATCAATAAATTTGGAGCACCTAATACCCAATAACCTAAAAATGCAATAAAAGTTTGAATCAATCCTGTTAAAAAATATCCTCTAAATAAAGATTTCACATTTCTTTCAATTTTAGTTAAAATTTGATTTTGCTTATGAATACTAAGAGGAATATAATCATTAATTGCTTTTAAAATTTTTTTGTTATGCATTAAAATATAATAAGAAATAAAAAGCATTATTACAAAATAAGCCATCATCATAGGAATTGAAGAAAAAAAAGATTTAGAAAAATTCAACACAAATGATACTACCATATTTATTAATCCAGAAAAATCAAAATTAGTAAAAAATGTTGAATTAGTCATTTTTCCAATAAAATCAGATACAACTAAATTTAATAATTCAGGATTTTCTATATATTCTTTATATTCAACTAAAATTTTTATTAAGTTTAAAATTAAAAAATATGTTAAAAGAACTAACGGTACAAAAACAATAAAAATAGAACTAAAAATAGTCAAAATACCACATATACTCTCATTTTTTATTTTCTGATTAAACTTTTTATACAAAGGATATAAAAAATACGATAAAATTATACTATAAATAATTACTGAAAAAATACTTCTCAATAAAATTATTGTTAAAATAATAAATAATACACTCAATATTAACAAAAAAATTTTCTCAGTCTTTATATTATATTTTGATTGCATTTTATATTTGAATTAACTTTAACATTTTACTAACTCCTTTTTGAACACTTACATAAAATTCCTTTTCTCTTTCTAATATATTATCTTCAGACAATATTTCATCTTCAAAAATTTTATTTTTAATTGTAATATTACTAATCTTCATAAATCTTAAATTCAATAATTCATTAGATATCTTTTTAGAATTATAAAAAATATACCTCTCTTTTTTTAATTTTTGCATATCAACATTATCTTTTTTTAATTGCTTTATCTCGTCTTTTTTTTCTATTAAAAATTTTTCTAAAGCCTCATAAAACAATTCTGGTAATTTTTGAAGTTTTTTTGTTCTTTTTTCTTCTCTTAAAAGATTATATAAAGAATTGAAAGTCAAAAGTGGAATATCATTTAATATTTTAGTCATAATTTAAATACTTTTTATTTATATATAAACCTTTTGTTGAATTTCAATATAAAATTAAGATTTAGAAATAAAAATTTACTTTATCTTAAAAAATAAATAATACATTAAAAATTTACAATAATAAAGTATAAAATAATCTCAAAAAAGCAAAAACACTTCCCAAAAATTTTTAAACTATCAATAAAATAATATAATATGATTATAGTAAATACCCAAGAAGTTACTGGAAAAAAAACAGTTAAAACATTAGGAGTAGTAAGAGGTAGTTCAGTTAGAGCTAAGTGGTTTGGAAAAGACATACTTGCAGGATTTAGAAATATAGTAGGTGGAGAATTGAAAGAATATAAAGAATTATTAGACGAAGCAAGAGAAGCTGCAATGCAAAGAATGATCAATGACGCAACAAAAATTGGTGCAAATGCAATAGTAAATATACATTTTATGACTGCTGCAGTGTCAAGTGGTGCTGCAGAAATATTAGTATATGGAACTGCTGTAGTTGTACAATAAATCATAAATCATTAAAAAAAATAAATTTAAACTATGGATAAAGCACAAGAATATTACAAAAAAACAAAAGCATATAAAAGGATAAAAAAAGAAATTAACTTTTATTCTTTATGGTCTTTTATAATTTCACTTTTTTTGTTGTTTAACATAATATTTTTATTTCCATTAATTCAATATTTAATCTATACAATATTTCTCACATTAATAACAATTCTTTCTATAACTTTAGGAGTAATTGCCATTATAAATATTAAAAACAATAAAAATAAAGATTGGGGAATTGGATTTGCAATTACTAGCATACTAATATCAATATTTATATTATTTATATTATTTACAATAAAATTAAATTTATATCAATACTTCTAAAAATCAAATTTAATATTAAACAATTATAAATTTTATCTAATTTTTTTCAAATTCATCTATTTATAAAAAATATTTTTTCTAATAAAAAAACTTCACTCAAAAACAAACCACTCTAAAAAAATAAAATTCTTTCATTACTTTTTAATTCTTATTAAAAACTTTATAATTTAATCAATTAAATCGTACTTAGTACGATTTATGAAAGAAAATAAAAGTACTCAAAATTGCAAAAGAACATTTCTAAAATCCATAATCATAGTTATAACTATAATTATTTTCACACAACAAATTTTTGCTCAAAACTTTCAAATGGAATGGAATTCACAATCAATATCCCCTGAAACATGGACAAAAATAAATTTAACAAATAATTATAATGAACCAATTATTACAGCAACTCCTGAATATTCAAGTACAACAAATAATTATGGAATTGGTGTTTGGATTACAAATGTAACTTCAAATTCCTTTATGATAAAAAGTAGTGATGAAAACTTTGGAGCATCAGATACAATAACTATACACTATATTGCAATTGAAAAAGGAGCATGGACAATTCCAGGTTCTAACATAAAAGTTGAAGCAAACAAACTATCTACCAATAAAGTAGGAAGTTCTGGAACAGGAAATCATCAATGTCCTACTTATGGAGAAACAGTTTCTTTTACAAACTCATTTGACTCTAATCCTTTAGTTATATCTACAAGAGGAACTAATAATAATCCTAACTCTTGGGGATTAACATTTCAAAATCACCCTTCAAATCAATCAAATCCTGTTCCAACTGATCAGATGTGTATTGGTTTATCACAAAGCAAAACAATATCACCTATTTCTATTACTAACAATGAAACTATTTATTGGATTGCAGTAGATCAAGGAACTGGAACATTAAGTAATATTGAATATGAAATATTATGGCAATTAAAAGATACTGGTGATAGTGGAGGTAATTGGATTAATGGATATCCTGATGGTAGACCTTTTACTCAAAGTTGGACTAGAACATGGACAAATACACCAGATATTATAATTGGTTCCCAAACATCAACTGCAGGTTCAGATGGAAGTTGGGTTGTAATTTATGATACTGGAGATAAAAATGATATTAGAATGTTTGTAGACGAACCTAATGAAAGAGCACACTCAGGTTCAGAAAGTGGAGGAGGATGGGCTTTTGATAAATCAGGGAATTATGGTAATATACTACCTCAAAATAATTATATAAATTTTTCAAAATCTCAAATATTTTTTAATGAAAACAATACTATTAATGCAATTATAACAGACATTAATGGAAATAATACTATTATATCTGCTATTTCAACAATAGTAAATCCCAACTCAACAAAACAAAATATTAGCTTGATTCCTCAAATAATAAATCGAACTGTAATAACTAATAATATTGAAAATCAAACGCAAAATTATACTGCACTTACTGGAGGAGAAACTATAGGAGAAACAGGAGAAATAGAACTTTCAAATAGAACTTCTAAAATAATTACCTTTACTCAAACTTATAATAAAACTCCTATAATTATTGGTATTGCAACAACTCAAAATAATGATAATTCACCATTTATTCCAGTAATTCATTCAATAAACAAAACACATGCAAATATTTCATTATGTCGTGATAATGGAGCAACAACTTGTGACAACAATTATCTCCCAGAAAATATTCATTACGCAGTATTTGATATAGACAAAACTAACAATTATTCATGGATAGAAGTAGGAAAAATTAATGCAACAACTAATGGAAATACTAATTCATTATCTTTTAATAAAACCTTTACAAATACTCCCTACATTTTCGCATTACCACAAACATACAATATTGGTTCATCTGTTACAAATGGTATAGCAGCTCATTCATGGTTCACATCACCAAGTACAAGTGGAGCAAATATTATAGGATGTGATCATCCTGGTACAGGAGATAATTGCGGTGGAACTGCAATTGAAGAATTTGGATATGTTGCAATAGATATTACAAATGCAAACTTTAGTAAATTTGCAGGCGGCACCCAAAATATTGGTAATTCTGATTGGACTACAATCAATTATGGAGAAACATACAATAATCCTAGAATTTTTACAATGGTAAATTCAGAATCAGGTCCACAAGATCCTGCATATCCATGGGCAAAAAGTTTAACTTCAAGTAGTGCTGATATAAGATATTGTGAAACAGATGGTGCAAATTATTGTGATACTCATAACGATGAAGTTACAAGATGGTTTGCTATAGAAAATGGACCAATAACAATAGGTAATGGAGGAAATGATATTGAAAAAAATGTTACAATTAAAACATACAATAATGCCTTCTCACAAAAAACTCATAATATTACAATGATCAATATAAACATAAATGTAACTCATTACAACAATTCTGGTTCCTCTCCAAGAGGAAATAATAATCCTGATTTAGAACTTGAACTATCAATTGGAAACGATAATTGGTTAAATGTTGGAACTTTAAACATTACACAAAAAGGAATTTATTCAATTAATATAACAAATAAAACTATTTTATCTGCTTGGCAAAATGCTCAAAATAGAGATTTAAAAATTAATGGTGTTTATTTTGATTATTACTCAGAATTTCAATTAGATAAAATTTTTTGGAATTTAACAAAATTAAATATCAATTATAAAACTTATACAAGTAACTGGAGTGGTGTTTTTACTAATACTAGTATATGTGGACAATATAATTTAACAGATTTATACTCAACAGATAATAAAAATTCAACCAATCATACGACATATTCAAATATTAATTTCAAAATACCTTGTGGTCCAATAATAGAATTACTCTACCCAATAAATAATACTAAATTATTAACCTTAGATAAAGTTAATTTTAGTTGGCATATACAATCTCCTCAAACTAATTTAACATGTTATTTGTATTTAAATTCTATACTAAATCAAACAATTAATTGTAGTTCTTATGTTAATAATAGTTTAAATATAAAATTAAAATCAGGGTATTATAATTGGACTATAAATGCAACTGATGAAATTAACAATTTAAGTTCAATTGCAAAAGAAGAAAATTTCTTAAAAATTCTTCAAATAAACAATAGTATCTCTAAATCTATTACTTCGATTAATTCTAATGATATGTATAAAATAAATATTAACATAAAAAATAATCTTAATTCATCAAGAGATATGAAAACAATAGACCTTGTTGAAAAAAGTTTTAATTATGGTTCATTCAATCCTATATATAATTGGTCAAACATTACAAATAATAATTTATATAATGGAACAATTTTAGGATGGAATTTCTTAGATAATTCAAATCAAACTAATAATATAAATTATTCAATAACAAAAAATACTGCTAATTATAATTTATTAGATGAATATATAATTGGATTAGAATAAAAATATATCTAAAATTATTATATTATTTATATTATTTAAAATAATTTGAAATAATTTGAAATGATTTAAAATAAATTCTCCATTAATTTTTAATTAAAAAATTATAATTTTTTGTGTACAAACCACCAATCATAACCTTCATATTTTTTTAATCTTCCTTTAGCATCTTTTTCATTTTGTGCAGGAGGAATAATAACTCTATCCTTAATTAATTCATTATTAGGCCATCCTGCTGGAATTGCAACATGATTTTTATCTGACACTTGTAAAGCTTCAATCATCCTTAAAATTTCATCCATATTTCTTCCAATTTCTTGTGGATAATATAACATTGCTCTCATAATTCCTTTTGCATCTATAATAAAAACTGCTCGCACTGTATTATTACCTTTTCCTGGATGAATCATTCCAAGCATTTGAGCAATCTGTCCTCTATCATCTGCAATAACAGGAAATCCTATTTCTTCCTTTAAAGTTCCATTAATCCACTCAATCCATTTAATATGACTAAATACTTGATCAATACTTAATCCTACAAGTTGTGTATTTAACTTTTCAAACTTCTTTAGTCTTCTATTAAATGCTACAAATTCTGTTGTACAAACTGGTGTAAAATCTGCAGGATGACTAAATAAAACAATCCATTTTCCTTGATAATCTAAAGGAAAAGTCTTAAGTCCATGAGTAGTTACAGCATCAAATTTTGGGAACTTTTCACCTATTAAAGGTATATTATCTTTATTATTTTGATTTTCCATAGTAACCTATATTATACTTTCAAAATTTATAAACATATTGAAATAAATATAAATTAGCATATTTTTTCACAGATAAAATAAATCACAAAAAATAAAAAAAATATATCAAATTTTTTTCAATATTTTTTCTACTTCATTTTTTAAATATTCATAATCTTTATTTCCAAAAGGAAGAGCAATTATTTTTACATCATTTATTTTTCCAGTTTCTTGCATCAATTTCAAAAAAAAACTCAAATCTAAATCATGAACACTAGTAGAATGAAAATATTCAAGTTTTGATGTATCTGTTAAAAGTTGAACTTTTTTTATTCCTTTTGCTACATCAAGAATTATCAATTCTTTTTCTATATTAAGTATTTCAGTTGGTGATTGAGCAATAATAAATTCAAAATCTGAATTTTTTATTTTTTTAGAAAGTTCTTTTGCTATTTCATCACCATCAAAATATTCATTTCCAAAACAAAAAACTTTTCTCATAAATAACTATAATTTTTAAAATTTTAAATAATTTTGTAAAAACAAACAAAGATAAAAAAATAAAGCAATAATAAAATATGAAAATACAATTAAATATTAATTATTAAAAAAAATATTATTTTTATTCCCAATAAACTTTCAAAAAATGTGTTGAACAACTAATACATGGATCATAAGCCCTAATTAATCTTTCTATCATATTAATAACATCCTCTTTAGATTTATCAAGAATTTGTGGAAGAAGTTTTTTTATATCGTCTTCAATACTTTGTATATTTTGCGTAGTAGGTGTTATTAATTTTAATTTTTTTATAACACCTTCCTCTATTTCATAATCATGAATCAAAATTCCCCTTGGGACATTAATTGCAACTCTTCCTTTTAATACTTTTTTTTCATCTAATAAAATATGCCCTTCACGCTTTATTTCTTTTATTTTACCTAACTCCTTAATTGTTTTTTCAAAAGATTCGATAATTTCTACTGCTTGAGCAAAATTATTATCAAAAGGATTTTTACTTGGAAGCCTAATATTAATTTTTGAAATAAACTCCTTAGTTTTATTTTGATATTTTTTATGATTCATATTTAACCTTGATAAAGCTGAAGTAATTATATTTTTATTATTTAATTTAATAAACTTAGAAGAAGAATATTTTTTCATTTTAAAAGAAATATCATTGATATAGTGATCTAAATTATATTTCTCATCCTCCATAGTATGAATTTGATTTTTATAAAGTGTTATAAAATTTGAATCTGATTGAAATTCTGGATTTTGTAATGTTGAAAATATATTTGTAAAATCTTCAAATATTGCATCTAATTCTTTTTCGACTTCTATTTTCAACTCTTCAATTTCTTCTTTACTAGGCAATGCAATTATTCTACCTACTCTTAAAGTTACTGAATGTACTTCTCTTCCCCCTATTATATTAAGTATTTTTTTTGCAATTGAAAGAATTTTAATTCCTAAATTTATTACCTGAGGCTGATCTTTTGCAAGTTCAATTGCACTTGATTTATTATAATAATCAGGTAATACCATAAAAAACAAATGAATTATGTGACTTTGAATTGTTGATGCTAATAAAATAACTTCTCTTAATATTTTAGTTTGTGTTGAAACTTGTAATTCATATGCATTCTCAATTGCAATACACGAGGCTATTTGATGAGATACTGAGCACATTCCACATATTCTTGAAGTAATTATAGGAATTTGTTTTACTTCTAAATTACTTACAAGATCCTCAAAAAATCTTGCACCTTCATATATTTCTAATTTAACATCTTTAACCTTATTATCTTCAATCTTAATATAAAGCTTAGCATGACCTTCTATTTTTGTTATATAATCTAATTTAATTATTTTACTCATTTTTTTTTTCTTTTTGAAATCTTTTAGGAGTACCTGCAAATAAAGAAAATCTTCTAACTATTTGTTCATGGCTTAAACCTCTTTTAGAAAAAAGATTAACAAGAAAATCAATTTTCTGTGAATTTTTAACAGGTCCTCTACATCCATAACATTTAATCCCTTTCGACGGACAAAGAGCCTTGCATCCTCCTACTGTTACAGGACCTAAACAATCATGACCTTTTCCTAAAAGACACGGATTTTTTTCCAATCTACACTCAACACACACAGCATTAGTATATACTTCAGGAATTTTATTCGTTTTATAAATTATATTAATTAAATTTCTAAACTCATCTTTAGTTGGAGGACACCCCATAATCTTATAGTCAATATTAACATGTTTATCTAAAGAATTTACTTCAATCATGTTAATAAAATTAAAATCCTGGCTATTCTGTGTTTTTTTAACTTGATTTTTAAAATTTAAATTCATATTCACCCCTCCAAAAGTCGCACAAGTTCCAAGAGCAACTAAAAATTTTGTTCTTTTTCTTATTAATTTTATCTTTTTTATTTGTTCTTTTGTTGTAATTGCCCCTTCAATAAAAACAATATCAAATGGACCTTCATAATTATATTGTTGAATAATTGGAAGTCTTATAAAATCAACAATTTGTGACAAATTACCAAATATCTCTTGAGAATTAATAAAAACCATCTGGCAACCCTCACAAGATGTAAATGAATAAAATCCTACTTTTAATTTCTCTTTTTTCATTTTAACTTTTATATATTCAGATTAAAATCTAAAAAACTCATAAAAAATTTAATTTCCTAGTTTTTAAATAATTTTGTAAATTCAAAAAAAATCAAAAATATTCATTTAACAATCAAAATAAATTTCTCGTACTTGTATTTAAACTTAATTAAAATCTAAAAAAATTTACATATTAAAACGAAATTAACAACACATTCTTAAAATTATTTAAAGAAAAATAACCTCTTCCTGTTACTACTACTTTACGATAACTTTATAAATTCTAATATATGATTATGGATTATGATGAAAATACATCCATTTTCTAAAAAAATAAATAGAGAATATCGAGAACTTGCAAGAAAATTACACGATAAAAAATTTTATGAAAATATTAATAATTTACTTAAAAAAAATGGATATATTTATTCTCAAGAATCTGATACTCAAATATTTTTTAATCAACCCTTTTTTTTTGGAAATTCAGTATCTAAATATTTACAAACATTAGTAGATAAAACAAATAATTTGTTCTCAGAAATATACCCTTTAATCTTATATGGAAAAAATAATAATTATTTAAAATTTTTAGACTATCAAAGACAAGCATTAGATTATATAAGAAATAATAATCCTGCACAGATTTTTAGAATTGATGGAGGAATACTAAAAGATTCAAAAAAATTAATTTTTATGGAACTAAACACTAATAATCCTGGAGGTATATATAATATTGATGGAATTGAAAGAATACTTTTTCAAGAAGACCCTGCTTTAGATGAATTAAAACAAAAATATAACTTGAAATTATATGATAGGATGGATGCCTTATCTGATTCGATGATTAAATATTTTGAAAATTATCAAAGAAGAGTTGGAAAAAATTTAGAAGATAAATTTTTAATTTTGGGAGATAGAAGTGGAGAACAAATCCCCTACAATCAATTAAAGTCATATTTATCAAGTAAAGGTTTAGATGTATCAATTGTTATGAATGATGATCCTGAATTATTATATAATCATAAAGGAGTTTTTTATCAAGGAAAAAAAGTTGGATTTGTTAATAGAAGAATTAAATCAAATGAATTGATTAAAAAAGTAAGCTTTTTAATAAACGCATCTAAATTAGGTCAAGTCTGCATATTTAATTCTTTCTCAAGTGGCGTTTTAGGAGTAAAAAAATTATACATCCTATTAAATGATAAAGAATTTCAATCAAAATTATCTTCTGAATCTCAATCATTTATTAAAGACTATATTCCTGAAACTTATGATTTTTTAGATTTTATAAGAAATGATAAATTTAATGAATTAAAAAATTCTAAAAATAAATGGGTTTTAAAACCAAATTCTGGTGAACAAGGAATTGGAGTTATAATTGGTTCAGATATATCCCAAACAGAATGGGAAAGAGAACTAAAAAAATTAAAAAGGGATAACAAAAAATTAAAATCAGGTAGAATAATATTACAATCACATTTAAATCTTACAAGAATTAATGATTGTACTTATGATTATAATTTATTATCATTTGAAGGAATATTTTTTCCTTTTGGAAGAGTTGCCAAAGACAAAAATTCTAAAACTAATATTGCACAAGGTGGTTCTTATATTCCAAGCTTTAGATATACTCAAAAATAATATTATACCTCAAAGATTATTTAGATAGTAATGAAATCTATACTATATACATTTTTACCAACAAGAATAGAAGTAAATATAGTGAAAGGTTTTATCAAAAACTTCTTGAAAAATATATGTATAAGTATAAATTAAAAAA
>JBMCRE010000002.1:0-84763 GCA_048625195.1 Nanobdellota archaeon | reverse complement strand
GAAAAATAAAAATAGGTCTAGAAATACATATGTATTTAAAAACTAAAGAGAAATTATTTTGTACATGTAAAAAATCCACTTCTTTAGATGTAGCAAATACAAACATTTGTCCTGTATGCACAGGTCAACCAGGTTCTAAGCCAATGCTTATTAATCAAACAGCTTTATATCAGATATTAAAATTAGCAATTATATTTAAATCTAAAATTACTCCCAAAACAAATTTTCAAAGAAAACATTATACTTGGCCAGATATGCCTACCGGATTTCAAAGAACAGTTTCTGGTGGACATATAATACCAACAGGAGTAGGAGGAGAATTTGAAGGTATAAGGCTCGAAGAATTACACATAGAAGAAGACCCAGCAGCATGGGATCCAATCACAGGTAATATTAATTATAATCGTAGTGGATATCCACTTGCTGAAATAGTAACAAAGCCAGATTTTACATCAACAGAAGAATTGAAAGATTGGTTAAAAGAGTTAATATTAACAGCAAATTATTTACACGTAATTGATGACAACTTCAATATAAAGTCAGATGTTAATGTATCCATTGAAGAGAGTGGATATAAAAGAGTAGAAATAAAAAACGTCAATTCTTATAATAATATTGTTAATGCCGCCCTTTGTGAAATAAAAAGACAAAAAAAATTAATTAAAGAAGGAAAAAGCATAAAACAAGAAACAAGAAGGTATAATGAGGATTTAGATGAAACTCAGTTTATGCGTTCTAAAGAAAATGCACAAGACTATATGTTTATTCCAGAACCAGACTTGCCTAATATAAAAGTAGATAATAAATTAATAAATTATTTAAAACAATCAATTCCCGAATTACCATCTCAAAAAAGAAATAAATATTTGAAATATTCGTTATCTAAAGAAGATATAGAAGTACTAGTATCCAATTTATACTTAACATCTCTTTATGAACATGCAATCAGTGAAAAATTAAATCCAAAAGAAGTAGGGCTATTTTTAAGAAGAGAAGTTTTAAGGGTTTTAAATTATAATAAAGCAACGTTTAGTGATTTAGAAACAAAAGATATTAAGGATGAAATTTTAACAATACTCAGGTTGCTTTCAGAAGAAAAAATTTCCTATACCACTGCTCAAAAATTGTTGGAAAAACTCTATGATAAAAAATTTGACATTGAAAATTATATTAAAAATAATAATTTATTACAAGTTCAAGACACAAAAGAAATCGAAGATTTAGTAACAAGTGCATTAAAATCGGCACCTCAAGCAATAGAAGATTACAAATCAGGAAACACTAAATCGCTTAATTTTATTGTTGGAATAGTAATGAAAGAAACTAAAGGTACTGCAAAACCTCAAATAGTAAACAAAATACTAGAAGAAAAAATAAAAGAATTTTAAAATCAACAAATTTTTAGTAAATGAATAAAGATAAGTGTTAAAAATAAAATTAAATATTAATAATTTATCAATTTTAATATATTCTAAGCATGTAATATAATCAGATCAACATAAACATAAACATAAACATATAATATATACATATATACAGACAATTGCATATTTATCAAGTTCTCTATATTTTATAATAAATATTTTTATAAATTAAAAAATATTAAATAAAACATGACATATAAAATAGTTAAATGTCCAAATTGTAAAGTTTTTTCAATGACTTTAGCAGAAGTATCTTTCAAATGTATAAACTGTTCAAAAACATTTGATATAACACGACTTAAAATATATTTTTCAAATAAGAATCCTCAAATTGTAACAAAAACTCTTCAAAAGATAAAACAAGAGCAACACATTCAACGATATGGTGATGAGAAAATAAATGATTTTTTTTAAATTTAGTTTAATTTTTTATATAAATAAAAAAAATAAATTTATAATAAAAAACAATTTATAATTAGATATGAGAGAAAAAATCAAAAAACAAAGAACAAAAAATCAAAAAACAGAAGAAATAAATTATTATAAAATCACTACATTCATACTAGTTTTTTTTTTGGTAATATTATGTGGATATATTTTTTATTCAATTAATATACAAAATATCGCAACAAAAAATCAAGAATATGGCAGGCAACAAACATTGAATAATATAATTGCTAATATCGAACAAAATCAGCAAGTCACAATTCACTATAATCAAAATGACAGTGTTACACTTATCCCCATATCTTTAGCTTATCAAGTTAGAGAGGATACAATTTTAGAAATAATTGATTATATTGAAAAGGAGGGTGTTGTTTCTCTGTATAATAATGAAACAAAATTCACATTAATACCTTATAATTCAATAACTAATCAAACAAGTTGAAGTAATATATAATATAATCTTAAATTATATTTTAATATTTTTTGTTAATTTTTTTCACATAGTAATTTTATTATCTATTTTATTATCTAATTTTATATTAAAAATATTATAATAATATAACAAATACATTCTTAAAAAAGTCAATAGAAAACAAGTAATATGATAATTCATTAGGATACATAATCCAAGTATCATTAAAAATCAGATATTATGAAAAATACTATTCCAAAAAAAATCAAAACAATCCAATCTTCATTTCAAGATAAAACAAATATATTTAAATATTATAAGTTTTGTAATTTATAATATGAAAGAAATTCAAAACAGAAAAACATATATTTATTATGATAATAAAATAGATGGTTTTTCTAATATAGCCGTAGGTTCTTTAATAAAGGCAATAGGGGAAAATTTAAATATAGCATATATAGATTCGTCAGATAAAGTTAATAAGATAAATAATTTCATTGAAAATCTGAGTTTGTCTTATAATTTTAGAAAAAATTTAAATAGTTTTCATGTTGACATTTTTAATTTAAAAGATGATAAAAAGATACTTCAATCTATTATTCCCCAAGTAGAATTTTCTGCAATTACATATGATATGTTTTGGAATTCATTGAAAAATTATGACATACTAATATTTGATAATTTTGATTTTAAAAAAATCCCTTTAATAAAAATCAAATCAATTTTAATAAATAAAATGCCTAAAACTCAAATATTGTTATGTACTAAAGATAAAAATGCTTATGAAAAGATAAAAGAGAATTTTAATATTAAAATAATATGTAATTACTCAACAAATAAAGGACTACTTATTAAAAAAGGTTTAATAAATATTTATGGTAATTGTAAGGGTACTTCTACTTATGCAATTGGGTATTTGTTGAAAAATTTTATCTTAAAAAAAGACGTAAAATTAATTTATTTTGATAAAGGAGATGACATATATGGAGATGCAATTTTTTTTACACAATTAAAAAAATGGAATATTGAAAACCGCATGTATGGTAGATTTGATTTTGTAAAAACAGGAATAAAAAGGTATCAATTTGGCAACTTTAGGCAAGAAAATATAACTTTAGACAATAAGGAAGCACAAGATGGATTAATGCTCTTAAGTACAGCTCTGAAAAAACAAAGTCCAGTTATTGCAGATGAGTTAAACGATGTTATATCAAAAGGTATAATTAATGAACAAGATGTAATAGATGTTATTAAAGGAATTAAAAATGAATTAATTATAACAGGTAAAACTACACCGTCTAAAATTAAAGAAATGTCTCAGAAGTTAATAGAGTTCCAAAAAGAACTATAAGACTAATACGAAGTATTATTCACTTTTCAAGGATAAATGGAGTTTGTTTTTTTTAGATAATTAAAAAAGATTATATATCAAGTCATATAAAAAATAATATGGGATTATTTGGGAAAAAAAAAGAAAATAAAAATGATAGCAGTAAGGTGGCACCACCTCCTGTATCACCAATATCAGAGACAGCAAATTTAAATAGTGAAATTTCAAATAATAATGTAAATTCACAGGCTGATAATATACCTATGCCACAATATAAAACAGGTAATTTTAGTGCTCCTTCTATAGCTGGAGAGAATTTGAACGACATTAAAAATCAAGTTTCTGCAATAAACAATTACCAAGGTAATTCTCAACCAAATCAAAATTTAGGTGTTGATCAATATAATGATTCAAATAAAGGTGAAGAAGCTGACTCATTATTTGATTTTTCAGAATTAGATATTGAATCGCCTCTTGATGATCAAAATGAGGATAGTATAGAGTCACAAGATATGTTAGAACATTCTAATGAAAGTCATAGTAAAGATAAGAAAGAGGACTTAGACTTAAGTTTTATTAAACAAAAACATAATTTAAAAAAAGAAGACATTAAATATGTTACAACACAACAATTTAAAGATTTATTAGAAATTATCGAAAATGTTAAAACTAAAGTAAAAGAATCTTCAGAAACTCATTTAAAAATATTGGATATTAAAACAGAAGAAGATATTGAATTTGAAAATTTAAGAAAAGATTTCCAAATAATTGAAGATAAATTGTATCAAGTAGATAGTATAATATTTGATAACTAATAAAAAAATGGAAAAAAATAGAGAGATATACATTAAGATTGACAAAACCAAAGAAGTTGTTAATTTATTAAAGCGCATTAAAGCAAAAGAACAAGAAATTCAAAATTTATTTAACACTTATGACAGATTGAACATACAGGAAAATAAAATTTTTGAAAATTGGAATTCAAATCTTGATGATATCATAACTAAATTAGACCACGTAACTTTATAAAAATGACACAAAAAAATAATCAAAAGGATGGATATGAAAGTTTATATATATGTATGCAAAATTATAGTGAAAAAAAGAAAAATATTTTATTAGGTATTCAAAGTGCTCTAGTTATGCAAGAAGAACATCAAAAAGTAATAGAAATTAGAAAAAATAAATCAATGGTCACAAAAGAGATAAAACAGTCTCTTGACGATATTAACAAACTATATATACAATTAAAAAAGGAATTACCTAATGTGAAGAATTTTTTATCATCCACAAAAAAAGAAATCAATGAATTAGACGGTCAAATTAATGTTTTAAATAAAAGTATTAAAGCAGAAAAGCAAACTATCAATTTAGAAAAAAAGATGAAATCAGGTTTGATAAAATCCAACAAAAGTATTAGAGAAACTAAACAAGAAGAACAAAACAAACAAAAAAATTCCAAACCAGAGCAAAAAATAATTTATCCAAACACTCAGGCTGATAAAAACGATAAATTAAATAGAATACAAAATAATTTAAAAGTAATTGAATCTAAACTAAAAGGTTTATAATAATTAATCAAAATTTTATTTTACTAATTTTAAAATTTCTTGTGAATTCATATATCTATAAAAAATAAACATAATACTAAAACTTAAAATTATCATAATCACACCATAATAATATGCAAAATCCCAACTTTTACCAAAGATATATCCTATAGACACAAAGATAATAGCCCATAATATAGTTGTAATAACATTAATAGAATTAAAAATAAATCTATTCATCTTAGAAATACCACAAGGAATTGGGAGTATAATTTTTATAGGATTAACAAATTTCCCAAAAAACAAAAACCAATAGCCTTTTTTTTGCATCACTGCATTTACTTTACAAATTTCAGATTTAGGAATAAGTTTAAATTTTAAAATATAATTTAAACCCTTTTTTCTTGAAATTTCATATAAAATAGCATTCCCAATTGCATGCCCGATTCCCCCTAGTAAAACAATTAATAACAAATTCATATCTTCGCTATATGCAAACCATCCTGCAATAATATATATAATTTGAGAAGAAGGAAATCCAAAAATTCCATTTAATATTAACAATAAAAAAATTCCAATATAACTAGAAGAAATTATAATTTGCTCAATACTCATACAATATAACGTTTCAATCCATTTAAAAACTTAATGTTAATTCTTTAAAATATATAGAAAAAATAATACTTTTATTTTTTTTTAAATTAATACTCTTTAATTTCTTTATTATCCCTTTCTTTTGTTATCATATCAATAAAATCATCAATTTTCATCGTAATTACCTCATTTTTACCATTAATTAATTTTCGAGTTCTTGCTGAGATAGTTTTACTTTCTACATCTTTATCTCCTAATATTAACATATAATTTGGTTTATCTCTATCATTAAACAACCTAATTTTGTTTCCAACTGTCATAGTATGATAATTAACTTCAACTAAGAATCCTTTTGAAACTAGTTTGTTTTTAATTGTATTACAATAATCTATATGTCTATCAGCTACATTAATTATAGCAATTTGAACTGGATTAATCCATAACGGGAATTTGCCTGCAAAATGCTCAATTAACATTGCAATAGTTCTTTCATAACATCCAATCGATGTTCTATGAATCACAATTGGTCTCATCTTTTGCCCATTTTCATCATTATATGTCATATCAAATCTCTCAGGTAGAGCAAAATCAATTTGAACTGTAATGATGGTATCTTCTTTCCCAAAAACATTTTTAAATTGAATATCCAATTTAGGTCCATAGTACGCAGCTTCTCCTTCTGCTTCTACATAATCTAATTTTAGTTCATCCAAGATTTTTTTCATTTTAGCTTGACCATGTTCCCACATTTCAGGATTATCAATATATTTATCACCTGCTTTTTTAGGATCCCATTTTGAAAATTGATACCAAATATTTTTTTCAATACCCAATTTAACCATAATATGATTAATTAAATCTAAAACACCTTTAAATTCATCTTCAAGTTGTTCAGGCCTTACAATTAGATGAGCTTCTGAAATTGTAAATTGTCTTAATCTAATTAAGCCATGAAGTTCTCCATCTTTTTCATTTCTAAAAAGAGTAGATGTCTCATTATATCTAAGCGGCAAATCTCTATAACTTCTTTGTTTCGATTTATATATTTGAAATTGATAAGGACATGTCATAGGTCTAAATGCAAACTCAGTACTATTTTCTTTAAGAACAAACATATCATTTTTATAATGTGCCCAATGTCCTGAAATTTCATACAAATCTTTCTTAGCCATAAAAGGTGTTTTAGTTAATTTATATCCTCTTTTTTCTTCTTCATCTTCAACAAACCTCTGTAGAATTTGAAACATTTTTGCTCCCTTTGGTTTAAATAAGGGAAGGCCTCTTCCAACAGATTCTGAAGTCGTAAAGATATCCATTTTTCTACCCAAAACATTATGATCTCTCTTTAATGCTTCTTGTAAATTTTCATAATATTTATCCATATCAGATTTTTTCCAAAAAGCATTACCATAAATTCTTGCAAGTTGTTTATTATTAGAATTACCTCTCCAGTACGCTTTTGTTACTTTTTCGAGTTTAAAAGCTTTGACCAATCCAGTTTTTGGAAGATGAGGACCTCTGCATAAATCTTTAAAGTTTCCTTGTTGGTAAAATTTTAATTTACCATTTTTACCTAGTTGAATATCTTCTTGCTCTTCTTCTAGCAAGTCTCCTGTTGAAATTGCTTCAATTAGTTCTTTTTTATATTTATTGTCTTTGAAAAATTCTAGAGCTTCTTCTTTTGTTTTATAAACTATTTTAATAGGTAAATCTTCTTTAATGATTTTTTGCATTTCCTTTTCGATTTTTTCTAGTGTTTCATCATTTAGTTCATCACAATCAATATCATAATAAAAACCATCTTCAATTACAGGACCTATTGTGATTTTTGCTTTAGGATATAATCTTAAAACAGCATGTGCTAGAATATGTGCAGTCGTATGTCTTAATATATGCAAACTACTTTGAGATTTTGCAGTTATTATTTCTACAGTACTATTTTTATCGATGGTCGTCGTCAAATCTACTAATTTGTTATTTACTTTTGCAGCAATTGCCATTCTTGCAAGTCCTTGACTAATGGACTCAGCTATGTTCTGGGCAGTTACCCCAGCTTCGTATTCTTTTTTTTGACCATCAATAAATGTAATTTTAATCATAATATAATTATATAAATAAGTGTTTTTTATAAATATTTAGATTATAAAATTAAAACCTTAAAACTCTATAATTTTAAAAAATATATTTTTATATAAAAACATATAAATTAACAAAAAAAATATTACATAAATTTTTGATGTACTGTATCATATTTATCAAATATTTCTGATTCACTAAACCATAAATGAATTTCTTTTTCAGCATTTTCTTGAACATCAGAGGCATGAATAATATTTACAATACCTAAATCATGATTATCTCCTCTTGCATAATTCATATGGGCATAATCTCCTCTAATAGTTCCAGGATTAGCTTTGGAAGGAGCAGTTGCACCTACCATTTTTCTTACAATATCAATTGCATTAACACCTTCCAAAACAATTGCAATTACAGGGCCAGATGTAATATATTTTTCAAGTAAACTATAAAAAGGTTTTTCTAAGTGATCTGAATAATGTTTTTTTGCAAAATTAGGATCCACATGAATTAATTTCATTCCAATAATTTTCAGACCAATTTTTTCGAATCTAGATATTACATCTCCCACAATTCCTCTTTGCACACCATCAGGCTTTATAGCAACAAATGTTCTTTGAATTTCCATATTATTAATATAAGTCTAATTTATTTTATAAATTTTCTCTCAAAAAAGCAATTCATTACCCATTTATTTATAAATCATTTAATATTAGATTTTAATATGAAAAAAATTTTATTTAAAGATATTTCTAGAGAAAATATAGGACAAAAATTTGAAATGTTAGGCCAAATAGAAACAGTAAAACAAACAAGTGGGCCTACATTAATGATTTTAAATGATGGTACAGCACATTTTACATTTAAAGCATTTATTAAACCAGGAGTTAGAGCTTATCCTGAAGTAGATATTGGTGATATTGTGAAAGTTGAAGCTAAAATAAACCAAAGACATGATGGCATAGAGGCAGAAGCATCATTTATGAGAAAAGTTAATAATCAAGAGAAAGAGGAATTCAAAAAGAATTTAAATCAATTAAATGAAGACAGATTAGAACCACAATGTAAAGAATTTTCTATTAAATCTCAAATGTTTGAGAGTCAAAAAAAGAGATTTATTAAAGTTGCAAAAATAATTAAATCTGCAATAATAGAAGGAAGACCAATTTTATTAAGACACAACGCTGATTGTGATGGATATTCCTCAGCAATTACAATTGAAAGAGCAATAATTAGTTTCATGAATAAAGTTACAGGAGATGATAGAAATGCTCAATTCCAAAATTATAAAAGAGCTCCTTCAAAAGCACCTTTTTACGAATATGAGGATAGTGTCAAAGATATTTCAAACTGGTTAAGAGATAGAAACAGGTCAGGAGCAAAGCCTCCATTAATCATTATCACAGACAACGGCTCCACTCAAGAAGACATATTATCAATTAGTCAAATGAAAATTTATGATTCTCAAATTGTAGTTGTTGATCACCATTATCCTGGTGAAGTTAAAGACGAAAAAGTTTTAGTAGATAAATATATTGATGCTCACATTAATCCTTATTTAACAGGTTATGATTCAAACATTTCTGCTGGAATGTTAGGGTTTGAACTTGCAAGATTTATAGATGAAGATAGTAATAATTCTGTATTTATCCCAGCAATGTCTGCAATATTAGATCATACTAAAGGAACAGAGAGAGAACAATATATACAAAAAGCAGAAAAAGAAGGTTTCACTCAAGACTACTTACAAATATTAGGAGAAATAGTAGATATGCAATCACATTATTTTAGATTTATGGAATCAAGAGAATTTTTTGATGATTTATTTGGAAATAATATGGACATGCAAAAAAAAATAGTTGAACTATTAGAACCAGAATTAAAACTAAGATACCAAGCAGTAGAAAAAGTTGCTAAATATTATTCAACAGTAAAAGATTATGGCAAATTTAAACTTATAACATTTGACGGAGAAAGAGGAACATTTAGGGGAGAATATCCAGCAATTGGAAAAACAACTAATCATATACATAGTGTTTTTGAGCAAGAATCAGAGAAACCCATAATTACTTTAACTTACGGTTCTACATTTATGACTATTCGTGTTTCAGATGGAATTAATCATTTTAGTGTTCCAGATTTTGTAACAAAAGTATTTGAGAAAATACCATTTTCAAATTCAAATGGTGGTGGACATGAAAGAGCAGGAAGTGTTCGATTTGTAGAGTATGCAAAAGATGATATTTTAAAGTTATTTGATATATATCTAAAAGAAATCAATAATAAAAATAATTAATTTTAATTTAATTTATTAGCACTAGGTTGCTCTCTATTAATTTTTAATTCCCCACTAAAAATTCTAATTTTGCCATTGTTTTCTTCAATCCCCCCTTTGAATTTTAAATATATAGGATCATAAATATCAGTTGCAATCATTCTAACTTTAATATTTAAAGTCTCTTGAACAAATACAAAATTAATTTTTTCTTCTTCTATTTTATAGTTATGACCAGATTCAAATTGTATAAAAGCCTTACTACCAACAAAATTAATATCTTCTAAATTAATAGTAAATGGAAAATAATAATATTCATCAAATGGTGGCGTCTCATATAATTTGTAATTAAATGAAACAATTTTTGACGAACCAATTGACAAATCATTATGTTGTTTTTGGGTTGTACATCCTATTGTAACATTAAATAATAATAGTATTAATACAATTAAAATAAGACTACTTTTTTTTATTATAATAACCATAACATTTAGATATAATTATCGTTATAAGTAAATTATTTGTTCCTTAAATATAATAACAAATAACTTTTTAAAATATAATCTTTATGTTTTATTTATGAAAAACAAAGTCAAGAAAATTTCTTCAAATATTTATGAAATAAAACAAGAAGAAAATATGAATACTCCTGTACGAATTTTTGCATCAAAAAAAATATTCGATAATATTAAAGATAATTCAATACAACAAATAAAAAATATAGCATCACTTCCAGGTATTCAAAAGTATCCAATCACAATGCCTGACATTCATCAAGGATATGGTTTCCCAATAGGTGGGGTAGGAGCATTTGATTTAAAAACAGGTATAATAACTCCATCAGGAATAGGTTTTGATATAAATTGTGGGGTACGATTACTTCTTACAAATTTAAATATAAATGATTTAAGACCATCAATAATAACAAATTTATTAGAAAGTATAAATAAATATATTGAAATAGGAATCAATTCACAATCTAAAGAGACATTATCTCTTAGAGAGTTGGATGAAATTTTATTAAATGGATTAAATGCAATGTTAAAAAAAGGTTTTGCACTAAAAGATGATATTAATAATTGTGAAGAAAATGGATGTATGAATGTAGAAACATCTAAAGTAGTATCTCAAAAAGCAAAAGCAAGAGGACAAAAACATCTTGGAACATTAGGTTCAGGAAATCATTTTATTGATATTTTGTCAGTAGATGAAATTTTTGATAAAAAAATTGCAAGTGTATATTCTTTAAAAAAAGATCAAATTGTGATAATGATTCATACTGGTTCAAGAGGTTTAGGACATCAAATTGCAAAAGATTATATTGAAAAAATAAAACAAATAAATACTAAAAACAAAATTAAAAATATAGATAAAGATTTATTATATGTTCCAATTAACAGTAAAATAGGTCAAGACTATTTTAATGCTATGAAATGTGCATCAAATTTTGCATGGTCTAATAGACAAATGATTACATATTACATAAGAAAAGTTTTTAAAGAATATTTTCCACAATCAAAATTAGATTTATTATATGATTTATCACATAATATTGCAAAAATAGAAACTCATAAGATAGATGATAAAGAGATTGAATTATGTGTTCATAGAAAAGGAGCTACAAGAGCATTTCCACCATTTCATAATCAAATACCTCAAAAATACAAAGAAGTTGGACAGCCAATAATTCTTCCAGGAAGTATGGGAACAAATTCTTACGTTTTAGCAGGACAAAAAGATTCTATGAAAAAAACATTTGGAAGTTGTGCTCATGGAGCAGGTAGAAGTTGTTCAAGATCCCAAGCACAACAAATATTCAATTTTAGAGAAATTCAAAAAGACATAACATCTAAGAATATTACCATATTGAAATCTAATAAAAAACTTTTGATTCAAGAAGGCCCACTAGCATATAAAAATATAGATGATGTATTAAATGTAATAACCCAAGAAAATATCGCACAACTAGTTGCAAAACTAAAAGTAATAGGAGTTATTCAATCTTAACTGATTAATTGAAATTTATAGAAATTCTCATTAATTTTAATAAATATTCAAATTTTTTTATTTTTATTATAAATTTATTCAATAAAAATTTATTATATAATTCATTAAGATGTGTTATTTAATTATATTTTAAAAACTGTTTTTGGTTCAAATATAGATTTTATTTATAAATAAAAACAGTTTTTAGGTTAAAATAAGTCTAATAATTGATTTTGAAAAAAATTTTAAAAAAGTAGAGATTATAGTAATATCACAAAATTACATTTCTTCTAAAACTTCTATATCTAATAATTCTAATCCATCTTTTAATATCTTAGATGTGCAATAAGATAAAACCAATCTAAATTCTTTTAAATCATCAGAAGAGTTTAATATATTATAATTTTGATAAAAATCATTAAAATTTTTACATACTTTAATTAAATAATTTGCAATTAAAGAAATTTTATACTTATTAGAAGCAGTAATCACAACATCATTATATTCTTTTAATATTTTTAGTAAAGATTTTTCTTTATCATTTATCGAATTTAAGTTTAATTTTTCTAAATCAACATTTATATTAAATTTAGATTTTTTCAAAACAGACATAATTCTTGCATAAGTATATTGAATATATGGTCCAGTTTCTCCAGTCATTTTTGACGCTTTATCAATATCAAATTTAATATCATCATAAGGGTTACTTTTTAAAATAGAAAAACAAAGTGCCGAATAACCAATTATTTTTGCTTTTTTTTCTAACTCAGAATTATTTAATTGTTTAGTTTTCTCTTTGCTTAATAAATTATCTCTAGATTTTTCTAATGCTAAATTATACATCCAATCAGCACCAATAATCTCACCTTTTCTAGATGCGAATTTTTTCCCATCTTTATTATAAACATATCCATAAGCAAAATGATAATTTTTTTCATCATTACTAAGGCCAATTCTTTTTAAAATTTCAAATAAAACTTTAAAATGATATTCTTGATCTTTTCCTACAATAAATATACTTTTATTAAATTCAAATTCATTTTCTTTTAATTTTGTCAAATATAAATCTTGAGTAATATAAAGAGTGGTTCCATCAGGTCTCAACAAATATTTTTTATCTAAACCAACATCTTCTAAATCACAAAAAATAGCTCCATCTTTCTCTTTTTTGAATCCACTAACTTTATTGTCATAAGCATTCATAACTATATCTCTACCATTTTTATAGATTTCACTTTCAAAATATTCTCTATCAAAATTATTTAATTTATAATTATTATATGTTATTTTATATCCTTCAAAAACCCAATTGATAATTTTTTTCCATAGTAATATAGTTTTTTCATCATTTTGTTCCCATTTTAAAAGAACTTCTTGTGCTTTTTTATTTAATTCATTATTGAGTTTAGCTTCTTTTTCAAATTTTACATAACATTTAGACACAAACTCATCAGATTTTAAATTTAAACTCTTAGGGGTTGAATCCTTAAAAAATAATTCATATCCTAACATGCTTTTACAAATTGCAATACCTCTATCATTATTGATATTAGTCTTTATAATAGTATGACCAACCTTTTTTAATATTTTACACAAACTATTTCCGATTAAAATATTTCTTACATGTCCTACATGCAAGGATTTATTTGTATTAGGAGAAGGATATTCAATTAATATTTTTAATGGATTATTATTTTCAAATTCAAATATTTTATTAGAAAAAAAAGACTCTAAAATATCTTTACTTTCTTGTTTTGTGTCAATATAAAAATTTAAAAAAGGTCCAACTGCTTTTATTTTTTCTAAAAATTCAGGTTTTACAGGTGATAATTTATTTTCATAGTCCTTTGCAATATCTTGTGGATTTTTTTTTAATTCTTTAGCCAAAAGAAACATTGGAAGAGCATAATCTCCATGAGATTCAACCTTTGGTTTTTCAATTAAACTTTCATAATCTAATTTAACTTCAATATTTTCTTTTAGAAAATTAATTAATTTTTCTTTCATATTTAAATTAAGTTTTAGAAACTTTATAAATCTTAAGATAAAAATCATATTTTAATATTAAAATTTAAATATATTTTATAAGATAGAAATGAATCCCAAATATTTATAAAGTTTTTATACTTATTTTTTTAATATGGAAATAAAAGAGAATGATTTTATAGAGTTAGAATATGATTTATATGCAAATGATAAATTAGTTCAAACAACAGATGAGAAAAAAGGAAAAAAGCATCAAATCAAAGCTGAGAAATATGAGCCAACAACAATAATAGTAGGTAAAAACTTTATATTAAAAGCCTTAGATGAAGATATTATAAATAACAAAAATCCACAAGAAGAAAAAACTTTAGAATTAGACATTAATCAAGCTTATGGGAAAAGAGATAAAAAATTAATCAAAGTCATTCCCAAATCTGCCTTTGATGAACATAAAACTAAACCAGTAGTTGGAGTTGTTTATGATTTTAATGGTATGTATGGGACAGTTAAATCTATAATTGGTGGGAGAGTTATGGTAGATTTCAATAATCCTCTTGCTGGAAAAAATATAAAAGTTGTATACAAAGTAACAAAAAAAATAGAAGATATAAAAACTAAGGTTGAGAATGTAATGAATTTAATTTTAAAAATACCAACAAACATGTATAAAGTTAGTTCAAACGCAAAAAAAATGACAATAGAAGTTCCAGAGCAACTCGAATCAATTAAACAAATGTTGGAAAAATCACTATTGGAAAATATTCCACAACTAAGTGACTATCAGATAATAATAGAAAAACTTAAAAACTAATAAGTTTATTGATTATTATATATAATAATATTATAAAAAATCTAAAAAAAAATGGACAGTATCATTAAAAATGCTCTATCTGGTGCAGAGGAAAAAAAAGTAGTAAATAATCGTGATGATGAAGAGTTAATGAAAGTTTTAGCGCAACATCAAGCAAGAATCAAAGTAATTGGTGTTGGTGGAGGAGGAAACAATACTTTAGATAGAATATCTGAAATAGGAGTTGAAGGTGCCTATGTTGTTGCTGTAAATACAGACGCGCAAGATTTAATAGAAACAAAAGCAGATAAAAAAATATTAATAGGAAAAGACTTAACAAAAGGTCTTGGTGCAGGTGCAATACCAAGAATGGGTGAGGAAGCTGCAAAAGAACAAGAAAGTGATATTAAAGAAGCTTTAAAAGATTCCGACATGATATTCATTACCTGTGGTTTAGGTGGTGGAACAGGTACAGGTGCAGCGCCAGTTGTTGCAGAGATAGCTAAAAAAACAGGATCTTTAGTGGTAGGAGTAGTTACACTTCCATTTGCAATGGAGGGTTCTAGAAGATATGACAATGCAATCTTAGGTCTTGAGAGAATGGAAAAATATGTTGATACATTAATTGTAATTCCAAATGAAAAACTTTTAGAAATAGCTCCAAATTTACCACTTCATACAGCATTCAAATTAGCAGATGAAGTTTTGACCAATGCAGTAAAAGGTATTACAGAATTAGTTACAAGAAATGGTTTAATTAATTTAGATTTTGCAGATATTAAAAATGTAATGACAGATGCAGGAATTGCAATGATTGGGCTTGGAGAGTCAGATAGTGAAAATAGAGCAGATGAAAGTGTTGAAAGAGCATTAAATAATCCTCTTTTAGACGTTGAAATAAAAAATGCAACTGGCGCTCTAGTTAATGTTACAGGAGGAAATGATATGACATTAGAAGATGCAAGAAGAATTGTTGCTAAAGTTGCAGATACACTTGAAGATGATGCTAAAATCATTTGGGGAGCTCAAATAATGGAAGATTTAAATAAAGTTATCAAAACTATGGTAGTAATTACAGGTGTACAATCTGAACAAATTCGAGGTAGAAAAACTTCTAAAAAAAATCAAGATTCTCAAGGTGAAATGGATGACGAACTAGGTTTAGAATTTATTCGTTAAATGTTAAAGTTTAAAAATAAACATCTATTTTATTATTTATAAATGGCATTAGGCAAAACTTTAACAGATATGAAAAGGGTTTGGAAAGTTACGAAAAAACCTACTAAAAAAGAGTATTTTTTGACAATAAAAATAGTTTTAGTTGGATTTCTAATTATTGGTATTATTGGATTTGCAATGGAGATGATTTGGCAATTTTTACTTAAAGGTTTATTTAATCAATAAAAATGGATTCAAATATAGACAATCATGAATATTATGTAGTAAGAACAGTTCCTTCTAAAGAAGAAAAGTTTATGGAGTCAATAAAGAGCTCTTTATCTAAAAAAGAAAATCATGGGATTTATGCTTTTTTTAGACCAGAAACTGTAAAAGGATATATATTTATAGAAACTCAAAACCTATCAAGCGCAGTAGATGCTCTAAGAGGTATACCAAATAGTAAAGGAGTAATCAGAACACCTCTAGATTTTATAGAACTAGAAAAATATTTTGAGAAAGATGGAGAACAAGTAGTGGTTAATGAAAGAGATATTGTTGAGATTATCGCAGGTCCATTCAAAGGTGATAAGGCAAAAGTTGTAAGAATTGTTCCTGGTAAAGATGAAGTAATTATTGAACCACTTAACGTTCCAGTTCCAATACCTATAACTTTAAATATAGAAGATGTAAGATTAATTGAGAGTAGTGATAAAGATGAGTAGAAAAAATAAATTTGAAGAAACAAGAAGATTATCTGCAAGAGCTCTAGAGCTAGCACAAGGTGCAAAGCCTAAGGTTAAATTAGAAGAGGGAAAAGTTTATCTTGGAAAAGATTATGTTGAAATAGCAAAAAAGGAATTAAAAGAAAATCTTTTAGAATTAGAAATATATAGAAAGAAGAGCTGAAGTGCTAAAGTGCCTAAGTGCCTAAGTGCTGAAGTGCCTAATGTTTCTTAATCTCTTTGTCTCTTGAGCTCTTAATCTCTTAATCTCTTAATCTCTTAATCTCTTTGTCTCTTGAGCCCTTAAGCCCTTCATCTCTTAATCTCTTAATCTCTTGAAGCTCTTCATCTCTTGAGCCCTAATAAAACAATATATTTATATAATTAAAACAATAAATAATTTCATGAAACTTTTAGAAAAAAAAGACAATAATTACGAATTTTTAATAGAAACACTTGATGACTTATGGATTTTAAGTCAATATATAAATGTAGATGATAAAATCTTTGGCAAAGCTCAGCGAAAAGTCAAAATAGGAAGTGAAACTAATTATAAAGTTTCAAAAAAAAACATTTTTGTGGAGCTATTAGTAAAACAAGTTAAATTTGAAAATAAACAGCTAAGAATAATTGGAGAAATTCAAAACGAAACACAATTTACTACAATAGGAATGTCTCAATCTTTATCTTATAATCTTTCAGATAAAATAAAATTAGAAAAAAATACAGTTTTAAAATATCAGAAAAAATTAATAGAAAATACAATTAAATCCAAAAATTCTTATAATTTAGTTGTTTTACTAGATAAAGACGATATTGTTGTTTTCGAATATTCTTCATTTTCTTATAATATTTTATTCCATAAAACAGGTTTGGGTTCAAAAAAATATACAAACACTCAAATAAACCAAGAAAAAGAAAAATATGATTTAATCAAAGAATTTTTACAAAGAGATTATTCTAATATAATTTTTGTAGGACCAGGATTGTTTAAAAATGATCTACAAAAATATACTTCAAATAATATATCAAAGAAAATTTTAACATTAAAATATAATGAGATTAATCTACATAATATTTCTAAATTAATTAGAGAAATAAATAAAAAAGCAATTTTTGAAGATTCACAAATATCTTACGAAAATAAATATATATCTAAACTACTTGAAAATATAAACAAATCTTCTAAATATGCTTATGGGAAAGATAATGTTTATAATAGTGTTAATATAGGAAGCTGTGAAACATTATTGGTTACAACAAAGTTTATAGACAATTTAAAAGAAAATTTGAATGAATATTTAGAATTAAATGAAATTATGAAAACAGTTGAAAATTTAAATGGAGAATTAGTAATTGTAGATTCTAAATATGAAAATGGCAGAATTTTAGATGGAATAGGGGGGATAGGAGCAATATTGAGATATTGATATAAAAATAAATTATAAGTTGAAATATTTTTTTAAAATTATTAAAAACAAGACTAATCAATAATAATATATTTTATAATATTTAAAATTAAATTTATTTATTAATAACCATTTCATTGAGAATTTTATCTTTTAATGCTTGGTGACTCATATATCCACCATATGGTCTTGAAATGGTTTTTTGTGTTTTATTTAATTTGCCAAATTTTTTATTTGTTAATCTAGGCAATCCTCTAAGTGGTTTTTTTGTTATAGCACATTTAGAAATCTGTCTATTATCTTGCTTAAAATGAGTAGTAGTACCTTTACATGTTCTAACCTTAACTCTTCTTAATCTTCTACTTTTGTTAATTCCAGGTGTCATAGATTAGAAAAATGCAACTTTATTTATATATTTTATTGTTTAAATCAGAATTATATAAGCTAAAAATAAAAAAGGATAAAATAATTAATATTAAATTATTTTATTTATCAGCTTCAGTTATATAATGCACAGTCATTAGTATTATTATAATTGAACTAAATATTGCAGTGTTAAAAAACATGTAATCATAGCTTACATCTTTTACAAAGCTTATAAACGCAGTAATATTCATTACAAATAGCGTTAAACCAATTCCTAAGAAAATATAATTGGTCTTTTTATGGTTTTTGACGATTATTTCAGTCATAGATTGATCTTTTGCCATAATCTTTCAAGTAACAGATTTAATTTAAACATTTTTAACTACTACATAATTGCAATAAACCAAGTTGGAAATTAAAAGTTAATGACACCATAAAAATATTTATTTATTAATAAATTTTATAAAGAAAATAATTCTTTCATATTTTATGGGAAATAAAATAAGTGCAAGATTTATAATTGAAATAGCAGGAAAGCCTGTAGAAAATGTTGAGAAAGCTTTAAATTTAGTATTAGACAAAATAAAAACTGATAAAAACATTTCTTTAAAAGAAGATATGATTGAACCTCCAGAGTACGATAAAAAAACAAGTCTTTATTCAGGATTCATGGAAGTTATGATAAAATTTAAAACAACTAACGACATTTTAAATTTTATAATGGACTACACTCCTACTTCTGTCGAAATAGAAGACCCAGAAAAAATCAGTTTCACCTCAAATGAATTAACTGGAGTTCTTAATGATTTTTCAATTAAAATACTTGATTCTCAAAATAAAATTAGACATTTAAATGCATATGTACATATGTTAAATAATAAACTTAAAGAGAAAGAAACCAAATAACTATTAAAATAAATAATTAGTATGAAATTAGTTAATCAATGTTATTTCTGTTTTTAATAGTAATAATCAAATTTTGAGAAATAGTTCTTAATTTCTCAAAGATTTTTTTTTATTAAAGTTAATTGATATAAAAAACATTTATTCAAAAATAAATATTTAAGATATAATTATTAAAATATTATTAAAATAATTTAAATTATTGTTTTTTAAAAGTTTTCCAAGAAATGTCAAATAACTGTTGGAGTGCTTTTGAAAAAAAAGGTGTATTAACCCAAACTCCAATATCGTATGCTGGGTAAATATCTTTATCGTGTAATGTCATAAACATAACTTCTTCTCCATCTATAACACAAAATCTTGCTTCAATTTCATCTGTAAATCTAACTTCAGCAAATTCTTTAATATGTTTTACTAGTGCTTCGGTTTTGTCAGTTTGAGGACATGCTATTTTTATTGATACTCCTCTTTCTTGTAATTCTTCAAAAACACCTTTTAATGCTTCAACTTTTCTTAAAAATCCAGTAGAGGTAGTCATTAAAATCACTTCATCCTCTGCTCCTTTTACCATAGCTTCCAGATGATTATATAAATTATACCTTCCTTTCAATGCTCCACTTAAATCGCTAGGTTCAACTAATTGTATTCCCTGCTCATGTAATTGTTCTAAATCTTTTAAAATATTACTTGTTCTAAGAGATTCTAATTTGTCAAGTTTTTCTTCTGACTTTTCAGCAACTCTTTTTTTGACTCTATCTATTACATCTGCAGGAGATATCGCAATATATTTTATAGGCTTGCCTAGCTTTACCATTACAAATCCTTTTTTTTCAAGAGACTCTAGAACATCATATGTTCTAGATCTTGGAACTATTGCTAAATCGCTTAGTTCACCTGCTGTTGCAACCTTTCTAGAGAGTAGTGCTGTCCATATTTTAACTTCATATAAGTTCAAACTGAAGTACTGTCTTAGAGTGTTTAGAAATTCTTCCTTTACTACCATTTTATATTTAATTTAATCCAATCTTTTGTCATTTATAAAGGTTATTGTTTTTTGACTTTTCAATTACACCTTTTGTTTATTATTGAGTCAAAATTAATAATCTTAACTACTAAACATAGATGATAATAATATTATAAAACAACTTTTATATATGTATATAGCACAATTAAGAAGTACTAACACTCAGTAAGTACTAAGAAGTAGTCACATTGAAATAATTTCAACAACTAAAATATTAGTTGAATAATCATTATTTTTATTAATATAAGTTATTGGATAAGTCATTTTAGAACACAATATGTTGCTTTTTTTTAAGTTACAATAGTTTCTTCTTAATGCAAATTCATCATAATGATCTCCTGCATATAAATATTTAGAGAGTTTGTTTTTCTCACTATCTTCTATACTGACTCTAAAGAGTATAGTTTTATCTATATTTTTAAAACAATTATCTAAATTTTTTTGATTAAATTTATTTTCATTGATAGTTGCAAAATCATTTCCAAAACATTCTCCATTAAATATTTTAGATAAAACTAGTTGAGATTTAATCTTTCTTTCATCAATATACAAATCAGACATTTGAAATAAAGCTAAAATAAATATAATAAAAATAAAAGATGTCATTAATAAAATTATTATGTATTTTATTGGATCAATATTGGATTTTTTATAATTCATAAATAAAATATATTTTATTTTATTATAAAATTTTTTATTTCCTTATAGCTAGTGATTATTAAAAATTCATCAAAATAAAAAGATACTATTTTTTAGATCATATATTTTTTGTTTTTAGCAAATTCAAAAATTCGTTTTTTAAAAATAGGAAAATCATCTTGATCAATACTTGCACCAACAGCAAATTGATGACCACCTCCTTGAGCTTTCAATCCATTTATAACATCTTCCAATAACAATCTAACATTGAAATTTCTACCTCTTATAGAGCAATTATAATTTTTTTTATTTACATGTTTAAAACAAACACAAACAACTAAGATATCTTTAAATAAGTAATTCAACTCTTCAGACAAGGTTTTAGAAAAACCAATTTCTCCAATATAATCATAAAAAAAAATAATTTCATTTTGTTTTTTTTTAGTTGCTTTACTAAAAATATCTTTATATTTTAATTCCATATTATTATACTTATCAAATAACTCACTTTTTTGAAATTCAATTTTTTCATTTAATTCATAAATTGAACAACTCTCAATCATATTAATGCCTTTTAAAATTTCGTCTTTTGTTCTTAGTTTAAATAAAAAATTAAAAAAATTATTTAATTTTCTAATATTTGTATTATATAATAAATATCTAATCCATTCGTCTCTTTGATCAGAGCTTTCAACTTGTTTATTTTCATGATTCATGTTCTTCTCTAAAAAGCACAACAATGTTTTTATTTCATCATTTTTCAAAGAAATAATTTGCTTAAATTTTTTTTTATCATAATAATATAGTTTTTCAATAACATCAAGTAAAAAAAAATCACAAATACTGCCCAAAACAACCAAGTCTAAATTATTTTTATCATTACAAACAAGATATGAAAAATAACAAGCAGGTCTATTGTCATTACTATTAAAATCCAAAGGATTCAAATAAGTAATATATTTATTAGAAGAATTTTGATTATTATTATCAATATTTTTATTGATTAAATCAATCTGCTTTTTAGCATTACTTTTATGATGATCCATCCATAAAATAGGAACATCATTTAAAATATCAAAAAACTCATTTGAAATAACAGGAATATCAAAAATAATAATCAAATCACAATTAGTAGCATGCTCAATTGCTATATCCTTTTGTTTATCTAATTCTTTTTCAAAAGGAAACCCTTTTATTTTTTTATACTTTCTTTTTAAGATTAAATAAGATAACAATCCATCACTATCTCTATCAAAAAACATAACAGGATATTTAGATTTTTCAATACTTTGTTGAAACTTAAAAATTTTATCTTCAATTTTCATCTACTAAAACAATAATTACATACTATTTAATTAATTTTCTAAACATATCCAACGCTATAAATTAAAAACAAAAATAAAATTAAATCAGTTACAAAATGTAATAATACAGGATATACAAAGTTTCCTCTATAATGTTTATATTTAAAGTTATAAAGATATAATGCAGTTATCATAAAAATAAATAATAATATATAATACATAGTAATTAAATATAAATATAATACATCAAAATTTCTAAAATAGGTAATAATTAAATTTTCAAATCTTAATAAATGAAACAATACAAAAATAGTTGCAACTTGAAAATATGCTTCATGTTGATTATTCAATTTTTTATAAATATTATACAAAAATCCACTAAAGATAATTTGTTCAGATAATGCTAAAAGTAAAGTATAAAATATTAAAACATCAAAAGAACTACTCAAAAGAGTATTTGGTACAGGTTCTCTTACTAGAAAGAAAAAAAAACCAAGAACAGACCCTATTAATATAGTTAATAAAATAACCTTTAAATTAGTTTTTTTTATATCTCCTAAAAAAGTTTTATGCATGCCTGAAAATGTTAAAAACAAGTATGCAATAAGTACATTATAAAACAAAATAAAAATATAACTCTCATTGCCTAATAAATTGTATAAATATTCTGCAATAATTGGATATAAAAAATAAAAAAAGATAAAAAGATTGGTTAAAATTAAATATTTAGATACTCTTTTTGATTTTTGAAAAAAAATAAAAGATAAAACCAATGTTAACAAAACATTAATATAGAAAAAATATTTTATTTCAATATTAAAAAGAAACAATATAATCATTAATAAAATAAGTATAGAATTTATATAAAAGATTAATTTTTTTTCTAAATGCAACGATAAATTAAAATTCATAATAATTTTATTAATAAATAAAGTTTATAAAGTTTTTTAATTTTTATAATATACATGGGTTTAATCAATAGAACTTTTTTTACTAGAAAAAAGTTATTAACAGCTTACTTTATATTTTTTATAATTTTAAATATTTTGGATTTTTTCAATAAGTTACAAGGAGATTTAGATTTTTTTAAAAAAATACTTTCATGGTGTTTAATTGGGTATATTTTTTATAAAGTTAGTTTGAGTAAAATTTTTATTGGTCAAAGAATAAAATCATACGATATTGGTTTTATTATTGCATTTTGTTTTTTTGCAATTCCAAAATCTTTAATTCATTATATAAATCTTCCAATAAGTCAAGATATTACTTATTTAAACTGGTTGTTAGATATTTTGATATATGAAAATTCGAATTTATACTTAGAGATTACATTTTTAATAGGATTGTTATCAACTATAATATTATCTTTAACTTTATTATTAAATAATAAAGTTTATTCTAATTCATTTATAGGTAGTTTCAAATTCAAAGAAACATATTTTAAATATATTTTTCAACAAACAATGTTAACTTTTATGTTAATATTTTTCGGGTTAATCATTTTCACATTTTTTATGGAATGGTTTGCACTTGCAGTAGATGCTTTAATATTGATAATAGGTTTATTATACTATATAATACTATATATACACAATCATACAGAAAATCAAATATCTAATTTATTACAATCTATCTCAAATTCAGGTAATCAATTCTATCAAAATTTAATTTTATTTTTTTCAAACAAAAAAACAATTTTTATAGGTATATCATTTATTTTAACTTTGCATCTATTAGTTGACTTAGGGGTTTTTATGGTTCCTTATACTTTTGGTACCCAAGACACTTTATACATTAGTCAATTAGATGCATTTAATCCTCAATTAAACCAATTAAGAGAACATACTCCAATCTTTAACTTCTATAACTTCAAGGAAAGTTTGTTCTACAAGGATATTGCAATATTCAATTATGATATTTTTTTGACTCTTAGTGTTTTTATAGTATACATTGCATCAATGTATGTAATAGTTTTTTTAATGATATTACCTTTTTTTATTTTCTTTAATAATATTAAAGAGAAAAAATTACATATTAACAAAAATATAATAATTCTATTTTTATCTTCATTTATGTTGATGAGTTATATATTTTTGATGAAGGGGTTTAGGCTCCCAATCAACATATCTAAACCTTTAGTACAACACATAAAAGGAGTAGATATTTATACCAATTCAGTCATTTACTCTACTCAAAATTTACAATTCAACTTATTAATTGGTACTATAATATTCTTTCTATCCTTGATTATTCTATCTGTTACATTTAATAAAATCAAATTAATATCTTTAAAAATAGTGTATACAATAATAATAATATTTTTTATTGCCTATATAGGTATTTTTTATACAAGCACTATTGAAAACGAATATCAAAATTTAAATTTAAATAAAAATAGCGATAATATCAATATTCACAAATATCATCAAGCAATAAAAATATATCAGAACGAATCGTTATATAAAGACTTAAGATCAAAAATTAAATATAACTATAAAGATGCATTAGAATTAGAGATAATACCATTTTCTAATTTAAAAACAAGTCAATCTTCAAGTCTTGTTGCAAGATCTAATCATTCTGATTATTTATATATTAAAGTTCTAGACTATGACTCAAATCAAGTAAAGATAAAATTTAATAATTTATCTAAAGTTTATATAAAAGAAGAATTCTATGATAATAAAAAACAAGAATTCATAAAATCTCAATTTGATTTAATATACTATATTGGTAATAACTATTATGAATTAGAAAAAATTAACGATAATAGTTATAGGGTAACCACCATGCTATCTAAAGATATAATTGATAATATTTTTACTTTTTATGATAAATATGATATAGTGTCTCATCAAATGACTTATATCATTGAAAACATACGATTAATATTTACTAGCTTATTTTATATTATTGGTAGCTTTGCTTTTGTTTTGTTTTATATAAAAAAAAATATATTTGATATATTATAAATCATACATTTTTAATATGATACAAACATAACATCACTAAACAAACATTGACAATTAAAATGTATATCGTAACTATTTAATTATAATTTTATCATCATTGATTTCCATCTCAATTGGATGAGATAATTTCCCAACAAATTTTCCATGAATATCCTCATTTAACCAACCCAAAGCCTTGAAAACATTACCTTGAGAAGCAATTATGTTTAATCCATAAATTTTATTCTCATAATTATATACAATACCATTTGTATTAATAGGTTTATATGTTCCAAAAAGTTCACTTGAATAATAACAATGTTTGCCCCCAAAAGATCCCATTTTTTTTGCATAATCGGGTTTATAATTAGATGCATGAGTTGAAAAGAATAGGTAATAGATACCCTTATGAATAATCATCTGGGGTACTTCCATTTCATCATAAATGTTTGGTTCAAGTAATGGTGGTAATAATTTCCAATCAAACAGATTGTCAGATTGAGCAATTGCAATACATCCATTATATTCGGTTTCAACCCCTTTTTTTCGTGCCGCAATAATCATATAATACTTGTTTGTTTTTGGATCTTGAAAAACATATGGATCACGCCAGATACTCATTTTTCCAATTGCATTTTTATTATTATTCATATCATAAATACAATTATCTGCCTCAATAATAGGATTATTTTCATACTTTTTCCAATTAAATAAATCATTTGAAGTTGCAAGACCAATTCTTTGAATTTGTTTCTCATTAGGTTTATCTCGTCGTCCGGTATAAAACATAAAGTATTTTCCATCTTTTTCTATAATACTTCCTGTCCATAAAGCTAAACTATCCCAGTCATTTTTATTACCAGGTGTAAGTACAGTTGGAAATTCTTTCCAATTAAATAAGTCTGTTGATATTGCATGTCCAATTGAAACTTTATTATTATGACGATTTTCAGGATTTTTTGATGGTAATGCTTGTAAATAAAACGCATGATATTTATCATTTTTTTTAATAAACCATGAATCCCATAACAACATTCCCTTTGGAGAATAATATTTTTCCATTTTAACTCTGAATTAATACAAATTTATAAATTTTTCTTTGAAAAAGAATTTATTTAATAATTATTATATAGTATTATTAAAGTAATTTTACCTGAGTAATTTAATAATCACTAAGAAAGGATAATAAAGTTTTAATAAAAGTATAATGCAGAATAAATATATGACAGAACAAATAATAGAAGATATAAAAAAAGAAGTAAGTAATACTAAAAAAGTAAGAGTTGCAATTAATGGTTTTGGTAGGATAGGTAGATTAATTTTCAGGGCAGGTTTTAATGATCCTAACATAGAGTTTGTAGCAATAAATGATTTATCAGGTGTAGAAACTGCAAGATATATGTTACAATATGATTCTGCTCAAGGTTCATTCCCACATAAGGTTTCAACCAAAGATGATTATTTATTGGTCGGAGACAAGCAAATTAAAATTTTACAAGAAAAAGATATTAACAATCTACCATGGTATGAATTAAACATTGATGTAGTTGCCGAATGTACTGGTAAATTCAAAGATAGAGAACAAGTTGATATACATTTAAAAAATGGTGCAAAAAAAGTAGTTATTTCAGCACCAGGATCAGGAGATGTTTTTTATTTAGTAAGAGGCGTGAACGATTATCAATATAAAGATGAATATAAGGTAGTTTCAAATGGCTCATGTACAACTAACTCAATGAGTTCAATTATAAATGAAGTTAATAATAAATTTGGTATAAAAAAAGGGATGTTTGCAACAATTCATTCTTATACAGGAGATCAAAGAGTTGTAGATACAGGTCATTCTAATTTAAGAAGAGGAAGGGCAGCAGCTCAAAACATAATTCCAACATCTACAGGGGCAGCAAAAGCAGTAATTAAATTAATTCCTCAACTAGAAGGAAAACTTCATGGTATAGCATATAGAGTACCAACTATAACAGGAAGTGTTACAGATATCAATATTGAATTAGAAAGAGAAACTACTACTCAAGAAATAAATGATTTTTTAAAAGAAATATGCTCTAAACAATTATATGGTATAATGGAATACAATGAAGATGAATTAGTCTCTTCAGATATTATAGGAAATACTCATTCAGGGATCATTGACGCAAAGAGTACAAAAGTAATATCAGGTAACTTATTAAAATTAGTTATATGGTATGATAATGAATTTGGATTTTCAAATAGAATGATAGAAGTTATAAAATTAATTCATAAATAAAAAATACAATGGTAACATTTACTAGTGATCTAATAAAGCTAATTGTTATATTAGTAGGAGGATTGTTGATAGGAGGTATAGGTCAATATCTTATTATTAAAAATAAAAAACAAAAATCAAAAAAAGGGTCATTAGAATATAGTAACAACAACTATTCAAGTCAAAATCAAAAAGATATTTCACAAGAGAATGAAACTGCTAAAAACTATATAACAAATTACAAATATCAATATTCAAGAGAATCTATAAAACAAGGTTTAATGAATTCAGGAATTAGTGAAGTTAATGCAGAACAATATCTCAAAAAATACTTATAATTTTGTTCAATAAAATAATAAATTTTATAAATAGGTTTATCTCAATATAAATATGTTAAAAAAAATAATTTTTGGCTTGATGATTATTTTTCTCTCTACTTATGCATTTAGTGCAAATGTTGAAGTTACAAGCAATATCTATAAAGATTACACAATTTTCAATTATATTATTCATTTTAATCAAAATGATTCTATTAATAAATTTTCTTTTGTGAAACCATCTAATTCACAAGTAAGTTATGTCTTAGATAATAATGGAGATGTTCCATACTCTACAGCAGGAGATTACATTATTATAGAATCAAAAGACATAGAACAAAATACTTTTAGAATTAGGTTAAAAAGCCAAAGCATTTCAAAGGAGATTTTAAGTACAGATTCTTTTAAAACATATTTTAATTTTAATTTTGAATTAGAAGAATTAACTTTTGAATTACTATTGGGAGATAATTTTGGAGAAATTATAAATATATACCCTTCAAACTATCAAATGTTTCCCCAAGGAAATATAAAATGGGTAACAAATAACATTACAGGAGATTTACTTTACATAGTTAATTTTAAAGATGCATCTGTTGGAGGCTCTTCAAAAGAACCAGTAAACTATCTTTTAATTGTGTCAATAATTATACCTATAATAGTAATAAGCATTGGATTAATAATATTATTTAAAAAATATAGACATTTAGAAAAAACAAACAAATTAATTTTTGATAAAAAGGGATTTAGAGAAAAAGAAGATAAAACACAAGATTCTACTCATGAAAATTCTATAAATCAAGATTTAAGTAATCAAGTTTATGATATGAAACATCATATACAAGATGGTGAAGAAATTACAAAAGAAGAAACAAAAGAAGAAAAAACAAAAAACATTTTTGATGAAATTATTAATAAACATTTAACTAAAAACGAAAAAGAGGTTGTTTTATTAATAAAAAATCAAGAAGGTATTTCCCAATACGATATACTAAATCACATACCTAAATTGACAAAATCAAACTTAAGTAAAATTATTTCAAAACTTCATTCAAAAAGAATATTAAAAAGAATAAAAGTTGGAAAGGTAAATCATATATACTTAGGTGAAAAGTTAAATAAATCAAATGCTAATAGTGAGAATTTATAATTATTATTTTCTTAAAATAATAATAGTAACTTTTAAAAACAATTGAAATAATCTATTTATATGAAAATTAATATAAATCAAAATTTACCAATTTTTTATTTAATAACATTTTTTTTAGTATTCATAGTTTTAGCAATATCTCCTAAATATAGATATATGTGGTTTATAGAAAATATAATAATTATAATTACAATTTTAATCTTAATTTGTACATATAAAAAATTTAGATTTACTAATTTATCTTATACACTTTTTTTTATATATGCAATCATAGTAGAAATAGGCGCACATTACACCTATGCAGAAGTTCCTATACACTTTTTAGTAAACTTATTTGATTGGCAAAGAAATCATTTTGATAGAATAGTTCACTTTTCATATGGTTTTTTACTTGCAATTCCATTTAGTGAAATATTTCAAAAGACATCTAAAATCAAGTCAAACTTTTGGATATTTTTGGTTCCAATATTAATCATATTTACAACAGGAGCAATTTATGAAATAATAGAGTGTATGTTTGCAGTTTTATCAAATCCTAACGCAAGTGAAGCATTTTTAGGTTCTCAAGGAGATGTCTGGGACGCACAAAAAGATATGTTTTTTGCAGGAGTAGGCGCATGCTTGTCCATGGTAATTTATTACATATTTAAAAATAAAGTTACTCAAAAAGATTCATAAGATTTATAATTAAGGATATATATGTTTTATTATGACTTCTAAACTCTGCATCATAGATACTCAAAAAATAGAGCCTAAAACACAAGATAATGTAATAAATTTAGTATTAGATACACTTGATAAAAACAAACAAGTTCTAATTTTCAATAATTCAAAAAGATCATCTGAGGCTACAGCAGAAAAAATAGCAAGATTTTTAAAAAATAGTATAAATCAAGAAGAACTTAAAACTTTATCAAACAAAATATTAAATTCGTTATCAAATCCAACAACACAATGCAAAAAACTATCTAGATGTGTTCAAAAAGGTGTGGCATTTCACCATAGCGGATTAGTTACAAAACAAAGATATTTAATTGAAGATGCTTTTAAAAAAGGAATCATCAAGGCAATATCCTCTACCCCAACACTTGCAGCAGGATTAAATTTACCAGCATATCAAGTTATCATTAAAGATTATAAAAGATATTCTCAAAGAGGGATGAGAGATATCCCAATATTAGAATATCATCAAATGGCTGGAAGAGCTGGTAGGCCTGGTTGTGAGAAAGTAGGAAAATCAGTTTTATGTCTAAACAGTAAAACACAAATAGATGAAATTGTTTCAAAATATGTTTTTGGAAAATATGAAGAAGTATTATCAAAACTAGCAGTAGAACCCACATTAAAAATGTACTTATTATCTCTAATTGCAATGGATATGATTAATTCTAAAGAAGAAATAAAAAAATTTTTTGCATCAACTTTCTATGCTCATCAATATAAAGATATTGAATCATTAAATTATAATATATTCAGAATTATAGAATTATTGAAAGAATATAGTTTTGTTGTCCAAGATGATGATTATTATATTGCAACTCAATTAGGTAAAAAAGTATCAGAGTTATATTTAAATCCTGATACTGCTTATTACTTTTTAGAAAATATTGAAAAATTTGTAAATATATTTGAAAATGATCCTAATCATAAACAGATATACTATTCATTAATTAACTTTATTACTAATACAATAGAAATGCGTCCACTATTTCGAGTATATAAAAATGAAGAAGAAAAATATATCTCTAAAATAGAAGATATTGCAGATTCAATGGTAATTAAATATGACCCATTTGAAATAGATTATGAAAATTTTATGCATTCTTTAAAAACAACTGATATATTAATGGATTGGATTGAAGAAATACCAGAAGACTTCCTTTGCGACAAATATAATATAACACCAGGAGAACTCAACTATAAGGTAGAAGTTATAGATTGGTTATTATATTGTTTAGAGGAGTTATCTTATATAAAAAAACATGTATATTTTAAGAACCTTATAAGTAAATTAAGAATTAGATTTAAATTTGGGATAAAATCGGAATTAATTCCTTTAGTAAATCTAAAATTTATAGGTAGGGTAAGAGCAAGAAAACTATATTCTGCAGGTTTAAAAAAAATGTTTGATTTAAAAAGAGTAGAATTTTCTCAATTGTCAAGAATTGTAGGAGAAAAAATAGCAATAAAAATTAAAGAACAAATTGCACATATCAATTACAATACAAATAATGAAAACACAGTTTTAACAAGTCAAAGAATTGAAAAACCTCAATCTTTAGGTAAACCAAAAGAAATTAAAATCAGGGAAGTAAGTGATGATGAAGTTGATAAGCTAGTTGACACTTACAAACAGTTTGAAGAAGAAAACAAAGACAAAAACATGAATCTAACAGATTATTTTTAATTTAAAAATTAAGTTCTAATAGTAATCAAATATTTTTATTCTAAGATTCCTTATCTAATTTTATTAATTTATTTTTTTATATAGTTTCAAATCCCATCTTATTCCATGCAAGAATACCTCCATCCATATTTTTCACATCCTTAAAACCTTTTTTCAACATCATACTCACTACCATTTCAGACCTATTACCACTTTTACAATATATGATATATTTTTTATTTTTTTTTAATTGATAGAACCAACTTTCAATTTGACTTAATGGCAATGATTTTGAATTAGGTATTTTTTTATTTTTATATTCAAAACTCTCTCTTACATCTATTATTATAAAGTCAGGATTTTTTTTATTATTTTCTATTATTTTTTTTAATGAATTAATATCGTTCTGCATAATAATATTATATATGATTTTATTTAAAAACATGTTTGAAATATGATATATAAAGAGATTTTTTCACATTTACTAAATTATTATGAATATCCCTAATTTTATAATTCACCTCTATTCACTATATTTTTTTTCGCTTAGCAACACTCTAAAACTTACTTTAGAGTGTTTTCATGATTTTTAGAGTTTTTCAAAATTATTAATGTTATTATTGATTAGAATTTTAAATATAACAACAAATTTTTAAAAACAAATATTAATTTATTATATATAATGGCTTTTGATGAATTAGAAGATAGAATTAAAGAATTAGAAGATGAATTAAAAAATACTAAGGTTAATAAGAGAACTGAAGGTTCTGTAGGTCTTCTAAAAGCAAAAATTGCAAAACTCAAAAAAGAATTAGAAATTAAATCTTCTAAAAGTACAACTGGCAGTGGATATGCTGTAAAAAAAGAAGGAGATGCTACAGTTGGACTACTTGGGAAACCATCAGTTGGAAAATCAACTCTTTTAAGTAAAATTACAAATAAAGAATCTAAAATTGGAGCATATGAATTCACCACATTAGAGGTAGTTCCAGGATTGTTAAATTATAAACATACTAATTTGCAAATATTAGATTTACCTGGAATTATAGATAAAGCATCAGATAATAGAGGTTTTGGGAAAAAAGTTCTCTCTGTAGTTAGATCATGTGATTTAGTAGTGTTTGTCATAGATGCAAGAATGGCAATAAATGATATGAATATGTTGTTACATGAAACAAAACATTCAGGTATTAGAATTAATAAATCTAAACCATTTATACAAATTAAAAGAAAATATAAAGGAGGAATAAGTGTTCCAATTAATCAAAGTTATGAAAATATTCCTTATGATATTATAAAACAAACATTACATGATAATAAAATTGTTAATGGTGAAGTTTTAATTCATGAAAATAATTTGACTATTGAAGATTTTCTTGATGCAATATATGATAATTTAGTATATACAAAAGGAATAATTTGTTTAAATAAGATTGATATGTGCTCAAAAGAAGAATTAAAAAGTACAATAAAAAAGGTTAAAGAATTATATCCTAGTTTTCCTTTGTATGGAATAAGTGCAGAAAAGGATGTTAATTTAGAAGGATTTAAAGAATATATCTGGAGAGAATTAGGTTTTATATGGGTTTATCTAAAAGAACAAAAAAAAGAACCAGATTTTGAAAAACCATTGGTTTTAAAATTTAATGATAATATGAGAAGAGTTTGTGAAAAAATACATAAAGATTTTTTAGATAAATTTAAATTTGCAAAAATAAAAGGAAAATCTGTAAAATTTGAATGGCAACAAGTAGGTTTTGAACATATAGTTGAAGATCAAGATATTATAGAAATTTATTTAAAATGAAGTTTAAATGAAAAAACAAAATAACAACCCAATTTTTAGGTTTATTTATAAATTATAAAATATATATTTACCCTAATGAACAACTTTTTTGATAGAAAACAGTTAAATTTATTAAAAAAAAAGATAAAAAAATGGTTAAAAAATCAAAATAATCAATTTTTATTAATTGCTTTTTTCTTTTTATTTATGCAATTTTTTATTTTTTTAGGAAATTATAAATCAGGTGAATATGATGTTTTTTTTTGGCTTTGTAATAATATACCTTTATTTTTTGGATTTGCTTTTTTATTAAAAAAAATAAATTTTATTAAAGGATTAATTAATATAGGATTTTTAGGTCAATTTATTTGGACAATAGATTTTTTAGGAATTTTTCTTTTTAATTATTCCATTTTTAATATGACTGCTTATGTTTTCGAGAATCAAAATGGATTATGGGTATTACTTCCTATTGGAATACATATTTTTGCAACGAATATTGCATTATTATTTACTTATGATAAAAAACCTAATAAATATACTTTATTTTATTCCTTAATATATATTTTATTTTTATATACACTAACATTAATATTTACAAACCCTCAATCAAATATTAATTGGATTTTTAATATTGGCGGAACTATCAACTATACACATTCTTTATATACTAATTCATGGCCTTTAATTGTTTTTTTTGTATTAGCGCTACCAACTCAATTAATACAGTACTTAATATATAAAAATTATCAAAACAAAAAAGATAACAAGATAAAAAAATAGCAAAAATCAAATAAATCAAAATAATATTAAAAAATAAAAAATATCACTATATATTTATAAAATATAATTAATTTATTATTAATTAAGATGTGTTCTATAATTGGATTTTTTAATTTTGATGATAATATTCAAAATACTACTAAAGCATTAAAAAAATTTTCATGCAGAGGAGATGATGCTTTTGGTATTTATGATGGAAAAAATATTATAATAAAAAATAATATATCAGAATTAGAAAATATAGTAAAAAATAATAACAATATAAGTAATACATTTAACAATAATAAAACTAATAATAAATATAATAATAATAACTATAGTTTTTGTTTAGGTCATAATCTTTTTTCTATTGTTAATTTTGCACCTCAACCATTAAAAAATAAAGGAACACTTGTTGCTAATTGTGAAATATATAATTGGGAATATTTATCAAATAAATATAATTTAAAAACAAATTCTGATTCTGATTTATTACTAAAATTATTAGATAAAATTAATATTGAAGATAAAACACAAGTAGAAAATTTATTAAAAGAATTAGATGGGCCTTATGCATTTGCTTACTTAAATAATAATAAATTACTTTTAGTTAGAGATAATATTGGAATTAAACCACTTTGTATATATAATGATGAAAAAAAATTTGCCTTTGCATCACAATTTGAAGTATTACCTAAAAATTCTTTTGAATTAAATCCTAGAGAATATCTTATTTATGATGTTAAAGTAAATAAAACAAAATTTGTTAAAAAAAAATATTTTACAACTACTCCACAGATTAATGGAGAATATGAAAATATTAAAAAAGAGATTAAAAAATTATTTATTAATTCAATAAAAAAAAGAATTCCTAAAGACAAAAAAGTAGGTGTGTTATTTTCAGGAGGTGTAGATTCTACATTAATTGCTTTAACTTTAAAAGAATTAAATATAGATTTTACTTGTTATACTGCAAATTTTATAGGGGGCAATATTACTGATGGTGAAGATTTAAAAGCTGCAAAACAAATAGCAAAAGAACAAGATTTGAATTTAAAAATTGCTCAACTTAAAATAGATGATATGCCTATTTATACAAAAAAAGTAATGAAGATTATTCAAAGCAAGGAATATGTAAAAGTAAGTGTTGCAATCCCTCTTTTTATAGCATTAGAAAGTGCAAAAAAAGATAATGTTAAAGTTATTTTTTCAGGAATTGGAAGTGAAGAATTATTTGCAGACTATCAAAGGTATAGACAAGCAGAAGATATAAATAAAATTTGTTTAGAAGGTTTAAAATCATTATACTTAAGGGATTTATACAGAGATGATGTGATATCTATGTATAATAATATAGAATTAAGAGTTCCTTTTTTAGATAATGAATTAATTAATTATGCAACTAAAGTAAGTCCCAAACATAAGATAGATAAATCTCTTAATAGAAATAAGATAATATTAAGAGATATATTAAAAGATATGAATTTATCTAACAACATGGCTGAAAGACCTAAAAAAGCTGCTCAATATGGAACAAAATCCGATAGATTATTATTTAAACTTGCAAAACAACAAAAAATAAAAAAACAAGAATATCTTAATTCTTTATAGGTGAATTAAAATTAATTTTATGTTATAAGAATTCTATCAAATGAATTTTGTAACCCGTTCAAGATACTCATTTTAAATTTTTCTCTCTCTTTAATATTTTTATAACCTTTTGCAGCATTAATAAACTGCATTAATTCTCTATAATTTTTATCTTCTCCAATTATTTTAAAAATATTATTTAAGTTATTAACAATTTCATTTAATAATTTATCATCTAAAAGAGTATTTCTATCATTAACTTTTCTAATTAAAATTTTTAATACTTCAACATTTTGATTTGTCATAATAAAAATAAAAAATCTTTTTTCTTTTAAATATATTATGAATTATTTTTTTTAATATTCTTAAATATTAGAAGTCAAATTTATCTTCCATTTCTCGTATAGCATTAGGATCTTCTCCTCCATGCCAAGTAATACGAGGTTTTACTTGCATTGTGTGTAATCTCTCATTTTTATCATCCATAATAATAGCACATCCTTTAACTCTTGGCATAGAGTTAAATAGATTTCTACTTCCCTTTGAATCATAAGATAAAAATATTTTATCTAATGCCACTAAGTCAAAACTTGCAGTAATTCTATGAGATAAAACTATATCACTTTGAGTTATTGCATCAGTGTGTATTTTTCCAGGTTGCTGTGTTGCCATAATTAAAGATACACCTGGTTGTCTACCTTCTCTTAATATTGTCATTAAAGCTTTTGTTGCAGGAGTCTCTCCAGTTTCTGGTAAAAATTCATGACATTCATCAATAATTAACCAAGGCATTGGAATATCATCTTCAATTTCTTCTTTTTTTACAACTTGAGTTTTGTTAATAATATCAAAAAGCTCTTCCCTTTTTCTTGTTAACATTCTTTCAATAAAAATTTTTTTTGACAAAATTCCTAAAGCCAATGCTTTAACTTCCCAGCCACCAGGCATTGCAACATAAGGTGAGAGGTCCATAATAATAACTTTTCCCCCTTTCAAAATATTTCTAACAGGAGTCCCTTTTGTTGAAAAAATTCCCCAATTTTTACAATTTTCAAATCTAGTAATAACTGCATACTTAGTTTTTTCATCTGCTCTCTCATCATTTTCAACTAAATTAATAATATAATCTATTGAAAAATTTTCTTCCTTTTTTAACAATATACCAATGACTCTCTGAATTAAAACTGCAACTCTATTATCTACATCTAATTTAAAAACATTAAGCCAATCTTCAATTGATAACTCATTTGGCCTTATATAAAAAGGAAAATCTACAGGGATACCATCCTTTTGATATTTATTATAAAAATCTCCAGGAACAAAAATATCAACATTTAATCCTTTTCCTTCTAATCCCCACTTTCTAAGTAAGCTATATTCTTTGTCGTTAGAATATTTCATAGACCAATAAACTCCCATAGTATCCAATAAAATAAAACATAAATTTTGTGCAATTTCTGGCTCCATATCTGCTAATCCTTCTGCAATAGAACCCATAGTATAAGATTTACCACCACCTCTTTTTCCGCAAATAAGCATAGCATGTGCTCTTGCTACATCCAAATAAATAGGATTAGACAAAGATGAAGTCTGTCCCATCTCTACATATTGTTTTCCAATAAAAACTGCACCTTTTTTACCATATTTTTCACTATCTGCTTTACTCCTACCTAAAACAATATCAAACATCTATAAATATAACAAATAAATTTATTTATAAAACTTTATGAGAAAATCTAAGGAGTAAAAAAATATTTAAGATATGTGATATAACGATATAGAAATATAATTATATGGTTATATAGAATATATTTTCAAATTTTAATTTTAATTTTGTCTCTTTTGTTATAATTTTACTATATATTTTATTGCTATATTTTATTGTTGTATCTTATTTTTGTATTTTTATTGTTTCTTTCTTTACTTCTTCTTTATATTTTTTATTGATTGCACTTTGAACTAATCCTTTAAATAATGGTGCAGGTTTTTCAAGTTTAGATTTTAATTCTGGATGTCCTTGAGTTGCAACAAAATAAGAATGTAATTTTTCATCTAATTCAATAAATTCTACTAAATCTCTCTCAAAACTTTTACCAACTACTTTTAATCCTTTTTTTTCAAAAATATCAATAAAATTTGGATTTACTTCGTACCTATGTCTATGTCTTTCTGTTATACAAAAATTATTGTTTTCTTGTGTATACAAATCTAATTCTTTATATAATTCTTTAATTTTACTATCAATTAAAATTGCTTTATATGAACCTAATCGCATAGTTCCACCTTTATTAGTAACATTTTTTTGTTCGTCTAAAATTGTAATTACTGCATCTTTTAAATCACATCCTAACTCTAAAGAACTAGCATTTTTAACATTACATACATTTCTTAAAAATTCTATAACTGATAATTGTAATCCATAACAAATACCTAAGAAAGGAATATTATTTTCTCTTGCAATTTTAATAACTTCTATTTTACCAGTAACACCCCGATTACCAAAACCACCTGGAACAATAATTGCATCCATAGATTTAATATAATTTTCATCAATAGAATTAGAAGTTTCAATCCATTCAATATCAATATTAGTATCTAAATAATAAGAGCAATGTCTAATACTCTCAACAATACTTGCATAAGAATCTTCTAATCCTGTATATTTTCCTGCCAATCCTATTTTTATCTTTTTATCTTTTTTTGTGTTTAATAATTTATTCCACTTTTCTATTTTTTTATTTTCTTGATATTCTAAATTAAATTTTTTAAATACTTCTCTAATAAAATCTTGCTCTAATAAAATATTTGGTAATTCATAAATCTCTTTAATATCCGGAAGAGATACAACACAACTTTTTGAGACATTGCAAAACATAGATATTTTATTTTTAACATTTTCTGTTAAATACTCACTACATCTACATAATATGAAGTCTGGCCAAATACCTCTTTGATTTAATAATTGTATACTTTGTTGAGTTGGTTTTGTTTTTTGTTCTTTCACACCATAAGGGATAGGTATATAACTTAGATGCATATACACAATATTGTCATCTCCAACTTTTGATTTTAACTGTCTCATTGCCTCAATAAATAATTCATTTTCAATATCTCCAACCGTTCCACCAACTTCAATTAAAACAATATCTCCTTGATTATCATTTGCAATATTTAGTATTTTTTCTAAAATTGCATTAGTTACATGTGGAATCAATTGAACTGTTTGTCCAAGATAATCTCCTTTTCTTTCTTTTTTTTTTACATAATCATATATTTTCCCCATACTTTGACTTTGATTATGTTTTGCAGTTATATTTGAAAATCTTTCATAATGTCCAAAATCCATATCTACTTCTGCTCCATCATCTAAAACAAAAACTTCTCCATGTTCAATAGGGTTCATAGTTCCTGGATCTACATTCAAATATCCATCCAATTTAATTGGTATGACTTTATAATTTGATGAAAAAAAAGATGCCAAACTAGCAGTTGTAACTCCTTTTCCTATTCCAGAGAGTACACCGCCGGTAATAATAATATATTTCTTATCCTTCATAAATATTTAAAACATCTTTAAATTTTATAAAATTTTGTTTTTTAAAAAAAGAATTAATTTTATTTCAGTCGCAATTAAATTAATTTAATATTTTTAATAATAACTACATAATAAACAAAATTAAAGTTTGTATCAAGTTTTAAATATATTAAATTATATACATATAAATACTTAATTCGAATATAAACGTAGAATTAAAAATTAAAAATTTGATTTTTTAATTCTTCTTTTTTAATAATTTTATATTCACCATATTTTAAATGATACCTTTCTATATCCAAGCCACCAATTTTAATTCTATGTAAAGAAATAATATTATAATTAAATTTTAAAAACATTTCTCTAATTTGCCTTTTTTTTCCTTCAAAAATTTTTACCAAATATTTTTTTTGAGACAGCCTTTTTATCTTGCAAGGAGCTAGTTTTTTATTATATAATTTAATGCCTGATTCTAAATAATTTTTATCTTCATTTTTTAAACTTCTATCTATTTGAACTATATATTCTTTTGCAATTTTAGATGAAGGGTGGATAATTTTTTGAGCAAAATCTCCATCATTAGTAATTATTATAAGTCCAGTTGTGTCTTTATCTAATCTACCAACACTAAAAAGTGAAGAATGATTATCTTTCAAATTTAATAAATCAAAGATTGTTTTTCTATTAAATTCATCTTTTTTACTAGAAACATAGCCTTTTTGTTTATTCATGATGATATATCTTTTATGAACATTTAAGCATATAATTTTATTATCTATTTTAATTTCATCTTCAAAACCACACTTATCACCCAAAGATACAATATTATTATTTACTTTAACCCTTCTTTGTTCAATTAATTTTTCAGCATTTCTTCTTGAACAAAATCCTGATTGTGAAATTAATTTTTGAACTCTAAACTCATCCATTATAATATATAAAAAGAACTTTATTTAAAAACTATATGATAAAAGAATTTTAAATTCAAAATTAATAACAAAAAGAAAAAAAGCTATTATGATTCCTTGATATATATCTTATTTATAATAACATCCTTAACAGGAATATCATTTGCTCCAGTTTTCGTATTGGATATATTATCAACAATATCAATTCCTTTTATAACTTTACCAAAAACTGGATGTTTGCTTTGTAGAGGTTCTTTATCAAAATCTAAAAAACTATTATTTTTAACATTTATAAAAAACTGCGAACCACCACTATTAGGACCAGAGTTAGCCATAGAAATAGTTCCACGAATATTTGAGATATTCTCAACAAATTCATCCTTTATTGTGTATCCGGGACCTCCTGTTCCCCATCTATTTTTATAGTCATCAGACTTGGATAATGGATCGCCTGCTTGAATCATAAAATTCTTTATTACCCTGTGGAATTTAACCTTATCATAAAATTCTTCATTTACTAACTTTAAAAAATTATTTGCAGTAATAGGCATTTCATTTAAAAAAATTTCAACTTCAAAATTTCCATGATTTGTATCAAAAATTACAATAGGATTTTCAGTTTGTGTATTTTTATCATTATTCATTTTATTGTTTTTATCATTGGTTGTTTTATTATTAACATCATTATTTTGTATATTCATTATTTGATTATTAAAACTATTATCATTGCCACTAATCATCAATAAAAACAATACTATAACCAAAATAAATATTATAAATAAGAAACTCACACTTAATAACTTAAAAAATTCTTCAGATTTATTTATCTTCATTTTTATTAAATAAAAGTAATAAAAAGACTATGGACCTATAAAACCACATTTAGTACAAGTGTATTCCTTAGATAACTCTCTTGCCTTTTTACTTCTTGAAACTTCTGTCTCACCACAAGCAGGGCACTTAAAAGTCACACTACCTTTTTCATTAATAATTTTATTTCCATATTCATCATGATTAATTTTTACCATAAAGTAAAAAAATAAAAATTATTTTATAAAGGTTTTGTATAAATTACTTGTTATACAATTTAACTTGTTATACAATTTATTATAATAAAAGAATTACTTATCCATATAAATATAAAAAGTAAAAATTAACTTTTTATATATTAAATATATTAATTTTTTTTAAAACATATTAATTAAAATAATATAAAAACAATTTAATATAATTTTATTACTTACTTAATTAATCCATCATTCAAATCAAATTTTCATTTTAAATTAATCACAATATTATCAAATACAAAAACAATCAATTTACTTTTTCTTATTTTTCAAATAAGCAATCTCTCTTACTAATTTAGTAATTTCTTCTCTTTGATTTTCACTTTTTTTATATAAAAAATAAATAATCAAATACGAAATAAATATACTTGTATATATTAAAAAATTAATAGCAGACTGTATTCCAAATATAGTTTCAAATACTTTTAATAAATCAGGATATATAACCACTGACAAAATAAAAGTATAAATTGTTAAATAAAATAGTTCAATTAAAACATGAACCCTACTTGATGTTTTAAATCCATATATCAAATACCCCAAAACAATTAAACTCATTCCTACAAAAAAAACTGAAAAAGTATCCATGATTATAAATTAAAATAAAAGATTTATAAATTTTATCATTTGTTTGATTTAAACAACATTTTTAATAAAATTTTAACCGAATTAGACATCTTTTGTCCTTTTGCTTGTGAATAATTAGTATAGTCTATAAAAACAGGTATTTCTTTGTATCTAATTCCTTTTTTCGAAATGTCATCTAATATTTCAGATGCATGCTCAAACCCATCTAAAGTAATATTCAATTCATTTGCAATAGATTTTTTTATAACCCTATATCCGTTATGAGTATCAGTTAAATTAATATTAGATAAAAACAAAGTTATAAGTAATGCTCCTTTTAATAATATTCTTTTTTTCAAAGGAACTAGTTGTTTTGTTTCTTTATTTAAAAATCTAGAACCAATTGCAATATCACATTCATCATTTTCAAGAGCTTTTAAAAATTTGGGAAGATCTGATATTCTATGTTGCCCATCACTATCAAAAGTAACTATATATTTACAACTTTCTATACTTCTTGCAAAATCAATTCCGGTTTTTAATGAAGCTCCTTGTCCTCTATTAATAACATGTTCTAATAAAACAATATTATTATTTTGAATTTTCTGAATCTTATCTGCAACTATTTTAGAAGTAAAATCATAAGAACCATCATTTATTATAATTAAATTTTCATAATTATTACTAATTAATAAATCAATGACTTTTCCTATAGATCTTTCTTCATTATAGGCAGGAATAACAAAAAACACTTTATTTTTTAAACTTTTATCAATCTTCATTTAACATATAAAAAAATATTTTTATTTATAAAATTGCCTAATGAAAATCAAAAATACTAAGATGCTTGTTCTTAGTTAAACAATGAAAGTTAGTTCCGCAATCAAAAATAATAGTTTTAAAACTTGACATAGCAATTATCTTATTTGGTTACAAATTTTAATTAAAAAATAAAAATAAAAATAAAAATACATCCAAAAATAACATGAATTTATCTAAAAATCGCGAAATATTTATATAGTAGTTTGTATTAGTATATTTAATGGCAAAGCGTAATGGTGTTAGTTTACCTTCTGGTCAAGGTGGATTAATAGGGGGTTTCTCAAGTTCTTTAAAGACCAAATATGAATTTGGACCAAAAGTGGTGATTTATTTTTCACTTGCAGTTGTTTTCTTTGTATGGTTACTAACCTACACAATACCTATAAAATGATGCCGGGAGTAAATCCTCGACAAATGAAAGCTATGATGAGACAAATGGGGATGTCTCAGGTGGACATTGATGCAACTAAAGTTATTATAGAGACTAAAGATGCAAAAATTATTTTCAACAATCCAGAAGTTCAAAAAATAACAATGCAGGGGCAAACAACATTTCAAATTTCTGGACAATATGAAGAAAAAGAGAACAAGCCTAATATAAAAATTTCTCAAGATGATATAGATTTAGTTTCTACTCAAGCAAAAGTAGATGCCAGTACTGCAAAATTAGCTTTGGAAAAATCTCAAGGTGATATAGCACAAGCAATTATAGAATTAACACAAAACGAATAAAAATGATGGACGACTTAACAATAAATGACATTAGAGATTTAAAAAGACAATTATACTCAATTGAACATATGATATATGTATCATGTAAATTTACAAAAACAACTGAAATGTTAAGAAGAGTTATGGAAACTATTGTTAGTGGTTATGAGCAATTTTTTGGAGTAGCATATCGAGCATTTGTAGAAGATAATGATATACCAATAACTGTACATGATAAAATTCAGATCTTAAAAGATGGATTTTTAAGTAGAGGAATTAGTATTGATTTATCAGATTATTTTTTATTAAAAAGACTATTATTATCTGAATTTGAATGTATTGGAGAGTATAGAAAAAACTTATGTATGGTATCATATATTGATGGCGAAGAATACATTGTAAATATAATGAAATTATTAGATTTTTATTCAGTTTTAAAAGATGTAATTGACAGATTAAATACAATTCAATTAACATAAATTACTTATCCGTGGTGATAAGATAATTTAAATAAGCAATAATATTAAATAAAATATGGGAAAATTAATAGTTATATCTTCTGGGAAAGGTGGTGTTGGTAAAACCACCACAAGCGTAAATTTAGCAACTGCTTTATCAAAGCATGGAAAAAACGTAATACTTGTTGATGGGAACTTGACTACTCCAAATGTGGGATTGCATTTAGGACTTACAAAGTTTCCAACTACATTAAATGATGTATTACAAGGAGAAGCAGTATTGACTGATTCAATATATTTACATCCATTAGGGTTTAAATTAGTACCTGGTTCATTATCAATTAGAAGCTTTGCACATATTAATTCAAGAACATTAAAAAAGATCTTTGATGATCTAAAAGAATTATGTGATTATGTTATTGTAGACAGTGCAGCAGGATTAGGAAATGAATCAATTTCTATTTTAAAAAATGCAGATGAAATTTTAGTAGTTACAAATCCAGAATTACCTGCAGTAACAGATGCTTTTAAAATTGTTACTCTTGCAAAAGAAATAGGTATTCCAGTTAAAGGGGTTATTTTAAATAGAGTTAGAAGAGACAATTTTGATTTAGGATTTAGAGCAATTGAAGGTCTATTAGAAACTCCAATTACTTCAGTTATTGAAGATGACAAATATATGAGATTATCTCTGTACAATAAAAAGCCTATAATGCATATAAGGCCAAAATCAAAGACAGCTCAACAATATCATCATTTAGCAAAAAGAGTTCATACTGGTGAATATAAAAGAAAACTTGAAGAATTAGAAAAAGAAAATTCTTTTTTAAGAAGTCTATTAAATGCATTTAGAATTCAATAAAATTATAATTATTTGAATTTTTTTTAAATTTTTAAAAAATTTATTTTAGTTTGTTAAGTATAAAATGATTTTTTTTTATTAAAATAAACTGCAAAACTTATAAATACAATATAATTCATATAAGTTAGGCGTTATATTAATAACTCCATTTATCCTTTTAAAAAAGGTTGCATACAAAATGTTTGACAAATGGCAAAAGAAAAAATAGAAATTTTAATTGAAGGTGGAAAAGCAACAGCAGCACCACCTTTAGGTCCTGCATTGGGTCCTCTAAAAGTAAATATAGGACAAGTTGTAGCAGACATAAATAAGAAAACAGCAGATTTTAAAGGAATGAAAGTTCCTGTAGTTGTAACAGTGGATACAAAAACTAAAGACTACGAAATTAAAATAGGAACACCTCCTGCATCACAATTAATTAAATCTGAATTAAATATAAAAAAAGGAAGTGCAACTCCAAATCAAACTTATGTTGGAGACTTAACTGTAGAACAAATTAAAAAAATTGCAAGAATGAAGTTTGATGCTTTACTTGCAAACGATTTAAAAACAGCAGTAAGAGAAATAGCAGGAACATGTTATTCTCTAGGTATAAAAGTTGATGGAAAACTGCCAAGAGTATTTATTGCAGATGTAAAATCTGGAAAATATGACTCACAATTACAAGAATAAAAATGGGAAAAAGTAAAGAAAAAGCAAAATCATCTACACCATCAAAAAAATATCAATTTTATAAAGATGGTAAAAAAACAAGAAAAGAATGTCCTCAATGTGGAAAAGGAATATTTTTAGGTTTATACTCAAAACCTGATCGTTACCATTGTGGAAAATGCAGTTATGTTGAATATATAACTAATAAAAATTAATTTAGAGCTGAAGTGCCTAAGTGCTGAAGTGCCTAAGTGCTGAAGTGCCTAAGTGCTGAAGTGCCTAATCTTCTTTGGTTCTTAATCCCTTGAGCCCTTAATCCCTTGAGCCCTTAATCTCTTGAGCTCTTAATCCCTTCATCTCTACAGTACTAACCACTTTCAAGTTAAAACATAAACAAAAAAGAGTTTTAATCATATAATTATTATGTTAAAATATTTAATAAACAAAAAAACTATATCTCCAGTAGTTGCAACTGCTTTATTATTAGTTGTAGCAGTAGTAGGATTTCAGGGTTGGTTTCAAACATATTCTAGTGGTTTATTTTCTAAAGTTGAGCAAGACAGTTCAATAGATGTTATGAATACTAGAATCGATACAGTTTTAGACAATAATTTATATTTTAAAAATGGTTATAATAATTTAACTATTACAGAAATAAAATTAAACGATGTTTCTTGTCTTATTGATAAAAGTTATGGTAAAGGAATGCAAACAATTAATATATCTGGGTGCGTAGAAACACATCAATCAACAGCAGAAGTTATTGTTGTTACAAATAAAGGCTTATTTACAAAAACTATATCTATTTATAATGATGGAAGTAGTAGTGAAGAAGGCCAAGACACTATGCCAGATAATTTTAATTTTAATAATGAAATAGATGTAGAATTAGATACATTAATTGAATCAAACACTTTAACACCAACAAATTACGAAGGTCCATTAAGTGTTTCAATAACAGGAGATGGAAATCCGCAATTAAATGTTAATAGTAGTAGTTGGAAAACAAGTGCTACTATGAATTCAGGAGACAATTTAACAATAAAATTAAATTCTTCAAGTAATTATAATACTACAAAGCAAGCAACTCTAACTTTAGGAGATTACTCAACTATATGGAGTGTTAAGACAAAAGAAGAAGAAGTTTCAACACCTACTGTGATTGAAACAGATGGAAATTTCGAATTACTATCTAATGGAGTTGTTAATTGTAGTTCAGCAAGTTTTGGTGATACTGGAACTTTAGATGGTGTAACCTATACAGCTGTTTCTAACCAAGATTTATCTGATAAGATTGAATCAGATGATGTTAACTTTTATGAAACTGCTTGTACTTCGCTTGTAACAACAATGAATTTAGATGATAGTTGGTATGGTGGAGTATTCTACAATTCGAATATAAACCCTAATATTTTACATTGGGATACAAGTAGTGTAACAAATATGAGGACTATGTTTTCAGGTGCTAATTCTTTTAATCAACCTTTGGATAATTTTGATACAAGTAGTGTAACAGATATGAGTTATATGTTCTTTTTGGCTACTTCTTTTAATCAATCTTTAAATTTTGATACAAGTAGTGTGACAAATATGAGTTATATATTTGGAGATGCTAATTCTTTTAATCAACCTTTAAATTTTGACACAAGTAGTGTAACAGATATGAGTGGAATGTTTTACTCTGCTTATTCTTTTAATCAACCTTTGGATAATTTTGATACAAGTAGTGTAACAGATATGAGTGAGATGTTTTATATTGCTACTTCTTTTAATCAATCTTTAAATTTTGATACAAGTAGTGTAACAGATATGAGTACGATGTTTCAACAAGCTTATTCTTTTAATCAACCTTTAAATTTTGATACAAGTAGTGTAACAGATATGAGTGAGATGTTTTATTATGCTACTTCTTTTAATCAATCTTTAAATTTTGATACAAGTAGTGTAACAGATATGAGTTATATGTTTAGTAATGAGGATCCTTATACTAGTTCTTTTAATCAACCTTTAAATTTTAATACAAGTAGCGTAACAGATATGAGTTATATGTTTTTTTTTGCTGAGTCTTTTAATCAGTCTTTAAACTTTACAGATACAAGTAGTGTAACAGATATGGAGGGAATGTTTTATTATGCTACTTCTTTTAATCAGGATATAAGTTTCTGGTGTGTTCCTCATATTAGTTCAAAGCCTTCTAGTTTTGATACTGATTCAGGTTTTGAAGGACAAACAGCATTACAACCCGATTGGGGTAATTGTCCATAAAACTAATTTTTTATTATTTATACAAAATAAATTCTAAAAAATCAAAAATAATTGAGAGCCAAAGTGCTAAAGAGCCAGAGCTCTTAATCCCTTGAGCCCTTAATCTCTTGAGCCCTTAATCTCTTGAGCTCTTAATCCCTTCATCTCTCAAGCTCTTCAACATTAAAATTATTATTCTCAATAATTGTTCTATTTAAAAATAATTCTTCTAAAATTTCTCTTCTATTTTTATAATTTTCATCTATTAGTGTTTTACCATTTAAATATAATAAATCAAAACATTTAACTACAACATTTATATGACTCACATCACTTAAATTTTTAGTTAAAATTCTTTTTGATAGTGTCTGAAAAGGTAAAAAAGTATTATTTTTAAAATCATATCCAACACATTCAGCATCAATTACAAATTCGATATCACTAAAATTATTCTTTATAAAATCAATAATTTCAGGAAATTGTTTAGTAATATCTTCTAAATTTCTTGTAAAAATATTTACTTCTCCTTTTTTATTATGTATTTGTGTTCTTAATCCATCATATTTAAAATCAACAATAGATGGTTTTAATGTTGTTTTAAAACTATCTTCTATAGAATCAGATCTACTACCAAGCATTGATTTTATAGGTAATCCTAATTTTATTTCAAAATTTAAAACATTATTTAAATTTTCATCTAATTGAGTTAAAATTTTTTCAAAAGAATTAATTAAATTATATTTTTTTTCAAATAGTTCTAAAAATTTATTATATAATTCTCTAGGATTTTGTGTTTTTATAAAATACTTTTCTCTATCTCTTCTAATTGCATATTCTAATTGATTAACAAAATATTTAATATCATAATCAAGCAAACTAGTCTGATAGTTAGGAGTTTCTAATTCAACAATATTATATTTTTTTGAAATAATTTCTTCTTGTCTTTTCAAATCTATATCTTTATTACAATTAAAACATTTTTTTAAATTCAAATTAATATAATTACAATTCTCACACATTAAATGAATTCCTACAATATTTGGAAAATAAGAATTTACAACAGATTCTTTTAATGAACCTTCAGAAACACCAACTCTTAAATCATCTATTAATAATCTAGTAATAAACTTATATTCTAATTTAGATTTTGCAAGTAAAAATAAATTACTTATTATCTCTTTTTTTTTCTTATTTGAATTACTTCCTATATTTTTAGATATACTTTGAAAACTTTTTTCAATATCCTCTATCATTAAATCTTTTGTAAATAAATAGTTTTGTTTATTTTTCTCTAATATTTGTGCAATGACTTCTCCGATATCACCAGTTTTATTAAATCTCTTTTCAATCTCTAATTGTGAAACTCGACTAATTAAAGTTACAGAACTAAAAATAGTTTTGATAGAAATTCCAAGAGTTTTTTTATCAATTTTCCTTTGATAATTTCCAGCAATCATATCAAAAATAATTTTACTCTCTCTTTTGTTTGTAATTAAGAAGTCTCTTAAAATTAATATCTTTTTTAATCTTTGACTATTCTTTTCTAATTTTTCTAAAATCTGACAAACATCAATAAATTTCATTTTATTATTTAAAAAATATCCTTTTTTATAAAGCTTATGTCGTAACAATTTAAGATTTTTGATTAGAACAAAAAATATTATTATGAAATAAAATAATTTATTAAATCAATCATGTTTTATTATATATATGCAACACCCAAAATTATATTTAGCTCCTCTAAATACTCTAGGAAATTTAGCATTTAGAGAATTATGTTTTAATCATGGAGCAGATTTTGTATTTTCTGAAATGATAAGAACTGAAAAATTACTAAAAGGATCAATTTGTGAGATAAAAAAATCAAACATTCAATACTTTCTTGAAGACAAAACAATTATTCAAATAATTTCTCAAGAAAACATAAATGATATAGAAGAAGCAATACAATTAATAATAAAAATTAATCCCAAAATAAAAGAAATTAACTATAATATGGGATGTCCACAATCAAGTTTATGCAAAAATAATAATGGTGCAGGAATATTGAAAGATTTATCAAAAATAGAAATAATTGCAACATTATTAAAAAAAAGTTGTGATAAGTATAACTTAATTCCATCTATTAAAACTAGAATAGGAATTGATAGAGATAAAATAATCATAAAAAAAGTAGTTTCAATATTAGAAAAAATAGGAATAAATAAAATATATATCCATGGTAGAGTTTTAAGAGAATCTTATAATAAACCAGCAACTTATAAAGAAATTAAAGAGCTAAAAACATATTTTCCAAATATACAAATTATTGCAAATGGGGATGTATGTGATATTAATTCATTTAATAATATCAATAAAACAAAACCAGATGGGATAATGATAGGAAGAGCTGCATTGGAAAATCCTCAAATTTTTAATATATTAAAAAATAATATTGATATTAAAAATCAAAACAAATCAGGAATAACATTTTTAGAAAAGAAAGCAATAATTTTAGAATATCTCAAATATGCTCATTTGTATGATTTAAATATATCAACTATAAAATCAAATTTATCATACTTAACAAAAAATATAATAAATGGTTCAAACTTACGACAAAAAATTAACCAAATAAATAATGTAAAAAAATTAATAGAATTTATCAAAATATATAAAAATCATGACAAAAAGTTAGAATAAAAAAGTAATTATTATATAAGATAAAGATTTAAATTTTAATTAAACTCATCATTGCAAGTAAAGATTCTAGTTGTAATTCTTCATCAGAACCTTCAACTATTCTAAATTCAATAGTTGCAATTCTATCAATAGTTTTAATTTTAACTTTAGGATCAATATCCATATCAATTATTTGTTTATATATCTCTTTTAAAATTTCTAATCCAGTTAAACCTCTTTTAGCTTTCAATTTTACCATATAATCTCTGGCTTTAAAAAAATCTCCATCAATTGCACTATTTAACATTAATTTTACTTCTTTTGGATCTATAAAATCTAAAATTTCTTCAATTAATTTAGTTGTAACTTTTTTATCAATAGAAGATCCTGCTTGGAGAGTATTTATGATTTTTCTAGTATCTCCTTTACTTATTCTAACTAATAATTCTTTTGCATTTTTTTCAATTTTTAAATTTTCTTCCCTTTCAATTCTATTTAATAACTCATATAAATCTTCTTTTTCCAAAGGTTTGAATTTAAAAACAACACAACGACTTTGAATAGGGTCTATCAATTTAGAAATTTCATTACATGCAAGTACAAATCTACAACTACTTGAATATCGCTCCATAGTTCTTCTAAGAGCTTGTTGAGCTTCTTTCGTTAAAGAATCTGCTTCGTCTAAGCAGACGATTTTGTATGGCAAATTCGTTAAACTTTTTAACTTTGCAAATTCTTTGATTTGATTCCTGATAATATCAATACCTCTATCATCAGATGCATTTAGTTCTAAAAAGTTTCCTCTCACTCCATCCTCTCCATATAATTCTCTTGCAATTACTAAAGCAGTTGTTGTTTTTCCTGTCCCTGGTGCTCCTGCAAAAAGAAGGTGAGGAAGATTTTTAGACTCTATAAAAGCTTTAATCCTTGATATAAAAAACTTTTGACCAATTATTTCGTTAAAAGTTTTAGGTCTATACTTGTCTACCCAAATTTGATTTGTTATATTCATAATCTTAATAAAGATTATTTTTTTATATAATTTTGTTTTTATAAGTTATTTTTTATAATTTTTTCAAATGTCACTACTAAACATTTCACCATAATGTTTAAAAATAGAGTTGCCTCTAACTATTTATGGATTTTGATTATCTAAAAAGCTTTAGAAAACAAATAGATAGAATTGATGAAGAACTTTTATTTTTAATTAAACGAAGATTTAATTTAGTAAAAAAAATTGTAAAATATAAAATAGATAATGAAATATCTATAGAAGATACATCAAGAGAAGAAGAAGTATTTAAAAATGTATTAAATCAAGCAGGTATGATGGATTTAAGAAATGAATTTGTTAGAGATTTTTTTAAAATTTTAATAGAGGAATCTAAAAAAGAACAACTAGAAATTATTGAAAAAAAAACAAAAACAAAGAAAAAATAAATAAATCAAAATAATTTTAAGAAATTTTTATTATTTTTACATTTATTTCTTTATTTATTTTTATTTTTTGATATTCCAAATAATTTATTATTAATTATCTCAATATTATCTTCAAACATTTTTTGTGTAACAATTAATTTATTATTTTTATCTTTACGATTTTTAATAGCATCTAAACCAACTCTTTGACAAACACCTTCAATTTGAGCACCACTAAATTTATTAGTCATTTTAGCTAACCTTTTAATATCTATGTTTTTAGATGTTGGCATATTTTTTATATGTATTTTAAATATTTCTTCTCTTGTTTTAGCATCAGGCATAGGAATTTCAACAATACTATCTAATCTTCCAGGTCTTTTTAAAGCATCATCAATTAAATCTACTCTATTAGTTGCAGCAATAATACTAACTCCTGTTAATTCTTCGAGTCCGTCTAATTCAGTTAATAATTGATTTACTATTTTATCATTTGTATTACTACCAGTATTTGAACCTCTAACTTGTGCAATACTATCGAATTCATCAAAAAATATGACAGTTGGAGACACTTGTTTTGCTTTTTTAAAAATTTCTCTAATTGCTTTTTCACTCTCACCTACCCATTTAGAAACCAATTCAGGCCCCTTTATGGAAATAAAATTAGCTTCACTATGAGTTGCAATAGCTTTTGCAAGAAGTGTTTTTCCCGTTCCAGGTGGACCAGTTAATAATATTCCTTTAGGAGCTTTTATCCCCGCTTCTTTAAAAATTTGTGGTTCTCTAAGTGGTAATTCAACAATTTCTTGTAATTTAGATTTTGCATCATCTAATCCACCTATTTCGTTCCATTTGACATTAGGTTTTCTAATTAAAACTTCTCGCATCGCAGAAGGTTCAACTTTGTTTAGTGCCTCTTCAAAATGAGACATCTTTATTCTTATTTTTTCAAGAGCACTAGTTGGGATAGTATGCTCAGTTTCTATTAATTTAGGAATCCATCCCTTCAATGCTTTCATTGCAGCTTCTTTAGATAAAACTTCTAAGTCAGCACCTGTAAAACCATGGGTTATATCAGCAATCTTATCTAGATACACGATATCACTTTTTTTTGTATTGGAAAAATTAGATAAATCTTCTTTCTTAAATAAAGGCATTCCTCTTGTATGTACATCTAAAATTTCTTTTCTTCCATCTCTATTTGGAGGGTTAATAGGAATTTCTCTATCAAATCTTCCAGGTCTTCTTAGTGCAGGATCAATAGAATTAGGCCTATTAGTTGCTGCAATCACAACCACATTTCCTCTTCCCTTTAGACCATCCATTAAAGTTAACATTTGTGATACAACTCTTCTTTCAGCTTCTCCTTGTGTGTTTTCTCTGCTTGGAGCAATACTATCTATTTCATCTATGAATATAATAGCTGGGGCATTTTTTTGTGCATCATCAAAAATATCTCTTAATTGTTTTTCACTCTCTCCATAATATTTACTCATAATTTCAGGACCATTAATAACTTTAAATTGAGCATCTAATTCATTTGCTAAAGCTTTTGCAAGTAAAGTTTTTCCTGTTCCAGGAGGACCATGTAACAAGACACCTTTTGGTGGAGAGATACCAATTCTTTCAAAAACTTCTGGATGTTTCATAGGTATCTCTATCATTTCTCTAATAGAACTCACTTCTTCTTGTAATCCACCTATATCATCATAAGTGATTGAAGGTAATTTTAATTCACCTGGAGAAGTTACTTTATCTGAAACTTTTAGTTTAGTGTTTGAACTAAATCTTACATATTTTTTAGGTGCAGTTTTAGTTACAATATAATGTAAAGTAGTCCCCATTATATTAAAATTCACAACATTTCCTTTCAACAAAGATTGACCCAATAACTTTTCTGCAAAAATATGAGTAGGATCACCAGAAAATTTAACTTCTTGTGTTGGTGCAATTTCTATAGATTTTGCCTCGACAACATTAATTTTTTTTACATTTATCTCATCTCCTAAACTAACTCCAGTATTACTCCTAATTGAAGAATCTATTCTAATTATATTTAAATTTTCATCTTCTCTATTGGCAGGATATACCCTAACAATTGCCTCCGATTTTCCCTCTAATAACACATAATCTCCTTGATTCAACAAAAGAGAACCTAAAGTATTTTGATCAATTCTTGCAATACCTTTTCCTATATCATTATGATAAGTTTCAGCAACATTTAATTTTATTTGTTTTTCTACCATTTTATTATTATTTATATATCTATACAATAGTATTTTAAAATTTATAAAGCTTTTGTTTTTTAACAGAACCTAATTTAACACCTTTTTTTAAGGATTTGTAAAAAGCAGATATTTTTTTATTATTTACTATAAAAATACAAAAATAGTATTTTACTATATAGAGATTACAAATAAATATAATTTCAATGAATAAAGGTATTATTACAAAGATGAATAAAAACATCTTTTAAATTATAATTTCAAAGTTTAAAATGGTAATGAAAGAAAAAAAAGCAGCTCAAGGAATTGGGACGCTAATTATATTTATAGCAATGATATTAGTAGCTGCAGTAGCTGCAGGCGTATTAATACAAACGGCATCTTCTTTACAATCTAAATCATTAGATGTAGGAAGACAATCACAAGAGAAAATTACAACAGATATTGAAGTAATCCAAGTACTTGCAAAATCAACAAGTGATGGAAGTATTACTGTTGGTGATGATAATGTAACGCTAGTTGTAAGACTAGGATCAGGAAGTGCTCCTGTTAAATTAGAAGACTTATTATTAAGATTCGATACTATGACAGGAACACAATCTACTACATATAGTGGAGATGATGGATTTGATACTACAGAATATGGTATAACATATAAAATTAATGGTTCCAATCATTTAGACGGATACTTAAATGTTGGAGATTTAGCAGAAATTACTTTTACTTATAATTCTGTTGATGATATTGAAGAAGGAGAAACAGCAACTCTAAGATTATTAACTAAAAATGGTGCTGTAAAACCAGTTCAATTAACAACACCTTCAGCAATGACATCAGTTATTACTTATTTATATCCATAAATAAATTAATAATTTTTTTTATTTTTTTAAGATTAACTCATCAGCTTGCAGTGGGTTTAAATTCAACAGATGAGCAAAAAAATCAAGTCAGGCACAATAAGTCCTTTATCGGTTTTTGATGGAGTAGTTTGAGTCATTGTTTTTTTATTACGTTATAAATTATTTCTAGAAAATTAATTACATATTTTTGCAAGTTAAATTTCATTATGAGTTTATTTTAGTAATTAATTCTTTATTTTATAATCTCAAACTTGATCAAAATAAAAAAACAATAAAAACAATTATTTATTAAAAATTTCTTTAATTAAAATTTCTTTTCTAAATTTTGCAGTTTTATCATTAAGTTTAAATCTTATAGGCACATTTCTTATGGATTTCACATTGTTAATTTTGTCTTTTAGTGTATATTCACAAACACTTTGGTTGAATAATATATTTATCATAGAAATAATTATTTTAATGAATATATAAAATTTACTTTTTATGTTTTTAATTAATGTATATAATTGTGTATAAAAATCTTATTGTTTTTGAAAAAATACTCAAAACACTAAAGAGTTACAATAAATTAATAAAAGAATATTTCTTAAAGTAATATTATGAATAGTATTTTTAAAGAAAAAAAAGCAATGCATTCAATTGTTGCAATAACATTACTATTAGGAGTTACAGTTATAGGATTTATTTTAATTAAAAATAGTTATATATATTACACTTCTAATTTAATTGAAAATTCAAGAGAAGAAAACTTAAACTCTCAAGGTTTAAAAGTGGAAGGTATTACTAAAGATGAGATATACTTACTCAATAATTTAAAATACAATCAAACAATATTAAGATTAGAAATCAAAAATATTAATTGCAACATAACTAATAATGAGATATTAATACCAGGCATAAATAAGATTAATATTTCAGATTGCAATACTCAAGAGGATGGAATTGTAGATATATTAGTAGCTTTAGAGAATAATGTCTTAAGAGGTTCATTCTCAATTATAGATAATTAATAAAAAATTCTCAGGATATAATTTAACTAATTATTTCAAAATAATATTTGTTTTGTTATTCCTACACTTATACTTTTTTTGCTTTTATTTTTTATTTTTTAATTGAGATTATTGATTTTATTCTTTTTATTCTTTTAAAAAAATTATCTAACATATAGTTGTAAATAACATTTATAATAAATCTTTTTTACACTTTTTTATGGCAAAGTATAGATGCACAGTTTGTGATTATATATATGATGAAGAAACTGAAGATGTAAAATTTTCAGATTTACCTCAAGATTGGGTTTGTCCAGATTGTGGAGCAGGCAAAGATGCTTTTGAGATAGTTGAATGAAACGAGAAATAATTCCAGGAGTTTTTGAAGTAGGTGTCAGAGATTATAATAGAAAAACATTTGATGAAATAATGGACTTACCAAATGGAACAAGTTATAATTCATATATTGTTCAAGGATTTAATAAAACTGCTTTAATTGATACAGTAGATCCGACATTTAAAGAAGAATTTTTAAACAATATAAAAGAATTTAATATTGATTATCTTATTATAAATCATGCAGAACAAGATCATAGTGGTTCAATAGAAGATGTATTAAAAATATATCCAAATATAAAAATAATATGTAATTTAAAATGTCAAGAATTATTAATAAATCTGTTAGATATTCCAATAGATAAATTTTACATAATTGAAGATAACGACACATTAGATTTAGGATATAAAAATTTAAAATTCATATTTACTCCATGGGTGCATTGGCCAGAAACAATGTGTACATATTTAATTGAAGAAAAAATATTATTTTCATGTGATTTTTTTGGGTCTCACATTGCAAGTGAACAATTATATATACAAAATCAAAAAGAAATATTAGATTATTTAAAAAGATATTTTGTAGAAATAATGATGCCTTTTAGAGGACAGATAAAATCAAACATTGAAAAATTATCACATTATCAAATGAATATAATTGCTCCTTCACATGGACAATTGCATAATAATCCTCAATTCATAATAAACAAATATAAAAAATGGATAAGTGATGAATGCGAAAACAAAGTATTAATATATTATGTTTCAATGCATAATAGTACAAAACTAATGTCACAATATCTAAATGATAAATTACAAGAAAAAAATATAGAAGTAAAACTATTAAATATATCAAAAGAAGATGTAAGCAATTTAGTTTTAGAATCAATGTCAGCTAAATGTATAATATTTGCAACACCAGCATTTTTAACATCTATTCACCCTAAAATGGCAAACATTATTTTTTTATTAAATACACTAAGACCTAAAACACAATTAATAGGAATTATAGGTTCATACGGTTGGGGACAAATAATTGAAAAACAAATCAAAGAAATGACAAAAAGATTCAAATGTGAATATTTAGATAGCGTATTAATTAAGGGAAAACCAAAAAACTTTAATGAATTAGATGAATTATCCATTCAAATAGAAAGTAAAATAAAAAATCAATAACCATAAAAAGCATCATATTTTATTTTATTATTTTCAATATTATTTAATTTATTTTTAATATTTTCAACAATTAATGGTGAACCAGAAATAAAATAGGACGCATTGTTTTTATACAACAATGAATATTTTTTTATAGTTTCATCATATAATTTTAAATTAGATATAAAAATAATATTAATATTCTTACTTTTAGAAAACTCTTCTAATTCATCATAATACAAATAATTATTTAATTCATCATAATATATTAAATTAAAACTTATATTTTTTAAATTATCATCATTAAATAAATCATATATAATTGCTCTAAAAGGAGTAATTCCAATTCCTTGTGTGATTCCAATAATTTCATTTTCATTTCTAGTTATATTAAAACTTCCAAAAGGGATTTTAATACCAATTTGATCATTTTTTTTCATAGATAATAATTTTTTTTTGAATTTGGAACAATTAGGATTTATTCTTGTAGAAAACATAACCTTACCTTCTTTAACCGAAGAACTAATAGAAAAAACTTTAAATTTATCTTTTTTCTCATTAACATCCAAATCATCAAAATAAAAAATTGCATATTGACCAGAATTCCATAAAATATTTTTAGGCAATTCAAAAATAAAAGTATACATATCAGAAATTTCTTTGACTATTTTAACTAATTTAATCTTTGTATTTATAACCATATTTATATATTAAAAAACAAAAAATAAATTTTATACAATCCAATCAGGTAAATTATCAGTTATTGGTGTTAGCATTGGTGCTATCAATAATATATAATAAGGAGCAAAACCAATTAACAAAGCAACAATTAATTTATGTATTGGCTTTTCTGAAAAACCTCTACTTGCAACTCCTCTAATTTTATGAGATGCAACCATTTTTAGAAACATAAATATAGCAATGAAACTAGATACAACAATACTATTTCCATTACCATCAACTAATAAAAATCCATGAAAATTCTCAGGTATAAAATGGTTCATTATCCAAGGAACATTAGATGCAACAATTACTCCAATGACTGCAAATAAAAGACCATGCCACATATCTTTTAAAAAATCTCTACCACTAGTCATATTTTCATCTTCATAGACAAAAAATGCTTCAATCATTCCTACGATTAATCCTACCACTAAAGGTAATGCTATTGTAAATCCTAATTCACTTGCCATTTTTTTATATATAACATTATTGCATTCATTTATATTTTTAAATCTAACTATTAATTGTTTAATAACACATATTTATTTTTTATAAATTTCAATATCTCCAAAATGATAATTCTGTTTAACTTCTACTCTACTTTGATTATGTAAATGTAGTAAAGGCATAAATTTTTCAATAATTCCCATTTTGTGTTCAATTCCATTTGTAATATGTGAAAAAGTCACATGTGCTTTTTTATCATTAATATTTTGAACTATTAAATCTAAAAGTTCATTAATTAATTGTTTTAAATCTTTTGGTTTCTTTTGATACATTGGACCATCATATTTTGAACTTCCATGTCTTTGAAAAAAATTTTCTCTTCTTCTATTACTTTGCTCTATTGTTTTTTCCAAAGTTTGAATTAAGTCAAAAATAGTAACTTTTCTTTTTCTTGCAATAGGATTTCTATATGTTATTTTATAAGTTTTTTTTTTACTACTCTCTTGATCAATCATATTGTCCAATTCTTCTAATGAATCTAATTCTTCTATACCATCTTGATCTGCCTCAACACTTGCAATTGCATTATCCATACCTCTTATATCTTTTTCTAATAGTGCTTGAGTTTTTGTTTTTAATAAAAAAACTGCAATTGTTAAAAATTTTCCAGAAACATCAAAATCAATTTCTTTTAGTTTTTTTAAAGATTCAATATACTTTTTTGTTAGAATAGATAAATCAATATTCCAAGGATCTAAATTTTGAGTATAAATTAAGTCATACAAAAAACTTTTCCAATCAATAATTTCTTTATTAACTGCAATATCGTATATCTTCTCTTCTGGTTTTATATAAGTTAAACCATTACTTTCTGAAGGCATAATATATCAATTTAATTTTCTCTTTATAAATATTTGTTCTTACTGTATCAATAAAATGAGATAATATAAAAAGAGAAATAATATATTGATTATGAAAAAAATTTTTTTATTAATGTTAATAATAATATTATTTATTAATAATACCAATTTGGCCTTTTCAGACATCTATAACGATAGTTATACAAATTTATCTCTACATAATGATGGTTGGTGTGTTAATATAGACATTGATTTTAGAGTTTATAATCAAACTGATTATGAAAACAAAAGAGAAATTGAGAACAATTTATGTCAAGAGGGTTGTGAAGATGAATGTGAGTGGGATGTTGAGAATTGCACAGAATGTAAAAGTGGTTGTTTAAAATTTCATAAGATAAAAGATGCAGATGTAACAATTTATGATGGACCATTTGAATCATCTTCAGTGCTAACAGAAACAACAACAAACGACAATGGAGAATTTAATTATAGATTTACAGAGGTATCTCAGTTTTTAATTAAAATAAATCCCAAAGAAGAAAATTATAATAGTTTGTATACAATTTTTCAGACAAATCCATGTGTACATGCACAAGACACAATAGAACTTCAAAACAATTCACCAATAGAAAAAGATATTGAGTTCATCTACGATGAAATGGGTGTTACAATTCAACTAAAACAAACAACCATTAATAATAAAACAGATATCATCATAAGTGATAAATCCGATTTTGTAAACAAATTAAATAATACTATCAATATATTTGAGTTAACATCTTACAATTCAAATTATGAGAACATAAATATTATAAAAACAATTGAAAACATTACAGATAAAAAATTAAAATTATATCAATTTAATTTTACAAATAATCAATGGGTAGAAAAAGAATTCACAAAAGAAAACTCACAAATAAAATTCACAAGTGAAGATATGGGTATGTTCTCAGTTGTTGAAGAAGTTACAAAACAAAGTGAGGTATTACTCGAAGAAGACAATTCCAAAGAATTAAATGAGTCATTAGAAGAAGAAAATAATCAGGAAAAACAAACAAAAAGTAATCAGGAAAACATAGTTCAAAATAATAATCGAACAAATGTAAATAATGATTCAGATAAAACAATTCTAATTCTAATCATAGCTGTAGGCAGTATTTTTTTAGTAATATTAATAGGTTTAAAACATACAAAAACGAACAAAAAAAAGGAAATTCCAACAGAACATAAAGAGGTTTTAACAACATATCAAGAAACATATAATAGAACATCAAAATATGTAAAAGAAAATAAAGATAGTTACAGAAAAGACCAAATATATAGAGCATTACAATCTGCCCACATACCAAATGATATCATCGATAAGGTATTTAGAGAAGAATATTAATAAGTTTTTTATTAATATATTTTTAAATTTTATATTTGTATTTATAATGTTATTGAGTAAAATCTTAATTAATTATGACTTATTATTATAATAATTATTATAATATGACTTTATAGTTTAAAATCAACTATATAGTAAAATATTTATTAATCAGAATTTATTTTTTTACTTTTAATTAAAAGTTTAATATTATTTATTTTCAAAACATAGTGTTCATTTCAGTTATTCTAATCATTTAGCATATACTATATATTAAAATTTATAAACAAATAAATTTATACTTATATTATGGAAAAGAAATTATATATAGGAGCACATTCTTCTATTAGTATGGGATATTTGATGGCTTTAAAAAATATTGATTCTATAGGTGGAAATAGTGTTCAGATATTTTTAAAAAATCCAAGAGGAAGATCAGGCAAACCAGTCAACCAAAAAGATGCCAAAGAAGCATTAAGTTTTTTAAAAGAAAAAAAAATGTTTTTAGTGGGACATTGTTCTTATCTATTGAATTTTGCAAAAAATCCTAAAGAATATTCATGGTCAATTGAATCCTTAATTGACGATTTGAAAAGAATTGACCAATTAGGTGGAAGAGGAGTTGTTTTACATATTGGTAAATATCTTGACATGACTAAACAAATCGCCTACAAAAATATCGTAGATTCAGTTAATCTAGTTCTTGCAAGGACTCCAAAAAACACAAAAGTTATATTTGAAAATACAGCAGGTCAAGGAACAGAGATAGGATATAAATTTAGTGAACTAAAAGAAATTTATAACTTATTTAATAATGAACAAAAAAAAAGAATTACTTTCTGCATAGACACATGCCACTCACATGCTGCAGGATATGATTTATCTACTAAATCAGGCGTATTAAATTGGATAAGAGATTTTGAAAATAATATAGGAATTGAGAAAATTGATTGTATTCATCTAAACGATTCACAAAGAGATGCAGGTTCAAAAATAGATAGACATGAAGATTTAACTTTTGGTAAAATCGGTAAAATCGGATTGATAGAAATTGTTAATTTTGCAAAAAATAAAAACATCCCACTAATTTTAGAAACCCCTACACGAAATTTATCATATTCCAAACAAATTGAAATGATTAAAAATAACTTTAGAGATTAAGAGTTAAAGAAATTAACAAGAAACTTTAGATTCTCTAATTCTTTAAATCTTCATCAATTATTTTTTTTATCTTTTCAAAATCATTTTGAAAATCTTCTTTTAATTGTGGTTTATATAACATTGCTGCAGGATGATATATAGGCATTACTATAAATTCAGAATTATTAAATTTAATATTTTTAAGTATACCATGTATTTTTGAAATACCATCTACTTCTATCATCTTCTCGATTTCAAACCCAGATAATACAAATTTCGTAGAATAATTTCCTAATGTTACAATAATTTTTGGTTTAATAATTTTTATTTGTTCAATTAAGTAAGGAGTATGATTTTTTATTTGTTCAATTGTTGGATTTTGATTTTTTTGAGGTCTATATTTTAGAATATTTGTAATATAAACATCGTCAATATTTAAATTTATATGATTTAATAATTTATTTAATTCTTTTCCTGATCTACCACAAAAAGGAATCCCTTGCAAATCTTCTTGAACTCCAGGAGCTTCTCCTATAAGCATTATTTTAGCATCAATATTCCCTTTTCCAAAAACTATATTATTTGAATTTACCTTTAAAGAACACTCCAATTCATTAATAATTTTTAACTTTAATTCCTTTAATTTTTTATTCTTATCCATCTTATTTATCCATCTTATTACATGTATTTTTTATTCATTATTTTTTATAAAATTTATTTTTACTATAATATTAAAGAAAATGTTTTTAAATGTATTGTTATACTTATAAATTATAATAAAAAATGAGCAAAGAACAAACTATTAAAAAAAAGTCTTTAAATAATAATAACAATAACAATATTGATAAAAATAAATATCTTAATTTTCATAGTACTAAAGATATTAAAACTTCACAAATTATTTATGATAATGTAATAGGCCAAGAAGAGGCGTTAGAGATAATTAAAAAAGCTGCTGCACAAGGAAGACATGTATTACTCCTAGGAGAACCTGGAACTGGAAAATCTATGCTTGGAAAAGCATTAGCAGAAACTTTATCTACAAAAAATGCTCTAGATATTTTATCTTATCCTAATCCAAAAGATGAGAATAATCCTATTATAAAAGTTACAAAAGGTGGAGATGGACAAAAAATAGTTGACAAAGATAAAGTTACTCAACTAAAATCGATGAGAGGACAAGGATTGTTTTTAATTCTTTTTTTAGTTCTTGGTTTGGGAATTTCTTGGTACCATTGGTGGAAATGGAAAACAGACCCTGCATTTACTGACATAATCTATGCAGCCTGGATAATAGCTGATATATTTATTATAGGATTTTTAATATTTGCAATTATTCTATCAACAGCTGTCTCTAGAAAGGCTATGGGAGGAGGAAATGATGCTAGCGTTCCAAAATTAATAGTGGATAACTTAGGCAAAAAAATGATTTTTGAAGATGCATCTGGAGCTCATGAAGGAGCACTACTAGGTGATGTACTCCATGATCCTTTTCAAAGTGGCGGTATGGGTACTCCTGCTCATCAAAGAGTTGTAGCTGGTATGATTCACAAAGCTAATGGTGGTGTATTATTTATTGATGAAATTGCAACATTAAAACCCGAGATGCAACAAGAGTTATTAACCGCTATTCAAGAAAAACAAATGCCAATAACTGGAAGATCTGAAAGATCAGCAGGAGCAATGGTTAGAACCACACCAGTTCCAACTGATTTTGTTTTAGTTGCAGCTGGTAATTTAGAAACTTTAAAGCATATGCATCCAGCATTAAGGTCAAGGATTAGAGGATATGGATACGAGATTTACATGAATGATTATATGCAAGACAATATTTCAAATAGAAAGAAAATCATTCAGTTTATTGCACAAGAAGTAAAAAAAGACACTAAAATTCCACACTTTACTCCACAAGCATGTGATATAATAGTATTTGAAGCAAAAAAAAGAGGAGATAAAGGTAACAAATTAACTACTAGATTTAGAGATTTAGGAGGTATAGTTAGAGCCGCTGGAGATATAGCAGTTGAAAGAGGTGGAAAACTTACTCACGAAAAGGACGTTTTATTAGCATTACAAAAGGTTAAATCAGTTGAACAACAAATGATTTTCAGATATACTCAAATCAAGAAAAACTATTCATTAATAACTACAAAAGGATCCATTATAGGTAAAGTTAATGGGTTGGCAGTAATTGGTCATGTGCCTCCTTATACAGGAATGGTGATGCCTATTGAAGCAGAAGTGGTCAAAGGAGGAAAAGGGTCTCAATTTATAGCTACAGGAAGACTAGGAGAAATTGCAAAAGAAAGTGTTACTAACATCTCAGCACTAATCCAAAAAATTTTTAATACTGACTTACAAAAAGATTATAGCGTATTTATTCAATTTATACAAACTCATAGTGGTGTTGAAGGAGATAGTGCATCTATTGCAGTTGCAACTGCAATAGTTAGTGCACTAAAAAATATATCTATTAAGCAAGATTATGCATTAACGGGATCTTTATCAATTAGAGGAGAAGTTTTACCTATTGGAGGAGTGTCTGCAAAAATAGAAGGAGCAATTTTAAGTGGAATAAAAACCGTTGTTGTCCCTGAATCAAATATGAAAGATATTGTTATTCCAGATGATAAAATAGGACTGATTAAAATTATACCTGTTAAACAATTTAGTGAAGTTTTAGAACATGTACTTGATTGGAAAGAGAGCAATAAAAGTATTAAAGATAAAATAAAAAAATATTTCAAATAATCATTTATTTAATATTTAACTCGTAAATCAAATTTAATCATAAAGTCTATTTAATAATAGATTAAAGATTATCTAATTCATAATTTAAAATAGTTATAGATTGTGATGTAAAATATATTTTTGATCCTAATGATAATCTTTTAACATTTTTTTTCAGATATTTTTTAATTTGTTTATCTAATCCTTCATGGTCACCTAAAATAAATACGGGATTTTCAAAATCTTTTTGTTTATTTATATTAAAAATATGTTCTCCAAAAGTATCTAATAAATAAATATTTTTAGTTTCTTCTTGTATACCTTCAACAATTTCAACAATATTTTTATCATCAACAAACACACCAGGATGAACTTTTCTTACTTCATTTTTTCTTGCTTTTTTTAGAGCAATTTCAATCAATTTTTTCAAATTTTTTTTAGAAATAGTATTATCAACATCATATTTGATAGTTATATGTCTTGGTGAACTAGGGGGACCCATCAATATTAAATGCAATTCTACATCATTTCTAAAAGTATTAGAGCAAAACAAAGCAGAGATAATAGAATGTAATAAAACATCTATTCTACCAGCAGATTTCAAATCTCTAATTATAGGTGAGGTAGATGCATTTTTAGAATAAACTATAAATCTTCTCATAAATATTAAAAAACTAATTTATTTAAAAAAATATGTGTTTCAAACTTGAAAAATAAACACAAATAATATTAAAAAATAAATTAGATAAAAAACAATTATTCTTCTTCTAATTCAAAAAGTTTTTGAGCAACTTGTTTAGAATCAAATACTACTAAATCATCATATTTTTGTCCAATACCTAAAAAGTAAATAGGTTTATCAATAGAATAAGCAGCAGTAACTACAGACCCAGGTCTTTCATCAGTATCAGTTTTTGTTAAAATTAATCCATCAATTTTTAAAATTTTACCAAATAATTCTATTTGTTCAATTAAATCATTTCCTGAAACACTATCTCCTATAAAAATATTTAAATGAGACTTAGTTACTCTTTCAATCTTAGATAATTCTTGCATTAAATTAGAATTATTTGGCATTCTCCCAGCAGTATCTATAATAGCAACATCTAAACCTTTAGCTTTTGCATGTTCTATTGTGTCATAAGCAACAGCAGCAGGATCAGAACCACCTTTATGTTTAATTAATTTAAAATTTAACGCTTTAGAATGTTCCTCTAATTGTTCTATTGCCGCAGCTCTAAATGTATCACTTGCAGCAACAACACAAGATAAATCATTATCTCTTAAATATTGTACCATCTTTGCAATCGTTGTAGTTTTACCTGTACCGTTCACACCAATTACAATAATTTTAACTACATTATCAGTTTTTTTAACTTCTTTTATTTTCTCTAAAAAATTAGATTCTTTTGATTTTAAAACTTCACTTACCTTTTCAATTAATACTTCTCTAATTTTTTTAGATAAAGAAAATCTATCAAATTTTTCTCCTAAGATACTATCTCTTAAAGTTTTTTCTATTTCTTCTACTATTTCATATGCAATATTAATTTCTAACAAAAATATTTCAAGTTCTAACCATATTTTATCAAAATCATCTTCGCTTAATGTTTTAGAAGTAACTTTAGAAAATGTACTAGAAAAAAATCCTTGTTTTTTAGGTTTCTCTATTTCTTCAATATCATTCTTATCATCTTCAATACCATCTTCTTCTAAATTATTTTTATCTTTAACATCAATATCTTCTTTTTGAGTTTTATCATTTTTTTCTTTTTTTTCTTCATTATTTTTATTTATTTTAGAATTTTTAATATCATCATCTTCAATATCATCTTTTTCTAAATCACTTTTATTGTCAACATCAATATTTTCTTTTTCATTATCTTCAATTTTTTTTTCAATATTATCTTCAACATCTTGTGTTCCATCATCTTTAATTTCATCCTCATCAAAGATTTCTTTTTGGCTTTTAGAAAACACATTTTTTAATTTTCCTTTTATTTTATTAAACATTTTATATAAAAATAAGTTTAGTCTATTTATATAATTTATTAAAATTAAAAACTATTTCAAATATGCTAGATGATAGTTTAGTGGATTTAAAAAATATATATTTGATGATATTGTATTTATAAATAGATTTGATATAACAAAATTATAAACAATAAATTAAAATAAAAACTTTGAAAAAATCAGTAATTTTTTCATAAGATGTTTTTAAAATTTAAGTTTTAAATCTTTACAAACTTTACCTTATGAAAGTATTACTTTTTCAAAGTTTTTAAATGGAATTTTCATATTTTTTCCATTTTTTAGCAAAACTTTTATTATTTTGTATTAATTCTTCAAATGTACCATTTGCAACAATTTGTCCTTTTTCAAACATTATAATTCTATCGAAATATTTCAATAAATTAAACTTATGAATTGTTGCAATAACTGTTCTATCTTGGAAATCTTCAAATACTTGCTCATAAATCAACATTTCATTATGTGGATCTACTGAACTTGTAGATTCATCCATTAATAGTATTTGTTTACCGTTTGCAGCAAGAAGTGCTCTTGATAAAGCAAGTCTTTGTCTCTCACCACCACTAAGGTTTACTCCTTTTTCATTAACTTCTGATTCGAAACCTTTAGGCAATCTATCAACTACATGTATAAATCTAGCCATATTAGTATATTTCTCAACACTTCCTTTTGGAAATGAAATTCCCATAGTAACATTTTCTCTAATTGTTGTTGCAAACACCTCAGGATCTTGAGGAATAAGCATAACACTATCTGATATTTTACTAAAGTCATTACCTTTGAATTTATTATTTACGCATAATTCAAGTTTCATTGGTTCATAAAGTCCTCTGATTAATTTAAGTATTGTAGTTTTACCACAACCACTCTCACCAATTAAAGCAATTTTTTCACCTTTTTTAATTGTCAAATTAATATCATTTAAAACAGGATTCTTATAATTATTTTCATAATCAAATGTTAATCCTTTAATATCAATTTTTTTCCAATCATTTTGTATTTGAAACTCTTTTTTAATTTTATGTTTATTAAATTCATTAGTAACAGGTACAATGTTTTCAAGTTGTACTTTTTTTTTAACTAAATAACCATATCTCCAAGTCATTTCATAAAAGACATGAGTAATTTGGTCAACATATAAGTACAAAGCAGTTAAAGTTCCAATTAAAAGAGCTTCATCTGACAGGTAAATTATAACAATATATGAACCAATAACTACTATTTTCATCAAAACAACAACCATTGATACAAAGAACCATTTAAATTCTTCAAGTTTTTGAGTTGAAATAGTAATTTTTAGTGGTTCATTCATTTTATGATATAAGTTCCTGAACATTAACTTTTCTATATGTAATATAATTACACTTGAAATATTTGTAAGAGTGTCATGAACTTTTGCAGCAATACTATTTTCAAACTTATTTATTTTATCATATCTTTTCATAATTTTTCTATCAAATTGTGAGACAATAATAACTGCCATTATCATTGCAAATATAATAATATATGCAGCATTTAAATTAAAGAAAACAAGTGCAATAAATGCTGATATAAATCTTATAAAAATTCTTTGCAATTCAGAGATATCTTGTGAATATTCTCTAATTGCATTATATGATTTTGAAAGTTTATCTATTAAATCTCCACTATGTTGTTCTTGATGCCACATCATAGGTAAATGTAAAATACCTTTTAACATTTTTTTTCTAAATTCAACACCAACATAAAATGCATTTTTTTCTTCAAGTATTCTTGCAGGTCCATGAAATAGCCAAGCTACAAACTCAAGTATGAAATAAATACTTAAGATCATCAATAAATTTACTATATTATCTCTTACAACACCTTGTTCTTGAATTGTATTTAATAATTTTGCTAACACTAATGGTTCAAGGAAAACAGTAACATTAGTACCGATTTGTAGTATAACAAAAAGCAAAAATATTGCTCTATTGCCTGCAGAATACTTCCAAGTTTGACTAGTAAGAAACACAAAAGGATTATGTTTTAATTTTCTTACAAATAACAAGAGTAGATTATTTTTTCTACTATCTTTTGTCATTTTTATTTTGTCTCCTGATAAGTATCTTTTAACTTTAAAGAACTTTTTGAGTTCTTCTCATAAGTTTATTACTTAAATTTTCTCTATTAAAAATAATAACCATAAGTTAGTCTTTAATAAAGCCTTAAAAAAAATGAATTTAAAACAGGGAACTCATTACAATTTAATTAAAAATAATAAGCTCTCTATTTTGAGTCACTTTTCTATATTTAATGATATTTCCCTGTACCATAACATTTAAAGAAGATTAATTAATTTATAAAAGTTGTTGTTTTTTTAAGTAGTAACATTGAGAAGACAATTGATAATCAGATAATTTTTTTTATCATTATTAATAATATAAAAAATCAAATAGAATTAAGATTATACAACAAGTATTTAATTTTAAAAAACGGCAAGACTGGGATTTGAACCCAGAATCCCATCAGGGACTACCTTTCCAGGGTAGCGCAATACCGGATTATGCGATCTTGCCAATATTTTATTAATAATCAACTTCAAATAAAACAATACTAATATATTAATTAATTCAAGTAAAAATAAATAATTCATTTTTCTTTAAATATTTTGCTCTTAAATTATTTTCAAATTTTTAAAACAATGTTAATATTTCAAAACATAAAAAACATAAAAAAACATTAAAAATATATTCAAAATAAATTAATTAAATAAAAACAAAAAATAAAAACAAAAAACATTATGTTTCTATTTTTGTAAAATTCCAAGCTCCAATCATAATCATAATAAATATTACTATTAACAACACTATAAGATTATATAATAAACCAATACTATAAACACCAGTTAATAATCCTCTTAATGCATCGACTCCATAAACTAAAGGATTAACTATTATAATTTTTTGTAATAAAACAGGCAAATTACTAATTGGAAATAAAGCTCCTGATAAAAAAAATATTGGCATCACTAACAAATTCATAATTAAAGGAAAAGCTTGCATATCATCTAATTTTGCAGCAAGAGCAATACCTAGAGATGAAAATAATAATGCAATTAAAAACATTACAATAAAAACAAAAATTAAATTAATATAATTAACAGGTCTAAATCCAAATAATAATGTAATTAAAAAAACAAAAAAACCTTGTATAAAACCAACTGTTGCTCCTCCTAATGCTCTTCCTAACATAATTTTCCATCTTTTAACAGGTGCAACTAAAGTTTCTTTTAAAAATCCAAATTGTTTATCTAAAATAGTTTCTACTCCATTCATAACAGAGCCAAACAATATAGTCATTGCAATTATTCCAGGAGCTAAAAAATTAATATAATCAATTCCACCAGCAGCTTCAAAAATAGGTCCAAAACCAAATCCAAAAGCTACTAAAAAAAGCATTGGTTGTATTAATGAAATAATAATTCTTGGTTTAGATCTACTAAATCTAATTAATTGTCTTTTCCACATAATATTAATTGCTCCCATTATCTTCTACCTCCTTTAACCATTTTAATAAAATCATTTTTATTAGCATTCTCTTTTCTTATTTCACTTCCTGTTAATTTCAAATATGCTTCTTCTAAGGAGTTAGTATTAGTTTGTTTTTCAATCTCTTTCACATTTCCATAAGCAACTATTTTTCCTCTATCAATTACAACAATTTTATCTGCAATATTTTGAGCTTCATCTAAATAATGTGTAGTCATAAAAATAGTCATTTTTTCTTCAGATTTTATCTTTTCTAAATGTTTCCATAAAAATCTTCTAGTTTGTGTATCTAATCCTAAAGTAGGTTCATCTAAAAATAAAATATTAGGTTTATGTAATAATCCTCTTGCTATTTCAAGTCTTCTTTTCATTCCACCAGAAAATGTTTTTACTATAGAATTTTCCCATTCTTTTAAGCCTACAAAATCTAATAATGTTTCAATTCGATTTTTCCTATCATTTTTAGGTATATTATATAATACAGCGTGGAAATTCATATTTTCATATGCAGTTAATTCTATATCTAAACTTGGATCTTGAAAAATAATACCAAAAGATTTTCTTACATCATCTTGATCTTTAATATTATCAAAACCATTAATAATCACGCTTCCTTCATCTTGTTTTAATAAAGTAGTTAATATTTTTATAGTTGTAGACTTTCCAGCACCATTTGGTCCTAAAAATGCAAATATTTCTCCTTTTTTCACTTCAAAAGAAATATTATCTACAGCTTTAAAATCTTTAAATTTTTTAGTTAAATTTGAAACTTTTATTATAACATCTTTTTTCTGACTCATTTTATATTATATAAAACATTTTTTTATTTATAAATATAGAGTTTCAGTTTTAATAATTATTATATTACTTTTTTTATATTAATTAATATTTAATAATTAGTTAGAAATTAATTATAGAAATTGATTATTTACAAAAAATAGTTGATACATTAATTTTAAAAGTTAAAAATATAGAAAACAATTAATATTCAAATTAATTCTATCTAAGCATAAAAAACAAAAAAATTTAACTAAATATTTAAATTAAAATCAATTAACAATAAACATGAGAGAAATTAAAACAACTCCTTTTTATTCAAAAAAATTAGGTAAATTAGCAAAAGGATGTCAAATGTGTATTAAAGGAGAAAAATTAGTTTTATACATAACAGGACTTTGTCCAAGAAAATGTTGGTTTTGTCCTTTATCTGAAAAAAGAAAAAACAAGGATATTATATTTTTAAACGAATGGGAAACAGATAGTCTAGATGATTTAATAAAAGAAGTTAAACTTTGTCAATCTAAAGGTGCAGGGATAACAGGCGGAGACCCATTAATTAAATTAGATAGAACTCTTAAGTATATTAAAATTTTAAAACAAAACTTTTCTAAAAATTTTCATATCCACTTATATACTAGTTTTGATTTAGTTACACAAGATAATTTAAAAAAACTATATAATCAAGGATTAGATGAAATAAGATTTCATCCAGATTTAGATGATAAATCATTATGGGAAAAAATAGAATTTGCACAAAAATATAAATGGGATATAGGAATAGAAATACCTTGTATTCCTAATAAAGAAAAAGAAATCAAAGAAATATGTGATTATTTTAATAGAAAAATAAATTTTTTAAACTTAAATGAATTTGAAACTTCAGAATATTCATTTGAGAATATGGATAAACAAAAATTTATAACAAAATCAGATATAAGTTATGCAATAAAAGGTTCTCAAAACTTAGCAAATAAAATATTAAGATATTGTAAAAATAAAGCATTTAATGTTCATTATTGTAGTGCAAAATTAAAAGATAAAGTTCAAATGACAAATCGTTTAAAACTTAGAGCTCAAAATGTTAAAACAAAATACGATATAATTACAAAAGAAGGTACATTATACAGAGGAATAATATATTTAAAAAATTTTAATTCATATGAATTAAAAACTAAAATATACGATAAAACTCAAATTTTAAATCAATTAAAAGAAAAAAAAGATTTTTTAACAAAGGAAGGTTTAGATATTACAATAGATAAAAAAAAACTTAGATTAATTACTTACCCAGAACACATTGAACAATTTAGTGAAATATTAAAATCATTAGATTTAATTCCTACATTAATAGAAGAAGATCCATCCTCTGAACAATTTGAATTAAATATAGATTATTTATAAAATACTAATTTTATCATCATTTTTCCTTTTTTGAGAAAACTTTTATAAATAAATATAAGTTTATATTTAATTAAGTATTAATAAAAATAAAAATGGCAAACAAAGACTATTATGATATTTTAGGTGTTAGCAAAAGTGCATCCAAAGAAGAGATTAAAAAAGCATATAAAAAATTAGCAAAGAAGTATCATCCAGATATTTCACAAGCATCAGATGCAGAACAAAAATTTAAAGAAATAAATGATGCAGCAAGTGTTTTGTTGGACGATCAAAAAAGACAACAGTATGATACTTATGGAAGTGCGGATGGTCCATCAGGATTTGGAGGATTTGGTGGGGGGTCACAAGGTTTTGATCCTTCAGACTTTGGTATAAATCTAGATGATATTTTTGAACAATTTGGATTTGGAGGATTTGGTGACAGCAGAGGTGGTTTTAGCTCAAGAAGAAAACCGCAGAAAGACAATACGTTATATGATGAAATAGAAATAAGTCTAGAGGATGTATATTTTGGAACAAAAAAGGAAATTAAATTAAACAGAGATATTAAATGTTCTAGTTGTGATGGAATAGGTGCAAAATCATCTTCTGATGTAGAGAAATGTACAACTTGTGAGGGGAGCGGTATTATAATAGAAACTCAAAGATCAATACTAGGACAAATTAGAACTCAAAGAACTTGTCCAGATTGTGAAGGTAAAGGAGAAAAAATAATCAATCCATGTGACAAGTGTAATGGTAAAGGAACTATTAAACAAAAAGAAGAAATAGAAGTAACAATACCAAAAGGTATAGAAAATGGTATGACCATAAGAGTTTCCCAAAAAGGCAATTATGATACATCAAGAAAGTCATATGCAGATTTATATTTAAAGGTTTTTGTGAAAGAATCATCCAAATTTGATGTTGAAGGTGCCGATTTATACAAAAATATTAATATTAATTTCATTCAAGCAATAATTGGTGATGAGGTAGAAATTGATTTTTTTGATAAAGATTTAAGTATAAATATTCCTTCAGGAACACAGCCAGGAACAATTTTAAGGTTAAGAAATAAAGGACTTCCTTACTTGAATCAAAATCATTATGGAGATTTATATATAAAAATAAATATAGAAATACCTAAAAAAACCACAAAAGAACAAAAAAAGATTCTTCACGAATATGTTAAAACACTCAATGATAAATCTTTATTAAATAAAATAAAAAAACTTTTCACATAAAAATATGGAAAAATTTGATACACATAAATTCTTATATACTCTCTATCATAATAACAATATAGAAGGACATAAGATTATATATATTAATAAAGAAAATTCTCAAATTATGATTAACATTAAAAATATAAATATTGGTCATTCTCCAATTGCTTGCACAATTTATGACGATAATAATAAAAAACATAAAATAATATTTTTAAGAATAAAACAAATTTACTATAAAGATGAATTAGTTTGGGATAATACAGACATAAATATTAATACCTCTAAAATAATAAAAGGGTACAAATAAAAAACAAAATTATTTATTCAATTTCTAAATTAAATTGTTTAATTTCTTCTATTTGATCCTTTCTCAAAACATCAATATTCAACATCAATATTAATATACCATTATAATTTTTTACTCTTTGTGAAATATATTTTAAAAATTCCAAAGTGACAGCATAATTATTTGTTCTTAAAATCAAGTTTAACTCTAAAAGTAAAAATGGATTTTCAGCTTGTTCTAAGAAATTATCAATAAAATTAATTAAATTATTTAATTGTATAGGATCAATAATATCAGAATTCTCATCCAATGAATCTTTTAAATAATTCGAGTTTATTTCTTTATCTATATGGCTTATCCATCCAATAGGAGTTTTTTGTAATAAATATTTTTTTCTAATTTCCTTAGGATTTTCTTCAGTAATTAAGAACCCTTCAAAACCTTTTTTGGTTGCTTGTGTAAATTGTTGAAGAAAATATTCTCGTTTTTTTTTAAATATGAAATAACTATTACCATTAGAAACATTTAAGTCAATTTCTCCTCCTAATGTTCCTTCTTGAACAGGGATAAATTTCATTTTAATAAATTTACCTTTATAAAATTTTAAAATTAAAAATTCTAATAATAAGGCATAAGTTAAAATTACAATTGCTATAAAGTCTAAAATATATGTTATAGCTAAAGTGATTTGAGAATTAATTATATAAAAGTTAAAAAAGTCATAGAAAAATCTTAAAAGTTGATTGACTCCGATAAATATTGTAGATAATCCTATAAACAACCATGGTCTTCTATACTTTTCTTGTAATACTTTTTTAAAGATAGAAAAAACAATTGTTATTGCAAATACAGAAATTAAAGCACTAAGTAAAGTTATTGGCGAGAAAGATACCATTAAATAAGTAATAAGAATTTATTTTATAAATATTTATCCTTTCTTTTAAGTAGAGAATATGAAAAGATACCATTAAACATTTATTGTTTGATTTAATAATTTTTTAATTTAAAGTAGAATTTTTCAAATGAAAGTAAAAACCTTTATATATATAGAAATCATATATAATTATGTATAGTTTAGATGTAAATATTGTTAAAGCACTTGAATTTGCCAATTTTTATCATAAAGGGCAGTTAAGAAAAGTTACCCAAATACCTTTTATTAGTCATCCTTTAAATGTTGCAGTAATTTTAATTGAAGAAAATGCAGATATTAATTTAATTTGTGCAGGAATTTTACATGATTTACTAGAAGATACTAGTTGCACAATTGAAGATTTAAAAAATAATTTTAATGATGACATAGTAAATTTAGTTTTATTTGCAACCGATCAAAGTATAATTTCAGATAATAACTTTAAAACATTAAATAATAGTCAATGTCATACAACAATTAATACGTCTTTTAAAAGAAAAATAGAGAAAATATACAAAACTAAAAATGCATCAATGCGAGAAATACTATTAGAATTTGCAGACAAATTTTCTAATTTAGAATCTATTTATCAAGAAAACAAACAATTTGAAGATTTGTTTTGTAATAACTTTCACTGTGATAAAAAAGAAATTTTGTTATACTATTTAGAAATGTATAAAATTTTCAAAAAAAAAATACCTCAAACTAAAAAGATGTGGTTATATAAGTTTTATGTATATGAATTATTGAAATAAAATAAGTCAAAAAAGGAATTGACTTTTTTTGATTCTTAATTAAAAATATATTTATCAATTTAATTAATTTAAAATTTATTAAAAAAATATACATAATAAGTTTTAGATAGTATTTGTAGTTATTAAGATTCAAAATTTGGAACATAGGTACATCTAAAACCTATAGTATATTTTGAAAATGATGGAGCAATACCAAAATATGCTGTAAAAAGACCGGCGTCATTTTCATCATACCAAATTCCACCTCTTGCAAGCCCATGTTGGTTACCTTCAGGTACTGGTTTATTACCAGCAGAATATACTCTACCAATATTCTCTGTACTATTCCAATAAGAATTTGGTCTTATAAGCTCAAATGTTTTAAAATATTTTCCAGATTCTGTAAATTCATTTAACTCATAATTTTGAGAATTAGAAGGTTGAGGCATGTTTATACAAGGATACCCTGCAGAACAATCAATTGTATCATTATTCCACTCCCAAATGTTGCCAGCAATATCCCAAACTACTCCTTGATAATTTGAAGAAAAATTTGAATCATATCCTAAAACTCCATTTTTAATAATAAAGGTACGTTTTTGAGAATCATCAGCATTAGTGCCAGTTTTATAAAACCCATCATTATCATCTGTAGATGCCTCTAATGTTTTATAGGGATTTTTATCACTATGTCCTCTTATAAGTGATCCATTGCCTACTTTACCTGAAATCCAGTTTTCATCAACATGTGCTGCAATTTTAGCAATTTGTATCCATTGTTTATTTGTAATTAAAGAGTATCCTTTTCCAAGACTTTGACATTTTTCACGTGCTTCGTTTTGTGAAATACTAACCCAAGGTCTTTTTTCAGGAATTGAAATAGGCTCATTATTTTTACCTTTTTTTGCCTCATATTTCATAACACAAAACCAACTTTCATTAATTCCATTTCCATCAACATCAAATCCACCTGGTATAGCAACAAAATTTTCAGGACATAAAACATTGGTATCCTTAAATTGTAGCTCATCATTGTATTTTATCATATTTGTATTATTTTCTTCTTTATTTTTTTTTTCTATTAATTCAGAATCGGTATTTTCTAATATATTTTTATTTAATTTATTCTCTGTTAATATAAAAATCATACCAATAATACTAAGGAGCATTACAATTAAAAGTAGAGTAAGTTGTTTCCTTGAAAAAAAAAAAATTGCTTTTTTGTATTTGTAAATATTATTTAGAGCCATTTTTGTTATTTTTATTATAAACATAGAATTATTCCATTCTAACAATAAGTAATAAGTAATAAAACATAATTTTATAATTATTTTTTATTACTTATAAATGTTCACAGTTACCTCAAATTATATATAATCAAACAAAATATTTTGAAAGTATAGTAATAAACAATTTGATTATTTAAACGGATTAGCAAATCTTAAACTATTTAATACTTTTATCAATTAAAATAAACATTTCGTTTTCTACTTCAAAAACTTTATAATCGTAATTTTGTTTTTCTAAAAAATTAAAAAACCAGTTTCTTCGCTCTTTTTTAAACTCTTTTTTTGCAATCAAAGATTTAGTTGCAAAACTTACTACGATTTTATTAATCTTTATTTCTTGTATTATTTTTTTAGAAATATTTTTCTTTATATATTCAAAACTATCAAGAGCCTTAAAAAAAAATACCATATCACATCTTTTGAATTTTTTATTATCTAAAAAATTTAACTCAGTTATATCATAATTTTGAGCAAGTCCATCGATATTGTTTTCTCGAAAAAAATTATTTAAAAATAACATATCTTGACTACTCAAATCAACTGCTAAAAAGAAAGGTTTATAATTTAATTTTTTTTCTATAAGATTATAACTTAAAGGATTTAAACCACACGCCAAATCGGCAATTTTTTTAGGTTTATACCAATCAAAAATTTCATCATAGATTTGTTCATAATAATCTATTCTTTCTTTTGTAGATTTATGAAGTTTTAAGTATTCATTAATATTTAGATTAGATTTTTTTAAGTTTATCTTCTTAATTTTTAAAAAATCGTTTGTTAAAAAACTACCATAAAGTATTCTTAAATCATCTCTTATATTTTTTATTATTTTTTTAAATTCTTTATCTTTTTCAATTTTTTCAATACCTTTGCGATTTACTTCAATTTTTAGTTTTTTAAAGGAATCAGCATATGTTAATATATATTTTTCTAAACGATTCTTTACAAAAAAAGAATCTAAATGTCTTAAGTTTTTAGTATTCATAATGCATAATACTAATTTATTTTTTAATTCTTCTATCATGATTTCTAAAGATACACTTTTATTAATAAGATTATTGTTTTATTATAGTTTAAATTTTAAACAGATATCTAAGACAAATCAGACGTATTACATATATGAGTATATTTACCATTAAGAAAATTTAATATTTTTAGAAAAGTTTTTAATTAATTATATATCTTTATATTTATTACTCAAAGATACAAATAAGAAATGAGAGCACATAATTATTTTGAAAAAATACCACTATATAGGAAAACAAACCCAAATCTAAATGATAAAGACATAGGTACTTTATTATTAATTGATAATATTTATCTTGAAATACCAAAAGAGGTTCAGAATTTTAAAACTAAATACCAATATTTTGATCCTAAATTCATAAACAATTTTGAAAATACACTTAAGTTTTTAGAAATAATAAATAATCATCATTATTCTAAAAGTAAAATTAAAGAAGAATTAAACAATTATCTTAATGTCAAATTTAATTATATAGGATATGAAAAAACATATAATGAAAATCAAAAAAAATTCAAAATATATTCCTCTATAGCATCAAAAGTGATATTAGAAATCTTAAATCAAGCAAGATTTTCACAAGAATTAATGTCTATACTAAATGAAATTAAAGAATTACAAGATTGTTCAGACATTTATGAATTATATTTATTGTATCAACACAATAGTAGTCCAATTATACGATTTTCAGTATTAAGAAAGTTAGGATTAATCATTTTACTTGCAAGAATAGATAAAACATATACTATTGAAGATTTAGATTTTGCAATGGAAAAAATAAAAAAAGCTTTAGTTACACATTTATATAAAAAGAAGAATAGAAATAAAATATATTTTTTTTGGGCAGATGAATCATATAAATTAAATCTATTTACCAGAGAAAAGCAAGCAATAAAAAATTATGTTAAAACTTGTAAAAAAAGGCAAGCTTTGGCATCTAAAATTTATGATATGCAAATATTTCAAACAAAATCTTTTTCTACAAAACATAATAATAAGATAGTAAATATAGCATTGCGAAATAAATTAAAAAGAGATACTCAGATATCTTATACTTCAGTTGTTGAAAAAATGATTAGAAAAAATTTAGAATTTCCAAATCAGATTCATGATATAATAGGATTAAAAATAGTAGCTGATAATTCAGAAGATATTCCAAGTCTAATTGATGAATTAGAAAATTTTTTAGGTGGAAGTTCAACAAGAAAAAGAGAAAAAAATTCTTTTAAAAAATTTGGAAAAAAACTTTTAAATAAATATAGTTCTGGTGAATATACAGTTTGGAAAGCTGTTTATGATATAGCAGTTCCTAATCCATCTATCAATAAAATTAAAGAAATTGTTGATTTGACACAAAATAAGACTATAAAATCTTTTTTAAATGAAAGAATAAATTATTTTTACAATAATCCAAAAGATTTTGTTGTAGAAGTTCAAATTCAAGATTTAAAGTCTTATTTGTTATCTGCTGCTAAGGGAAGTCTCCCATTTCATGATAATTTAAAAATGACACAAATTAAAGAAAACACTTTCTATAAGTTATTTCCAGTTGAAATATATAAATCAGAGTTTGTAAAGTTGAAATCAAAAATTCTAAGTAATTCTTTAAATTAAAAAGATAAAAATTTTAATTATTAGTCTACTGTAAATAAGACATTGTCATGGTCTACATCGAATAATCCTATTCTTGCTCCTGCATCTAACCATCCATGAGCATAGTTTAAGGCTGCAAAAGCATTTATATAATCACCATTTTTTTTAAAATGAATTGAGTCTTCATAGTAAGTTTTAGCCATATTATAATAATCTTTTGTAATGATATCTAGATGTGTTTTGGTAGGATTGCAGAATTTTATTTTATCTAATGCTTTTTTTGTTATATTAGTATACTTTTCTAATTTTTCCAAAGTAATGATATTTATTATTTCACTCATTTTAAATTTTTTGAGTAAATCCACAAGCTTTACAAGTTAAATTATTTGTACTATCTAATTCTGTATCAGGACTTCTACAGTGAGGACATTCTACATATAATTCATAAAATTTTTCAACAATTTTATTTAATATTGTTGGTTGAAATCTTGAATGTAATACTAAAGCCCCTCTAGTATCAATTTCACCTCTAACTCCTGCTTCTTTTAGAAAAAATTTTAGTAAGAAATTTTCGTTTCGTAAAAAAGTATTTGCAATTTCTCTAAAATTAACAATTATAGTTCTTGTTTTAATTAATTTACCCTTTACTTTTGGGATTTCAAATCTACCTTTTTTATATAAAATATCAGGCAAATTTTCATATCCGTTATCTAAAAGTTTTAAATATTCACTATCTTCCATAATAAAATAAATAAAACCTGTTTTATAAACTTAATCTTTGGAAATTATCTATATTTTCCAAATATTTATAAAGAAAATTTTATTTCTTATTACTAGTAATTTTTATAAAACAAAACAAATTATTATTTATTTAAATAATATCAAAAATATTAAAATGGCTACAAGAAAACAAGGAACTGCAGGGAGATTTGGTGCAAGAGGAGGAAATATCCTTAGAAGAAAAGTTAGTGATATTGAAAAGATGTCTAGAGGAAAACATAAATGTATGTTTTGTGGTAAAGACCATAAGGTTAGAAGAAAGGCTTATGGAATATGGGAATGTGGTTCTTGTAACAAAATTTTTGTAGGAAAAGCGTATAGACCTTATTGATAAAATGGTAGAATACATATGCAGTAATTGTAAAAAGTCTATAAGTAAAGTGCTTGTAGAGAGAAAGATAAGATGTCCTTTTTGCTCAGCAAAAGCATTAGAAAAAAAACAAGATAGAATTTTAGAACCTATAAAAGCCAGATGAGATTTAAATCAAATTTTTATTTAGACTTTGAAGATTCTAATGAGTTATATTATAACTTATTAGCTCAAGAAGATTTTAATTTTAGAACAAAAAATATTAAGATAAATATTTTAATGAAAAATAAAATAGAGGTAGAAGTGTTATGCGATTCTATTATAGAGTTTAAAATAGCTCATAGTGCAATTATTAAAAGCTTAGAAGTAATAGATAAAACACTTAAAATTTAAAATGCAACAAGAAGTTAAAGAAATAATAGAAATATTAACAAATTTAATTGAAGATGCACCATTTAAAGCAAAATTGCAAATAGAGATTATTATAAAAATGTTTGATAATGAATTGACACAAGACAATTTAATTAAAATACAAGATAATTTGGAATATCTCTCTAATATACCAAGCATCGATTCTTATACTCGCAATGAAGTTTACAATATTTTATCAATCATAGAGGGGTTCTTATAGAAGTACGCATAGCTAGAATTTTTACTTCTAATTGAGAAACATTATTGATATATATTAAAAGTTAGATGGTAATGCAATTTTTTGGATATAAAGTTAATAAAAATTATCTATATGTTTATAACGTTTTGTCATAATCTAATATATTTTATGCTTACAATTAGCCAAATTTTTTTTAATTTTTATTGTTTAAAAGTTATCTGAACAATTAATTATAACAGTATAATGTTTAAAATTTTCTTAAACAGAATTTTTAATTGTTATTATCTTATTTCACTAAAAAGTATTTTCTATAATTTAAGATAAAACATATAGTTTTCGTATTAGTAAAAACAAAATTTTAAAAAAGATTAAGTTTATAATAATATATGGTAAAAACTTTTTTAAATAATATATTTGGTTTCTTAAACTTTTTCAAGAAAAAAAAAAAATTAAGTTTAGGATTATACGGACCACCTAATGCAGGTAAGTCTACCTTAGCAAATAAGATAATTGAAGATATTTTAGGTAAAGATGCTCAAAAATTTTCAACATCATCTCTTGAACACGAAACAAGAGAAGTCCAAAAAATTGAAAAATTAGAAATAAAAAATAAAGGTAAAACTTTAAACTTTAATTTAATTGATACTCCTGGAATTGCAACAAAAATTGATTATGAGAATTTTGTTAAAAAAGGTGTTAAAAAAAATGAAGCAAAAATAAGAGCAAAAGAGGCAACCCAAGGAGTGATTGAAAGTATTAAATGGCTTGACAATGTTGATGCTGTACTTGTTGTCTTGGACTCTACATTGAATCCATATAGTCAAGTTAATATAACTTTAATAGGAAACTTGATTGCAAAAAATAAAAAAATAATAGTTGTTGCAAACAAGATAGATTTAAAGTCTTCTAATGTAGAAAAGATAAAACTAGTATTTCCAGATTATCCTCTTGTAGGCATTTCTGCAAAAAATGGAGAGGGTGTAGAGGAATTATATAATGCAATATTTAAGGAGTTTTTTTAAAATGGGAGTTCAAGTCTTGTCATATGAATTATTGAAGAATTATAGTAATTCTCAAAAGATAAAAAAGATTTTAGATATAGTAAAATTAGGCCACGTAGTCATGATTGAAGGGAAATTAAATCCAATTTTAGAGGCAGAATTAATCACTAAAGCATTGTCGATTTATTCTTCTAAATTTACTGGAATTGAAGTTGCATACTTGAATTCTGTAAAGTCAAAAAATATAATTGACAAATTTCGTGATTCTTTATTAAAATTATTAGCAAAAGATAGAATGGGAATTACTGTTATAGGTCCAAGTAAAATCGTAAAGGAAATAAAGATGGATCCAAATCAATTAGAAATACTATTTAATTAACTTTTTTAAAATATAATATAATTTTAAATTAAAATATAAAGATAAAATATATATTAAATAGAAATTTAATGTTATAGTTACTTTTATATATTAATAATAACTAGTTATTTTTATAATGAAAAGAAATGCAAATTCAAATCAGAGTTTGAATAAAAAACAAAATATTGATAAAGACAATCAAGTAGAAGATATCATTGAGCAAGAGCCTTCTTGGTACCATTATATATTGGTTATTTTGGTGTTTCTATGTGTATTTGGAATATTATATTTAGGTTATTATTTATTTATTGAAGATGACACTAATAATTTAGAAAATCAAAGCATGTTACATAAAGTTCCTTATAAGGTTGGCAATATAACTTATAATTTATATTTTGAAAGCAGTATTAAAAACTTAGAAGATATGGATTATATTATTGAACCTACAAGAATTAATTTATTAAATACATTAAGTTTTAAAATGTCGTTTTTAGAATATAATAATACAGATAATGGTCAAGTTTCAAAAGGGTCTACAAAACTTACAAGTTTTTTAAAGTATGTTCATTTGCAAAAATTTACACAAGATAGTTTTGTTAAATATAATGTCACAAATTGCTCTGATTCAACAATAAGAAATAAGATCATAGTTTTTAATCCATATTCAGATAAAAATGGGGTGTTTTATGATCAAAAAAGTGGTTGTATAGAGTTTTTAACAAACGACCCTAAAAAGATGATAGATTTGACTGACAAATTTATTTATGAAATGACATTAGGTCAGACAAATGAATGAGATAAAAAAAATTTTATGTTGTCCAGAATGTAGAGGTTGTTTGATTGATAATATAACTTTTTTATTTTGTAAAAAATGTAATATTAGATATAATATAAAAGATAATATTATTGTGTTGATTTCTAAAGAATTAGAAACTCAATTAAGAAAATAATTTTAATACTTATTTTTATTTTATTTAATGTATAGCTAACGAATTTGGGATGAAATAAAATAAAAGAATTTCAATAGATTGTGCTATTTTTTTCCCTTGTATCAAAATATTTATAAAGGGTTTCGTATTTACTATAGATACGGGTGCAAACAGGTCAAAGACAGTTTGTGAAAGATGACGACAAAGTACAAAACTCTACGGTAAATTAAATTCTCGTTGATCCTGCGAGAGATTTCTGCTAGAGGGGTTGGATTAAGCCATGAGAGTGTGTTAGATTTATCTAACCGCAGAATGCTGAGTAACACGTCATTAATCTGCCTTGTGGTTTCTAATAATCTTGAGAAATTGAGTGTAAAAGGAATAATTATTTTATGTTGGAATACCAAAATAATGAACACAAGATGAGATGGCGGTCGATTAGATAGATGGTGAGGTAATGGCTCACCATGTCTACAATCGGTAAGGGTCGTGAGAGCGATGACCCTCAGAAGGACACTGAGATAAGGGTCCTAGCCCTAAGGGGTGCATCAGGCGCGAAACCTCTACAATGCACGAAAGTGTGATAGGGCAACCCCTCGTGCTTATCGAAAGGTAGGCTTTTATTATGCGTAATGAACATAATGAATAAGTGGTGGGCAAGACTGGTGCCAGCAGCCGCGGTAATACCAGCGCCACAAGTGGAAATCGCTTTTATTGGGTCTAAAGTGTCCGTAGCAGGTTTTGTAAGTCTCTTGTGAAATTTCTTTGGCTTAACCAAGAAACTGCAAGGGATACTGCAAGACTTGGGACCGGAAGAGGTAAGAAGTATTGTTTGGGTAGCGGTAAAATGCTATAATCCTTACAGGACTAACTAAGGCGAAGGCATCTTACTTGGACGGATCCGACTGTGAGGGACGAAAGCTAGGGTAGCGAACCGGATTAGATACCCGGGTAGTCCTAGCTGTAAACGCTGCGGGTTACGCTTTGCCAAATCTAAGAGATTTGGCAGGGGGGTAGCGAAGGCATTAAACCCGCCACCTGGGAAGTACAGCCGCAAGGCTGAAACTTAAAGGAATTGCCGGGGGAGTACTACAAGCGGTGCGGCGTGCGGTTTAATTGGATTACACACCGAGCAACTTACCAGGGACGACAGCACAATGAAGGTCAGATTAAAGGTTTTACCTAAGGCGCTGAGAGGTGCTGCATGGCCGCCGTCAGCTCGTGCTGTAAGGTGTCCTCTTAAGTGAGGAAACGAGCAAGACCTATGCTCATAATTGCTAACTTGGTCTACAGGTGCACATTATGAGGACTGCCTTGGAAACAAGGAGGAAGGTGTAGGCTACGGTAGGTCTGTATAGCCCGAATTTCCTGGGCTACACGCGCGCAACAATGGTCTAGACAAAGAGCTGCAACTCCGAAAGGGGAAGCTAATCTCCAAACTAGATCTCAGTTTAGATCGAGGTTTGCAACTCAACCTCGTGACATCGGAATCGCTAGTAATCGGACGTTATCAGCGTCCGGTGAATATGTCCATTCTCCTTGGACACACTGCCCGTCAAACCAACCAAGTAGGGTTGAGACGAGGTATCCTTTTATTGGGGATATCGAGTCTGAGCTCTGTGAGGGGGGTTAAGTCGTCACAAGGTATCCGTAGGGGAACCTGCGGATGGATCACCTCCTTTTTTT
>JBMCRE010000001.1:0-92511 GCA_048625195.1 Nanobdellota archaeon | reverse complement strand
TTTATGTATAAATCTTCTTCTAATTTGAGAATTAATTATTTTTAGTTAATTTTATAAATACTGTTTCATTTATTAAACATATGTTTCAAGAAATATTAGAATTAGATATTGTTTTAGAACTAGAAATAAAATCAACACATATTAGAGATTTAGCTCTAAAAGTTAATTCTTCTCCTGCAACAGTTATGCGTAAATTAAATAATTTAAAAAATAATAATATAGTTGATTTAATAAATGAAGGTAAAAATGATAGATATTTTTTAAAAAATACATTTGAAGCCCAAAATTATTTATTAATGGGACAAATTTATAAATTAAATAAATTTATTTTTGAGAATCCTAAATTGAAATTAATGCTCTTTGAGATCAAAAATATTCTTGATGGTGAATTAGCAATTCTTTTTGGAAGTTATGTTAAAGGTTTACAAAATAAAAATAGTGATATTGATTTATTTATTGAAACTAATAATGAAAATTTAAAAAGAAAAATTGAGATGATAAATTCTAATTTAAATGTTAAAATAGGAACTTTTAATAAGAACAGCTTTTTAGGTAAAGAGATTATTAAAAATAAGATTATCATTTCTGGTTTTGAAATATATTATGGAGCAATAAAAGAATGAAAAGAAATTTTTTTATAAATAAACTTATTTTTGAAGGAATTATCAAATTAATTTTACCTAGTGATGATGTTTCTAATTCATATTTAGTAAAATCGAATAATTCTCTCAAAGCTGCTAAGTTGTTATTTGAGCAAGATTTATTTGAAGAAAGTGTTTCTATGTCTTATTATTCAATGTTTCATATAACTCAATCTTTATTTTTCAAAGTAGGAATTAAATGTGAAAATCATAATGCTTTAATTATTTTATTAAAAGAATTATTTAAACAAGATAATAAAGATATTTCATTTGCTAAAAAAGAGAGGATTGATAAACAATACTATATTGATTTCGAAATTACAAAAAATAGTTGTGAAAATATGATTAAAATTACTGAGAATTTTAATGGAGATTTATATGTTTTTATTAATGAATTATCATTAAAAGATATAGAAATGTTTAGAACTAAATTTAAAGAGATTTATTTGACAAAATAAATTTGAATAAAAATATAATGATATATAGTGAGCACGACAAACAATTAGAATAAAAAAGTGCTTACTATATATCAAATTGAAAATTTAAAGTTAATTGAAGGTTATTCTCTTTGGAAAACTATCTAAAAAACAATTATTTATTTTTTTAATACTATTTTTTATTCATAAATTTTTATACATATTTTTTCTATGCTTAATACTTATCACTAAAATAATTAATTTGTTGTTATTTATATCTAGAATAATTCTATAATCTCCAATCCTTAATCTATAAACATCTTCATCAATTAATTTTTTAACATAAGAATAAGGTCTAACTCTAACTCTAAGTAAAGAATTTTTAATTCTTTTTTGTAAATCTTTATTTAATTTTAAAAATTGTTTTTTTGATGATTTAGTAAATTCAATATCATATAATAAATTATCCACTTTAAATACCAGCTTCTTTGATAACTTCATCAAAAGAAAAAATCTTTCCTTTTTTTGCTTCTTCTCTTGCAAGTTTTATCTCTTCTTTTGTTTGTTCATTAATTCTCAAAGAATCTTCAACTAAATCCCAAATTACTTCTTCATAAGATTCTTTATCAAAAAGTTTTCTTGAACTTAAGAATTTTTGAAGTTCATTACTTACATTAATTGTTGTTCCCATAGTAACTAATAAGTCACCATAATATATAAAACTTTCGATTAAAATAAAAAATTAATTCAATTCAAATAAAATTATCCAAAATTTTTTAAGTAACATGCTATTTTTATTTTTATGAATTTAACAAATCGTATTTGCACAAATTTATGGAAAATCCTACCAGCTTCTATGTTTAATCCAAACTCAGGACATCCTACTTTAGAGGGTAGCTTTTTATCATATAGACCCTCTTTAACTCAAAATGAAGCAATCAAATTTGCAGTTTTTACAGAACCTAGATTTTATATGTCTCATCTTTACAAAAAATTAATACCTTTTGTTCCAGAAGAATTTGAAGTAATCGATAAGCCAAATGGACAAAACTGTTTTATGTATTCTTTAGGCATTCTAAAGCCAAATATTAGGTTTGGAAGAGAAAAATTTTATTTCAATTTAAAAAGTAGAAATTACCAATCATTTAATTATTCTAAAGATATAGTTGAAAAAGGAGATATCATTGTTTATTCAACACCTGGATATATTGATTCAGTCATACAACATGCAGGAGTATATGTTGGTAATGGTAGAGTTAGAGCAAGATGGGGAAACAACTCACCTTTAATTGAGCATCCCTTAAAAGAAGTTATATCACATTATTGGAATAAAGATGATAAATATTTAACAGTAGAAAAAAAGATGTCCTAAAAAATTAATTCTAAATAAAAAATAACTTTCAAACAAATTTATATTTTCAAAAAAACAATAATAACCAACACATAGTGACAACAATTATTTTTATACCAATTAATTAATTAAAATACTATATGCAATTAACAGATTTATTTATAGAAACAGGAAGAGCAATAAATAGTATGTTTATAACCCCTTATTTCCTATACTTTGTTTATTTTATAGCATTTTTTTTTGGAGCTTGGATTATTATAAATGTTGCAATTCAAAAAGTAAAACAATTCCAAGGGAAACCCGGAAAAGTAATTTCAACTATGGTTACAGTAATCACAGTAGGTTCAATCTTCTACTCAAGAGAACCAGAACAATTACTCACATTATTTAATAGCTTTGGTGGATTTATTATAATTTTACTCCTTGGAATTATATTTATCGGAGCAGGAGTTGGAGTTTATTACTTCTTATATTTCAAACTAGAAAAAAACGAAAGAAAAATAAGCCACAAAGTTGCAATTCTATTTTTATCTATAGGAATATTTATCGGAGCAAGTCTATTAGTACCACATTTTCCAGTTGGAGTATCAGATACAAATAAAGATACATGTCAAGGACTAGTCGATGCTAAATACTGTTATGGAGCACAAGATGCTTATTTAATGCAATTAAAAAGCAAAGGAATCATGTTTAACATCTTTGGAGAAATATTCTCAATTGCAATACCAATATCATTACTTGCAATGATAATTTCATTAATAGCATTAGTTTTCAATTTAGGAGATTCCCAATTACCTCTCAAAAATAATAATTCAATTCAATCAGACCAAGATAGAAAAAAACATATTTCAGACTATAAAGAACAACTAAATTCTCTTTTTTTAGAAATGCAAGAAATAAACAACTTATTTAATCAGAAAATTAACCTATTAAATCAAATGCAAAGAAGAAAAGGAGGACTCTAACAAATGGAACAACAAGACACAATACTCACACAATTACTTGCAAACTACAGAGACAAAAATAGATCTTTAATTGAAAGATTTAAAAATTTTAAACATTTATGGAGTAACTTCAAAAAAAACGAATATTTTGAAGAAAAAGACATAACAAAACGAGGATTTTTCACAGATCATCAACTAAAATCAATAAAAGATGCAATTAATCACAAAAAACCACGAGTAGATGAGGTATTAGATGAACTATTAAAAGCACTCCAAGCAGAAAAACACGAATTAGATAAAATATTTGAAAAAAATCAACACTCTCAATTAACAATCACAGCAGAATTTGAAACACTAATGAAAAACTACACTCATAAACAATATGATTTAATACAAACTTTTAATGAATTAGTGCCTGGAATTTTTGAACAATTTGAAAACATGATAGGTCAAAGAGAAATAAAAATTACCCAATCTCAACAAAAATTCATCAAATTATATACAGAAATAGAAAAAGCTTTAATTGATCGATATAATAACAAAGGAATAATATATAATGCATTATACAAATTACTATCACAACTACAACATTTTCAAGGAAATAAAACAGAACTAACAACAAGAGAATCTCAATTAGAAGGTGTAAGTCAAAATTCAATACAATTTTTTTCAAATTATTTCAGATTAGGTAGCGCCAAACAAAAATTCAAAGATTTAAATAATGAATTTGAAAAAGTAGGACTTAATACTCAAGATAAAACATATAATCAATTAGACAAAGAAAAACAAGAACAACTAGATAAATACATAAAAACCTTACTTGAAGAATTGTTTAACAATATTACTCTAAAAATAAATAATCAAGACAAAAAAGCAACAGACCTAATTAAAGAAATTATTAAATTACCAAGCAACTTAAAAGAATTAAAAAACGAATATAAAGATTTATACAAAAAACTAGAAGAAAAAATAAGACAAAATCATTCTTTAGAAAGGAAAAAATCTCTAGAAGATTTCTATATAATAAATGTAGATGGTATTGAAGAAAAAACAACATTTAAATTATTTGAAAAAGACATCTTAAAAAAAGAAGAAAAAAAAGATATAATTGAAAAAGTAAATAATTATTTAGAAGAATTAGTTGAATCTAAAAAAGATAAAAATCCATATAAAAACTTTATTACAGCAAACCAATTAAACATAAAAAATTATAAAGAACACACACCAGATGAACAAGACACAATTTTTCAAGGTGGAGATAAGTTCAAATCAGATGCCTCAGAGATTAAACATTTCATAACAGAGGCAATTGAGACCTTAGTAGGTCCAGAAGGAATAGGAGGCATTTATGTAATATTAGAAAATGCAAAAGAAGGTGAAGATTTAGATATTGGTACAATAAAATTATTTAAAGACCACATTGTACAACAACTAAAAACAATAGGATTAAACTTAGCAATTTATAAAGACAAAGAGAAAATTTCATGGACAACAGATACTTACAAATTACACTTAGATACAATAAAAAATCTTATTAAACAATGGGAAGGCAACATTAGTAATAAAGAATATCTTAGACAAATTTGTAATAATACAAAAAACCAAATTGAAAACATACTCTAAATAAATGGAATCAAACAAATTTTTTCCTAAAATTATAGGAGAAACAAGAATTGGGACATATTATGTTGCGCCAATTTTTTCTCTAAGAACAGATAACGAAATGACAACTATTTGGCTTGATTTAGAAACAAAAAAAGATTATTTTAAAAAAAAACCATTAAGTGCTTATAATTCTCCAGTAATTAGAAAATCTTTAGGTGCAAAAGATGACTTTATTTTATATACTAATCATAAACTTAAAACACTCTTTGACATGTTCAAAACAATTACAGACAATCCAATTCCAATTCCTAACATGATAGAGATAATATTAAATCCAGAAAAATTAGGAGAAGAACAACATCAATTAATAGAATACATCACTCAATTTACACAAAACTTTACTCAACAAGACAAAAAAGACTTATTGAAACTCAATCAATTAATTTCTAATCTAAAAAAAACAAACATATCAAGATTATTAAATGAAAGTAAATACACATTAATATTAGGAAACTTAACTCCAGACAACCAATACATCAATAAGGTTGCAACACAAACTCAAATAGAACTAAAACAACAATATATAACTCAAAATGACATAAAAGAAGTATTTAATAAAATCATACTAGATGATAGTATTTTCAAACAAGTATTTACCTCTTTAGGCCTACAAAACATTTGTGCAACTCCTCCTCAACCACCTCAAACAGGAGGTGCTATTTTTGTAGATATGGGAGGTACTGGAAAAACTTTAATGAAAGATGCTTTAATGGACTTTTGGAAAAAATTAGGTGGCGAGTGTCTCGAAAAAAATGGAATTGCCGAATTTAGTAAAACAGAGAACTATGCAGGATTAATTGGTAGTTGGTATTATGGATACGAAGGTAAAGCTCAAGGATATGATAAAAAAGGATTAATTAAAGCTGCAAATGAGAATAAAGTCCCATCTTTGTTAATTATTGACGAAGCAGATAGGTTCATAGCAAAAGAATCAGAAGACAAAGCAGCAGAATTAATAATTACAGAATTAAAAAGACACTTAAACAAATCTACTCAAGGAAAAGTACTAACCCTTTTTATTGCAAATGTTGATGAAAAAGATATAAACCCACAACTAAAACAAGGCGGAACAAGATTAACCTTAGTATATTTTGGACCTCCAAAAAACCAACAAGATTGGGTAGAACTAATATCAATGTATATTGAAGAAAGCAAACTACAATTTGAAGATAGAAATTCACATTATGACACACTACTGGCAAAACTTATATTGTTTCATAATAGTAATATGCCATCTGAAAAATATATGATTGTTCCAAGAAAATTTGGTCCAAATTTTTGTAAAAGATATATAAACAACTACTTTAGTGACAAAAAAACAGTCACAAATAAATCAAACAAATGGCAAATAATACATTCAATGCTTCATACTAATCAAGATAAAGATGTAAAAGTAAAGTACAATGATTTCATAAAAAATTTTATTGATGATTATTTATTAAAAGAAATAAAATCTGCAAATATGCAGATTGAATATTACAAAAAACAATACTATGAATTTATAGAATTAGATTGGCAAAAACAAAAAACCACTAACAATCAAAAAAATCCTTCATCAGATATTGAAAAAGCAGAAGTTAATTTAATTCTTCAAGATAAAGACACTAAAAGAATTATTAAATCTCAATATGGATTTGAGCTTTTAGGAATTAACCCTAATGAAACAAAAACCAAGATAATTGAAACATGGAGAAAAACTCTTAAGGACTTTGTTGCACAAGGAGGAGATAAAGGATACAGATTCAAAGATAGAATAATACAATCTCTTATGGCTCAAAAACTATTAGAACACATTAATGGAAAAATCAATAATGTAAATAAAGAAAACATAAAACAAGCAGTACAAGATAAATATAACTGGGATGAATACAAGCATTTTGTAAATAACTAAATCTTCAAATCAATCATAAAAACGAAATAAATTTTCATAACAGTTTTATCTTCTTTTATTAAACGTTAAAAAAAAGAGATAGATATATTATAGATATACTATAATTAAATTTCCAATAACATCCTATCCAAAAATTCATTTCTTAAGTTATTTATTCCTTCTTCCTATTCCAACATAATCAAATCCTTCTAAAAATACCTCTTTAGAATCATATATATTTCTTCCATCAACAATTAAATTACCTCTCATTTTTTCCTTTAATCTATTAAAATCAAGTACTCTAAACTCATCCCAAGAAGTCAGTAAAACTAACGCATCAGCATCATCTATAATATCATAATGATTATCATCAAAATCAACTTTAAATTTAGAATAATACTTTAAAAAATTATCTTTTGCAATATAATCAGATGCTCTAATATTTGCACCTTCTTGAATAAGTTTCTCTATTATATAAATAGCAGGAGACTCTTTAATATCATCAGTTCTAGGTTTAAATGCAACTCCCCAAACTGCGATATTTTTATTTTTCAAAGAACCTAACTTTTTTTTTAATTTATCAATAATTAATAACCTTTGATTTTCATTTACTCTCTCAACACTATTTAATATTTCAAAATTATGTCCATATTCAATCCCACTTTGAATTAATGCTTTTACATCTTTTGGAAAACATGAACCTCCATATCCAATACCCGCTTGCAAAAATTTAGGACCAATTCTATTATCCAGCCCAATACCTTTTGCAACATCTTTAATATCACCTCCTACAATATCACAAAAATTAGCAATTTCATTAATAAAAGAAATTCTAGTTGCAAGCATAGCATTTGATGCATATTTAATTAATTCAGCACTCTTAATATCAGTAAAAAGAATTGGACTTTGAACTCTTTGAAAAGGTAGATAAATTTCATACATAATCTTTTTTGCTCTTTCTGATTCACACCCAATAACAATTCTATCAGGATTTAAAAAATCTTTAACTGCTGCACCTTCTCTTAAAAATTCAGGATTAGATACAATATCAAAATTATCACTCTTACTATTTAAAAAAATAATTTCTTTTAACATATCACAAGTTCCAACAGGAACAGTAGATTTATTTACAAATACTTTATAGGAATTCAAATTTTTTGCAAATCTCTCTCCAACAGCTTTTACATACTGCAAGTCAGCTTTATGATCTTCTCCTTGTGGAGTTCCTACCGCACTAAATATTACATCACTATTTAAAATCGCATCATCAATATCATCTGTAAAAATTAATCGTCTTCTTTCAACATTTTTATCAATAAGTTCTTTTAAACCAGATTCATAAATAGGCACATCACCTTTATTCAACATTAATATTTTTTCTCTATCAATATCAGCACAAATTACTCGATGTCCTACTTCTGCAAGACAAGTTCCACTAACAAGACCTACATACCCTGTTCCCACAATAGTTATATTTACCATGATACAAAACACATATTTTTTTAACTATATAAATATATTTTAGCAAAAACTTATAAAAAACAAAATATAAATTAAAATATTTTAAGTTTTGTATAAAAAATGGAATTAAAAGATAAAGATATAAAATTATTAGTAAATCTATTTAAAAATTCAAAAAAAAGTAATAGAGAACTATCAAAACTTTGTGGATATAGTAAAGAAACAATTGCATCAAAAATAAACTTTTATGAAAAAAACAATTACATAAAATCTTTTTCTGTAAAAATAAATTATAACAAATTAGACTTTCAAGAATTCAATTTATTTTTAAGATTAAAAAATATGAATCAAAAAATATTCAAGCAAATCATATTATACTTTGAAAATCACAAAAATGTTACATGGATAGGAAAATCTTTTGGAAAATACGATTTAAAAATATCTCTAATATTAAAAAATCCAAAAGAAATAAATAATTTAATAACTCAAATATCTAATAAATATGGTAAATATATAGATTTAATCGATTCATTAATTATAATTGACAAATTCAAAGCATCATCTCAAACATTTTTAAATAACCTCTTTGAAAAAAAAATACAAGATACTAAACCAATTATTTCAAAAAAAATTAAACAAAAAAAAGAAATATCAATCGATGAAATAGATAAACAAATATTATATTTACTCGGAGAAAATCCTAAAAAAAGTCTAATATCAATTTCAAAAAAATTTAATTTCACACCAGAAACAATAAAATATAGAATAAAAAATTTAGAAAAACAACAAATAATAACAGGTAATAGTATAGTTTTTAATGGAAATAAATTTAATAAAATATGGTGTTTAGTATTATTAAATATAAATCCACAAACAATAGAAGATTTTAAAAAATACTTAAAACAACAAACATTTTTAAGTAACTATTCAGAAACCTTAGGAATATGGAACTTTAATGTGACATTTTTTGCAAAAGACATTCAAGGATTATATAATGATTTAAATACTCTAAGGAATGAATTTTCTCAATCAATTCGTAACTTTGAATTTTTAATTTTTTTTGACATATACAAATATCCAAAAATACCTAAATGCATTTTAGAGTAAAAATAATTTAAAAACTTAAAAATCTCATAAACACATTCCGAACTATCAAAAAAAAACAACACAACAAATCACTTTTAAATAAACAAAATAATTAAAAAATAAACAAACAATCAAATAAAATATCTTAAAATAAACATTTTTTAATATCTTCAAACTTCATCAAAACCAAATTTTCTTAAAACTTCTTTAATTTCTTTTATAACTTTTTCTTGATCTTTTTTTTCAGACATTTTTACAAACTTTATTATTAGATTTGTAAGTTCTTCTTCTGTTCCAAATTTTAAAACTCTTCCATTTGTAACACAATAAAATCTAAACTTTTTATATTTTAATTCTTTTATTATTACTTCAGAAATATGAGATATATTTTTTCCTTTTTGAGGATTAGTTTCAAGAGTTTTCATTAAATTAAATATAGAGATACTTTCATCTTTGAATTTTTTAAAAATTTCATTTTTTAAATCTTTAGAAATTATTACTTTTGCCATTTATCTTCTGCTTCATTTATTGCATCATCAATTGAAATTGAATCAGATGTGTCATACAAATAATCAATTAATATTCTTTTTCTTGTAGTTTCATACATTTTTCTAATTACATCTTCATATGTATCTCCAGCTCTTCCTAAATTTTTTAATTTTTCTTTTAAATCATTTGATATAGATATTGTAGTTGCCATAATATATATAAGTATTATATAATTTATATAATTTACGAAATAAGTTGAAAATTTATTTCAAAACACAACAAATAACTTCAAAAAATAAAACAAAAAACAAAAAAATCAAGCAGAATATCTCAAAATAAAAACTTCTTTAATATTCTCAACTTCTCCAAACAAACTAAAAATTTCCTTAATTTCATTCTCAGTAATATTTTCCTTAGTTTTAGTATCATAAGATACCTCTTCAAACTTTTGTTGTCCATAAAAATTTGATTTATTCATATCCTTTGCAAACTTTAAATTTCCAATCTCAAAATCTCTATCCTTTTTAACTAAAATTTTTTTACTTGCAAGAGAATCACAAATTCTTAAAATTTCATTAAACATCATATCAGTTTTAATTAACAACTCAGCAGGATTAAACTTATCACTTAAAGTTAATATAGTTTTTAATAACTTTTTTTCATTATTACTTAATTTTAAAATTTCCTTATTAAAACTACTTCCTTCAAATGGAAATAACTTATTGATAATTTGTAAATTAGTTTTATCAATTAAAATATTCAAATTCTCATTATTAGCAGTTCTCATCTTTAACATAGCTCCTGGTACAAGTTGAATATCAATTTTTTTAGTATCTAACATAACCTTTGCATCTTCAGGCTCAACTTCAGGGGCAACATAAGAAATAAATTCATTATTTTTACCCTTTTTAAATACTTTATCATTTTCATCATAAGATTCTCTATTTTTATTATTTTCATTTCTTTCTTGAGAAGTTTCATCTATTTGACCATCATAAGAAGGAATATTTTCATTACCATTTAATTCTCCATTTTTCTCTTCATAAGGCATAGTAATATCCACAGTTTCTCCACCATGTTTAGAAACTCTAGGTCTAACATTTATTTTTAGAGGAATATCAATTAATCCAGTCAACAAACAAGTTCCAATATTTAATTTTTGAATTTCATTTTCAGAATCAGAATCAACACCTTCAGAAGATGCAATCACAGATTTCAAATCATTAGGATTAGTTATTTTTAATAAAATTTGAGTAGTACATTGAGATAATACATTTTTATCAACTTTTGCTGCTCTTTGAGAAATAACACATAACCCAACTCCAAACTTCCTTCCCTCTCCTGCAAGAGTTCTAATAACTTTAGAAGTTTTTAACTCTCCAAACCCTCTCTCAGGGCAAAAATTATGGGCCTCTTCAATAACCAATAAAAATGGGGGTATTTCTTCTTTTTTTCTCGCCTCAAATAAATCTCTTAACAATCCAGAAACAAAAGTTTCTTGAACATAAGGTTCAACTCCTTTCAAAGATATAATCGAAGCTCTTTTATGTTTAACTATTTTATTTAAAGGTGTAGGATTTGAAGAATAAATTCTAAATTTTTTCAATTCTTCAAGTAGAGTAATTAACGACCATTTACTATTACTCTCTTCATTAGAAATATTAAAAATTAACTCATCAAAATTAACTCTATTGTTTAAAGAACTCATAATATTAAACATTAACCCTTGCTGTGCCGGACTTAATTTTTGAGGTAAACTATCAATTAATTCTTGAGGTTTTAATTTATTAACATCTAGAGTAATTGGTTCGCATTGAGGATTAACTTTTATATCTGGAGAAAACTCTTTAATTTGGTTCAAAAAACCTTCCGGTTTTAATCCAAACTTTTCAAGTCTCTTAGAATCTCTTTTATCAGTATTAGGATACTTAATAGAAGAATACTCATTATGAGGATCTAATATTACAATAGGAATATTTTTCTTTAATACTTCTTCTAAAATAACACCTATCGTATAAGACTTTCCTGCACCCGACTTAGCCAAAACAGCAATATGTTTAGTAATAGTTTTTTTCAAATCCATACTAATTTTCAAATTAGGATGATGTTCTAAAATACCTAAAAAAGATCTATCATCTTTATTAAGACCAACAGTTTTTTCAATAAAATCATCTTGAGCAATTTCAATTTTAGCATCATTGGTAAAAGGAGTTCTAATATTTTTTAAAACTCTATTTTGTCTAAAACCTATTATTTTACAATCTCCAATAAGTTTTTCCCCATCTCGTGTTATATTAATAACTTGTGTTAAAACTTCTCCTTCTTCATGATGTTCTACCTTTAAAAAATCAAAAGTTTTTATGTCTCCAAATATTTCAATTTTAAATTTATATGTATTAGACTTTCCAAATAACCTAGCAAGCATTTTATCCTCCTAAAACAAAATCATATTACTTCAAATTATTTACAATTTATTTATATTAATTTAATAATTTGAATAACTAATTTCTAAATAAATAATCAAAAGATAATCCCTTTATAAACTTTTTTCTTATTATATATAAAACACTTTTTTTATTACGCATAAGTATATATTAAACTTTAAGAGTTCAAACTACTCTTAATAATTAAAATGAATCTCAATAATATAAACAATACAAACACTCAAAACAAAATTAACCAACATGCATTATACATAGATGCATCATCTCAATCATTTAATTTAAAAGAAATTGATGATGATTTTATAATTGGTCCAATAGATTTTGGATACAAACAATGGGAAAAAGATAAAAAATCCTTTTCTTTTGGATTAGGTTCTCTTGCATGGTCTCAAATAGCAGGAACTAGAAGATTAATGTTCACAGGACACTCTCCGATTTGGGACAATTTTTATATATCTACCATGGGAGGTGCTGCTTTTGTTTTTGCAAAACTTGGGATAAACTATATTTCAATAAATGGAAAATCTAAAAACTACAATATATTAAAAATAAATAGAATAAACAATGAAATAAAAGTAAGTTTTGAACCAATAGAACATTTAAAAGAAATATGGAAAGATTATTATGGAGAAATAGGAGTTTATGCTCTTCAAAAATATATATTTGATAAATATAAAGATGAATTTCCAAAAAATAAATGTAGAATTTTAGTAACAGGTCCTGCATCTTTAAAAACAAACACAGGAGCAATAGCATCTGCTCCAATTTTACAAGAAAAATTAACATCTGTTGATTGCTGGGCTGGCAGAGGCGGAATTGGTTCAAATTTATTACAACAACATAATATTTGTGCAATAATTTATGGAGGTGATTACGAATTACCTGAAGATTCTAAATTTAAAGATAGAAAAGCAATAGATGAAATATTTAAAGAAAATTTTGAAGGAAAAAATTTAGCTCAAGTTGATAATGAAGGAACTGTTAAATATAGATATAATGATCAACTTCAATCAGGAGGAACTTTTGGAGTAAACTACACTAAATTACAAGGTTGGATGTTTTCTTTAAATTATAAATCAGTAAATTTTACAGAAGAGTGGAGATTAAAAATTCACAGAGATTTCATAATTAACCATTATTTAAAACAATTTAATGAAGAAACTATTGAAAAAAAACAATGGAAACATTGTGGAGAACCATGCGGAGCATTATGTAAAAAAATGAATGGAATCTATAAAAAAGATTATGAACCATATCAAATTCTTGGTCCAAACTCAGGAATATTTGATCAAAGAGCAGCAGAAAAAATAAATCATTATGCAGATGCTTGTGGTTTTGATGCAATACAAATAGGAGGAATGGTTTCATGGATAATGGAATGTATTAAAGAAAATAAATTTCCTAAAGAAGATTTTGACATAGATTTAGAACCACAATGGGACTTAGAGAATTTTGATATAGTACAATCTTCAGATCATAATGCAAATTTAGGATGTCAGATTATAGATAGAATATTAAATAACCCTAAATGTGAAATATTCAGATATGGTATTAAATATGCAGCAAAAAAATTAGACAAAAAATATAATACTAACACAATAGACCTTGCTGTATTTACATCTTTTGGAAATAATGATGGATGCATGGTCCCAAATCAATATTGGACTCCAGGAATGTTTTCTCCTATGCCAATTATGGGAAAATATTTTGAACATTACGATACTGCCTTTTTACCTCCTTATGAACTTGGTAAAAAAAACTCCCAAAGGATGATATACGAACTTTACAGTGATAATACCGGAATTTGTAGATTTCATAGAGCATGGGTTGAAAAAATTATTGATAAAGTAGTAAATCATATTTATGACACTAATATAGATTATTATGCTCATCATAGAAAACTATCTCAATTAATTAATTTAAACAATCAATCTAACTTTTGGGAATCTCAAAGAGTAATAGATATTATATATCAATATCTAAAAAAAATACAACTAGGAGATAAAAACAATGATACTTTAAATAGTTGGATTAAAAGATTTCAAGAAGATAAACAATTAGCATCCAAACAATACTGGGAAGAAATTTTAAAAGGTATAAATGATGGATTTACTGATTAGACTTTAAGAGCTTAAGTGCTTGAGAGCCTAAGAGCTTAAGTGCTTGAGAGCTTAAGAGCTTGAGTGCTTGAGAGCCTAAGAGCTTAAGTGCTTGAGAGCTTAAGAGCTTGAGAGCTTCATCCCTTCAGCCCTTAGGCTCTTCAGCCCTTGAGCCCTTCAGCCCTTTTTAGCCCTTACCTGTAACTAATAAAATTTATAAAAACTAAACTTTTTAATTAATTAATAAAATGCCTCATCAATGTCTTAAATGTGAAAAAGTATATGATAATACTAGTAATGCAATTATTGTAGGTTGTCCTAATTGTGGGTCAAAATTGTTTTTATACATTAAAAATATGCCCAAAGATGAAACAGAAATAGAACTCAATTCACACAAAAAAGATATGATAATACAAGAGATATCAAACTTCGTAGACATTGAAGAAACTCAAAAACCTATTATATTTAAATTAGAAAACATAAGAGTTTTAAGTCCTGGAAAGTACGAAATTGATATTAATCAATTAATGAAAAAAGAAAAACCAATTGTATATAAAGTAGATGAAGGTACTTATGTTATAGATTTGGATTTTCTAAGAGACCATCATAATGGCAATAGCAAGTATTTTAAAAATAAAAAATGAAACCAACAGATAAAAAACAAATAACTCTAAATGAAAAATTAGACTTAATACTAAAAAATCAAAACAAAATTCTTAAAAATGAAAAATTAATTCTTGGAGAAGAAAAAAAAATTGAAGATTTAGAGGAATTAGAAATTCAAAAAGAAGATATGAATTTTCATTCAGAAGAAGAAGCTCTAAAAGAATTAGAAAAAATAGAAAAACAAATTAATAAAGGTTTTAATAGTCCTATGACAAAAATCACAAAAAGAGATGTATTTAAAGGATTTATAGGAGCATTTATTGGGATGTTAGGACATTTTGCATTTATTAAAGCATTTGATATATCACTAGACCTAACATATGCTAGAGCTACATTATTTTATACCATTGCTTTTTTCATGATAGTTATAATGCTATATTATACTGGTTTCAAACAAGTTAAAAAAAAATTATTATTCAACTTTTTACCAATTAGAGCAGTTGTATTATATCTAGTATCGATTTTAGCAATTTTATTTTTAAATTTAATATATGGAAAAATATATTTTCCTATTGACATAGGACAAATTTATAAATTAGTAAGTGCAAGTATAATTTTAGCAGTAATTGGTGCAGGAACTGCCGATTTACTTGGAAAAATAGAATAATAAAACTTATATAATATAAAAAAAGAAAAATGTGGAAAAAAAAAGAAGAAAAAGATAATAAAATTGAAATAGTATTAGGTCAAATTTTTATTAGAATTAAACATGACTTAGAAGAATTAAATAAAATCAGTAATATGCCTGGTTTTGAAGAGCAAAATCAAGAATCCATAGACATAATAACAAATGTTATGCAAAATGCTCTAAGAGTTATTAGCAAAACTAAATCCATTAGAAATGACACTTGGTGGGAAAAAAATATTATAAATAATTTAGATAAAGCAATTAAAGATAAAGACATTTCGACTAAAAAAGATAAGGTAGATTTAATTATTGTCAATTTTCTTAGAAAGTATCCAGAACTAATTATTATTTTTAAGAAAAAAAGATTATTAGATGAATCATTTTTCAAAAAAATATAACACATAAAAAATCATATAAACAAATAATTTTTATTTTTATTTAAAAGCTTAAAAAATATATAGAGAAATATATAGAAAAGTTTATAAAATTTTTATTCTAATTAATTATAAGATGACAGAAAAAGAAAAACTTATTGATAGTTTGGCACAAAAGTCAGGCAAAAACAAAGAAGAGCTAACTCAAATGATTTCTGAAAAGGTTAATGAACTATCAGGATTAATCTCTCATGAAGGAGCAGTATACATTATTGCAAATGAACTAGGAGTAAGATTAGAATCTGAAAGGCCAAAGAAAGATGCAAATTTAGTCAAAATTGACGAAATTACTCAGGCAAAAGTTCCTGTAAGTTTAAATTGTAAAGTTTTAAGAAAATACGACAGAGTAACTTTTTCTTCGAAAAATGGTGGTGAAGGTAGTGTACAATCTCTTCTTGTAGGAGATGAAACAGGTATCATTAGATTAGTTTTTTGGAATGATAAAACTCAACTATTAGATAATATTCATGAAGAAGATGTGTTAAAAATAATTAATGCCTATAGTAGAGAAAATACAAATCAAGAAAGATTAGAAATTCACTACAGTCAATATTCTGATATAGAAGTTAATCCTAAAGGGTTAGAGATAACAGTTAAAGAGATGAATATTGGACCTTTAGGAACTCAAAAAAAAATTGAACAATTAGAAGAAGGAGATAAAAACATTAAATTAGATGGTATCATTACAGATTTTGAAATTCCACGATACTACATAGGATGTCCTGAATGTTTTAAAAAAGTCATAAAAGATGAAGATTCATATCAATGCGCAGAACATGGAGAAGTAAAATCTATTAAAATTCCAATAGTTAATGTAGTTTTAGATGATGGAGATGCAACAATTTCAGTTGTAGGATTTAGAGATAGAGCTGAAAAGATAACACAACTAAACGATAAAGAGATAATTCAATTAACAGAAGATATTGATAAATACAGAAATTTTTCTAAAAAAATTATTGGATCAAAACTACAAATTATCGGAAATACAAGTTTAAATAATATGACAGGTGATATGCAAATAATTGCTAATCAAGTTTTAAATATAGAATTTAAAGATATAGAAGATATTGCAAAAGAAATAATTGAAGAAAATAATACTTCTAAACAACCTCAAAAGAACAAACAACATAACACATCTAAAGAAGAAGAATTAGATGATATTGAAGAGATAGATATTGATGAAGATCTATTATAATAATCTTTTAACTATATTTTTATTTAATATATATTTATTTTAATAATTACAATTCTCAAGTTTATAAACAACTAATTTTGAATTTTTATAATTAAGAGGGGTTAATCCTCTAGTTGAATTTAAAACTGATTTAGGTTTTTTGTTTAAAGTGTTAAAGTTTATCCAACATTAACATTCAGTCCTTATCTTTAAAAAATATTTACTCTCTATCCTTATAATAATTGAATTTTTTTAAAAAAAATTATAGGAATACACAGATTACAATTGTACAATTTAGGCAAAATTATATAAACTAATTATTCTATAATTAATTAATGCAAAAACTAAGTAATTTAAGATATTATCGAAGATATATAAATAATTTAACTAACTTTTTTACATCTAAAAAGGTTCATATGTTGAATAGAGAAGGTTATTATCAAATTTTAATTTGTCCAAACTGTTTTCAGGAAAAATTTATATACGATGACACGAAAAATGAATATGTTTGTTCAAATTGTAACTTAAAATTAAATAGAAATGATTTTCAAACTTTTGCACAAATTGAATTTCATAAAGGAATTTTATTTGATTTTAACTTTGGTGACAAAAAATTACATAAAGTTTTTGATCACCATGGCATATTCAATCATGATATAACAAAAACTGCAACAAGTGTTGTTCTTAACTTTATAGAAGACATCAGTAAATTAAATGAAAATACAAGAGGCATTACTCTAATAAAAAAAATTAAAAAAGAATTAGAAGAATATACTTATAAAAGTTATGCTCTTTATGTTACTCATGCAGATATAGACTCTTTGTTATCAGTTTTTTCATTTAGAAATCCAAATTTTGCACTTAAAAATAAAAATATTTTAAATAAATTAAGTTTATATCAAGATTTAACTTTATTTGATGAAGACAATCAAATTGAATTTTTATACTGTATTATAATGGGATTAAGAACTGTTTTCAAGGAAGAGGGTAAAGATGAAATCTCCATATTCAACTACTTCTTAGCAAACTTAAGAAATATTCTCACAAACCCTAATCTATATAAAAAATATGCACTAATTGAAAAAGAACATTTTAACAAAAATTATAACAAATTATTAAATTTAAAAAATCAAGAGGATTATATATTTGTTGACAAACATTTAGGTAAACCAATTACACAATTCATTGTTCCAAATGGATTCAATAATTTACCTGCTTTATTTAAATTTCTTCAACTATACAAAAATGGCAGATACAATTTACCTCTATTAATAAAATATAATGTCAAAAAAGTTTTTTGTAGTTTTTCTGTAAATCCAAATGTGAAAGGTTATGAAATATTTAATCTTTCAAAATTAGAACCTATTATATTGAATGCTGAAAAAAATAAATTAGATCAAAATAAAAAAAATGAAGTTTTAAAAGTTAACTTAACAAAAATGCTTGAAGATATTAATCAAGAAATTCAGCAAAGAAATAGTACTAATCATTATAACTATTTACGTATGGCAATACAAAACAAGGAACTTGATAGGTTTGAATCAATCTTATTAGAATTAGAAAAACATGATAATTCTCAAGAAATAATTAATATAAGAGATTTGTTTAACAAAATTATATATTTAACAAAGACTTCAGATAGCTCAGTTACAAATACTCAAAAAAAAATCAAACAATTCAAAGGTAAAATAATAAAATTAATTACTAGTATAATTAATACACAATCAAACCAAGATTTAATATATGAACAAGATAAAATCAAGACTCAATTGAGAGAAATTGGAACAAATAAAATTAATGAAGATATTGCAAATATTTGGGTATTTAAATCTAGTTTTATAGGAGTTAAATTTAATACTTTTAGTAATCTTACAAATCAAGAAATTTTAAAAATTATAAAAGATAATATAGATTTAATATATAAGAAATAAGATAATACAAAAAAAATATTTTCAAATATTTTTTATAATTGACGACAAATTTATTTTAGAGATATTCATTTTATGTCTATTTATTTACATTTTATTGTATTAATATTTTAATTTTCTAAATTTTAATTTTAAGTAGTAATAAATCACAAAATATATATAATGCTTATTAATTACTATTTCTATGAAAATAATAATACCAATTGCAGGAGAAGGTTCAAGGATGTATCCTCATACTCATTCTACACAAAAAGGTTTAATGCAAATTGCAGGTAGACCAATTTTAGATTACGTAATTGATGATATTGAAAAAATAAATCCAAGTGATTTATACTTTGTTGTTGGACATAAAAAAGACGATGTCAAAAAACACATCGAGACGAATTATCCAACACTAAATTGTCATTTTGTACATCAAAAAATAAGAGACGGAGATGGTGGAGCAGTGAAATTGGCTCTTGAACAATTCAACAAAGATGATGAAATATATATTGTATTTGGTGCAGATACATTAATAGACTTCAACTTAAAAAAATCTCTTGATAAGTATAAAAGTTCAGATGCAATAATTTTTGGTATGCAAGTAAACAATCCTTCAAGTTATGGAGTATTAAATTATGATAAAAATATGAATATAACAGCAGTTGAAGAAAAACCAGAAAATCCAAAATCAGATGTTGCAATAATTGGTGCATATTATTTTAAATCTGCATTTGTAGTTAGAGAATATTTAAGAGAATTTTATAAAAATAATATAACATCAAAAGGAGAATATAGAATAATACAAGTAATTGATAAATATACTCAAAAAGATGATTTAACTATAAAACTATCCAAGGTAGATAAATGGTTTGATTGTGGTCAAGTTTCTGTAATGCTTAATGCTAATAAATATTTCTTAGAAAAAAAATCAAAACAAAAAATTCCATTTTTAAAAGAGCATAATGTTATTATTCCACCAGTGTTTATATCAAAGAGTGCTAAACTCAAAGGATGTAAAATAGGACCTTATGTCTCAATTGGTCCAGAGACAAACTTAGAAGATGTAAATATTCAAAATAGTATTATAGATACAAAAGTAGAATTGAAAAATAAAATATTAAAAGATTCTTTGTGTAGCCAATACTCAAGAGCAATTGGAAAAAAAGAAAAACTTAATTTAGGGGCAAATTCTAATTTAGAATCACTATAAAAACTTTATAAATTACAAAATCATAAAAATTACATTTATATTTATTATATATGTTTTATTCTCAGACAAAACATGTAAATTGATTAAATATTATAATATTATAAAACCAATGATATAACCTTTTATAATTTATTATAAAAACAAGAAAAAACATATAAAAGAAAAATATTATTAAATAATATATGAATTCAAAAAATATAAATCTTAAAAAACAAATCAAAAAAAATCCATTTATTTTAGCTCCCATGGATAATGTTACTGACATTGGTTTTAGACAATTATGCGAAAAACACCATGCATCATATACATGTAGTGAATTAACATCTGTTGAAGCTTTAATTAGAGAAAAGGTTCCTAAATACAGATATCAAAGAGGCAATTTGAAAATAAATTGTGTTCAACTTTTTGGTTCAAATTATAAAAATTTTTCAAAGGCACTAGACATCATAGATGATCAAACAGATATAATCGATGTTAATTTTGGATGTCCTTCAACTACTCTACATAAAAATAATTCAGGAGCAATACTTCTCAAAGATCCTCAAAATGTATCAAAAATAATACAAAATTTAGTTGATCATACAAATAAACCAGTTACTGCAAAAATACGTCTAGGATATAACAAAACAAATTATTTAGAAGTAGCAAAACAAATTGAAGATGCAGGAGCTAATTTAATTACATTGCATGCAAGAACTGCAAAGCAAAGATATAGTGGTAAAGCTAATTGGGATGCAATAAAAAAACTCTACAAAACATCAAATATACCAATAGTTGGAAATGGTGATATAAAAGACGAAAATGATATTGACAAATATCTAAACAAATATTCAGATGCTCTTATGTTAGGAAGATCTGCAATAGGCAATCCTATAATTTTTAAAAGATTTTATAATTATTATAAAACAGGTCAAAAGTTAAAAATAAAAGATATTAAAGAAAATCAAAAAAAATTATTTATTCAATACTTAAAAGAAATAGAAAATAAGCAATTTTATAAAAAAGATATTAAAATTGCTTCTCAAGCAATGTGGTTTATGAAAGGAATAAAAGGAGCAAAAGAGCTAAGAATTAATATAATGCAAATCAAAGATTCTCAAAAAATAATTAATCAAATACATAATTTTTAACAAAAGACTACGAAGATTTTTTAATTTAATAAGGCAAACAAAGTGAATTATTAAAATTTAAACATTTTATTAGTCATTTCAAGTACTTTATAGAGTTTATTTTGCTTGGTAACACTCTAAAGAAAACTCTAGAGAGTTTTGATAATTCTTGTTTTTTTTATATTATCAATAATAACATTAAACTATAATGAATAATCAAAACATACGTTATGGTTTTACATAATAAATCTTCACAATTAAATTAAAGTAATAAGAAAAGTTTTTAAATAACTGTGATTTTCTAATCACTATGAGAAAAATAGACTTCACATGTAAGAAAGTTACATTAAAAGATTTAGTACAATGTAATTATAATTTAAATGAATCAGAATATCAAATTTTTGCTGAGCTAATTAAAAGCAAAAAAGGATTGAGTGTTAAAGATTTAGTTGAAAAAGTAAACAAAGATAGAACAACAGTTCAAAAAATTTTATCAAAACTTATAAGTCGAAGATTACTAATAAAAAGACAAATTAACTTAGATAGAGGGTTTATGTTTGTATATTTTTCAAAAAATAAAGATGAAATTATTTCTGAAATAGAAGCAAATGTGAATATGTACTTTAAACATATTGAAGATAACTTAAATAAATGGAAAAAAAAAATAAATTTATAATTTATTTTAAATTTTCTTCTTAAAAATTATTGTAATTATTAATTTTGAAAACAAAAATATATAAAGATGTATATTAAAACTAATAATATGCATTACATAAAAGATATATTTGAAGGAAAAAATACACAACATGCACATAATAAATTTATTAGGTATAGTAAAGGTGAGTTTGTTGGTACATTAATTAATATTAAAATTACTAAGACCAATATAAAATTAAATGGTTCATTTCATATTATTAATGAAATATTATATTTAATGGCTGAACATTTAAAAAATAATAAAATAGACATTAAAGGAACTCTTTCTTGGAATGAAGATTTAAGTCCTCAACTAGAAAAGATAGGAATAAAATATTTAAAGGTGATTAAATCGAGAGGAATTTTTACTTACACACTTCAAAATCAAGTACAATTTAAAGATTTAATTGATAACCTTGGAGATTATAATTTGTTGATAAATTTTAAAACAGAAGATGTAAAACTTGCAACAAAAAATAAACTACCCAAACCTAATAAGGAAATCACTAAAGATTTTGTAAAAGCTATTTTTCCCTTATCAATGAAAGATAGAATTTTAGAAGAATTTGCATTTGATGTTAAAGACAAAAACTTTAAAGAAATTGACATAAAACATTTAATTTATATTAATGCTATTCATATGCCTAAAGTCAAAAGTTTTGAAGAGGCAAGAAAGTTTGCAACTAGAGAAGGTGAAATGATTAGAGAAACTTTAGTAGATAAAAAAGAAAAGGTTGTTAGTAAAACTAAATTTAACATTTAGTTATTTTTTATACTAGTTTATTAATTTATTTTTGTATTTAAACTAATAAACTTCATTTTTAATTTATCAAATCCTTATTTTATATGAATTATTTAGTGTAAAGTAAAAAATCAAAAACTTTATAAATAAATAAACACTAATATTTTTATCAAAAACTTAAAATATAAAAAAAAATAAGAAAAATGGGAAAAGAAAAAATTTTAGGAATAGATTTAGGAACTACAAATTCATGTATGTCTATTATGGAAAACGGTACTTCAACTGTAATTCCAAATAGTGAAGGTACAAGAACTACACCTTCAGTAGTTCATATTAATGCGTCAGGAGAAAGAATTGTAGGAGAACCTGCAAAAAAACAAGCAATTGTAAAACCAAATGAAACAGTTGCATCAATTAAAACTCATATGGGTGAAGATTATAAGGTAAAAATTCATAATAAAGAATATACACCTCAAGAGATTTCAGCAATTATTTTACAAAAATTAAAAAAAGATGCAGAAAGTTATTTAGGACAAGAAGTTAAAAAAGCAGTAATTACAGTTCCAGCATATTTTAGCGATGCTCAAAGACAAGCAACTAAAGATGCAGGTAAAATTGCAGGATTTGAAGTTGAAAGAATTATTAACGAACCAACTGCTGCATCACTTGCCTATGGAATTGCAAAAGAAGAAACACAAAATGTACTTGTTTTTGATTTTGGTGGAGGAACATTTGATGTTTCAATTTTAGAATTAGATGATGGTGTTTTTGAAGTAAAATCTACATCAGGAGATAATCATTTAGGTGGAGATAATATTGATAAACTATTAATTGATTATATTGCAAAAGAATTTAAATCAGAACATGGTATAGATCTAAGAAATGATGCACAATCTGCTCAAAGAGTAAAAAATGCAGCAGAAAAAGCAAAAATAGAATTATCTTCAAGACTTGAAACTCAAATTTCAGAACCATTTATTACAGCAGATGCTAATGGTCCTAAACACTTAGATATGAAAATCACACGAGCGAAATTTAATGAATTAATTGATGATATATTAGAAAAATTAAGAAAAACAACTAATCAAGCAATAAAAGATTCTAAATTAAAAGAATCAGAAATTAATAAAATCATATTAGTAGGTGGTTCTACAAGAATACCAGCAGTTCAAGATATGGTTAAAAGCATTACAAACAAAGACCCTGATAAATCAGTAAACCCAGATGAAGCAGTTGCTATGGGAGCATCAATTCAAGGAGGTATTTTAGCAGGAGATGTTAAAGACGTTTTATTATTAGATGTAACACCTCTATCTTTAGGTATTGAAACTCTAGGAGGAGTATTTACAAAATTAATTGATAAAAATACAACAATTCCAAGTAAAAAATCACAAGTATTTTCAACTGCTCAAGATAATCAAAATGCTGTAACAATTAGAATTGGTCAAGGAGAAAGAGCAATGTTTAATGATAACAAAGAAATAGGAAGATTCGATTTAACAGGAATTCCTCCTGCTCCAAGAGGGGTGCCACAAATAGAAGTTACTTTTGATATAGATGCAAATGGAATTGTAAATGTATCTGCAAAAGACAAAGGAACAGGAAAAGAACAGTCAATTAAAATAGTTGCAACATCTAATTTATCTGAAGAAGAAATTAAAAGAATGCAAGAAGAAGCTGAGAAAAATGCTGATGAAGATAAAAAAAGAAAAGAAGAAATTGAAACAGTAAATCAAGCAGAACAAATAGTATATCAAACTAAAAAAACTTTAGAAGAAAATAAAGATAAAGTTGATCAAAAAAAAGTAAGTCCAGTTATGGATTTAATTAAAGAGCTTGAAGAAATGCTTAAAGCAGAAAAAAGAGATGTAGAAAAAATTAAGACAAAAATGGATGAGATAAATAAAAAAGCTCAAGAAATTTTTGTAGAAATGTATCAAAAACAAGCTCAAGAAGACCAAGCAAATCAAACAAAAGAAACAAAATCAGACAATAAGAATAAAGAAGAAGAAGTAGTAGATACTCAAGCAAAAGAAAAAGATAAAGAAGATAAAAAGAACAATAAGAAAAAATAGTTAGAAAAATATTAACACAAAAATATTTTTCAATATTTTAAAATTTATCTCAAAATACAACAAAAACGCAAAAGTTTATTAACATAATTTTCTAATTAAAATATATGACAAAAAAAACAATGCTTGAATTAATTAAAGATGAGAATAAAGATTTATCATCAACACCTTTTGAAAAAATAATTTTTAATTACTTATATAAATTGTTTAAATATCTTTGTTTAGCAGCATCTCTTATTTTTATTTTAACTTCAATGTTTTTATTTTATGACAGATTCTATATTCAAGGAATTTTATTTATATTTATATCAATTATTTGTATATTATTATTTAAATATTATTAATATTTGACAATTTCAAAGAATATTAAATATTATCTATATTCTCTCCATTGATGTTTACATTTTACACATTTAAAAAACATAGTTTCTGGTTCGTCACCAGCTCTTGTTTGTTTTGTCCAATAATAAGCTTCTTTAAAATGACATTTTGGACATTCTGCCTGAATAACTGGATGAATTTCCCCCTCAGATGTATTTTTATCTAAAACCTCTTTTTCTTGTTTTTTAGGTTCAACTTTTATATTTAAAGATAATGAACTTTGAGTTTTTTGAACTTCTCCACAAGCACTACATTTAACTTCTTCTCCTTTTTTTCCTATAATTATCGCATCACAATTTTTACAAAATTCTACCATTTTCTATTCCTTTAAAGCAAGTTTTAAAGCAGTATTTTTCGCCTCTTTTTCATTACCATATTTTGTTCCATTTTCTAGTGCATATGCAGCCTTATTCTCAAGTCTTGGAATAATATGCACATGAACATGATATATAAGTTGATTAGCGATATTTTTATTATTATTCCAAATATTTATACCACAACCTAATACTTTTTCGTAATGAAGTGAGATTTTATATACAACTTTCATTAACTCTAAATATTCACTTTGAGGCATATCAAAAATAGTCTTATAAGGTTTCTTAGGCACAACTAATGTATGACCTTTTTCAAAAGGAGAAATATCTAAAAACGCATAATGTTTTTCATCTTCATAAATTTTATATGAAGGAATTTCACCTTTTATAATTTTTTCAAATAATGTTTCTTCAACCATATATAAAATTAGTAGTTTGAATTTAAAAAGATTTCTATTAATTTTAAAAAATAAAATAAAATGAAATAAAATAAACAAAAATATAAAATAATAATTTTATTTAAAAGAATACCAGCTTTTTGTATTATATTCTTCATTAAAATCTAATAATTTATTCCAAGATACTTGTTCTAATGTTTCTTTATAATTTTCATCTTGATTATGAATTACTTCTAATTTTCTAAATAAGTCATTAATGTCATCATTATTTAATTAATTTATTAAATTTTTTTCTAGTTAATTGTATTATTATCTTTAATTTAGAAACAAAACTTTATCTTCATTAAAAAAGTCAATATTATTATAATGAACTTTAATATTTAAAATACAAAGATTTTTATTAATTTTGAACCTATTTTAATATAGAGAACTTTGAAAAAGTACTGATTTAATAAATTCGAATCTATGAAACCTTTAAATTTAAGCTTTCCAAAGATATTTATTAAAAACTATTGAGTTTTTCAAAGTTCTCTATACATTCAAAGTTTCAAAAAAATATTAATTTTATAATACGAAATCTATTAAATCTTAAAATTTAAGCTTTTTAAAAATACTTTATAAAATTATTGAATTTTCAAAGTTATTATTTTTAAAACAAAAAACCTTATGAATAATAAAAAACACTTAGAAGTTAAAATTGGATAAAAATAACATATTTAATAATCTTGAACAGAAACTTAAAAATACATCTGATGAACTTAATCAATTAAGAAATTTATTAGATAATTTTCCAAATATTTTTTATTTTCTTAATCATGAAACAGGTGAAATTATCTATACTAATGAAAGACGTGAAGGTATAGAATTAAGTTGCTTTAAACCATTTGATGAAGTTTGTGATTGTGTTATAAAAGATGTTAAAAGATCAGATGTTCCAATTACAATTGAGCATATCAATAATTTTGATATTAAAAATCCTAAAGTTCAGGAAGTATCAGGAAAACTTATCAAAGATGAAAAAAATGAGCCAACTGGTGTTTTAATTATTGTAAATGATATATCAAAATACAAAGGTTTAAACGATTCTTTTACAGGATTATATAATATGAAATATATTAATGAGCAAATTTTTCATTTAGAAAATCTTAGAAACGAAAAGTTTGGTATTATATTTGCAGATATTGATTATTTGAAACTTGCTAACGATGTTTTTAGTCATTCATTTGGTGATTATCTAATAAAACTTTTTGCAGAAATAATGAAAAACTCTTTTAGGAAAAGCGATTATGTAGGTCGAAGAGGAGAAAAAGCTGATGAGTTCATAGCTCTTGTAAGAAAACCCACAAAAAAAACTCTTGAAGATAAATGTCAAGAAATTTCAAAAATTATAAAAAAAACATCTTCAAAAATAAATTATCCTCTGAGTGTATCTTTGGGATATGATATGCAAGAAACATCTTTTGAGAATTCTGATTCTGTTATCATGAGAGCAGAATTTAAACTTTATAAAAATAAATCAATAAATCATTCAAACATATTAAATAAATTTCTTCAATTTTATAAAAAATCTATATACAAGAAAGTACCTCAAATGTGGCATCATAATAAAAGGTTGATAAAAATTGCAATGGATTTTGCCCATAAAATAGATTTAGCACCAACAGATAAAGATTTACTTTTTAAATCAATAATGTATAAGGATATTGGTTATGCAAGTTTACAAATTACAAAAGATATGCTTCAAAAAACTAATCTTAGTACAAAAGATTTGTACAAAATTCAACAACATCCAAACACAGCTAATGATATAATATCAAAATCTCCATGGCTTGCTGGATGCTCAAATATTGTTTTGCATCATCACTGCGATTGGAATGGTTTAGGATATCCTAGAATTTCTAAAAAACAGATTCCAAGTTTATCAAGGATAATTAGAATTTGTGAATCTTTTGAACATATGGTTTATGGTAATTATTATTCAGGGTATGAAAAAATGCCTGTTAAAAAAGCAATTGAAGAACTTAATTTATATGCAGGAATTAAATATGATTCAGTTATTGTTAATCGTTTTTCTAAATATATTAATAGTTTAATTGGACCTGCTTTAATGTTTAGATTAGATAATGGTTTACGAATAGATATTGATAATATTTATGCATACATACTACCTTCAGGAACAGGTAATTTAAATTTTAGCAAAGAACTTGAAGAAAATTATATTATTGAATCTAAAAAATAAACAAAATATTTAAGAATATATTGTAAAATAAGTTATAATCAATAAATTTTTATAATATAAACACCATAAGATATTATGATAAACAAAGAATTAATAGAGATATTAAACAATGTTGCTAACGCATACGAAATAAAAGGGGTTGAATGGAAACCTATTGCGTATAGAACAGCTGCAAATAGCATAGAAAATCTAAACCATAATATTACTAAACTTTATGAGAAAAAAGGAATAAATGCATTAAAGAAACTCCCTGGAGTAGGTGAATCAATAGCAAAACATCTTGAAGAATATATTTTAAATGGAAAAGTAAAAGAATTTGAAGAACTTTTCAAGCAAATTCCTTTATCACAATCTTTACTCATGAAAATTGAAGGATTAGGACCTAAAAAGATAAAAGAGCTTCAAGAAGAATTAAAAATATCAAACATTAAAGACTTAAAAGAAGCAATAGAACAAGATAAGATAAAAGAACTCGAAAGATTTGGTCAGAAGACTCAGGATAATATAAAGAAATCTATTCAAAGATATGAAAAAGTATCCGAGCGAATGCTTATATCAGAAGCGATGCCCATTGCAGAAGAAATCATTGAAAAATTGAAAGCTAAATCCCCAATTGATAAGATAATTTATGCAGGTTCTCTTAGAAGACAAAAAGAGACAATCGGAGACATTGACATACTCGCATTCTCAAAAGAACCCCAGAAAGTGATAGATGTTTTTACAAATATGGATGATATATCAGATATAATATCAAAAGGAAAATCTAAAAGCACAATAATTTTAAAAAACAATATTCAAATAGATTTAAGATTAATAGATAAGAAAAGTTTTGGTGCAGCAATGCAGTATTTCACTGGAAGTAAAGAGCACAATATAGAATTGCGTAAAATCGCTCAGAAAAAAGGATATAAATTATCAGAATATGGTCTATACAACAAAAAAAACAAAAAAATTGCAGGTGAAAAAGAGGAGGATATTTATAATAAGTTAAAAATGCAATGGATACCTCCTGAATTAAGAGAAAACAAAGGTGAAATAGAAACTGCAAAGAAGAATCAGATTCCAAAACTAATTAAACTAAAAGATATAAAAGGAGACCTTCATATCCATAGTAAATTGACAGATGGTAATAACACAATAAAAGAAATTGTTGATGCTACACAAGAAAAAGGATATGAATATATTGCAATTAGTGATCATTCTAAATCTGCAATTATAGCATCAGGATTGAGCAAAAATGAACTAAAAAAGGAAATAAAAGAGATAGATAAATTGCAAAAAAATTCACAAATGAAAATATTGAAAAGTTCCGAGATAGATATTCTCGAAGATGGAAGTCTTGATTATGATGATGATACTTTACAGAAACTTGATATTAAGATATGTTCAATTCATAAAAAATTTAAACTATCAAAAAAAGATATGACAAATCGTATACTAAATGCAATTAATAATGAGAATTTAGACATATTAGGTCATCCTCTTTGTAGAATAATTGGAAAAAGAGCAGAAATAGAATTTGACTCAAAAAAAATATACAAAGAAATCGCAAAAAATAACAAATGTTTAGAAATAAACTCAAACCCTAAAAGGTTAGACCTCAACGATATAAATATAAAATTTGCAAAGGAATGTGGTGCAAAATTTGTTATAAATACTGATACTCATAATATCTCTAATCTCAATTTTATAAAATACGGAATTTCTCAAGCAAGAAGAGGCTGGCTAACAAAAAACGATGTCATAAACACGCTTCCCTATAAAGATTTCATAAAACATTTTAAAAACAAAAAATAAATATCTTTATTAACTAATAAGTTTTTTGAACTCTTTTTCATTAATAATTTTTACATCATACTTTTTAGCTTCATTATATTTAGAACCTACATTTTTTCCAACAATAAGAAAATCGGTATTTGAGCTAATAGATGATGTTGCTCTTCCCCCTAGTTCTTCAACAATATTTTGTGCTTCTTCTCTGGTATAATCATCAAGTGAACCTGTAAACACAAAAGTTTTATCTTTTAATTTGTCAGATTTGGTACTTTTTTTATTTTTAGTATTAACTCCTAATTTTTTCAATTCTGATATAATTTTTAAGTTACTTTCTTCTTTGAAAAAATTGTAAACACTTTTAGTAGTTATAATTCCAAAATCCTCGAATTTTATCATATCATTAATTTTTAGTTTAATAATATCATCGATGCTATCAACATTTAATGAAAGTATTCTTGAATGATTCTTTCCAATAAGTGGTATACCTAATCCATTTATTAGACAATATAAATCTCTACTTTTTGAATCTTCAATAGCTTTCTTAATGTTATTAATAGATTTTTTAGCAAATCTTGGATAACTTTTTAGTTTTTCATAATCAAATCTATATATGTCAGCAATATTCCTCAAATCACCAGTCTCATACAATTTATTTATAGTCTTTTCACTAAGACCTTTAATATCCATACATTCTTTAGATGAAAAGTGTCTAATTTTCTCTTTTATTTGTGCTGGACATTGAGAATTGAAACATCTCCAATAAACTTCATCATCTATTCTTTTTATTTTATGATTACATGAAGGACATTTTTGTGGAAACTTTATCCTTTCTGAATCTTTTTTTCTTGCATCTTTTATAGATTTTACAACATAAGGTATAACATCTCCTGCTCTCTCAATAAGTATTTGATCTTTCTCTCGTATATCTTTTTCATTTATAAAATCTTCATTAATCAAAGACACAGATGAAATATTAACACCTCCAATATTAACAGGATCAAGTTTTGCAACAGGAGTTACAATACCACTTCTTCCTACATTAAATATCACTTCTGTTATTTCTGTAGTAGCTTGCTTTGCTTCAAACTTATGTGCAATAGCCCATTTTGGATGTCTAGAAGTAAAACCTAATTTCTCATGAAATTGTATATTATCAATCTTTATTACAAGACCATCAACTTCATAAGGATAATTGTCTCTTTTATTGTTCCATTCTTTCGAATATTTTAATATATCATCTATATCTCTTCCGATTTCTGTCTCGTCAAGCAAAGTTTTAAAACCTAATCTTTTAAGAAGTTTAATGCTTTCTTGTTGACTTTTAATATCTTTTCCAAGTAATTCTTTTTCATTTTTATCAAGAGCAGTAGTTATTTGATATACAATTATTTCAAGTTCTCTCTTAGAAACTTCTTTAGGATCTTGTAATCTTATTGTTCCTGCAGCTGCATTCCTTGGATTTGCAAAAAGATTTTTCGAATTCTTTCTACGTTGCTTATTAATTTCATTAAACCTTTTTTTACTAAGTAAAACTTCACCCCTTATTTCTATTTTTTTAATTCCTTCGTTGTCAAATTTAGCAATTAGTGGGATAGTTTTTATTGTCTTTATATTTCCTGTAACATCATCACCTCTTATTCCATTTCCACGAGTTGCTCCTCTTATAAGATTATCATTTTCATAAATTATAGAGATTCCACTACCATCTAGTTTAGGTTCCAAAGAATATTTAATATCCTTTTTTGAAAGATTTCTTTTAACTCTTTTATAAAAATCCTTGATATCATTTTTATCATACGAATTATCTAATGATAACATAGGTTTTAAATGTTCAACACTTTTAAATTCATCAGTAATTTTTTCAGATATTCTTTGAGTTGGTGAATTCTTATCTCTTAAATCATGCCACTTCGATTCTATATTTTTTAACAAATCAAAAAGTTCATCATATTCTTTATCGGAGATAATAGGATCATTTTTTACATAATATCTCCAGTCATGATATCTTATTACATTTTTTAAATCATTAATAATACTTTCTGCATCAGGTTTTTGTATATTTTTTTTATCTATTTCTAACAATTTTTTACTCTTATCAAAATATTCTTTCTCTTTAATTCTCATAATATCTATATGTTTTTAGTATTTAAAAATATTTTTATTAATTAAATTATTGAGAATATTTGTTTTAATTCAAGTGCATTTTTAGGTGCATAATCCGATTTATCATTATTAAACATCATTAATAGTATTAATTCAATAAAATAAAATTTATAAGTTCTTAAAAATTAAATTTTTCTTAATATATTTTATTAAAATTCTTTAATTTCATTTTTTTATCACTGTTCATCTTATAGCAAAGTTTAAAAAAATCAAATAAATTAATATAACTATGATACTAACTAAAGATAATCTTTTAAGATATATAAAACAAGAAAAAGCTGTTATTCCTTCATCTGTTGCACAAGTTTTTGATACAACAACAACAATAGCATCGGCTGCTCTATCAGAACTTGCAAAAGAGAAATTAATTAAGATAACTTATTTAAAATTATCTTCTACACCATATTATTATGATCCAAAACAATCCTCAGTTTTAATAGAGTTAGGCGAGAAACATCTTTCTAAAAATGAAAAAGAAATCTTTCATAAACTAAAAGAAAAACAAATAGTTAATGACAATAGTTTGACGATTCAGGAACGATTAGCAATAGGAAATATAAAAGATTTTGCATACCAATTAGAACTTACCAATAATAATAAAAATTTCAAATTTTGGGTTTGGTATCAAAGAAATTTAGATGATACAAAGTCACAAATATTAGAAGCATTAAATCCCAAATCTAATACACAAAAAAACAAAAACCAACAACAAATCAATAAATCAACAACTACCCAACAACAATCTAATAATAATAACAATCAAAACTATAACAATAATCACAACAATAATCAATCCAATCAGCAAACATTTAATTCAAATATCAAGCAAGAACTAAGCAATCAATCTAATCAATTAAATAATAATTCAAATTATAACACATCAAACAACTTTAATTCAACTAATAACAATCAAAACAATAATAATACATATCAAAATTCAAAAAATCAGAAAGAATTAAACATTAAAATGCAAAAAAACCAAAAAGAAAATTTTATTGAGAATTTTTTAAAAGAAAATTATTTAACAATAGAGAGTAAGCAAAAAGATGATAAGGGTATTTATTATAAAACAAATTTACAACTCTCAAAAATATTAATCGAGATAGATTGTTATTTCTTTTATAAAAAACCAAATCAAAACCAAATCATAAAATATTACACCTCATCTCAAAAACCAAAAATATTTTTTATTGAAAACTGTCCAAAAGGACTATTCAAATTCGCAAAAGAGATTGACAACTTAATCATTATAAACATATAAAATGAATAAAAATTATTTAAAAGTATATTTAAAAGGTTTTGCAATGGGAACTTGTGATGTAATACCTGGTATAAGTGGAGGAACAATCGCATTTATTACTGGTATATATGAAAAATTTATCTCTTCAATAAAAAATCTCACAAATAAAGATTTTTTTTATATGAATCTCAAACTATTCAAAGGAGATTTTAAAAATTTTAAAAAAGACTTCTTTAAATTAAACATAGATTTTTTATTAATATTATTTTTAGGGATATTTAGTGCTATTTTTTTAATTTCAAAATTAATATTATATTTATTAGAATATTATCAAAGTTTAATATTATCATTTTTTGTTGGATTAATTTTTGCATCTACAATTTTTATCAAAAAAGAATTAAAAAATTATAGTTTTAATAATTATTTAATAGGGTTTATTGGTTTTTTAATAGGTTTATCTTTTATTTTTTTTAATACAACCAATTTAAGTTCTGCATCATTAATATATATAACTTTTGGAGGATTTTTAGCAATTTCTGCAATGTTTTTACCGGGAATATCAGGTTCATTTATATTATATATACTTGGTTTATACAATATAGTTTATGGTGCTCTACATAATATTATCAAAGAATACAAAATAATTTTAAGTTTTGCAATAGGGGCAATATTAGGAGCAATAACAATATCAAGAGTAATAGATTATTTATTTAAAAAAGATAAATGTAAAACATTATTTTTTTTATTAGGTTTAGTATTAGGAGCTTTATCAACACCAATAAAAACAATAATTTTATCTACAAACTTCAATATAATAAATACTCTATTAATAGTTTTATTTATGATTCTAGGATATTTAATAGTTATTATAATTGAATAAATATTAAATAAAAATAAATATAAAAAATAATAATAATAATAATATAAAAAAGAAAAAATAACTAAACTAAACTAAAAATCTAATTAAAAAAAATTAAATAATAAATTAAAACTAAAGAAAAATACTAATATTACAGCTAATATAAACATAAATATAGCTTGTAATATTAATACTAAAAATGCTTTTATCCATTTTAGTCTAAACACTTCATGATATATCCATATTAGAACCAAAAATATAATTAAATTTGCAAATGGAAAAAATATAGTAATAGCAGAGGCAATAAACCCAGTTAAAATAACAATTACTAAACTTTTTAAAAAATAGGTTTTACCACCTACAAATTTAACAGCAAAATGTAAAGGTAATGCTGACACAATAAATATAATTAATACTACTAAATAACTCATTATTAACGCATCCATAATAATATATATAAGAATTTCGTAATTTATAAACTTTAGTCAATAATTGTTAAAACAAATTCAGTTATAAAACTAAATTTGACAATTAATTTTTTTAGATTTACTATTTAAACATTTAAAATGTTTTAATAATAATTCAAAATATAAAATTATTGCAATTAACATTGTTAAAACTAATATAATATAAAATATTTTATAAGGCAATAAAATTTTATATGCAAACGAACCTAAAACACCAAATGCAACTACTGGACAAATCAAACCCCATTGAGTTATATAAAAATCTTTAAAATGATGTTTCTTAAAATAATCAACTAATAATGTTAATCCAAATAAAAAATACCAAATTTCAAATGCAAAGAAAAATCCTATTACTAAATAAAAATAAGGTCCTAAATGAAATCCTTGATGTGTTTCTAAAAAATGTCCTAATCTAAATGCTGTAATTGCATATAGAGTAATATTTGGTATAACAATTAAAAAACTTGGCAAAAAATTCTTTTCAGGTAAACCTTTTAGACTAAAATGTCTTGTAAATAAAACTATCATTTTAACTAATAATAAAAATACTCCCATACTAACAGAAATTAAAGTCATAAAAGCTGCAATATTGGCAATCAGAAAATCCTGACTCATAGCTGCAATCCCAGAACCTACAACACTAAGCATTCCTAATAAAAATGGATGCAACAGCCAACCAAAATTTATCTTTTCAATATCAAAACCTTTTTTAAAAGATATACTTAATAAATTAACCTCTACATACATTATAAAAACAAATAATATACTCCAAAAAATCATTGCAGGTAAAAACAAACTTTGAAAATTATTATACATTATTGGTAAAAAATATCTAATAGGACCAATAAAAACATTCATTGTCATTAATATAGAAATTAAAGGTGCTAAAAGAGTAGCATTTGTTAAAGGATTTGAAACTAATAATAAATAATCTTTAGTTTGCATCCACTTAAATAATTTATATCCAAAAAAGATTGTAAGTACAAAATGAATAATAGTAAACAATATCATAACGAATTCTAATCCAAAATAATAATATGAATTTAAATTTAAAGTATTTACTAAATCCCATAATTTACTTCTTGTAATTAAACCTTTTCCATGTTCTAATGTATATTGCATTAATACAAAAGGCATTATTGCAATACCACCAGCTCCTAACGATGCTAAAAATGTTAATGGTGAAAATTTTTCTTCCATAATACATAGATATAATAAATCATTTTTTATAAACGCACTTAACAACTGAAAAAAATAAAAAAAAAATCACAAAAAACCTAAATTAAATTGAGTAAAACAATTAAATTTATAATAATGAATATCTTAAATAATAATATGGCAACTAAATTAAATGAAATATATAAATGTGAAGTTTGTGGAAACATTGTAAAAATATTAAATACAGGAGAAGGAGAATTAGTATGTTGTAATCAGCCAATGCAAATTCAAGAAGAAAATACAATAAATACATCAAAAGAAAAACACGTCCCATTTATTAAAATCCAAGATGATATAATTTATATTCAAATAGGTGAAACTATGCATCCAATGGAAGAAAAACATTATATTGAATGGATAGAAGTTATAACAGATAATGACATTACATTAAAAAAACAATTAAATCCAAATCAAAAACCAAAAGCAGAATTTATAATTCCAATAAATTCTCAAATATTGCAAGTAAGAGCATATTGTAACATTCATAAACTTTGGAGTAAAACTTTAGATAATATAGAAAATTAATTATAATTAAAATAAACAAATAATATTTATTTATTAAAAAAACAAAACAAATATCAATTTTATTTATTTTTCCAATTAACTTTTAAAAAATGAGTTGAACAACTAAAACAAGGATCAAAAGCTCTAATCATTTTTTCAATTTCTAAAACCAATTCTTTCTTTTTTTTATTAGGTTCATTTTCTAAAACTTGATTTAAATAATTTTGAACATTAACTTCCATATCAGGTAAATTTTGAACAGTTGGAGTAATAATATTAGCATTAATTAAAATACCTTTTTCATCAAAAGTATAATCATGAAATAAAATTCCTCTTGGTACTTCAATTGCAGCAATACCTCGATACTCTTTTACATCTTTTTGCAATTTAATATCTTGTTTATCTTCACTTTTAAAATTATTTTTTTCTAATATTTCAATTCCTCTTTGAGTCCAATGTAAAATTTCTAATGCTTGAGCTAAATTTTGATCAAATAAATTAGTTGATGGAAAATTCAAATTTAATCTTTTAATCATATCTTTAGTATCTTTAGATAATTTACCATAAGAATTATTTATTCTTGCAAGTGCACCAGTAGTATATTCTTTGCCTTGAATTGTTGCAAATTTAGCAGTTGAACCCTTATGAAATGTCTCTTTAATGAAATTTTTATAATCTTTTTGTTTAAATTTAATTTTACTATTAGTAATTATATCCCCAGTATGCAAAGGATAAGACCTATGATTATCTAATGATAAAAATATAGTATCTTTTTTTTTATACTTTGGAACATTTAAACTTGCAAATAATGTAATTGTCCTTTTTATTGCAGGTATTATATTTTTAAGTTCTTCTTTTATATTAATAAATTCCTCTTGGGAATGTATTTTTGTAAATCCTCCTGGGACACTTACAAATGGATGCATATCTCTTCCTCCAATTAATTTAATAAGATTATTACCAACTCGCACAATATCCATAGCATCTTTTATTTGTGATGCATACTTATTTGCCATATCAATTGCAGAAGAATATCCTAAATAATCAGGTAAACAAAAAAAATAAATATGAGATGCATGAGAACGAATTCTCTCTCCAATAGTTATTAGCTCTCTTAATAATTCAGTCTGTCTACTTACTTTTATAGAAAAAGCATTTTCAATTGCTTTTATTGAGCACACAGTATGCCCACAAGAGCAAATTCCACAAATTCTCGATGTAATCAAAGTTACTTCATCATATTTTCTTCCTCTAATCAATCCTTCAAAATATCTAGCTCCTTCAACACTATGAACATTAGCTTTTTCAACTTTACCATTTTTTATAGAAATATCTACCTCTGCATGACCTTCAACTTTAGTTACATGTTCTAAATTAATTTTATTTAAATTATCTCCCATTTTTTATAAATTCTAATTATTATTTAAATTCCAAATTAAATAATAATTCCTACATTTTTATATATATTTAAGATTATACTCTATTCTTAAACACCATTATATAATATAATATTGAACAGATTTAAAATGATTAATTATTATTAATAAGGAGTTAAGAAACTTATAATAAGATAAAATAAAGATGATTTTAATATATTTTTTTAATATATAATCATAATAATTATAAATTATTTAATTGAAATTTTAAATTTTGATAAGCATCAAAACCATTATCGCTGTTTTTTTTATATATTTGATCTAGTTTTGATAAATATAGATCTAATTCTTTATGAGAGATATTTTTATTATCCAATCCTAAAGCCATTAATTGAAATAAAGTATATGTATTTTTCTCTCCAGGAGTTTGATTTTGAGCACTTTTTAAATAATTATCTAATGAAAGATTTAAAAATTCATCTAATTTTATGCTTTTTTCACCTATTTTAATAAGATTATTATTTTTATCATAAGTCATTAATAATTTTTGAGAGTCATCATCTATAAATATGTCAAAGTTATAATTAGACCTGTTTTTATTGTCTACAAGATATTTCTCCAGATAACTTTGAGGTTGAGAAGATTGTTCTACTATATTATCAACATTAGTTTGAATATCATCAATTAGAGATTCTAAATTGTGTTTGTGTACATTTTGTCGTTGTTTAAGGAATTCAACTTGACTAGAATTTGATGATATATTATTTTTATTTTTATTAATACCATACATTCCTCCACTTAAAACAAGTAGACTTAATCCATATATTAAACCTTTTTTGATTAATTGTGCTTTAGAATTTCCATTAAATGCATTATTATATTTATTCACAGTGTTTTCATTAATAATTCCCATTTTCTTTAAGATTATTAATAATTAGTAATTTATAAACCTATCGAAAGTAACACCTTGGCAGTAGTTACAAATAAAAACAACTCATCACTACCACTTATTGTAATTAAATTTAATTACTAAACAGTGAAAAATAAGAAAAGATTTATAAATAAATATTAATAATAAGTATATAATAAATAAAAAATGGAATTAAATATATTTAAAGTTAACCCAGAAACTAAAGAACAAAGAAAGTTAAGAAAGATAAAAGCTGCATTAGAATCTCCAGCAATTACTTATAAAGAGGAAGAGTCTAATAGTCAAAACATAAATACTTCAAAGTCACAATTTCAATTACCATCATTTTTTAAATGGAAAGATTATATATCTAATGTTAAAATTCCTAATATTAATTTTTCTAACATTCCTTTAAAAGAAGTATTAATATATTCATCTATAGGATATTTTTTATTATTAAATATCTCTCAATCTAAACAAATAAAAGATATGCAAAATGAATTTCATGCGCCTCAAGTAGTACAAAGTCAATTAGATTCTCAACGATTTGAATCTTTGGAAGCTAATTTGTCAAATTCGATTAAAAATATTGAAAACAAAACAAGTGAAGCAATAAGCAGTTTAGAATCAAGATTAAATAAACAAAATCATTTTTTAGATAGAAAATCTATGCAAGACTATAATGGAACTCCTATTAAATATCCAGTTTTAATTAGCAGTAAAAATGAAACTCTAACTTATAATACAAAAACAAATCAAGTATCGTTATTTAATACTTCAATGCCTTTAGGTGAGGCATTTGATAAAATTATTACAGCATATCACAAAGAAGATACATCTCCTAACAATATGAATATTCAAACATTATTTGAACTTGCAGTAGACTCATATTTTTCAAAAAATACAGATAAAAAAGGATTATCTAGTTATGTTAATCAATTAAAATCAACATTTAAACCTACTAATGATAAAGGATATGCAATGCTTTTGACATTAGAAAAAGACTTTAAAGAAATCATAAATAAAAATTAATTATTTATTAGTGAAGACAAGCAAAAAGTTTATAAATAAAAAGATATAATAATATTATTATTAAAAAAAATGGTAAATAAATTAAAAAAAAAAATTGCAACATTAGGACTCGCAGGAGCATTAACAATCTTTCCTGCATTGCAAGCATGGTCAGGAGCAAGTGGAAAAGAGATTGCATCAGTTTTTCAAGAACCCCAAAAAACTACTCAACAAGTAGTTGAAAAACAACCAGTATTTCATGAAAACATACAAGATAAAATAACTATTCCATTTACTGTTAAAAAAGGCTCTGATGCACATAGCGCATATAAATCAAATATTGATATAGAATATTTAATTGATAAATTTAGAGGAAATAAAGATGGAAAACTCTCTCTACAAGAATCTAATAACTTTGCAACAGCAAAAAATCCTTTTAGAGAAGGGCATAATAATTTTCCAGTAGTAGGTAATAACAGATTAGTTTATAACCCCCAAACAAATCAAATAGGAGTAATACCAGGAGTTCAAGAAACATCAAAAGAATCCAAATTAGAAACTGAAATTTCAGAAAAATCAAAAAAAACACCTCAAACTATTCCAAAACAATCTACAAAAACATCTACTAGACAATTTCAAGGAGATATTTTATATTTTCCACAAAATTTTAATGGTCATATATCCAAAATAGAAAAAAACGACAACAACAATTTTTCAGTATATGACTCTACAGTTATACACCAAGATGAATTACTATTTAATAAAGCAAATAAAGTAAAACCAGAATCAGTTTTTTTAGATTTTATTACTACAGGACTATATAGACCAAATGGTAAAGGACAAACTCAGTTGGTTAATTCATATATGAAAGCAATACATGATGCAAATTTAAACGGAATGACACATGAGAATGTAGGAATTTCTGCAATAAAACTTTCAGACTTAGAAAATATATTGGGAAAGGAAATTTTATATGAAGATCAAAGAGAAGAACTAACACCAGCTTTACTACATGATGCAATAACATATCATGCAATTCATGAATCTGTTGCAAGACATTTTTATGAAAATCAAAACTTAGGTAATGGTTATTTAGTAGATGTTTCAGCTTTTATTGAAAGAGATCAATTAAGAGGCTTTTTAGCAGACAACGCATTAGCAAGAATAGTTTTACCAATTAATACTATTTTACAAGGTAGTATTACAGGATATGACGGAACACAACATGATTTAACCGATAATGGTATTAAAACAGGTCAAGCAATATTAAATCAAAGAGTAGACCAAAATTTATCAGAATATGAAAATCAAGTTTATAGTATTATAAATCAAGAATTAGGAGGGAATAAAGAATGAAAAAATCAACATTAATAGGTACAGGATTATTACTTGCAGCTTTATCTATGGGTACAGGATGTGGAAATAAAGGTGCAACAATACAAACATCAAATAAAGCAATAAGAGATTCTATGTTATCACAAACACAACATACACAAAATATTGTTGGTAACCAAGCATACAATTTAAGAAAAAGTGATTATCAAGTAGTTCCAAAAGAAAAAGAAAACAAAGCAATGCAATACTTTAAAGATTTCTGGGAAGGATTAATCAGAAATGGATATAAAGTTCCAGAAAGTGAAAACATACCAACTCAAGAAATCGCAGGTTATAAACAAGGTTTAGATACAGTTATTGAATTAGTTCAAGCAAATGCAATGATGGGACAACCAGTTAAAGCCTTAAACAATAGCGTTATTACTAGTCCTAATCACTCTTGGGAATCAAAATATAATGCAGCTTTAAGTTTAGTGGAACAATATCAAAATAGTATGCCTGTTTTAGCAACTCAAGTTAGAACCTATGCAGCAATTAAAGGTATTGAAGATACTCTTATTTCTGCAAAAGCATCAGATGCAACATCTATTGCATTATGGACTTCAATATTAGGATACAGTGCAGGTAAAAGTGATTCATCAAGTAAGAAAACCATAATTGAGAAAAATATCTCTAGTGGTTCAAGTAGTGGACACGGTGGTGCAAGTACTGTAACTAATCAAATGGAAACACCAACAACTGTTATTGCACCTGGTCCTTGGCAACCATAGTTTTACCATATTATTTTTATTTTTATTTTATTATATCAAAACTTTTAAAAACAATTTCAAACTATACCTATTATGATATTAATTTTATCTCTTTATATTTTTTTAATGTGTTTGAGTTTTTATTTTTTAATTAAATCTTCTGATTACTTTATTTCAAGTTCATCACAATTAGGAGAAAAAATAGGTTTAAATAAATTTATCATTGGAATTACCATTGTTGCAATAGGAACATCATTTCCAGAATTAATAACTGTAATAATTGCAACTTTTACAATTATTGAACCATCTGCTTTTGTTTTTGGAACAGTAATTGGAAGTAATATAGCTAATATTCTTTTAGTATTTCCAATTTTAATTTTATTTTCTAAAAATTTAAAAATTAATTTTAAAAAATATGATATCTACATTTTAATACTCTCAACACTAATTTTATCATACATTACTATAGCAAATCAAATATATCAAATAATAGGATTCATTTTAATAATCATTTACATATATTATATATATAGAACAATTAAAAATAACAAGAAAGATAAAATAATTCAAGAAGTTAATGAAATAAAAACTAAAACAAAAAAAAAATCTACAATAATATTATTAATCATTTTATTAATAAGTATAATAGTACTGAATTTATCTGCAAAAGGTGTTATATATTCTATAGAACAATTAGGATTATTATTAACTATACCTATAGAATATTTAACTCTAACAACACTTGCTTTTGCAACTTCTCTACCTGAGGCAGTAGTTACATATACAAGTGCAAAAAAAAAAGAATTTGATATTGCAATAGGAAATATTATTGGAAGTAATATATCCAATATATTATTAATAGTTGGTTTTTCAACCCTTATACATAAATTTTCTTTTCAAAATTCATCTTATTATTTAAGTATTTTCTTCTTAATTACTTCAGTTATAATTTTTATTTTTTATTTAAAGAAAAAAAAGATAACAAAAAGACACGCAATCATTATGTTAATATTATATTTTATTTATTTAACAAGTGTTTTTATCTAATAAAATGATTCATAGTTAGTTTAATCTATTAAGATAATTTTAAAAATTCAATAACTTTTAAAATCAATTACCAAAATATTAGAATATAATTTAATAAATAAAATAATTAAAAGCAAAAGATATTAACTAATACTTGTATTCTAAGAATTTAACCAACTTGTTTTTTTACAAATTTAGCAATTTAACATTATTTTAATTATAAAATCATCTATTTACTTAATATAAAAAATTAACTAAAAATTAAAATTTAAATACTCACAAAAATAAATATAAACAATTCAGTAGTAACAAAGGGATAAATAGATTTAAACAAAAATTTACATATCAACAAATAATAATAATTTTTATATTGTAATTACAAATTTTTATATAGTAATAAAATTTTACTATAATCATGTATAAATTAATAATTAACTTAAAAACATATAAAGAATCATTAGGAAGTAATGCTATAAAAATTGCACGAATATGCAAACAACTAGAAAAAAAAGCTCAAAACTTAGGAGTAGAAATAATCTTATGTCCTTCATATATCGATCTAAGAGAGGTTAGTAAGGTAGGTGTTAAGACATATTCTCAACATATTGATAATATGGATTTTGGAGCACATACAGGATATATAGTTCCTTTGGCTTTAAAAGATTGTCTAGTTAGTGGAACACTAATAAACCATAGCGAACATAATTTAACTTATAATTATAAAGAAATCAAAAGTAGAGTAGAATTTGCAAAGCGTGCAGATTTAGAAGTTTGTTTATGTGCACGAAATCACAAAGTAATTAAAAAAATATCTCAATATAATCCTGATTTTATAGCAGTAGAACCAAAAGAATTAATTGGAGGAGACATCTCTATCACAACTGCAAACCCAGAATTAATCATAAAATCAGTAAAACAAGCAGGTTCAATACCTCTTTTAGTAGGTGCAGGAATCAAAAATCAAAATGATGTAAAAATAGCTATACAATTAGGAGCAAAAGGTATTTTAGTTGCATCAGGAGTAATTAAAGTTAATAATATAAAAGCTGTATTAAACGATTTACTCAATGGTTTTGATAAAGGTGAAAAATCATAAAAAAGACAGTTTTAGCTCCATTTATTGCTTTTTATTTGCAATTTACTCGAAAGTTTTATAAATACAGCATTTTGAATTTAAAGTACAGGTAATAATACCTTAAAATAAAATAAAAAATGGAAATGATTGTAGTAAAATCAAAAATTAAAGAAGTAGTAAAAGATGTTAATGTTTCAGGTGACTTTACAGCTGAACTAAACGAAGCTGCAGTAGCATTAGTAGAAAAAGCATCTAAAAGAGCAGAATCAAACAATAGAAAAACTATTCAAGGAAAAGATGTTTTCATTGGAAAAACAAACTCAAAAGTTATGTTAATTGTAAAATCAAAAGTAAAAGATATTGTTTCTGGAATGAATATTTCAGGTGATTTTGCAAGTCATTTAAATGAAGTATTAATTGATATGATTAAACAAGCAGAAAAAAGAGCTCAAGCAAATAACAGAAAAACAATTTCTGCAAGAGATTTATAAATTTTTTTTATTTTTTTAAAAATATTAAAAATAAAAATTTATAAGTAACTAATATTAAAATATATTTACAATACAACATATAAAAAGAAATATTTAATTAATATTAACTAAAAACAAAAAAATGGATAAATATAACAATTCACAAAATACATATTACAAAGCTAAATGCACTCAATGTGGAGCAGACACTCAAGTACCATTTTTACCAATAGAAGGCAAAAAATTATTTTGTAGTGAATGTTTTAAAAAATCAAAAAACAATTAAAGCATGTTAAAGAATTCTAACATAGAAATAACAATAATAAAGTATTAAAATTGTAAATAATTTAAGATAAAAGAAAATACGACAATTTCTAAAATTAAATATCAAGTTAAAAGTAAAAAACGTTAAATTTATAACATTAAACACTTTAAAACTTAATTCTAGAATAATTACAACAGTAAATTATTAGATTTTACAAAATTTATTATATAAACTTTTAAAAAGTCAATAATATTCTCTTATATAGAGTTTATCAAAATAAGAACATCACTTTTAACTTTTATTGATTAATTCTTATAAAAATATAAAATAAAATATGGAACAAATAAAATTTGAAAATTTAAATTTAAGTAAAGAAACTTTAAGCGTAATATCACAAAAAGGCTTTAAAATACCCACACAAGTACAAGAGAAAATAATACCAATTATTTTTGAACAAAAATATGATATAATAGGAATAGCTCAAACCGGCACAGGAAAAACAGGTGCATTTGGATTACCCTTAATAGATTTAATAAATGCAAAAAATAAAATTCCAAAAGCAATCATATTAGCCCCTACCAGAGAACTTGCTTTGCAAGTCTCTTCAGAATTAGAAATATTTAGTGCAAAAAAAAAACTAAAAATTTTAACAGTTTATGGAGGTTCTCCCATTACTAATCAAATCAGATCCTTAGAAAGAGGTATAGACATTGTAGTTGGAACTCCAGGAAGAGTTGTTGATTTATTAAAAAGAAAAAAATTAATTTTAAACGATGCAAAGTATTTCATTTTAGATGAAGCAGACGAAATGCTTAAAATGGGATTTATTGAAGATATAGAATTTGTATTAAAATCATCAGCAAAAGAAAAAAAAGTATATTTATTTTCAGCTACAATGCCTCAAAGAATAAAAACTTTATCTAAAAAATATATGAAAAATCAAAAAATCATTGAAATTGCAAATGAACAAAAAATTAACAATTTAATTGAACATAGTTTTTATGTTGCAAAACAGTCAGATAAATTTGACACTTTAAGCACAATTATAGATATAGATAATTTTTTTTATGGTATTATTTTTTGTAGAACAAAAGTTGATGTTGAAAAAGTAGCATCTGCTCTAAGAAAAACTAAGCATAATGTTGACTTTATTCATGGTGATATAATGCAAAATAAAAGAGAAAGAATATTAAAAAAATTTAAAGAACAAAGATTAAACATACTAGTTGCAACAGATGTTGCTGCAAGAGGAATAGATGTTGAGAATTTATCTCATATAATTAATTACAACTTACCAGATGATATTGAAACATATACTCATAGAGTTGGTAGAACAGGAAGAGCAGGCAATAAAGGAAAGGCAATATCCTTAGTAACTCCAGCAGAAAGTAGAAAAATTTCATTAATAGAAAAAACATTAAAAGTAAAACTTCAAAAAAGCAATTTACCATCTCAAAAAGAATTAGATATAAAAAAAGAAAAAAGATTTAATGAAGAAATTGAAAATATAATTTTAAAAAATAGTTCTAATCAATATACACAATTAACTAAAAAACTATTAGAGCAACATGATTCATCAAAAATAATTAATGCATTGTTAGAAAAGCTTGAAAATAAGAATAATAATATCTCAGATAAAAATAATACAACTAAGAAAAATAAAACATCTAATAAAAATGTTAGACTATTTATTGCAAAAGGACAAATTGATAAAATCAATGAAAAAAGTTTAATTAAATTTTTAGAAAGAAATACAAATAGTAAATTAACATCTCTACAAGATATAAAAGTTTGTGATAAATTTTCTTTTATAACTGCAAACCAAGAAGAGGCAGATATCATTATTGAGAGTTTTGAGACAAATTCAAGAAGAAAACCTATTGTAGAAGTTGCAAAGAATTAATAATAATAATTATTATTATAATACTTAATTTTGCAATTATAAAAACAAAAATTAAAATTTAATTCATTTTTATAATACAGTTTAAATCAATTGATATTCTACAAGTATAGCGTAGGATTTATTATAATTTTTATATACTAATATTTATAATTTATAAACTATAAAATAATTTATAAAAAAAGAAATATCAATAGCTATAAATTCCAAATCAATAAATTTACCAAAAATACCTTAACTTAAGAATAAAAGTAGCTCAGGAGTATGAAACATTATTTAAAAACCAACAAAAAATTATTTTAAAATATAAGAATTTAATAGAAATATGGTAACAATGATAATTAATAAAGAGTAAATATTCACATTTCATATTCTCTTTCAACACCAGTTTGAATATTTTTTATTTTAAACTTCTTATTTTCTATTTCCTTTTCACCAATAAAAGCAATTTCTTTAATCTTTAAAGATTCAGCATAACTAAACGCTTGTTTAACTTTGTTTCCATAAAACAACTCAACATTTTTATTTTCTCTTAACTTCTTTACTAACTCAAAGCATTTAATTACACAGTTAGAATCAAGAGGCATAACTAATAAATCAGTTAAAGTTTCTTTCTCAATAATCTTATCATCATCTAATCCATTTAAAATAGGAACTAACCCAAAAGATATACCAACTGCATCAACTACATCACCAGTTCCTTGAAACTCACCAATTACATTATCATATCGTCCTCCAGAACCAATAGAAGACAATATTTTTTCATCTTTCATATATGCTTCCCAAATATTTCCTGTATAAATATTTAACCCTCTTGACATAGAAAAATTAATTCTATAATCTACAAAAGGTTTTATCAAAGAAATTAATTGTTCTAACTCATCAATACCTTCTTTTAAAATTTTATTTTTTGCTAACTTTTTAATTTCAATTATTTTTTTACAACCAAGAATCTCTAACGATTTTCTAATCTTTTGTTCATCAAACCCTTTTGTTTTAATTTCCTTTAAAACATTATCATAACCTATTTTTTTTAATTTATCAACACTTAAAATTAAACTTTCAAGATCTTCATCTTTAAACCCTTCTTGTAAAAAAGCTCCTCTCAATATTTTATTATTATTCAATTCAATAACTGCATTAATTTTCAATTTAGTGTATGTCTCATAGAATAAAATCATAAGTTCTGCTTCAATCTCTCTACCATTAATACCTATAACATCTCCATCACATTGAATAAATTCTCTATCTCTACCTAGCTTGATTGGACCATCTCTAAAAACCTTACCTATTTGATATCTTCTAAAAGGTTTCTTTAATTGTTTTGTTATAGATATATATCTACAAAGAGGAACAGTTAAATCATATCTTAAACCCAATTTCCTATCCCCTCTATCACTCAACTTAAAAATTTCTTGAACAATTTCGGCATCATCATCATATTTATTAGTAAGAGTTTCTAAATATTCAATAATGGGTGTATCAAATGGTCTAAATCCATATTTTTCAAATTGTTCTCTTATAACATCAAGTACAAAATTAATTTTAATTTGCTTTGAAGGTATACTATCTTTAGTTCCTTTTAATATTTCATATTCTTTTTTCATTTTAATTTAAATATTATATATAATATTATCCTTTTATTAAAAAGTTTTTTATTTTTATAAATACAACATTATAAATAATTTTATTTAACCAAACTTAAAACAAAATATTATAAATTTAATTATACTTTAATATTTATGAAACAAATATCTTCAATGGATTTATACTTTTTAACAAAAGAATTACAAATATTAGAGAATCAAAGAATAGATAATTTTTATTTTGAAGATGATACATTTTACCTCAAAATTTACATAAAAACTCTTGGAAATATATTTTTAACAAATAAAGTATCAAAATACATCTATATTGGAAATAAAAAAACTGATGGTTCATTTCCTCCTAATTTTATAATATTTTTAAGAAAGCATTTAAAGAATGGATATATAAGAGAAATAAAACAAATAGAAGGTGAAAGAATTTTAACATTTAAAATAGACAAAAAAAATCAAGATGAAAAAATAGAATCTTTTTATTTAATTATGGAATTATTTGCAAATGGCAATATAATTATTTGTGATGAAAACTTTAACATAAAAAATTCATTATATAAGAAAAAATTTAAAGATAGAGCTTTAATGGTAAATAATGTATATGAACTTCCACCGCAAAAAAAATTAAACATTCATAATATAAATACTAAAATATTAAGAGAAGAGATTTCAACTTCAGATTTAAACCTTGTAAAATTTTTAGCAATTAAATTTGGAATGGGAGGAAAATATGCCGAAGAAGTGTGTAACCTTTCAAATATAGATAAAAATAAAGAAATAATCAAATTAGACACAAAAGAAATACAAAATATTTGTAAAACTTTAAGTGATATTAAAAACAAAAAAATAACTGCTTATCAAGTATATAAAGATAATAAAATTTATGATTTCTTACCCTTCAAATTTAATAGTATAAATCTAGAACAAAAAAAGAAATCTAATTTTAATGAAACTATTAAAAATTATTACAAACAATTCCAAATAAAAAAAGATAAATACGAAGAAAATTTACATAAAGAACTTGAAAGGTTACAACACAGATTAGAAACTCAAAAAGAACAAAAAAAACAAATATTACAAGATTATGAAAAATACAAAGAAATAGGAGAAAAAATTTATAAGAACTATTCAACAATTGATGACTTGTTAAAATCTATAAACAAAGCAGGAAAAGAAAAAGGATGGGAAGATGTACAACAAACTATCAAAAATAATCCACAACTATCTAAATTAATAGCAAAATTAGATTATAAAAATAATGAAATAGTTATAAATCTTTAAATAACAAAAAATCAAATTTAAAACCAACAACTATTTTATTATGATAAATATATTATAGACATATATTATTTTATTATTACTCTTAACAAAGAAATATTTTTAACTATTTATTTTTGAGATTTAGAATCAATATTTTGTTTCTTTTTATTATCTACAATATTTTCAAAAGTTTTCGACAAATTATTTGCCTGATTTGTTATAAAACTAATAATAAATTCATTTAATAAATAGTAATCAATTTGTTTAAATACAAATCCTTCTTCATTAATTGATGTAACACAAAAATTTTCAATATCTACATCTATCGAAATTTCTTCTTTTCTAAATCCCCAATTAATTTTTAATACCAAAACAAGATTTTCATTATCATAATACCATGTTCTAATTTCTTCTTCAGAATCATTTAATAATTTTAATTCAACAAAATCTTGAAATTCTAAAGGCAAAAATTTTTTTAAAAATTCTTCTAAAATCAACTCATCTTGATTAAAAAGAAACTCTATTGCTCTTCGATGCCGATTTAAATAAAAAAATTCTGTAAAAAAATCTTTATTTATGACTCTTTTACTTTTTTTCTTAAACTGTCTTAAAATTGAATTTGTCTTATCTGTTCTTTCCATTTTAATACCATTTGCATAATTTTTATAGAATTTCAAATTATATAACTATATACTTAAGAAATATATATTTAAAAATGTTATGATTAAGTGCAATTATAACTTTATTTTATCTTTTTTAACCTCGTGATCAAAGTTCCTTTTAAAACTTCCCCATTTACCTTAAGATATTGATTTTCATATTTAATTTTTAATACAACAACATTTTTTAGTATTTTCTTCACAATTCCATTAGTGTCTACATAAAGCAAATTAAAACTTTCATAAATCAATATACCTTTTATTCCTATTAAATTTTTATTAGTTGAATCGATAATCTCTATTTCTTTTCCAATTAAAGACTCAAATAAAATATTAAATTCTACTTTTTTTTTAAAAGATAAATCATATTTGTTATTTTTTTGCATTTAATAAAGATATTATACACACATTAATAAAACTTATGTATTTAAATGCTACACACATATAACATATATAATTCAATAAATATATTTGGGGTAATTAACTTCTTTTTTGTAAACAAAAAAGGTATCAACAAACATAGTTTTTGACTATTTAAGAATTTTTTATACACATATAGTGTGGGGTAAGGGATTCGAACCCTTGAACCTTTCGGACTCGGTCTTGAGCCGAGCGCCTTTGACCACTTAGCAAACCCCACTAAAAAAATAATTTTACTATTAGTAAAAAAGATATTAATTCTTTTAAAAACTTTACTTATATTTTTAAACTCGTTGATTATTTAACATTTTACAAATTAATTATATTCACCTTCCTCTAAAATCATCTTCTTGAAAGTATTGTGAATCATTATTATTTTCTTGATTGGTAACAATATTGTCATCCTTCTCATCTACTTCTAAGTTATTATCGCTTTCATCAGAAATATTTTCATTTTCAAAATCATTAATGTTGAGATTAACATCACTTTTATTGTTTTCTTCTTCTTCGACATAATCAGGATTATTAATTACTAAAGAAATAACATTTTTTTTCACTAAATTACTTTTAATATTAAAATTAATTTTATCTGATAATGCTTCTCGTTCAATTATATTATCTTTCAAGAGTAGATTTAACTCTATATTAGACTCCTCATTATATGATGTAATAAGATTTTCAATGTTCTCATTGCAATTTGTATCATCACAATTCATTTCAACAAAGTTAGGTAAAGAGTAATTTATTAAAGTATTATTTAATACTTTATCATAAACACTATCCTTAGTAAAAGTAAAACTCATATATATATTATTATCATCATAATCTTTTCCAACAAAAAAAGGTAATTTAGGAGAAGTATAAACTTTTAAATCAAAATAATTATTTGATTTAATAGGACTTTCAATATTAAGTTTTTTCCTTATTTCTTCTTCAATATCAATTATATTTAACCCATCACTGTTACCATAATTAGTTTCAATATATTTATCAACATTATAAACATAAAAAGATTGAGTATATTGACTTTCAATTTCATAATATAACAATGTAATTAATTTAAAGTCTTCATCAATTTTACCATCAATAGTTAATTCATTTAAATCACATTTTATATCACTTACAGGTAAACGTTGATTAGTCTCAATTTTTCTATTTTCTAAAGATTCTCTATACAGCAAGTTTTTATCATCTACCCTATTTGCATAACACTCAATTTTATCTAAATATAAAGGACTTCCCTTTGCTTTAATCTCATAATTTAAATAATATGGTCTTTGTTTAAATTTCTCTAAATTTTGAACATAGTTATAATCTGGAGTTTTAAAATAAACATTATACTCTGCTCTTGTTGTTTTTTTAGCAGTAGTCGTTTCTTGGTTTTGCATACAGTCAATAGGACTATTAAATAAATAACATAAAGGACCACTTTTTAAATTTTCAATTTTTTCATTAAGATTAATATTAAATTTTCTAGTATCTTCTTTCATACTTCCATCATCACCTATTACTAAACCATAAGACATTGCAAGAAATAAAGGAATCATTAAACAAACAACAATAATTAACTCAACTTTTATTTGTTTATATATTTTATCTAAAGGTTCACTTCTTATAGTCAAAAAATATGTTAAAGGAAACAAAGCAAAAATATTGAAATAAATAAAAAATAATATAACCAAAACAATCATTCCTAAATAAAAATCTCCAGAAAAGATACCAAAAACACTTTTAACTTGTAAAAAAGATAAACTATTAGCAATTAAAGAACCAATCCAGTCTACTCCTATAAATCCTACTTTTAAAAAAATATAAAACAAAAGAAAAGGATATAAAATTAATTCTATTACTTTAAAAAAACCACTAGTTGCCTCAACAGGTTCATTTTTACTAACAGGTCTTGTACTAGAATGTTCATCAATTTTATTTAATTTTTTTTCCATACTACTAATTTTATTTTCAATACTCATTTTCTAATACCTCATTAATTAATTTAATATCAAATTCATATTTACTAATAGCAGAAATTAAATAATGTATTGCATTTTTTTTCCTAATTTTTTTAAAAAAATTCAAATTTTGATAATTACTAGATTTAATATAGTTTCTTATTTGATTGGAAAAATATAATCTCAATTTATTTTTTAAATGCCATTTAAAAGCTTCATAATCTTGTGTTTCAACGATTTTCAAGATACTTAAAATGACATTAAAACGATTCAAAACATAAAAATTTATTATTTCATCAATTACCATATTACAATTATCATCAACTACATTATTATTTTTATTATAATGCTCTAACCAACTCATATAATAATTTTTAATATTATCTAAATCACTTTTTGAATCACTAAATTTATTTTCATCATTTTTATATGTTTTTTTTATACAAGATTTTAAAAATTCTTGTGTTTGCATATCAATATCATTCTTAGAAATAAATTTATTAAACTCATCATTATTTTGAAAAATTAAATTAGATATAGAATCTTTAATATTGTTAAGTTCATAATTATCTTGTGTCTTCTTGGCTTTATTTATCAAATCTAATAATTCAATTTCAAACATATTTTATTTTTATTATTTAACATTTATAAAATTTTGTAGTTTCAAGATAGTGTATATAAAAACAAGATACAATATAAATAAACTATTAAAATTTTAACAATTAAAAATATTATTACTCCTTGAAAAATACATATATTTATAAAATATTAGTTTGATTTTAATTTTATGAAAACAAACAAGAAAGCCTTAGCTACATATTTTGTTATTATTGTTATTATATCTTTATTAATGACAACTTTAATTTTAAGTACATTAGCAACATTTTTCAAAGAAGATCATCCTAATTGTAAAGATTATGATTTTGAAGTAACAAAAAATTGTTTAAGAGATAATTCAGTATATATTGAAATAAGAAATAAGGGAAATAGTGTAATGAGCTTTCAAACTAACATCGAGAATAATAAACTTTTTAGTATTCCTGCAACTAAAACAGATGGTATGAGTTTCAGCGTTAATGATAACCCTAAATTCGTCTTATATCCTTATTATCAAGATTTGCAAGGTAATAAATTTTTATGTTATGGTAAGTCAGTACAAATAAATTCATTGAGGTTAATGAAATGTTAAAAAATCAAAAAAACCAAATTAGTATTTTTATAATTATAGGAATAGTGTTAATTATTATTACAATGTTCTTTTTTATGACAGATGATTTTTCATTATGGCAATCTAAAGATGATAAAATGAAAAATGAAGTTTCTCAAATTGTAGAAGACTGTATAGAGTCTGCATCTCAAAGGGGGCTTTTCTTATTAGGTACACAAGGTGGTTATATTAATATACCCATATTTATAGATAAAGATCCTCGTGCACATACAGATTTTGGTTTTAAAATTCCTAACTGGGATACTCAAAGAGGTGATATCCCAACTATTGCTTTTATGGAAAATGAATTAGAAGAATATATAACCTCAGAAAGCTTAAGCTGTATTACTCATAACTTAAAAACTTTAGAAGAATTTTATATGATAACACATGATGGTGATTTTTTTGTAGATACCTCAATCAACGATCACAATGTTATGATAGAGACTAATTATCCTATAAAAATAAAAGAATATAAAGATGAAAATTTTATTACTGTTTCAGAATTTAATATAAATATTCCAAACTTAAGATTAGGAGACTTATACAAACTTGCAGTTGAGATATACAATTTAGAATCTCAAACATATTTATTTGAAGAATTAACTTTAGATCAAATTAGAAGTGCAAATGATTATTCTTCACAAGACTCTGTTCCAACAGAAGGAATGACATTTAGTTGTGGAAGAAGGATATGGACTGTTCCTCAAATAAAAAACAATGTTATAAATCTAAATAATAATAATTTCAAATATTTGCAATTTATAGGAACTTATCCAAAAAAAGAGCTATATGATTTAACTTTTAATGATGAATATACTAGTAAGGAAGGTAGAGCATATTATGATAACTTCTATACATTTCCTTTAATTAATCCAAAAAAAACTTTTGAAAATTATGATGTAAATGTTTTATTACCATCAACTCAAGTAAATAATAGAGATGGTTTTTTTCAAAGGGATTCTTTTAGAACCTTTGAAGTTACTCCTAGTTCAGGGAACATAGTAAAATCAATGTTGATGGAGGTAGATTTAGGAACACAGATTCCAATTCCTTGTATTCAAGTATATCATCATCTATACGAGATGGATTATGATTTAATTATTAAATTAACAGATTATAATGAAAATGGAAATCAATACTTTTTTCAATTTCCTCTAAGAGTCAAAATTAAAAATAATGAACCCAAAGATACAGGAAAAAATATATTATTACCTGAACCTTCAACATTTAATCAAGATAATTATTGTTCAAATCAAAGTAAAAAATATCCTTTATATGTAACTGCAAGAGACACTAATGATAATTATTTATCAAATGTTAACATAAGTTATAAATGTATTAATGTAAAATGTGATATGGGAACTATTAAAAAACCTAATTATCAATCCCATGCAAGATTACAAACTAACTTTCCTTATTGTACTCAAGGACAAATTATTGCTCAAAAAAGTGGTTATCATACAACAGAAAAAAGAATAGATACTGATGATAGTTTGCTGGGAAGAGAAGTGTTTTATGGAGATAACGACATAGAATTACAATTAATTCCTAAAAAAACATTTCAAGTTAGTGCAAGCACTTTTTTAATAAAATATAGAGAAACAGGTTCAGGAAAACGAGTATTAGATAAGTCAGATGGTTCTATTTACTTAACTTTAGAAAATAAAAAACATGATTTTGAAAGTACAGTATTCTGGCCAACAGATGAAGGATTTATGGATAAATTAGAATTTTTAGATTTAAACAATGTTAAATATAATTTAAGTATTTTTTATATGGACTCAAATAATGAATTAAGAGGATTTTATGAAAAAGAAAACTGGACTCCTAATGTTAATTTAGGAAACAAAGTACAATTTGTTATTCCTGGTTCTATTTATCAAATACAAGAAGATGATTATTTAGACTTTTTTGAATATGTTCAAAACTTAGCTAAAAAAGATAAGAGTTATGATCCAATATTTAATTAAAAAATAATTATATATATTACAAATTTCAAATTTATTAATTTTTTTTAATTTATTACTAATAAATAAAACTTATAAATATATTGTAATCTTTAAATTATATGTTACATTTAATAGGTATAGGAACAAAAAAAGAACACATTAACACAGAAATGCTTGATGTTATAAAAAATAGTTCAAAGGTTTATTTAGAATATTACACATGTTTTTATGAAACTCCCATAGAAGAATTAGAAACATATCTAAATAAAAAAATTATAATATCAAATAGAGATTTAATTGAAACAAAAATAGAAGATGAAATATTAAATCCCTCAAAAAAAGAAGATATCTCTCTATTAGTTATCGGTGATCCTCTTATTGCAACAACACATACTGATTTACTCTTAAGAGCAGAAAAAATGAATGTTAAGTCAAAAATTTATCATAATGTGTCAATTGCAAACTTTATTGGAAAAACAGGATTACAATTTTATAAATTTGGAAAGATTACATCTATTCCATTTTTTAGCGAAAAATTTATGCCTCGAACCCCATTTTTAACTTTTTATGATAATTTTAAGACAGGTGCACATTCATTATTTTTATTAGACCTAAATCCTTCAAATGATATTTCATATAAATCTAACCAAAAATATTTAAAAGCAAGTGATGCTTTAGAATTTCTTTTAAAAATCCCAAAAATTATGTTAGAAAACGAAGAAATCGAAGAAAAAGATGCACAAATCATCAACAAAGATACTTCTGCTATTATTTGTTCAAGATTAGGCTTTCAAGATGAAGAAATTTTATATGATAATATTGAGGGATTAATTAAAATAGATAAACATAAAAATTTCAAAGAACCAATTTGTATTATAATTCCAGGTGATTTACATGATATGGAAGAAGAATATTTAAATCTCCATAAATAATTTTCAAAAAATATATTAAGTTTTTATGTTAAAAAAAAACTAATTATTGTTTTCAAATCAACAAACATTATTAATAACAACAATGCTCCTACACATATTAAAAGTGGTATAATTAAAACCATTAATGCTTGTTGAGTAGAAAAATTATAGATTGTCATTAAAGACAAAAACATTGTCAATAAGAAATATACTACAAACAATGCAAATAAAAACAACCCATATACATAATCAAATGTTGTAATTAAACCTATAATATAAAAAACTAAAGTATACACTATTGCAGTATGAAAACCAACTGAAACTAAAGGTTTAATTTTTTTTGTGGAATTTAATAGTTCTGACATAAAACCAAACAAGCCATATACCATATATATAATCACATTATATGCGAAAGGATATATCATTAAAAGTCCAAAAAAAACAGACATATTTAAATCTTTATTGTTTAATTGAATATTACCTCCTAAAATCACAGTTATCATAAAAATTACTAAAACTATGATATAATTTAGAAACAGAGTACTTAGGAATATCTCTTCTAAACTTTTTTCTCTTGATACCTTTTTTATGGTTTCTTTATCGAAACCTAAGATTTTTAAACCATCTATTATTGAATTACCTATATACATATTTTATACTTATAATTTTTTATATATAATCTTTTATTATTATTGTTCAATAATAAAAAGGAATGACGATTTTAAAATAATAATGCATTATTCAAATAAACTTAACATATAACTAATTTTTTGTGAACTTTGTGAAAATTCCATAGGGTTAGATTTATTTGCATCTAATATTAAAATTATTTTATTTTCTGGTATGTTTTCTATTTCTGTTAAACTTTCTTTTTGTTTTTCTATAATAATATATAATTTCTTTAATTCTTTTTCAATTAAACATGCATTTTGAGTTTTTCCTAAATAAAAAAGTGCAACTTCCACTGAACTTTCATTTAATATTTTTAAAGAATCTAATATTAACTTTTGCATATAATCTAATTTATTAGGAATTTCTTTTTTATTGTTATATTTCAAACAATCCCATAGAGTAATCTCAACTCTTTGGATTTCATTAATTAATTCTCTTAAGAATTCGCTCTTAAGATTTAATAATTCAAACTCCATTAATCTAAAACAGAAATAATATATATATATATATTTGTATTAATTTTAAAAAAGTTAATTTTTTAATTTATTTTATTTAAGCTTTTTAAAACAATTCTTTATTTAAATTTTTAATAAAATATCAATTAAAATTAAACAAATTAAATATTTTTTTTAGACTAGTAATATATGACATCTGATTGTACAACCAATTAAACATAGTAATCTTTTTAAAACAAAACAAATTTATACTTACTATATTAATCTAAAAAAATCGGCGATGATGTAATAAAAATAAAACTGATGCGGGTTTTTAGTTAATATTTTATAATTTGGTTCTAACGAATCAAAATTTAGATATAAATACAAAACTTATAAATCTAAAAAAAGAATATCAATTTTAAATTAAAAATGGGTTATTTAAAATATATAAAAGAAGCATGGAAACAACCAAGAAAAAATCTTGGAAATTCATATAAAGAAAAACTTGTAGAATGGAGAAAAGGTAACTCTATAGAAAGAGTTGAACATCCAACAAGAATAGACAGAGCAAGAGCTCTAGGATACAGAGCAAAACAAGGTTTTGTAATTGCAAGAGTAAGAGTTAAAAGAGGTGGAAAAAGAAATCCTCAAATTAAAAAAGGAAGAGATGGAGGAAATTTATCCACTAAGATAACACAATCTAAAAGCTATCAATGGATATGTGAAGAAAAAGCACAAAAAAAATATCCTAATTTAGAAGTTATAAATTCATACTGGATTGGCCAAGATGAAAAAAGTTATTTTTATGAAATAATATTAGTAGATGTATATCATCCACAAATTTATTCAGATAATAAAATCAATTGGTTAATTTCTAATAAACACACAAGAAGAGCAGACAGAGGATTAACTTCTGCAGGAAAAAAATCAAGAGGATTACACAAAAAAGGTATTGGTAGCGAAAAAGCAAGACCATCATTAAAAGCAAACTCAGGGAGGTTAAGATAAAATGGCAAATTCACAATTTAGATCTAAAAGAAAAGTTTCAGGAACAAAATATAATAATATAAGAAAAAAAAGAGCTATGGAATTAGCAGGTGTTAGTGCATTAACTAACATTGGAAAACAACGAGTTAAAATAAAGAGAACAAGAGGTGGAAATATTAAAAAATCTTTACTTGTAGGAGAAAATGTTTGTGTCAATCAAAACGATAAAACTATTAAATTAAAAATATTAAGTGTTGTTAATAATCCTGCAAATATAAATTGGACAAGACGAAATATTATTTCTAAAGGTTGTATTGTAAGAACTCAAAAAGGCGATGTTAGAATAACTTCAAGACCTGGTCAAGAAGGTGCACTATTTGGTGTATTTATTTAAAATTTATAATTTTTTTTAAACATATAAAACAGAACAAATACTATTATTTTTAAAACATATTAAACAATTTAAAATAAAATTATTTATCATACATATTATAAAATTACAAAACTTTAAATATAATAATAAATATAAAAATATATGAAAAAAAATATAATAAATATAAGTTTATTATTTTTAATATTACTAACAACAATAATATCTATTTATTCTCAGAATAACACTACTAATCAAAATAATAATATTAATCAAAATAATGAACAAGTTGAAAACATAAAAAAAATTAATAATTATGCATATACAACATATTTACTCCTTTTAGGAGTTTTTCTTATGACATTAACTATAACATTAATTCTTGTTTTTACGAATTATACATTCAAAGATTTAAAAAATGTAATTATTTTATTAATTATATCAATCATTATCATATATTTAATTTTAAATTATAGATAAACAAGAGACAAAGAATTTAATAAATTAAGAAACAGCCCTTCAGCACTTGATATCTAAACCCTATTTCTCTAACTGATAAAGGTTTTAACTATCTAAATAAATATAGTTTTATTAAACAATTTATTAAAGATTTTGAATTAGAATGAATTAAAAATCGATTCACACATAATAATATTCACCAATTCTTCTTTGATTAGAATCTTTAACACTACCAGGTTTATTTACTCTAGGTCTTTTATTATTTTCATCTCTTCTAAATGTAACATTTAACTCCTTTAAAAAACGATTCATACCATCTCTCATAGATTCAGTTTTATTTGCTACTCCATAAATAGAAGGTTCTCCTATAAAAACCTGTAATTTATCTGATAAATAATCTAAAAATACAAGATCATGATCAATAATAAAAGAACTTTTCTCTTTTAATGTCATAAAATTTTTTATCATCTTAGATATTTTCAGCCTATCTTCAACATCTAAAAAAGCAGTTGGCTCATCAATTAAATACAAATTAGCATCTTCTAATAAACACTTAGCAATAGCATATCTTTGCAATTCTCCACCTGATAAATTATCAACTTTTTTTTCTAATATATTATAAATATTTAAAGGAGTTAATACATATACTTCATAAAAATTATCTGTAAAATTACCAAATTGACATAATTCTTCATAAACAGTATTTTCACTTTTTGGTATTAACTGTGGTTTATAAGAAATAACAACTTTCTCATCTTCAAAACCATTTTTTGCAACATGTTCTATAAAAGTAGATTTACCTAATGCATTTCTTCCAATAACTCCAATAATTTCTCCTTTTTTAATATTATCTCCTTTTATATCTAATTTAAAATCCCCCAAGCAAATACTTTTATCTTCCCAATTAGCAAGAATTGCAACTCTTTTTGCCTCCCCTGCACTTTCCTTTTCAAAAGTAATAGGCTTATCTCTAAATCTCACATTTTCTTCCTTAGAAAACCCTTCTAAATAATCATTAATTCCTACCTTTGATGTTTTAACACCAGTCATTGTTCCATAAGCACCAGGTTGTCCGTACATAATATGGATATAATCTACTAAAAAATCTAAAACAACTAAATCATGTTCAACCACCAAAGCAGTTTTTTTTTCAACACTCTCTTTAATCAACCTAGAAGTATTCAATCTTTGATAAATATCCAAATAATTAGTAATTTCATCAAAAACATAAAAATTAGAACTATCCTTTAACAAACAAGCACTTATTGCAACTCTTTGTAACTCTCCACCTGATAATACACTTATATCTCTATCTAAAACCTGTTCAATTCCTAATTTTTGAGTTATTTTATCAATTTTTTTTATATCACTATTTACCTTTAAAAATAAATCTTTTACTTTTCCTTTAAACAATTTAGGAATATTAATTATTTGTTGAGGTTTATAAGAAATTTTAATTTCTCCTTTTTCTAATCTTAAAAAATAATTTTGAAGTAAACTACCTTTAAATAAACTACTTAATTGTTTAAAATACTCTTCTTTATTTTTTTTATCTTCTAACTTAGAATTATCTCCAAAATTAGCATACAAAGTATTTGCTAAAACATTAATTACTGTAGATTTTCCTATTCCATTTCTACCTAAAATTCCTGTGATTTTGCCTTCTTGAATTATTGGTAAATCAAATATTCTAAAACCATTTTCACCATATTGATGTATAGGATCTTTATTTAAAGCTTCAGGTAAATTAATAATAGTAATAGCGGAAAAAGGACACTGTTTAGGACAAATTCCACATCCTGTACATAATATCTCATCAATCCTTGATTTCTTATCAGGACCTTCATATATACATTCTGAACCTGTCATATTCACAGGACACGATTTAGCACACTCCCAACTACAAACATTAGGTTTACACTTTTCCTTATTTATAACTGCTAGCCGTACCATTTAAAAAATAATAATATATAACTTAAAAAATTATAAAAACTATAATTAATAAAAAATTATAATATTTACTCAACAGAAATTTTTTTAGATCTAATTCCAGAACTAGCAGATACATTAGTTTTATTGCACTCCATACATTTATATCTAAAATCAGTTTTCTTAGAATGTTTCTTGTTAAATCTTTTCCAAGAATTCATAGCTCCTCTACTCATTCTTCCTTGATTTCCTCTACCAATACCAATACCTCTAAGTTCTTGCCTTACTTTTGAAAATCTTGTTAAAGGATGAGTTTTACTCTTTCCTCTATTTTTTTCATTTTTAACTTTTTGAGAAGTATGTTTTTTGCAACTAGGACAATACCTCTTTATTTGTTTAGGAATTTTCATAAATAAAGATAATTAAAAACGCTTTATAAATTTTATTACTAAAAAATAGCTTTTACAAACAAAATAAAACTAATAATTTAAGGAATTATCAATAAAATAAGTACAATATAAAATAAAACATAGTAAAAACTTTAAGTATATTTTTTTTGATTCATTCTTCTAAGCATAGATTCAACAAATTTTTGATTTTTAATTTTTTCTTCTTCTTGATCTTTAATAGATATTTTTTTTATTTCTACTTTTTCCATTATAGAATATCTAAAAATAGTTTTAGTTATAAATTTTGTTAGCACATCTTGGTTAGTGACATTTTTTTTTAAATATATTTATTATTTAACATAATTATATACTCTTTGACAAATATATTTAAACCTAATAAAGTACAATTTTTCAAATAACAACTACTCTTTAAAAACATAAATTATATAAATAAGTGAAATTAAATAATAATATGGATGACATCAGAGATATAATCAAAAAAGGTTTTGCAAAATGCAAACTTGATATAGAAACTCTAAAAGATGAAAATTTTCAATTAAAAAACAATTTATATAAAATCAATGAAGAAAATTCTCAATTAAGAAACAAAATAGATAACCTTAATTATAATATTTCTGAACTAAAAGGCGAATTAAATGGTTTAAAAATAGCAATAGATTATATAAAGGATTTTCAATCAAATAAACACAATATTCCTCAAACCAATAAAAACGAAAACATATCTACTAATACTCCAAAACAAACACAGCATGAAGTAATTACAAACTCCAATAACGTTAGTAATGAAAACGAAAACATGCAAACGAATTTATCAAATAAAAATAAAAAAACCCAAAGTAGTCATATCAAAGATCCATATGAAGCACTCTTAGCATTTAAAGCAAAAGCAAACAAAAGAGAGATACTAAAACAAAAATTAACAACTATGATATCTGAAAATGGGATGTATCTAAGTGAATTAAAATTTTTATTCGTAGATCATTATAGATACTGTTCAAAAGCTACTTTTTATAATTATTTAAAAGAATTAGAACTTGAGCAGAATATTAAAATAGAACGAATGTCTGGAAAAAATGTGGTATATCCTATTACCTTGTTAAACCGACAAATATAATCTTTTTAGGTAAAGTCAAGTTAAAGTAAGTTAAACTCATTATAATTATTATTATTTTGATTGAGAAATATACACAAAAAACATTTTACATCAAAAAATCTATTGAGATATTATTTTTAAATTAAAACTTGTTGTTACTTCTAAAAATTATGAATGTATAAAATCGGTCAAATAAAATACACATATTACAAAAACGTAATTAAATTTATAAATAAAATAATTTTTAAATAAATATATGTATAAAGTAGGAAAATATAAATATAAATCTCTAAAAGACTATCAGAACAAACTAATCTTAGTTTATAGCATGTTTTTTGTATGCATGTTTTTATTATTTATATTAAAACAAAACATACAAATATTATTATTTTATTTTGCAATAATAATAGACATAGTTATGCAAATTCATTTAATATTAAGATATTTACACTCTAATAAAAAAATAAATTACATATTCAATGAATATTAATTTATATAGTTCAAGTGATGAAGAGCTAAAAAGCTAACACTTCTTTAAGCTCTTAGTCTCTTAAGCCCTAAAAGTCTTAATCTCTTAATCACTTAGTCCCTTAAGCTCTTAGTCTCTTAAGCCCTAAAACTCTTAATCTCTTAATCACTTAGTCCCTTAAGCTCTTAGTCTCTTAAGCCCTAAAACTCTTAATCTCTTAATCACTTAGTCCCTTAAGCTCTTAGTCTCTTAAGCCCTAAAGCTCTTAATCTCTTCTCATTTCACAACAACTAAAGCAATTAATGCTATAAGAACAGAGAGTCCAATATTTTTTGTAAATAAATAAGGAATTGTCAAAAAAATTGATAATAAAATCAACATAATACCAAATTTTTTTAAATTATTATTCATATATCTATATAAAATAAGATTATTTATAAAAGTTTGTTATAACATTAATGTCAAATATTTATTTTAAAAACGCATATAAATAAATTTATATTTAATAAAGTATGTTGAACACTCAAGCACAATTAAAAACAGAATTACACATTCATACCAATTTAGACCCTAAGGACACTTCAATTCGATATACTAATAAACAAATTATAGATGAAATGTATAAAAGAGGATATCATGTCATTGGTATTACTTGTCATGATAAAAATTTCGATGACAATAATGCTATAAAATACGCAAAAACAAAAGGAATCACATTAATTGAAGGAATTGAAAAAACAATCAATAAACAACATGTATTAATTTATAATGCTCCTAAAGAAGAAGTTGAAAAGATAAAATCTTTAAATCAATTACAAACACTTAAAAACAATAATCCTCAAATGTTAATAATTGCACCACACCCATATTTTATTCATTCAAGTTGCCTAAAAGACAATATAAAAAAATATAAAACATTATTTGATGCCTACGAAATTTCTTTTTTTTACTTAAAAAATTTTAATTTAAACAAAAAGACAATAAAGATGGCACAAAAATATAATAAACCACTTGTAGGAAATTGTGATGTACATAATCTAAATTTTCAAGGAAATGTATACACATTAATTAACTCTTCAAATAATAAAAAAGATATCATTAATGCAATCAAACAAAACAAAACAATAGTTATAAAACATCCTCTAACAAAAACAAAATTTTTCAAAATACTCTTAAATGCAATTTTTAATATTCTTAATCCACTAAAAAAAACTAAATTTAATTAAACATAAAAAAGAAAACAAGAAAAAATGTTATTATAATTACACTAAAATTGCTAAATAATGGAAAAATATTCTTTTTTATTTTAGTATTAGTTATTTTATATTTTTTTTACCATATAATATTTTTCAAGATGATAACCCAGTTTTTGATAATATTCCCTAACACCTACTCCTGAAATTACTACCATTTTTTCAAAGCCGTGTTCTTTAGCAATATCCTCAGCTTTTTGCAATAATTTTTTTCCCCAACCTTTATGTTGAAAATCTTTTACATCTCCACAATTTCCTACACTAACTGTTGATCCATAAATATGCAATTCCCTAATTAGGGCACTTCCTTCACTTATTTCATCAATATAACCATATTCCCCTGGAAATCTTAACCTAACAAATCCCATCAAAGTATCCTGATTATCAACTGACTCTATAAAAAAATCTATTCCTCCTGAAGAATCATACTTTGTTACTTTAATTTTAAAATCACCTATATTATATCCTTTTAACAACCTATGGCCTATTTCTCGTGAACGAATATCAATAGAGATTATATTTTCGTTTTTTAATTTTGCATCAACATAATCTCTCAAGTTTGAGTTTAAAACTCCTGCTACTACATTTTGAGTTGGAATATCCCTTTGAACTCTCATAACCCTAACATATCTTGGAAAATATTTAAAACTCTTAGAGATTATTTCACTAGCTTTTTGTGTTTTAATCGGAGTATATTGTCCTAATTTATACATATCATAAAGTTTAGTACCTCTAACAACTAAACAAGGATATATTTTTATCATATCTGGCCTAAAACTCCTATCTTTAAACAAATCAATTAAAGACTTTTTATCTTTGGCAATATCAGAAAAAGCAAGACCAATCATCATATGCACATTAATTTTAAAACACATATCTTTTAAAATTTCAAAAGATTCCTTGATTTCTTTCAAACCATGACCTCTATTATTTTTTTTCAATACTTCATCATTTAAAGATTGCACACCTATCTCAAATCTAGTACATCCATAATTTAACATCTCTAAACAACTTTTCTTTAATGTCTCATCTGGTCTTGTTTCAATAGTTAAACCAATTGGGCGAATTAAAGCATATTGAACTTTTTTTATTTCATCTTTATAATTATCACAACTATCATTATTATTGTTATATTTTAATTGTTCAAATTTCTCTAATATATTTTTTTCTCTTTCTTTAGAATTTAAATCTTTATCTGTTTCAAAAAAAATATTGAACTTTTTAAAATCAACTTGCTTCTTATTATTTTCATCTAAATATAAAAATTCTTCACTAAAATCATTAATAGCTTTATATACATAATAGACAAAATTATCTCTATAGTTCTTATCTAAAACAGGAAAAGTTCCTCCCATAAAAATTAATTCTAACTTATCAGGAATTTTGCCATTTATTACATAATGTTCTAATCTATTAAAAACTTGAAAATAAGGATCATAATTATTTCTAATTGCTCGAAGTGCTGCAGGTTCAAATCCAGTATAACTTTGTGGTGTATCACCAAATTCTGACTTTAATCCACCAGGACAATAAACACATCTACCATGAGGACAATTATGTGGTTTTGTAAATAAAGCAACAACATTTACTCCAGAAATATCTCTAATAGGTTTGATATTCAATAAATTGATTAATTTTTCCCTTGTTTCCTTATCTGCAAATCCAATTATTTGAGAATTTTTAACAACTTTATTAATTTTATATTTTTTAGCAAGTTTTATCTTTAATAAATTTAATTCTTTTGCAGATGAAATATTATTATTATGTATTTTGTTTATCAACTCTTCGAAAAAAAGCTTATTACTTGTCTTATTCATACAAACAAATAATCCAAACTTATTTATAAAAAAAGTGGTTAGAAAATTAAATATAAAATTATTTTATAAAATAAATATTTTTATTCAATTTAGATAAAACAATATAAAAATATTACTTCAAATTACTCATTTTTGGCTTTAAATCATCAAGATTTGCTCTTTTTAAAGCGGTTTTTGAATAATCTTCGGTTATAAATGCCTTTAGAATACAAACAAAGCAATTGAAATATCATTTTCAATTATAGTGCCAATGTTATTTAAATCATCATAAAATAAAATCCCTATACCATTTTTGTACTAAAAAGCAATTGATATAATTAAAAAAGAAGATAAAAAAAATCTGTGAAATTCATATTTTTTTCAATATAATTTGAAATTCCCTCTTTGTTTTCTTTATCCATTATTCTTTTAAAAATATAAAGTATTTTTAAATTTATTTATGTAATAATCGAAAAAAGAAAAGATACTATTATTAAAAACTAAAAATATTATATTTTTTATTAAAAAAATTTATAAACTTTCATTATAATTATTATATTTATGAAAGAAAAAATACAAAAAATACTATTAAAACCCCAAAACATATTTAGTAAAAAATCTAATTCGATAACAGCAAAAGAAGAAATAAAACAACTAAGACAAGAAAATGAGAAATTAAAAAAATCTTTTGAAGAACAATGTATTGAAAAATTCAAAACAAGAAGAAGTATTAGAAAATTTTCAAACAAACAAATTGATTACAAAATAATTCATACAATCATAGAATCTGGACTAAATGCTCCGTGTGCAGGTAATATACAAAACACAAAAATAATAGTTGTAGACAATCAAGAAACTAAATATAAAGCTGCACAAGCAGCTCTACAGCAATATTGGATATCAGATGCACCATATTGTTTAGTTATAGTAAGAGATGATAATGAAATAATTAATGTATATCCAGAATATGGAAAAACATATTCTATTCAAAATACCGCAGCATTAATTGAAAATATCATAATGACTACTCACTTTTACAATTTAGGTGCATGCTGGGTAGAATGTGGTGACAATAACGTTTTAAAATCCATTTTCAATGTTCCTCCTCACTTAAATATAGATGCAATTATTCCAATAGGATATCCTTTAGAGAACCCAACAGTAAAAAAAATACCAACAAAAAACATGGTATATTTTAACAGTTGGGATCAAAAATCCAAGTAAAATTAGATAAAAGTTAAAAAATTATAAATTAATTAAAAAGTTCATATAAATTTTCCATTACAAATTTAACATAAAATCTTGGATGTCCTTTATTGGTTAAAGCTATTTTAATATATTCGTCACTTGCTCCTTTAGATTGTAAATTTTCAATTAATGCTACCAACTGTTCTTCATACTCTTGCATATTATGAACTAAATCATACACCTTGTTTTTATGTATATAAGTATTAATTTTATCATAGCTAAAAGATTCAACTTGTTTTTTAGTTTGATCAACAATTAATTTCAATTCATTAATTTGCATATTTACATTCTTTTGTAAATCAGACAATTTATCCTCATATTTATATAACTCTTCTGACTCTTTTTTGTCATAAGTCTTAATATCAAATCCTAAAGATTCTAAATTCGAATCACCTCTATTTTGATAATTATCTACATAATAATTTGAATCGATATTATTAATCTTTTTTTTATTATTTTGAATTTCAAGTCTTAATTTTTCTATTTCACTATTAATATCATCCTGATTGTTAGACATTTTTGGAACTGAAATATCATACAAAATATTTTTATTTGAATATTCTTTTGCAGTATCTAAATTTAATTGATTTATCTTCTCTTCATTATTTTTTATTTGTAATTTTAATCCGTCAATTTGATTATTAAAAATTTCTTCAAAGTTTTTCAATTTTGAAAATGTCTCATTAATTTGAGTATTTGTAAAGTTAAGCTTTGTCATTGTACTTTCTACTTTTTGAGTTTTACTTGTTGTATCTTGATGAATTTGTTTAACAAAACCTTCAACTTCATCTATAATAGCTGTCTTAAATTTTTGCAATGATGAGTCATAGTTTATAAATTTAGTATCAATCTCTTTTATAAAGTCCTCAATTTCATCAACAATTAAATGTTTAAAATTAGAAAAATCCGAATCATAATCTAAAAACTTATTTTTTATTTCTTTATCTGTTTGATTTAGTTTTTCTTCTATCTTATCTTTTAAAGTATTTTTAGCAACTTCTATGTCAGCCATAATAAGTTCATGTTCATCATTTATTGAATCAATTTTTTTGCTTAATTCTGATTCTTTTAATTCAATTGTTTGCTCATAGGTTTTAAAAATTTCAAGTTCTTTAGATATTTTTTTTTCAATTTTTTCTAAACTTTTATCATAAATTGTTTTTTCTATTTTATCTAATCTATGATTAATTGTATCATTTAAATTATTTATTTTTTCTCTAAAAATTTCTTTAAAATTATTTTCATTAACTTCAAATTTATTTTTTTGTTCCTCTAAAATATATTTTAACTCTTTTTGTAACTCTTGAGTATGATCAGTTAATTCTAATTTTTTGATTTTAGTTAATTCATCAATTTTTATTGAATAAGCATGAACTTCATCTTCGAAATTAGCTTCAGTTCTTTTTAAATTTTGTAATTCTTTATCTAATTGATCAATATAATTTTTAGTTAGTTCTCCAAGATTGGTTTTATATTCATTCAATTCTTCAATAATTTTATTTTCTTGATTTTCAATTTCTTGCAATTTATTTTCAAATTCTTGTTCTTTTTCTTCAATTTTTCTATTAAATAAAAGCATTTGAGAGTTAAATTCTTGATTATATTGTTCGTTTGTTTTTAAAAATTTAGAATCTATTTGTTCAAATATTTCTTCTTTATTCTTTTTATTATCAACATTTATTTTGTTTAAAAATTCATTATTAGATACAATTTGTGAAGAAATCTCTTCTTTAGTACTATTAATTAAATCATTAATTTCTGCCTTACTTTTTGCCTCTTTTTTAGAAATTTCATCAATTAAGTTAGATTTATTTTCTTTATTTTCAAGCATTAAATTATTTTTGAATTCTTCAAATTTCTTATTTTGCTCTACTACCTCTTCTTTTATATTATCAACAAATTTATCAATATCTTGTTTTGAAAATTTTAATTCTTGAGTTTTCTTTAAAATATCGTTAATAGATTTTCGAGATGTCTTTTCAAGCTCATTTTTATATGAATTTAATTCATTCTCAAAATTTAATTTTTCATCCTTATATTTTAAAATTAGTTTTTCAATTTTATTTTTAACATCATCTTTTATTCGATTTAAAACATCATCTCTAATCAATGAAAGTTCTTTTTTATTCTCATCTGCAATTTTATTCTTTGTATACTCTATATTATCTATAATTTGATTATATTTAGTTATTAAAAAATCCTCTTGAGAATTTTTTTGATTTAAAAAATCAGTTTTAATTTTATCAGTTTGTTTCTCAATATTTAATTTTAATTTTTTTAATTCTTCTAAAGAATCAAATATTTTATTTGACAAATTCTCATTTAATTTTTCACTATAATTAGTCAACTTTTTTTCAAATGCTTTTTGAATTTTACTCTCTATTTTAACAAACTCTTGGTTTGATTTATTGTATAAATCATTTTCATATCGTTCGAGTAGTTTTTTTATAGATTCATTGTCTTTCTCTAAATTTGTAATTTTTGATCGTATAGATGCAATGTCAGTATTTTTTTCTTTAAACTCTTCTTGTAACACTTTTTTTACTTTAGAGATTTGTTTATCAATTTTTAGAGTATCTTGTTTGATTTCTTCAACTTCAATAGTATTAGCATCAAGCATCTTAAAATACTTTTTATTAAACTTAGAAACTACTTCATAAATTTTTGTTTCAATTTCTTGAGATAATTTTAAATTTTTTGCAGATTTTTGAATTTTTTTAATTTCTTCATTTAATTTTTTATTTTCACTCAATGATTCTAATACTCTAGCTTCTAAATCAGAAAGCTTTTGTGTATTATATCTTTTTTCTTTAAAATTAGAAGAATCAATTTGTGACTTTAGTTTTTGAAATTGAGATTCAATAGTATCATTAACTTCATTTAAAATATTTTCTTTTGCAAAATTAATATCATATTTTTCAAAAATAGGTTCAAAATCCTTTTCAATCTCTTGTTTTAGATGAGATAAAACGTTTGAAGAAATATCCTCTTTATCAACATTTTTATTACTAATATTTTTAGAAATTTCATGTTTATCTATTCTTTTTTGTAAAGATTCTAAATGTTTTTTCAACTGTTCTTTAGAACTATGTATTTTTTTGATTTCTAATTTAAGTTTTTTAGTCATATCTAAACTCTCTTCAAGAATGTTCATATTCTTGTTAACTTTCAAAGAATCATCATCTTTTTTATTTATTTCAACGTGATGTTTTTCTTTATGTTTTCCCTTATTCTTCTTTGCAAAATCATCTCTAGTGTTATTCATATATTTTAAACATAAATCTATTTCTTATATGAATTAGCAATAATTTTAAAGTAGTTAATAGTTGTCGTATTCCTATAGTATTTACAATGCTGAGTTAAATTTATAAATTAAAACAAAATTTAATTTTTAATAAGTTTTAATAAAGGATAAGAAAACTTAAATACTATAATATAAATTATCTAAATCCTTATTAATTATACATTTATATAATTTATATATTTAATTATTAAGATATAAATCTTCAAAACAGATAATTAAAATTAAATACATTACCAAAACAATAAAAAATGTTCAATAATAAAATCTTACTTGGTATCACTGGAGAGAAATATTCAGGAAAAAGTTATGCATCAAAAATTTTAGTTAATATTGCAACTAATAAATATAAATTACAAGCATTACATATATCGTATGACGAATTAGGGTCACAAATTTTAAGCTCTAATAAAGAATATTTACACATAAGAGAAGAACTTGTAGATTTATTTCGTTCAAATCTTTTACTTGCAGACAGTTCAATAAACACAACAAAATTACAAAAATTAATTTTTAACGACGAATATAAATCAACACTTTATAATAAATTCATGGAAAAAAATTGTAAAAATATAATACAACATAATGTAAACCAAATACAAAACGGATTAATCTTATTAGAAGCTGCTCTTTTAGCAGAAAATAATTTATATCAAATCACACAAAATAATGTACTATTAATGTCTGTATCTAAAGAGGTACAATATCAAAGAGCAAGACAAGAACAAACTTCAAAACATGAATTTAAACAAAAATCAAGTTTCCAATTAACTTTTAAAGAAAAAAAAGAAAAAATACAATATGCTCAAAATACAACAAAACAAGGAATTTTATTTAATTTTGATACTTCAAACAACCCTAGTCCTTATCAATATTCTATGTTATTAGAAAACATTATAAGACAATATTTTTAAATTTTTAAATAATTGATGTGCATATACCAACAATACGAAATGTTTAAAAACAAACAAGTTTTCATCATTTTTATGAGAAGAAAAAATAAAGCTAAAAAAAAAATTGATTTTTTTTTAGATAATACACATTATCTTCGGTTAAATATCACATTATATCTAATTAGTGTTTTAGCTATAGTATTGATATATTTTGTAACTTTAATGATATTTTCTAAATTTGTAAATATGATAATAACAGCTGTATTTTCATTTACAGTAGGTTTATATATAGTATATAATAGAAGTTTTATTGTAAGAAAAATTAGTAATTATATTGAAAATCAAAAAATCAAAAAATACAAAGAAAAATCAAAAAGAAACCTCAAACATACTATACATAAAATCACCCCTTCAAAAAAAAACAATCTTGAATTAAAAATTAAAAACAAAATTTCATTAAAAGAAAAAATTAAAAATATAAATTTATTTTCTAAAAAACATAAAAAGAAAAATCAAAATTATATCGAAATAAAATAAAATTTAAAAGATTAAAAGACAAAAATCTCTTCAGTTCTTTAATAATTATTGCCTTTTTAAACTTTTTATATTTTTTCTGACTTCAAATCCTTCTTCTAATACATTCTTCAATAATAATATTTAAAGCTTCAAACTCTCCTATCGTAAAATTCTTAGAATATTCATCAATTTTTATAGAAAACCTATCAATAGCTTTATTACACCAAATTTGAGTTTTATTTTGATTAAATTTATGAAAAAAAGCTACTTTACCTTCATTATGCTTTAATAAATGAATTATTTGTCCAAGTTCAACATCAGACATTTTAACTTTTTTCCAATCCCACTTATTATTTTTTAATAAACCCATATGAAAATAAACTTCTAAATTATTATTCAATTGAATTTTAAAACAATTAATTTTTCCAAAAAAAGATTTATCAATTAATAATTCATTTAAGATTGAATCTTGATTATTAAGTTTATTTTTAAATCTATCAAATTGACTTACATTGCCTTTATTACTACTTTTATTAATATCAATTCCTTTATTTGCTAATAAATCAGCTATTTTATTTTCTTCTCTTGGTATCCACACAAAATTCACATCTAATTTTTTTAATAATAATCTTACTTTGTTATTTAATTCAATAAGATTTTTTGATTTAACCTTATAAATCCCATTAATTTGTTTAATTAATAATTCGGAATCACTAAACAAATTTGCTTTATTATTACTATTTAATTCTAATAATTTTTCTAATGCTCTAATTATTGCAAAATACTCTGCTTCATTATTAGTTTTATTACCAATAAAATCACTAATTTCTTCTATACATTTATCATTTTTATATATAACAATACCAATTCCAGCTTTTCCTGGATTTCCTCTTGATGCACCATCTGTAAAAATATTAAAACTCATAAAAAAATTAAAAAAGTTGTTTTTATAAAATTAACCACTTTTTTAAATTATAAAAAATACTCCTTAATAGTTAAAACTAAACTACTAAAATACTAAATAATCTAAATATAATATAAAATGTATGATGATTCTTTAAATTTTCAAAGTAAGGCAGATGAAATGATAAAAAATGCCACTAGAAGTAATGCTGTTATTGATAAAGAAATCAGATTTGAAGGTTATAACGAAGACATAACAGAAAGTTATTATTGGTTTTTTAATTTTGCATATTATACAGGAAAAGGATATACAACGTTAAAATTAGAAGATTACCATCATTTTACAGAAAATTCTCAACTGGGAATGCAGCTTAGACAAATAAAGGGAGGAACCATCAGAGCATTTCAAGAAAATTTGAATCAAATAATTCAACTAATAAAAGTTCATTTATTCCCATTACTCAAGGAAGTTAAACAGGCAGATTTTTATTATAAATGGATAAACCAAGTTACTCAAAATGATAAAATTGTTCAAGAATTAAAGTCTAAAGGGACAAATAATGACAATAAAGAATTAAAAAAAGCAAGAGATGAAAGAAATGAAGCAATCTCGCATCTAAAAGATAAATGGGTAAATGAAGTAGATGGAGGAAGACTATGGCAAATGCAAAGATCTTCAGCCGAACAAGGACTAGATTTTACATTACTTCCACAATTATTTTTTGGAACATCTCTAGACGACCCATTTCAAACTAATAAAACATTAAAAGAACAACTCGATGAAAATATTTATTCAATAGATATTACAAAAGATGCAAAAGAAGCTGCCGCAAGAATGATGTATAGATTTTATTATTGGCTACCTTCAGCTATAAAAGATACTCAAACAACATTCAAAATAAAAGTTACAAGTCTAAAACAAATGTATTCCACAATTCAAATGCATATCAATATAATGAAACCTTTATTAATGGAAATAAAAAAACGAACTGAACGCCTTGGGTATGATAATTTACATAGAGGGTTTGAAGCAGAGCATCCAGACTTAGTTTCATTATTTGATTCCTCAATATGGTATGTTAAAACTTTAGGAATAAAAGGATTTGAAAGAGGAGGATATAAATTTAATGCCTTAGAATTTACAAAATATGGATTATATATAGAGAAAGAAATATTTCAAGGAAAATTCAAAGGAAAAAGTGGTTTTATTGCAGGAGAAAATCAAGGAAAATACATATTTTATCCAAGCGACAAGAAAGAAATCACTCATAAAGAATTTCAAAATTTACAACAAAAATTATTAGACAAAGATGATTTATCAAAATTTTCATGTATACAATTAGAATTTAATCAAATTAGAAGAACAGAAGCAATACAATCTCAACAAGGTATACAACAAGTACCTTGGATGAAAAACTCAATAAAATTTAAAGGTTTTTGTTGGAACTTATTTGAAATTGCAAGTTACAGACAACAAATCAAAGATGAAAATTTAGATTTATTAGAAAATTTTATCTCAGAGCTAACAACAATAAAAGAAGAATTATTATATTATACTAATTATTTTGATAACAAAGAAAACCTTAACTTCAGCAATAATCAAAATACTACTTACAGTAATAATCAAAACAAATATTCTAAAGAAGATATAGATATGACTATGTTTTTAGGACCTTTCAAAGGGTTTTATGAATTATTTAAACCACTCATGCCTCAATTTAATTTACCACAAAGAAAAGAACAACCAATATCATCTTCAAAAGCTCATAAACATAAAAAAATAAAAATCGACAATATAGATGATGTATGGAAACTTTATTCTATATATAAAAAAACACATGGATTAATGCAATATTGAGCCAAAATGAAAATTAAAAAAAACAAAAAAGCTTTTGGAATGGACGTTGAATTTATAATTGCAATTATTGCAATTGTTTGTGTGGGTATTATTTCATATTTTGTATATAACTTATCATTAGATAGCAAACAACAGTTTAATGAATATGCTCCTGAATTAAATTATCAATTTCCTGCTGTCTTTGTCCATTCATTTTTAATGACTAAAATAGAGAAAAAGGACTTGTTAGAATTAAATTTAGATGAAAATCAAACTTTTTTTGTTAAGGATCTCATTGCAATTAACACAGAAGAAAGTGAAGCAATTGTTAATAAAATACGTGAAAATTATCTACAAAAATATGCTTATTTACAAGATACACAAGATTTATCTCCAGTTGATTATTATCAAAGATTCTCATCTGATGAAATCAATAAAGACAAATTATTATTAATATATTATGATGATATAGAGCAATACTCAAATCTAGATGCATCAATAAGAAGAAACAATTATTTTTTTTACCTAAAAACTAATAATGATAATAAAAAAGCATATATAAAATTCAAACAATACTAATCTATTATAATCAAAATGAAAACAACAATTAATCACAAGATTCACAATAAAAAAGCAATTGGATTTTTAACAATGATAACTCCTGTAATTTTGATTTTATTTATATTTCTAATCTTAACTTTAATCTTACCTGTTAATGTTACAAAAAAAGATTTAGATTATAATACTACCATACTAGTTGTAGACAATATTAATGCAAAAATTCCTGCTGAAAATTTTTACAAAAAAGAAGAAACCATTAAAACAATAAACACTGCTAAAAAAGATTTTGCAAAAACTTTAGGATTAAGTCTAAATGATTTATCAAAAAGGACTCAAGGAGGAGATGATAGTAATTATTTAGGTTGTAAAATACAAGGAATAGAATTATGGTACAATGAAAAAAACCTTGATGTAAATATGCAAAATAATGACAGCCATTATAGTAATTGCTCTGCTAAATTTAATGATGAATTTATAGAAAAATATAAATATTTTTTAGAAGATAGACTTTTTACAAATCTACAAAATGGATTAAAAGAACAAAATATCAATAGCAATCCAATAATTAATATAGACTATGACAAAGAGATTGATTCTATTGATTTACAAATAAAAACATCTTATAAAGAACAAACGAAAATAGGAGATTTAAACTTAGAATTAAATTACAATACAAATCACACATTAGGTTTATATCCACAATTGTTAATTGGATTAAATAATTTAATTCCACAATTATCAACCAAAATTGAAGAAGAAATACCTAAATGTTTAGAAAACAATGAAAATACCGAATTAAAATGTATAACAAATATAACTGAGAATTATTTAAATAATTTTCATGATAAAATTTTACAAGAATATAATTTAGAAATAAAATATTTAGACATACAAAGTGACAATTATTATGGATTAAATTTTATAGTTAGCAATAATAACAATATAGAGGAATTAAATTTTGGTGTTATTCTAAAAGACAATATTCCATATAGTTATTTAAATTTTAACTTGAATCACTTTCAAGGTTTAGATAAAACAATAGAATTACATATTGAAAAACCTAGATTTTATGATAAAGTCAAAAGTTATGTAATATTATACTCTTATGAAAACTTTTTTGATAAATCTAGTAGTAATTATGATCAAATTACTAACTTATTACGAAAAAATAAAATCCCAACCGACTTTGAAAATACAGGTATTAGTGAAAATAATAATCAATACTTTTTTTCTAAAGATTTTAATAAACCAATTACTTTAATTACCACTAGTGATAAAACATTTATAAAAGACGCCAATGATAAAGAGATTAAAAAAATAAAGTTATCTCAAATATACAATAAAGATACAGAAACATTTGAATTATTAGAAGAAAAACCTATTTTTGTTTATGTTTTTGCAACAGATCAAAATTTAAATTATAATGTAGAAAATATTGAAGGAAAAACTAAAAAAATAATTCCTCAAAACTTATTTGGCCCATCCCCAATAACAATAAATAATCATAATACTATAACAGGAGAAGAAGAAGGATATCAAAACACATTAATTTTAAATATTGAAGATTATGAAGATCCTTCTTTTAATCATTATGATTTATATATCTTAGAAAAAGGAGAATTAATCAGTGAACAATGTATTGATACAACATCTAATAAATGTCATTATTATGATGGTTCAGATAGTCTAAAAGAACCTCAAGATATTAATCTTATTGTAACATCTGATGTTAAAATTCAAAATGATAATAAATATAATCATATAATTGAATCACAAACTTTTACTAATAATTTAATTTTAGAAAACGAAAAAGATTATGACATCTACATCATACCTATGAATAATCAAAAACATGGATTAATAAAACCACTAAAAAAACAGTGGAATTTTAAAAAGATAGTTAATGATGATTTGACATTTTATCAATTAATAAAAGATAACACAGATAATATAATTCAACCTGCAAAATTTTCTGCAATTACTATAAAAGATAAAAAACCTCCACATCCATATAACTCTATAAAAGTAAATGGAATTAGAAAAAAAAATGAAAATGGAAATGAAAAATTATATTTAAATTGGAATGAAATTAATAGTGATAATAATATACTTGAATTAGAAGGAGAATTAGTAATTACATATAATGATAAACAACCAAAAACAATACAAAAAATAGTTGGAAAAGACGGTAATTTATTAGTTCTTACAACAAACATGGAAACTATAACATATAAAAATATCATACCAATAGACATGTATGGTAACAAAAATAATGAATATAATGATGTTAAACATAGTGCAACTTACTCAAGGAATTAAACTTGATTTTTATAATATTGAAATTTTAATTAATTAAAAATACCAGCTTATACTTTTTATATTTTTTATGATAATAATAAGCATGTAACTTCTAATTAATTAATACAAATTAGGTTAATAATAACAATTTTTAAAAAAATTATGATTAAATCTAAAAAAGCAGGTCATGATAGTTTAATTCTATTTATGGTTGCTTTAATTTTGTCAGTCTTTATTTTTTAACAATGATTGAATTTGGTTTTATTTTAGTACAAGATGGTCTAAATGCGAAAAAACAAGTGAATAATCAATTTTCAAGTGATTTTGAAATATTTGGGGTATATGTTGTAGGTACTCAAAATGGCAAGATAGATGGAGGCCAAGATAATATTAGTATTATGGCAAGATTAGATAAAGACTCAGTAGAAATTTTTTTTGAAGATATAATAATTGAATTACAAACATCTAAAATTCAAACTATCACTTATAAAGCAGGTAATACACTAGATCAAAATACTTACACTTATAATTATAGCAACAAAGGAAAAAAATTCAAACAAAACTATATAAATACAGATGATGTAATTGAATTAAAATTTCAATTACCTCTAGGATATGAAATCAATGAAAATGATTATGTAATAATAAATACCAGATATATTAAGAAAAACACTAATGTTCCTATAAAATTTACCATGCCAAGAGGAATGACATCGTACAAAACTGATTTATATCCTTGAATATTTAATAATATAACAATTTACAACATAATACTAAACAGATTATTTGTTATCTCTTAAATTATATTTATCAATAAATTCTTGTAAAGCATTAAATGACAACATTGCACAATTAAGTCGCGAATAACTAATAGGTATTCCTATCATTTTTTTTATATCTTTCTCATTTATCTTTTTTACATCTTCAATTTTTAATCCTTTTATTTTTTGAGTTAATAATGAAAAAGAAGCAGTAGAAATTGCACATCCTTCTCCATTAAATTTAATATCTTTTATTAAATTACTATTATTTAATTGAACATATAAATCAAATGAATCTCCACAAGTTGTATTTTTTTTCTTAATAATAAAACAATCATCTTTGATTACTCCAAAATTTCTAGGATTATTATAATTATCCATTAATTCTTGCATATATAATTCTCGTTCTTGATAATTTAAATTCTCATCCATTAATATAACAATTATTTAATAAATTATAAAATTAATCTTTTTTCCTAAAAGAAAAAATTAACCTTTGAATATCTGAAATAAAAGGATATTTTTTTCTAATTTTTTCTTTTTTTAAATAATAAATTATAATAAAAAATAATATAATTCCACTCACTATTTCATAAAATATCATATGCAGTTTTTCAAATAAAATAACACCATAGTATATATGTGTTAACATCAAAAGAAAAATCCTTATAAAATTAATAAAAGAAAATAATATAATTGACCTGATTAAAATGTTAAAGATATTTTTCATCTCAATTGGAATCGATAAAAATATTAAACTAATAAATATATAAGCACTAGGTGCAATACATTCCTCCACTATCAAAAATAAATACTCATTATTAATTAATAAGGAATTTTCTAATAATTCAACTTGTGTAACATTCTTTAAAAGAAAATAAGATATAAATGTAAAAATTACAATTAATATATTATTAAAAAAATCAGTTTGAAAAAAAAATATTAAAAATATTAATAATAAATATCTAAATAGAATATAAAAATATTTATTTTGAAAATCAAATTTATTACTTATTTTACGAAAATTTTGATTAGATACATTATCATTATTTTTGTAATAATTTTTTTTATTATTAAAATTTTTCTCATCAGATTCTTTCATTTGTATAATTTCACAAGTTATTAATAATTAATTTAATTAATATTAATATATAAAATCTAATTAATATATAAATATTAATAAAGTATTAATAAGAATAAAATTTAATGTGAAGTTTTTAAACATTTTCATTTTTCATTTTTTATTACTAAATTATGTAGTTATATAATTATATGAAAACATTTATTACAACACTTATTATTATTATAAAAACCATTACTATATCATAAAAAGATTTGTAAAATTAAATATTAACAAAGATAAATGATTTAAGTTTTATATTGATTCAAATACACTAGTAGTAGTAACAAACAGTATATAAAGGAATAGACTAGCAAATCTTTATAAATGCTTTTTGATTTTTCTATAATTAGCAAGATGGCTAAAACTCAAGAATCACAAGTAGAACAAATAAGAATTATTAATACTGACATTAAAGGTACTTATTCATTACTGTATGGTTTTACACAAATTAAAGGCGTTAATGTAATGTTATCAAATGCTTTATGTAATGTTTTAAAATTTGACAAAACTAGAAAGATATATACTCTAACAGATGAAGAAGTAGAAAAAATTGAATCTTTTTTAAGTAATCCAAAAAAAGTAGGAATACCTACATGGTTATTAAACAATAGAAAAGAATTAGAAACTGGAGAAGATCTGCACTATGTATCTAAAGATATAGACTTCTTATTATTACAAAATACAAGAAGATTTGCAAAGCTTAAAACATATAAATCTCAAAGAAGAAAAGCTGGAGTTACTCTAAGAGGTCAAAGAACAAAGTCAAACTTTAGAAAAAATAAAATGTATGCAGCCATGAAATCAAAAAAACTAAATGGTAACAAATAAAAATGGGATTAGCAAAAAAACATAGGAAAAAATTCATATCTCATAAAAAAAGATGGGATAAAAAAACTATTGAAGACGAATCAATTTTAATGAATGACTATTCGTTAAAGAATAAAAAAGCTATAAGAAAAGTAGAATTAAAATTATCTAATTACAAAAAAATTGCAAAATCGTTAAATACTAATATACAAACCAAACAAAGTGATGAAGCAAAACAATTCATTGAAAAATTAAAAACTCTAGGCTTTTTAGACCCAAGCGCCCAATCTCTAGATGAAGTTTTAGATATTCAAATAAGAGATATTTTAGATAGAAGATTATCTAATATCTTATATAAAAACAAAATGGCAAGAACTCCAGCACAATCAAGACAATTTATTGTACATGGACATGTTCTAGTTGGGAATCAATGTGTAAATTCACCCTCATATACAGTCTCACTATTAGAAGAACCTCTAATTAAATTTAAAAATGAATCTTCTCTAAATAATGAAAGTCATCCTGAAAGGGTTTTAGCAAGTGGTGGTATGGTTGAAGTTGAAGAAATGGAAAAAATTCCTCTAAACAAAAAAGAAGAAGATTTTGACAAAAAAGAAGCTAAACTTGATGATGAAGAAATTTCTGAGGTAATTGAATAAAATGGCACAAAAAGAAGAACAAAAACAAGAAAATAAAGAAAATATATTAAACTGGGGGATTATACATATTTATTCGTCATATAACAATACTCATCTTCATGTTACAGACATAACTGGTTCAGAAACGCTTGTAAAAGTCACAGGTGGTATGGTTTCCAAGTCAGACAGACTAAGAGCAACACCTAATGTAGCTATGGCAGCTGCAAAAGAGATTGCAGAAGGATGTAAAAAATCAAACATTAATGCCTTATATGTCAAATTAAGAGGTGTTGGTGGACACAATGGACCAATGACACCTGGTCCAGGAGCTCAAGCTGCAATTAGAATGCTTACAAGAAATGGTATAAAGTTAGGAAGAATTGAAGATGTAACACCAGTACCACATGATAGTTGTAGAAAAAAATCAGGTAGAAGAGGTAGAAGAGTTTAAAATCCAAAATGGTCGAATTCACTCAAAAAAATAACAAAGCATTTATTACATTTGAAAAAGGATACAATACTATTGTAAATTCAATTCGAAGAATTATATTAGAAGAAGTTCCAACAATTGCAATTGAAGAAGTAGAAGTTATTAAAAATGAATCTCCTCTTTATGATGAAACTATTGCACAAAGGTTAGGATTAATTCCATTAACTACAGATATTCAAAGCTATAATTTCAAAAGTCAATGTAGTTGTGGTGGAGTAGGCTGTGCAATGTGCGAGGTTAAGATGTCATTAAAACAAAATGAACCAGGATTTGTTTATTCTTGTTCTATAAAATCTGATGATCCTCAAATTGTTCCAGTAGATAATGAAATTCCTATTACTAAACTTTTTAAAAATCATCAATTAGATTTAAATTTAAGAGCAATATTAGGACAAGGAAAAGAACATGCAAAATGGTCACCAGCACATTCTTATCTACAAGAAACAGATGACAAACTAGAATTAATTATAGAACCTTTTGGGCAATTAGAGCCAAAAGTAATATATAATAAGGCAATTGAGATAATCATAGACAAAATAACAAAATTAGAGGAACAATTGTAGAGGTATTAAAAATGAAAAAAGAAATTAAAGATGAAAATATAACAATCATAGATGGTACAGATCTAATACTAGGCAGACTAGCAAGTGAAATATCAAAAAAATTACTATTAGGAGAAAATATCAAAATTGTAAATTGTAAAGATATTGTTATACTAGGAAGAAAAAATTATTTATTTGAAAAATATAAAAATAAATTAACAAATAAAGTTATCAAACAAGGACCTTATTATTCAAGAAGCCCTGCTGATATTGTAAAAAGAGCATTTCGAAATATGCTTCCTTACAAAAATAAAAGAGGTGCAGAAGCATTTAAAAGACTCAAATGTTATAACTCAACTCCTAGTACACTAATTAATGCTCAAAAAGCAAATTTTGATAATGTGAAAATAAATAATGATTCAGTATTTTATTATACTAAAGTTGGAGATATCAGTCAAAAATTAGGATACAATAAGTCAAAATAAAATGGTAAAGGCAGTATTAAAAACAGGAAGAAGAAAAACAGCAGTTGCAAGAGCAGTTTTAAAAAAAGGAAAAGGAGAATTTTATATTAACAATCAAAAACATAACTCTTATGTTAGTAATAACTTATTACAATTAAAACTTAACGAACCACTAATATTAGCAGATTCTCAAAACAAATATGACATAAAAGTTAATGTATTAGGTGGAGGTCAAAATTCACAAGTAGATGCTATAAGGCAAGCAATTGCAAAAGCATTAATTGAAATCACTCAAGATGACAATTTAAAGAAAAAAATGTTAGAATACGATAGAAGTCTATTAGTAACAGATACTAGATTTAAAGAAATGTATAAACCAGGAAATTCAAAAGCAAGATCAAAGAGACAAAAATCATACAGATAAAATGGATAATAGCAAAAAAAAATCAGGATTTATTAAAATTAAATGCCATAAATGTGGTAACGAACAGGTTATATTTGGTAGAGCATCTACTAAAGTATATTGTTTAAACAAAGATTGCAATGAACTTATTGCTGTACCAAGAGGTGGAAAAGCAGCAGTTAGTGCTGAGATTTTAGAATTATATTAGTACTTAATTTAAATTAATTAATAAAATCTTTAATCTAATTAAAATCAAATAAAATATATTTAAATATGTTATTTTCTTTAAAAATCAAATCAATATCAATAATTTTATAAAATCTTTACATTATCTTATTATTATAATGAAAACAAATGATATAAGAGAAAAATATTTACAGTTTTTTCAAAGCAAAGGACATGCTATTATCCAGTCTGCTCCTCTTGTTCCAGAAAATGACCCAACTACCTTATTTACTGGTTCTGGAATGCAACCAATGGTTCCATATTTATTAGGAGAAAAACATCCTATGGGAAATCGTATTGTTGATTCTCAAAAATGTTTTCGTGCAGGAGAATTAGACGATGATGACTCTATTGGAGATAATAGACATACAACTTTTTTTGAAATGCTTGGTAATTGGTCATTAGCAGATTATTTTAAAAAAGAACAAATAACTTGGATATTTGAATTTTTAACTAAAGAATTACATCTTGATCCTAAAAGAATTTATGTTTCAGTATACAGAGGAAACAAAAAATTTGGAATTCCTCGCGATGAAGAAGCTGTTGAAATTTGGCAAAAAGAATTTAAAAAATACAAAATTGATGCCAAAGCAGTCGATATGGCAGAAAAAAATGGAATGCAAGGTGGAAGAATTTTTTATTATAATGAAAAAGAAAATTGGTGGTCAAGAGCAGGAGTCCCAGAAAATATGCCAATTGGAGAGCCAGGCGGACCCGACTCAGAAATGTTTTGGGATTTTGGAGCACATTTAAAACTTCATGAAAATTCAAAATATAAAAATAGTCCATGTCACCCTGCATGTGATTGTGGTAGATTTTTAGAAATTGGAAATAATGTTTTTATGCAATATAAAAAAACCAAAGATGGTTTTGAAGAGTTAAGTGGTAAGAATATAGATTTTGGCGGTGGACTAGAAAGATTATCAGTTGCTGTAATAGATAATCCTGATGTTTTTATGGGCGATTTATTTGAACTCACAAGAAAAAAATTAGAAGAATTATCTAAAAAAAAATATGGCATAAATGATTCAGATACAAGATTATTTAGAATAATAATGGATCATATTCGTGCGTCTACATTTTTAATTGCAGATGGTGTTTGTCCATCAAATAAAGATCAAGGCTACTTCACAAGAAGATTAATTAGAAGAGCAATAAGATTCGGATATAAATTAGGTATTAAAGAAAATTTCACAAAACAACTTGCTAAAACTGTAATTGCAACATATAAAAATACTTATATTGAATTATTAGATAATAAAAGTAAAATACTAGAACAATTAGAACAAGAAGAAAAAAAATTTCAAAAAACCTTAATTAAAGGAGAAAAAGAAATTGAAAAATTAATTAATAAAGAATTAACTGGAATTGAAGTTTTTAACTTACTACAAACCTATGGATATCCAAAAGAAATTACATTAGAAGTTGCAAAAGAAAAAAACATTAAAATCCATGAAAATATTGAAAATGATTTTAAAAAAGAATTAAAAAAACATCAAGAATTATCAAGAATTGGATCAGAAAAAAAATTCAAAGCAGGTCTTGCAGACAGCTCTTTAATCAATAAAAAATATCACACGGCAACACATTTACTATTATCTGCAATACAAAAAGTTTTAAAATCAAACCAAATAAGACAAAAAGGATCAAATATTACAGATAAAAGATTAAGATTTGATTTTAACTTTGATAGAGCTTTAACTAATGAAGAAAAAATAAAAATCGAAGAGTGGATAAATAATGCAATTCAACAAGGAGCAAAAGTTGAAAAACATGAAATGGACAAAGAAGATGCCAAAAAAAGTGGTGTTATTGCAGATTTCTGGGAAAGATATCCTCAAAAAGTATCTATTTATAAAATTGGAAATTATTCCAAAGAAATTTGTGGTGGTCCTCATGTTGATAATATAAAAGACTTAGGCACTTTTAAAATTATTAAAGAACAAAGTAGCTCTTCAGGAGTTCGTAGAATAAAAGCTATTTTAAAATAACTTTTTTATTCTCATAATTATTTATCATATTAATGTACATTGTTATCATAATTTATTTCTCAATATTTTTTTTATAATATTTGAAAATAAGTACTAAGAAATTTATTTTTTTCTACCCAAAACTTATAAATGCGTATTAATTAGTGTCAATATAGTTACCTACAATAATATAGAAATTATATAATTTTAAAAATAAAATGTCAAATATATCAACAAATAAATACAAAAACATAAAAGAGTCAATAAAAAAATTTAACAAACTAGTTTATAACTTTGAACATATAGAAAACAAGTTATATTTCTTTTGTTCAATTAACAATGAAAGATTAAATTGTATTGAAATACAATCTATATTACAATTAAATGAAAATGAAAATTTTCTATCTAAAGACGACCACACTATGTTAAATTATATTATACATAAACTCTCACAAACTCAAGCATATTATCAGGTATTAAACGATTTTGATTTTTTTTTTGCACATTTAACCAATAGTTCATTCAAAATATTGTATAATAAAAAACATGTTCAATTCTTAAATAAAAATTATAAGTTAAAAATTGAATTAAAAATTGATAAACATGGAGAAATACAATTTATTTTACACGATGATAAAAACTTTATATTTGGTTTAGATAAAGCATTTATATATAAAAAAAACGAAAATAAAATATATAAACTTTCAAATTTACTAGACTCAAATTTTTACCAAAATCTTTTATTGAAATCTTATAATATTTCAATTGATTTTTTTTTTGAATTTGAGAAAAAATATCTAAATACTCTAGAAAAAGAACATAATACTATAATATCACAAGACATTAAAAATTTACAACAACTAAATATAAAAGAAAAGGTTGCAAAAAATATTTTAGAAGTAGATAAAACTAATCATTTTATTGTTGTAGAATTAAAATATAAAATTGGGAATAAAACATACAAGATAGATGATTATAAATATTTAGATACTAAAGACTGGTTAGACAAAACTAGTTTGATAAAAATCATAAAAGAGAACAATGAATTAATTAAATATGTTAGCAATGAAGAGCTTAGTGAAGACATATTCGAAGATATTTTTAAAAATAGTCTAATTACATATAGAAGATATATAAAAGGACCATTTAAAATCGTACTTCCTATTTTTCAATTAAATAATTTTGTCAATAAAGTATTACCAAATGCTCAAAAATTATTAGAAATTAATTACAAACATGGTCAAGAATTAAAATTGAAAAATGATAAAGCAAGTTTTATTTTAGACACTAATTTAGATAAAAAATTAAATTTATTAGAATTTACATTAAAATTTAAAATAGGAGATGAATATTTTGATTTAGAATTTGTAAAACAACTAATGTTAAAAAGTAGAAAATATGTACAACTAAAAAACGGAACTACAATTAATGTTGAAAATATAAGAGAAATAAATAAATGGATTGAATTTTTAAAAATGTTTTCTTTTTCTATAAACACTAAAAAATTCAAAGCACCTTCACAAAGTGCATTAGAACTCGACAAATTCATTGAAAACATTTCAAATACTCAAATAAAATATAATAGTGAATATAAAACTTTTATAGAAGAATTAAGAGGGAAAAAACCAGTTGAGAAAGTAGATATTCCTCTTAAAATAAAAAAAATTTTAAGAGACTATCAAAAAGAAGGAATTTATTGGATACAATTCTTAAAAAAATATGGATTTGGAGGAATATTAGCAGATGAAATGGGATTAGGAAAAACTCTTCAAGCATTAACTGCATTATCAATGGAAGAAAAAGGAACATCAATAATTATATGTCCAAAAACATTAATTTATAATTGGGAAAATGAAATCAACAAATTTTTCCCAGAAAAAAGCAAAATAATTATAGATGGAGACAATGAAAAAAGAACAAAAAATATAAAAGTTAGTGATAAATACGACTTTGTAATAACATCCTACTCTTTACTACAAAAGGATTATAAAAGTTATATTGATAAAAATTTAACATTTAATTATTTAGTTTTAGATGAAGCACATTATGTGAAAAATATTAAAACTCTATCAGCAAAAGCAGTACGATTAATAAAAAGCAATAATACTCTTTTATTAACAGGAACCCCCCTTGAAAACAATTTAACAGAACTATATAGTACATTTGACCTTATAATGCCAGGTTTTTTGGGAACTAAATATGACTTTAATAAAGATTTCGTTGCTAAAGTAGAAAGAAATAATATGATAGCCTTAGAGATACTCCAATCAAAAATAAAACCTTTCATACTTAGAAGAACCAAAAATGAAGTGTTAAAAGAATTACCTGCTAAACAAGAAAAAATAGTCTATTCTGAAATGACTAATAAGCAATCCGTTATATATAATGAATTACTTAACAGAGCAAAAGATGAAATCAATAATCTAGTAAAAACTCAAGGATTTGATAAATCAAGAATACAAATTTTATCAACGTTATTAAAATTAAGACAAATTTGTAACCATCCTGCTTTAATAGATAAATCATTTGCAAAAGAAGAAAATATTTCTGGAAAGTTTGAACAGTTTATGGAACTTTTAATGCAAGTAATTAACAATGGTGAAAAAGTGTTAGTATTTAGTCAATTTACTTCAATGTTAGATATTTTTCAAACAGAACTTGAAAATTCTAATATTACTTATTCTCGATTAGATGGTTCAAGTAAAGATAGACAACAAATAGTTGAAGAGTTTAATAAAAATAAAAGCATTAAAGTTTTTTTAATTAGTTTAAAAGCTGGAGGTCATGGTTTAAATTTAACATCTGCAAGTTCTGTTTTCCTATATGATCCTTGGTGGAACCCAATGATAGAACAACAAGCAAAAGATAGAGCTCATAGAATAGGCCAACGAAATAATGTATCAGTATATAAATTTATTACAAAAAACTCCATTGAAGAAAAAATATTAAAACTTCAAGAAAGAAAAGATCATTTGTTTGACAATTTAATCAAAGAAAACACTGGTTTCATGAAAAAACTAGAATGGGAAGATTTAATGGAATTATTTGAATAAATCTATTGGCAACTTCAAAAAAAACAAAATTATCAAAAACTCTCTACATTTTGCTTTAAGTTATCCAAAAAAATAAACTATATTAATGCATACTCATAAGAAGTTTTAATTTTAAAAATAAATATATTTTTCTAATAAAACTAAGAATCTTATAATCCTTTATTAAAAACAAAATTTTATAAAAATATCATATTAATTATAATATATGACAAATGTTAATCGTATTCTAGATTTATGTAATGAATTTTTAGAAATTCCTTCATCTATTAATTATGAAAAACCATTTCTAAATTATTTAGCAAAAAAAGCTAATAAATTAGGATACAATATTTCAAAAAAAGATGATTATTTAATTATAAAACCAATTATTAATAATAATAATTCTAAACATTTATTTTCTATTCACATAGATAGACATGCAATGATAAAAAATGAAAATGAAAAAATAGAATATTTAGCTTTTTATTTAAAAAGAAAACATAATTTTAATTTCAAAAGAGATAATATGCAAGATGGTGAAAAAAATATAGTAAAACAATTAAAAACTGATAAGTATATTACAAATCTTGGTGATAAATATTTTAATATAGAAAAAAATAATATAAAAACACGTTTTATAAGAGAAGATGGACCTGATTTTTATGAATTAATTGCAAATAGACATGTAGGAAATACCATTTATTCATACGACAATTCAGGCAAAAAAATAAAAGAACATATAATATTAAGGTGTGATTCTAATTATAAAACAAATTTAATTACTTTCGATATTTTAAATAAAATAAAAAAAGAAGAAAAAATCTTCTCAATAAAAAATAAAATCACAAAAAAAAAGGACTATTTTTTTGGACAAATCGATAACGTAATATCAGTTGCAGTTATATTTTATTTATTAGAAACAACTAATTTTCAAGATGAAATAATATTTACAACAAAAGAAGAAATATCTCAAAGTTATAAATGCGTATTAGATTATTGTAAAAATTCTACTAATAAAAAATTAATTATATTAGATACATCACCATTTGAAAAATTAGAAGAATATCCTAAAGGATTTTTAGTATTAAGAAAAGGAGATGAAATGGGAAGGTTTGATATAAAATTAACAAATGAAATTTTAAATTATTTTATTAAAAATAATATTCCATATATTTTCAAACCATCTAATATTGGAAAAACTGAACTTGGAAAAATCATTTATAAAACACAAGGAAAAATCAATGGAACGACCATACAAATACCAACTAAAAACTATCACACTACTTATGAAACTTCTTTTATAGAAAATTTGCAAAATTACATAAAAATAATAAAAAAAGTTAGTAATTATCAACAACTAAAAACAAAAGATTATTAGATAAATATTTTTTAAACATTATTTACAGCATTTTTAAAATCTCTAGAATTAAAAACATCTTCAATACACTTTTTAGCTCTTTTTACTATAAATTTATCACCTTCTTTTATAATTTTATTTTGATCATTTTGAATTGCCAGATTAACTATTTTATCCAATTGAGGTTTTATTAAGTTATTGAAATTTTTAATTATATGATTTTGAATATTTGAATCTTTTATGTTTCTAAAATAATTCAAAAGAGCAATACAAACTTGTTGATTAAATTTAACAATTAATAAATGAGGATTTTTTGACTTGATTTCATTTATCGTTTCATCTCGATATGACTTAAAAACTGAATCTAACATCTGACCATCTAAATGTAACTGATTTAAATCACTAACAATGTGCTCAATTTCTATTCTATCAGTTTTTTGTGTATAAACTTGTCCTAACTGTTGTGAATACTTTTCATAATTTATAATTTCAATTTTCAAATTATTAAACTCTTGACATATTATACTTATCTGTTGTTTTATTTGTTGCATGTTAGATTCTTCATTTTTATCAATATCATTAATCACATTACCTATATTAGTAATCAACTTATCACATTTATCTTTATAGACTTGATTATTTTGTTGTATATATTGAATATTTTTTCTTTTATTTAACTCATCTGAAAAAATAGAAGTAAGAGTATTTGCTGTCATAGATAAATCTATTTGTGCAATATTATCAACACTTATCTTTATAGATGTTAAAAGTACTTTTAATCTATTTAAAAACTCCAAAATTAACTTATTATTTTCATTATTAGTTTTTTCCATTTTCCATTTGTATTAATCTATTTAAATTATTCACAATAGTATCTGCCTCTGTTAATTGTTGGTTTAATGTATTCATATGTTTTTTTAATGTTGATGTTTCATTATATTCATTTTTAGCCCTATTCCCAATTAATCCTCCCATTTTTTTTGAAGAAGGTAAATGTGCTACAAATTTAACTATAGCAAACAATGATAATATTAAAAAAACTAAATTTACATTTACAATGATTGTCTCTAAAAACTTTAAACTTGTAATCTTATTTGCTAACAAACCCATATGTGGAATTAATATAGAAGACGCAATATAAATTCCAAATGTTAATAATAGGAACATTCCATTTGGATTTAATTTCTTGTTTTTGATATACATTGATATTGAAAAAAATACTATTAATCCTGCAATTATTATTCCTAATATCATACCTAAAGTATCTCCAAATAATGTAATTAATTCTGTTGGACTTTTAGAATAAAACACACTACCTGTTATAATAACAGACAACATTATAGATATAACGTTTGCAGGTTTACCTTGGAAATTTCCTCTATTTAACCCAATATGTAATAATTTATATACAATTGCAAAAAAAGCTATAAAATATGTTGCATATAAAGTTTGCTCATTTCCAACAATTTTGTATATTCCTTCCCCAGTATCATTAAATAAATTAATGATTGAATCAAACTGTCCCATAAAGATAATTTATATCGTTAATTTAATAATGTTTTGTTTCATTTTCAAGTAGTATAAATAAAAAAAATTAATTAATTACTTAAACTTAGTTAAATAAATTTATGTATTAGTAAAATTTTATTAAAATAAAATGACACATTCTAAAACATTTCATTTAAAAAACGGAAAAAAAATTACTGATCTAAAAGGATTAGCAAAAGAATTAAAAAATATTAGTCATGATGTATTTGATCATCATGTAAATCATTACAAAAATGATTTTTCCAATTGGATAAAACATTCACTAAAAGACGAAGACTTAGCCGTAAAAATTCATAAAAGATTAAATAAAATAGAAATTGAACTTGAAGTCCTAAGACATTTAGTTCATGATACACCTAAAAAAAAAACAATTAATACTAAAAAAATTAAGCCAATAAATAAAAAAGTTGAAAAAGCTAAAACATCTAAAAAAAAATAATTATAAATTATATCTAAACATATTATGAAAATACATAAATATTGGTTTAAACCAAAGAAATATGGGTATGGTGCATCACCAACAACTATTGAAGGCTGGTTATTACTTTTATTGTTTATTATTAGCGTATTTATTACTATAATATATTTAATACAAAATAAAATATTATTTTTTATTGCATTACTAATTTTATCTTCTTTAATTATATTTATATCTAAAATAAAAACCAAAGGAGATTGGAAATGGCGCTGGGGATAATAAAGTTTTATTTGATTTTTCAAAAATATTAAGAATTGATTAAAATGTGTTATCATAAATAATAATAAAATATTATCAACAATGCTAATAATTTTTAATTTAAAAAAACATCCAATAAATAATCACTTCAAAATTAATATATCAAAAAAATATGGAAAATTATTTCACACTTTTAAAAACTAAAAATATTAATAATAAATCAAAATATTTTATCAAAAAATAATGGTTAAATATTATCAACAATGCTAATAATTTTTAATTTAAAAAAACATCCAATAAATAA